>JAQULP010000004.1 GCA_028718525.1 Sulfuricurvum sp. | reverse complement strand
GATGTTTTAGAGAGAAAAAGCACTTACGGTATTTATAACAGCAGTATCGTGGTCGAAAACGGCAAAATAAAGCCGATTGTGATCATGGCCACCTATTTACAGCATTCTCCTCTGGTTTTAGTATCCCGAAAAGGGGTCGAAAATCCGGCAGATTTAATCGGAAAAACGATCATGGGGACGCAAAATGAATTAAAACACAGCTCTTTGTCCCTTTTATTGACCCATTTCGGTATCACCCCTTTTAATTCCCATTTTATCGATCACACGTTTACCATCGAACCCTTTATCAGAGGTGACGTAGTTGCGATGAGCGCTTATCGCTCCAATCAGCTTTATGATCTGGATCGTTTGAATATCCCGTATGACATCATCGACCCCGTTGAATATGGATTCGTGATGAATGCGGGTAACCTGTTCACGTCTCAACAAGAGGCGATTGAACATCCTGAGAGAACCCAAAAATTCATTGAAGCGACAAACCGGGGGTGGGTATACGCACTTGATCATCCGGGAGAGATTATTGATTTACTGATAAAAAAATACCGTGTTAAAAAATCTCAGGAAGCTTTGGCTTATGAAGCAAAAGTCATTAAAAAACTGATGATGACCGATCTATACGGGGTCGGTGAGACGAATGAAGAGATGACAACCCGCCTTTTTAAACAGCTTTTACGCGCGGGGATTATACGTGAAGATCAGAAATTAGGGCATTTTTTGTTTCGCGATGTTGTAGCCAGCAACAAAAACAGTTTGCAGCTGACGTCGGAGGAACAAGCCTACCTTAATGAAAAGAAAAAGATAGCGATGTGTGTCGATCCGGAATGGTTCCCTTTTGAAGCCATTCGTAATGGGAAACATATCGGTATCGCTGCCGATGTCATGAAAATATTTGAGCAAAAGCTCGGTGTGCCTATAGAATTGGTTCAATCGGAATCTTGGGACAATTCTCTCTATCTGGCGCAAAATCGGCAATGCGATATCCTCTCTCTGGCATCGGCGACGCCGAGGCGCTTGACCTATCTCAATTTTACCTCTCCCTATATTACGCTTCCCCTGGTTATGGCAACGACCATGGAAAAACCTTTCATCGGAGACATTACGACACTCACAACCCAAAAACTCGGCGCAGTCAAAGGGTATGCCATCACCGAAAAACTCAAAACGCTCTATCCCGAATTGAAAATTGTTGAGGTAAAAACCGTCAAAGAGGGATTACGAAAAGTTGAAAACGGAGAATTATACGGTTACATTGATAACCTGATTGTGATCTCGTCGTATATCCAGAAAGAGTATACGGGTGTTTTAAAAGTCTCTTCGCGATTGGATGAAAAAGTAGAATTGGGTGTTGCTACCCGTAACGATGAGCCGATTGCCGGAATGATTTTTGAAAAGCTTGTCCGCCAAATGGACGATGCGGCAATGCAAAAAATTTATAATCGCTGGACGTCGACGATCGAACAGGTATCGTGGGTAGAAAATTTATTTATATGGAAGATTTTCGGATTTGTAGTCTTGGGGGTATTGGCATTTACATGGCGCTATTTTATCCTTAAACGGTATAACAAAAAACTCTTGATCCTTTCCATTACGGATAAACTTACGGGATTGTATAATCGACAAAAAACCGATGAAAAACTGATCGAAGAACAGCGCAAAATAGATCGCTATCCAAATTACCACTCCAGTGTTATGATCATTGACATTGACCATTTTAAATTTATTAACGATACCCAGGGGCATCAAAGCGGGGACAGAATATTAGAGCAATTGTCAGGTATTTTCAAAACCACTCTCCGCCAGACCGATGTAATCGGACGATGGGGAGGAGAAGAATTTATGGTCATACTCCCCCATACGGTAATGCATCAGGCAGAAATTGCGGCCGAAAACCTTCGAAGCACGATTGAAAAACATGTTTTTGAGTCGGATAATTTTATTACCGTCAGTATCGGAGTAGGGGAACTCTCTCCTCAGCACAGCGTTCATGAAAATATCGGACGAATTGACAGTGCCCTTTATGAAGCGAAAAAATCCGGTCGTAATCAGGTTCGCAGTGTATAAGCTGATCCCCCGGTAAATAGGGGTAAATCTATCCTTTTTTGCGAAGAGAATATCCCATGCTTTTCAAGATTAAATCATCAGTAATATGTAAAGGTTCCTCGATAGGTTTGGAAAGGAACGATTATGAAAATAGGCCTGCCTCTTGAGACGGAGTCCTATGATTCTATGATAACCCCTTTACTCGAGAGTGTGTAAAACTTTACCTATAAACGGTGGACTGCTTAAAGAGACACTATGTGTTTTCCGAGCGATTTTTATCGGATAGAAAATTATAAAAACCGGTTCCTACGATTAAGAGTGTGACACCGATAATGAGATAAAAAGCATTGATCAATTTTCCGTAATCATCCAGGACTATTTTGAAGACAGCCATGAGGGATTCGATTGAAAGGGCAATGATAATTGAGGTTAAAAATTTACTCAGTATTTTGCTTTGCAAATGATTTCCATAGTCATAGGCTTTAAACAGAACCTCGCTTTCAATCAGTGTTTTTGCCAAATCATAAATCGCTAAACCTATGGTAATAGAGATGATTGAGGTAAAAATTTCATGCATCAACGCTTCGCCTTGATGCGTATCAATCAACATACAAAAAAATACATAAGCCCCATAAAGGATTAAAAAAAAAGCAACTATCCCTAACAATAAACCTCCGATTCCCATGACAAAAATATTGATTTTTTCAAAAGCACTGTTATGTTCAATAAGACGTAGCTCTTCAAGCAGTTTCAACATGTCAAAATCGGCAACAAAATACGAATCATCCATTTGTTTGACTGCCGTTAGGGTAGGACGGCCCGTAACATGATGGAGATACGGATTACTGATATGGATCGGTTCTTCTTTAAAACTGACCCATTTGAAATAAAACGATTTATCGGCATTGTTACGGCTTTCATCGGTGTAAAGACGGCCGAGACTCGGAGTAGACTGAATAAAATGTTTATTGACTAAATAGACCACCTCGGCCGCTTGTTCCGATTCAAAAAAACGTCTCATGTCCGCTTCCTGACTGGATAATGGGGTAAAATTGACTACGGTTGTTCGTAAATAGAATTGGACACTGTTTTTATGTTCAGTGTAGATGGTAATAATACGTCTCATGAAAACTCCCTTAGGATGAATTTTCGATCCGATAAGCTGTTCTATCATGGTTTGAATTAAAATAGGGGAGGATTCAATAGCTAACAATGAAGTTTAAGTATCTGATTCTTACGGAACGATTGAGGTATAATGATAAATTTACAGGAAACGGCTCATGATGAACGCTCTGATCACCTCTAAAATAATTCTTATCGGCGCATCGACAGGCGGCCCGGGAATCATAGAAAAACTCATCAGTTCATTACCCCAGAAGTTTTCATCGCCTATTTGTATCGTACAACATTTCCCTTCCGAGCTTACACACTCATTTGCATCTCGTCTTCAAACATGTACGGCAAACCGCGTTGTAGAATCCATGGATGGATTGAAAGTCGAAGGGGGAACGATCATCGTTGCACGCGGGGGCACTCATCTAAAGTTTATGCAAGAAGGGGACTGCAGCGTGATCCGTCAAACAGCGGAAGGGATTCGGAATGATTTTATCCCGAGTGTCGATGATATGATGATCAGTGCGGCCGAAATGTATGCACCTCCCTCTATTTTGGCCATCTTATTAAGCGGTATCGGTGATGACGGTGTTGAAGGAATGGTGAGGATTAAAGCGCTTGGCGGAACGAGTATTTGTCAGGATGAACAAAGTTCAGCCGTATTCGGAATGCCGGGTCGGGCAATTGAGCGAAACGGGGCAAGTGCCGTACTTTCTGTAGAGGAGATATCCCAAGCGATGATAAGGTTTGCCCAATGAGCAGGGAAACGTTAATTTCAGATTTATTGGCACGGATAGAACAAGAAACGGGAATTGTCCTCTCCCGCGCCACTGACCGTGACCGGATAGGCCGTTATATGGATCAGGGGGGGAAGATCCCTGAAGCGACTGAAAAGCTGCCGACGGCACTTATAACGTTGATAACAACTAATGAAACCTATTTTGAACGGGAAGCTCACCATTTCGATTTTCTCATAAACACTATTCTTCCGGAAATCGATCAATTCGGATCAACGAAACCGATTAGGATCTTGTCGGCACCGTGTTCGAGCGGAGAGGAGAGTTATTCGATCGCTTTGCGTCTTGCAACATTGTCAAAACAATTATTCCGTCCGATAGAGATTATTGGGATCGACCTATCGGAGCAAATGATCGAAAAAGCGAATCGAGGGGAATATTCATCGCGTTCGGTTCATGCGTTGGAGCACACGGTAGTGGAACGAAATTTCAGTGTGAAAAATGGATATTACCAAATACGCCCGTTTCCGGAATTTACGATACGCTTTTTGGTCGGAAATGTTTTTGACGATGCTTTATGGAACCGGTTGGGGATGTTTGACGTTATTTTTAGCCGTAATATGATGATTTATTTTGACGCTTCAAAAAACAGCGAACTCTTAAAACGCTTTAGAGCGCACCTGCACGGCTATTTGCTTATCGGTCATGCAGATGATCATCGCAATGCAAAATTACTCTTCTCTCCCCGTCAGATTGAACGGGGAATCGTCTACCATACTTAAGTTCTAAAGACAGAGATTTGAGCGGTAAGCTGTTCCGTCATTTGATGCAAGTGTTCCGCAGCAGCAGCAATCTCTTCAACACTGCGGGCATTCGATGTGGAAAGTTCATTGATCGTCCCAATCTGGCGAATAATGGATTCAGTCGTTGTGGCATTGGTTTGGGTGTCATTGGAAAGTTTTTCGATGGCACTAACGGTATCGACCAAAGCTTCCACGGCATTTTCAGTATGGTGGTTTACTTCGGAGGACGCCTCTACAAGACTTTCGATACGCTGTGTATTATGATTCATCTGATCGGTAATATCGTTGATCGATTGGACAATGATATTGACGGTTGCATTGGTTTCAACGAGACTTTTTTGGGTGCGTTCGGCCAATTTACGCACTTCGTCGGCGACTACGGCAAACCCTCGTCCGTGCTCTCCGGCGCGTGCGGCTTCGATCGCCGCATTGAGTGCGAGTAGATTGGTCTGATCGGCAATATCGGCAATAACGGTGAGGACTTGTTTGACTTGTGATGCCTCTTGGGAGAGGGAATTGAGACGATCGTTAATCTCACCCTCCATTTGTACCGCAAGAGAGAGCTGCTCGATGGTGTTGTGAAGTGCTGATTGCGCCTCTTGAAGATTCTCACGAGTCCCTATGGCTTTGTTTCTGACCGTTTGCGCTTCGATGGCGGAAGCTTTCATCGCCTCTTTCATCTTATCGGACGCCGTTGTTGTCTGCATGACGATGCGGGCTTCTTCTTCAGCGGCTTTTCCGATACTGAGTGTTGTAGCCGATAGCTCGGCCGAAACAGAGAGATTTTCACTGGAAGCGGAGCGGATTCCTTGGAAAGCCTGTCGTAAAACATTAACAAGGTCATTGACTTTTTGGCTCATATGGGCAAGTTCATCATCCCCCTTAATGGCTGTATTATAGGTAAAATCACGATTTTGTGCGACTATTTTAATCGTCTCATCGAGCCGAGCGATGGAGCCGGTGATATTTTGGATGATCCAATAGAAAATCCCCATCATGGCCGAGGCACTGAAAAAAGCGATGATTTCAACCATGAGTGCGTTGGAGTCCAGAGTTTGTAAATTTTTAGCTTTCATCGATTTGACCAGGCTCTGGAGATCGTCATTCAACTTAGTATGCATATTACCGGAATCTTTGACTATGGTTTCAAATTTCTCCCCCTCCGAGGAGGTTCTGAAACTTTCGGTATTGATCTCTTCTTTATGTTTTTGTATCATTTCTATGCGGGGTTGATTGACTTTGTCCCATGCGTCTACATCCGATTTCAGAGCGGATAAGCGATCTTTGTTTTCTTGTGAACGGGTAATCGCTTTGAGATTATCAATCGCCTCTTTGAGTTTGCTGATTCTTTCCTGGTACCCATCCAAACGCTCTTGATCCTGATGGATCTGATATCCTCGAATTTCCATAAGAGCACCGTTGTTATTGGCACGCATGTCCGCTAAAAAAATCAGTCTTTCAGCTGTTTTTTTGGCATCGCTATTATTGGAATACGCCAAGTATCCTAACGTTGTGTAGGTGATGAAACTGAGTATCATCAATGCGATCAGTTTCCCTTTGATGGTGGAGAGATTAAGCATGAAAGACCTCTTCTGGCTAGTTTATTGATAAATATTATATCACATAGCTTTTCATTAATTGCAGTTTTTGAGTGACGGAGTCCACATCAAGAGGTTGATCAAAATAATACCCTTGCCCTAAAGAACAGCCGTTTTCTATCAAAAACGTCTGTTGTTCCCTATTCTCAACCCCTTCGGCAATGACGTTGAGTTTCAAATTATGCGCGAGGCCGATGATGGTTTTGGTAATGGTCATATCATCTTCGTCCAAAGGGATATCACGGATGAAGCTCTGATCGATTTTGAGTTTATCGATAGGGAGCCGTTTAAGGTATGAGAGGGAGGAGTAGCCGGTTCCGAAATCATCCACCGAAATCTCCAGACCCAATTTTTTGAATTCACTCAATATTTCAATAGCCTCTTTCGGATTTTTCATAATCTGCGATTCGGTTACTTCGATCGCAATACATTCGGAGTGGCATTGGTAAAATCTCATTATCGCTTCCACTTCTCTGGCAACCAGATGATTATTGAGCGTCTTTGCCGAAAAATTAACGGCTGTTTTTGGAGCGGTCAGACCATTTTCTTTCCATAAAATATGTTGTTTGATGACGTTTTCCAAAACAAAAAAATCAATCTCCTGTATTAAACCCATCTCTTCGCATAGGGGGATAAAGGATGCCGGTGAAATGACCCCTAAAGTCGGATGAACCCATCGTACCAGGGCTTCCATCCCTACCCATGTATTAAGATGCATATCCACTTGGGGCTGATAATAGACACAAAATTGATTTTCTTTGAGGGCTAAACGCAGAGCATTCTCCATTACAACCCGTTCATAGGCTTTATTGCCCATCTCCGTCGCATAAAAACGATAGGCATTTCGCCCCTCGTTTTTTGCCCGATACATAGCGGTATCGGCATTTTTAATCAGTACTTCAGCACTTGTTCCGTCATCGGGAGATAGTGAGATACCGATACTTAAGGTTGTATAGAGAAGATGACCATTAATGGAAAAAGGGTCTTTAAACGCATTCAGCAGTTTTTCGGAGATATCAACCAATACCTGGACATCGCTGATGCCGTCGATCAAGATATTAAATTCATCACCGCCCATCCGCGCGATAGTATCGCATTCACGTAAAAGGCTTTTGAGTTTGAGGGCAACGAGAACGAGAAGTTTGTCCCCTGTCGGATGACCGAAAGAGTCGTTAATCTGTTTAAAATGGTCAAGATCGATGAATAATACGGCTACTTTTTTTGATTCACGGCTATTTTTTTTGATAGCCATCTCCAGTCGGTCGTTAAATAATATCCTGTTAGGAAGTTCTGTGAGGGAGTCATGGGTTGCCAAATGGCGTAACTGCTCTTGTACTAATGAGAGTTGAGTGATATCCGTGGCAAAAATGACATAGGCGGGACGCCCTTGGTAAGAAAGTTTATGCACACTGGCCTGAACGGGATAGAGAGAACCGTCTTTTCTTTGATGTCGTGAAATATTGGTGACTACCGGACTAATCGTATTAAGATATTGTTGTAATAGATTGATCTGCTCGGGAGCCAATTCAGGATTGATATCGGTTATGCTCAATGTTTGCAGCTCTTGAAGGGTATAGTTCAACGCTTTTAATGCTCCGTCATTGGCATAAAGATAGTTGAGATTTTCAACATCAACAATATAGACTTCAATCGTTGCATTTTGAACGATGGTAGCTAACTCCCGATTTTGGGATTCAAGTTGCATCTGTTTTGTAATATCTGTCCGGAAACCGGCAATTCTAAGGGGCTCTCCTGATGCGTCAAAAAGGATTTTAGCACGGTCTTTGATCCATAACCAATCTCCATTTTTATGTCGAACGCGATAAACCGTTTGTGCATGATCAACTTTATTGGCGATGGAAGAGTATAAAACGTTGAAAGCCTGTTCACGATCGTCCGGGTGGAGTAATTTCTTCCAGGCATCGACTGAGCTGTGGTATTCGTTTTCATCATAGCCGATAATCTCTAACCACCGCTTTGAAACATAGGTGGTATTTTTTACCAAATCGTACTCCCATATGCCGTCTTCTGAAGAACTGATTGCAAATTGGAGACGCTGAAATTCCTGATCCAATGATGCCGATGTCGGTAATAAATGATTATTATTCACGGTAACCTCTGCTTAGAATGTGGAGGCGCATTTGAATATCATATCATACTTTATGTTGTTTTTAATTGACTTGTCTGATGATTTATGAAAAGAGGTATTTAGCGGTTACGGAGCTCTTGTGATATTTTTTCGAGATGATTTTTAGGATTTTGTTTGGTTTTCTGTACCGGCTTTTCATTAACCGGAAGGATAAAAGCGAGAAGGATAAAAATGAGGCTGAAGACGATACCGCTTAAAAGCGCAAGTATAATTTTTAATTTTTCATCATTCATACTGTTACTACCCCCATATTTGAGAGTATTATACAACAAGAAAATTATTCTTTAAAGATTAAGAGAGTTTTCCGGAGGAGATGAGTGTATTGACTACATCCATATTTTTCATAACACGGTTATAATAGGGACGGTTTGTCGTTCCTCCGTTATATCCGCTGATAGCGTAAAAATGGTCGAGCCGTTGTTCTTGCAGTAAAATAATATAATAGGTTGCAATTTTGGCGGACAGTTTGACATCACCCAATAATCTGCCGGCTAATTGAACGTCGCTTAGTTTATTGAGCCAACGTAAACTTTTGACATTTTTAGAGACGTGTCGCGCTGTAGCGACTTGGATTTGCATGGCACCCAACGACGCTTTCGTAAACGATTTTTTATGTTTAAAATCTCCGATAGTATTTTTTCCGGCACTGCTCTCCGTCAAACAAATGGCACTAACCGTATTTTCATAAGTTTTACCGTTCTTATCGGGAATTGATTTCGCAACATCACGGACGGTTTGTAATACATGGAGTTGTTTGGGAGTCATACTATCGCCAAATAGGGATAGTGTTAACAGAAATAATAGGGGAAAAAATCTCAAATTTGCACCTCGGAAATGGAATGTGAAATTTTAGGGTACTGGGGAGAGGATAACAATGGTGTTGCCTTCTTAAATGAATAAGTTAAGAAAAAGTAATAGAAAAGGGGTGTATGCTACCCTGTACAGGGAAACCTGTGATTAAGAATAGAGGATGGAATGGGTTAAAATAGTTGTATAATGTTATAAAATTTGATGTTAATTTAAGTTTCGACCTATAAATATTTCTAAAACTAGTTAAAAAAAAGGAAAATATTTAACGAATGAGTAAAAATGAAACAATTTTTATCCGATTTCTGATTCTCCTCCATCTTTTCACCCGTCTGTATGGTGATAGTACGGTAGGAGTGCTGACTTCTATCAAAAATAATGGAGAGTTAAAATTATTAGATAACAATAGAGCGGTTCTCTGTGAACCCTTTGGGATAATTCCGTTGGAACGTATGGCGAAAAACAGTGTGACGCCGACAGAGTGTCAGAATCACATCGATGCATTTTATCGTTCTCATCCTCATGATAAATACTTTGCACAGAGCTCTTTGCATATTTACCAGTCATACCACTATGAACGGATTCAGGAAGGGTGCATTTTGTACGGAAACGGGCTAGAGAGTTACAGTGAAATGCTTTTGGAGAAAGGATTGGCGCTGATCGATCCTAAATTTGATCAAAAAGAGTGGAATTGGAAACTCAAACAGGCGCAGCGAAGAGCAGAAAGCGGGAAAATCGGATTACATAACACCTTGATACAAACATTTTGTATTTACAAGTCGCAATGAAAGGCTAATTCTCATTACTGGTCAAATAGATCCAAAACTCTTTATGGCTTCTCCCCTGATTAAGAAAGTACAGCTGTAAAATTGCAACCCGATAAAGGGTAATAAGCATTTTGGCATAAGGGACGGCAAGGGAGGCCGAAAGCCACCATGGCTGTTCACGGTCCCCTTTGGATTGCAGCATCTCCTCAACTCCGATATTATTGCTCAGGTATAACCCAAATGCGATTGAAAAGACAAAATTTAATATTAGTCCAAAAATTGCATAGGCAAAAACATCTTGTGAAGCGAGGTCAATCATCTCTATTACTCTTTGTAGTTACTGATGGCATCCTGAAGAATTTTGGTTGCGGATGCCTTGTCTTCAAACCCTTTGACTTTTACCCATTTGCCCGGCTCAAGAAGTTTATAGGTTTCGAAAAAGTTCTGGATTTTTGCCAATGTGTGTTTTGGGATATCACCAAGATCTTGGATCTCTTCAAACGTCGGATCGATTTTTGAAGTAGGAACGGCAAGGAGTTTTTCATCAATACCGCTTTCATCTTCCATGATTAATACACCGACGAGGCGGCAGTTAATCACACACCCTTCAACCATCGGATATTCGGTTAGGATCAAGATATCAGCCGGATCGCCGTCTTGAGAAAGTGTTTTGTTAACAAATCCGTAGTTTGCCGGATAGTACATTGCCGAATGCATGACACGGTCAAGTACCAAAGCGCCGCTCTCTTTTTCAACTTCGTATTTGATGTTTGATCCGCAGGCAATCTCGATAATTGCTTTAACTTTGTCCGGATTTTCTCCGTAGCCGATTTTACTTAGGTCCATGGAATACCTCTTTCATACCATTTTTGATAATGCGATTGTAGCTAATCATATTTTAAAAATAGCGTAGGGTAACACCAATTTATGGATATTGCATGAAGAAGCAAACGGTAAATATATTTTAAACATCATTGCGCTAGAATCACTCCGTTACGAATCGATTACAAAAAAAGGAAAGCGCGTGTTTTTTGAAAGTATCAAAATCATGTTTTTAGGGATGGGGACCGTATTCGTGTTTCTGGCTGTCATGATTTATTTGACTAAACTCATGTCTAGACTCATTCACACCTATTTCCCCGAGGCCCAAAAAGCGCCGGAGCCGACCCGTGCGGCACAGGTTAAACGCAGTGATGACAAAGCAAAAGTGGCGGCCATCGTTGCAGCAATACATCACCATCAAACTACCCAAAGTTAGGAAGCATAATGGCTAAAAAATATATTGATATTATGGATACGACTTTCCGAGACGGGTTTCAGTCTGTTTTCGGCGGACGTGTCCTTATGGAAGATTTTTTCCCTGCCGTTGAAGCGGCTAAAGAGGCAGGAATCCGCCATTTTGAATTTGGCGGCGGAGCACGTTTCCAAAGTCTTTTCTTTTACCTGAATGAAAATGCATTCGATATGATGGATCGCTTCCGTGCGATTGTCGGTCCCGATGCAAATCTTCAAACGCTCGCACGCGGCGTAAACACGGTTATGCTTGATACAGGAAGCCGTGAATTAGTCGATTTGCATGCGAAAATGTTTAAAAAACACGGGACAACAACCATTCGAAATTTCGATGCGCTTAATGATGTTGAAAACCTGAAATATTCGGGGGAACGTATCGTACATCACGGTCTCAAGCATGAAATCGTTGTTACTTTGATGGATCTTCCGGCAGGGTGTGAAGGGGCGCATGACGTCGCATTCTATGAAAGAACGCTTCGTGAAATTCTCGATTCCGGTATTCCGTACCACTCGATTTGTTTTAAAGATGCCAGCGGAACTTCAAGCCCGCATAAAATCCATGAAACGATTAAAATGGCACGTCGCCTTGTCCCTGAGGGGACCCATTTACGCCTTCATACGCATGAGACCGCAGGTGTAAGCGTTGCTGCCTACCTTGCAGCGTTGGATGCCGGAATTGACGGTATCGATATGGCGGCGGCCCCGGTGAGCGGCGGTACATCACAACCGGATATTTTAACGATGCTTCATGCCGTCAAAGGGATGAACTATGATCTCGGCGGACTTGAACTTGAAAAAATTCTCAAATACGAGGACGTATTGGGTGATTGTTTGAAAGACTATTTCATGCCTCCGGAAGCAACTCAGGTTTCTCCGCTAATTCCGTTCTCCCCAATGCCGGGAGGCGCTTTAACGGCAAATACCCAAATGATGCGTGATAATAATATTCTGGACCGTTATCCGGAAGTGATCCGTGCAATGCGCGAAGTGGTAGAAAAAGGGGGCTTCGGTACTTCCGTTACTCCGGTATCCCAATTTTATTTTCAACAAGCGCTTAATAATGCCCTTATGGGACCTTGGAAAAAAATTGCTCCGGGTTACGGACGAATGGTACTCGGATATTTCGGTAAAACTCCGGTTGCACCGGATGCTGAAATTGTCCGTATCGCTTCAGAACAGCTTGGATTGGCTCCGACAACGGAAAATGCGATTGATTTAGCCGATAAAGATGAAACGAAATCCATTGCATTCTGGACGAAACGTTTAGAAGATGAAAAAATTGCAGTGACAGATGAAAATATCTTTATTGCCGCATCATGTGATGAAAAAGGGATCACATTCCTAAAAGGAAATGCTGATATTAATGTCCGTAAAAATATCCCTGAAGCCGTTGTACCGGCAGGACATACTCCAACACCAATTAAATCAGAAGGAATCAAAGTAATGCCAAGCGCAAATGGAAACTATACAGTCGTTGTTGACGGTCAAAAATTTAATGTACAAATTGCTGCGGGCAATGTTGATGTTCAAGTGGTACCGCATGTGGCAACCGCAGCTGAAGCACGTGACGAACTTCCGGCAGCTACCGGTGCCGAAGTACGGGCAATGCTTCCGGGTTCAGTTTTCAAAGTCCTTGCAGAAGCGGGAACGGTTGTTAATGAAGGGGATAAAATTATGATCCTTGAATCGATGAAAATGGAAGTGGATATCGTTGCCCCTTGCAACGGTGTCGTTCAAAGTGTTCTTGTCCGCCCGAATGATAAAGTAATCGAGGGTCAAGCCCTCGCAATCGTAGGATAACGTTCCGATGAAGCGACTATTTTTTAGCGTTTTGTTAATGTTGGGGGTAGCTTTGGGTGCCGCCGCTTCCGAAACCGCTCCGGCCGTTGCCGCCGCTGTTTCACAAGCGAGTGAAGTCTCTGCGGCTGCAACAGCGGATGCTCCGCCGGCTAAAACAACCCATCGTGAAGAGACTTATCAGCCAATGCCTTTCGGAGAAATGGTTCAAAGTTTTTTCAAAACGACCGGGTTAAATGCTTTGATCTATCCAAGAGCCGGTGAAATGAGCTCATCGGGTCACCTTATGTCTGATTTCCATCAAACATGGGGACGTGTGATCATGATTTTGGTCACATTTTTACTGTTCTATTTGGCCATTGCACGTGATTTTGAACCGTTGCTCCTTTTGCCGATTGCGTTTGGCGGATTGTTAGCGAACGTACCGATTGCCAATATTGCCGGTCCTCACGGATTTTTGGGCGTTATCTATAATATGGGGATAGCGAATGAGCTTTTTCCTCTCCTAATCTTTATGGGAGTGGGTGCTATGACCGATTTCGGTCCGCTGTTGGCGAACCCTAGACTCTCATTATTAGGCGGTGCGGCACAATTCGGTATTTTCGGTACATTGGTGGGCGCGTATGCCTTGAGCCAATTTACTCCGTGGTTCGATTTTACACTGCAACAATCAGCGGCAATCAGTATTATCGGTGGAGCAGACGGTCCGACATCGATCTTCATCGCTACTTCTTTGGCCCCTGAACTTCTCGGAGCCATTGCAGTTGCATCGTATTCGTATATGGCTTTGGTTCCGATTATCCAGCCTCCTATTATGAAAGCGCTGACTACACCGGAAGAGCGTAAAATCCGTATGCATACGTTGCGACACGTAACACGTTTGGAAAAACTTCTTTTCCCGTTGTTGGTATTTGTCATGATTATTTTGCTATTGCCGGATGCTGCTCCGTTGGTGGGTGCTTTTGCTTTAGGAAATTATTTTAAAGAATCAGGTGTTGTAGACCGTTTGAGTGATACGATGCAAAATGCATTGATCAATATCGTAACCATCTTTTTAGGATTGGGTGTAGGATCAAAATTGGCATCAGATCAATTTTTGGTCATTGATACGCTTGCGATCTTGGTACTTGGGCTTGTGGCCTTTTCTGTGGGGACGGCTGCCGGAGTCATTATGGCTAAAATCATGAATCTTTTCAGCTCTGAGAAAATTAATCCGTTGATTGGTTCAGCAGGGGTTTCTGCCGTTCCGATGGCGGCACGTGTTTCTCATAAAGAGGGGATGAAAGAAGATCCGACAAATATGTTGTTGATGCATGCCATGGGACCAAACGTTGCCGGAGTTATCGGTTCTGCAATCGCAGCCGGTGTGATGATAGCACTTTTTAAATAAATCACTTAAAGGGCAGAAGCGAATGCTTCACCCTATCTCTTGCTTAACAGGCTTTCCCCTTTAACGGGGGAGCAATCTCATCTCCATATCATTCATCTTTTCGACGATAAGCGGCAATATATTTTCGCTTTTTGTTTTATCAATAAATCCGTCGGCTCCCAAACTGGCCGCTTCACGTTTATTATTGTCCCCGGTCATGGAACTGTTGACGATGATAGGGATGGATTTGGTTTCCGGATTAGATTTAAGGCGTTGAATAATAGTGAATCCGGACATTTCTGGCATTTCAATATCCGTAATAACAGCAGGGATCAGGGATGGATCTTTGATTTTGTTAATGTAGTCCATGAGTTCTTTACCGTTGTTAAAGATAAGGTAAGAGATATGGGCATGATCAAATATCTGTTTTAAATGACGTTGAGCCGTTTTGGAGTCCTCGGCAATTAAAACCGTCCCTTTTTTTAATTTTTCCGGAACCGCGATATTGGCCAACGATTTTGATGCCACATCAATATTGACCATAGCCTGAGGTATCACTTCGGATAAAAGTTTTTCATAATCGAGTACAAGGCACAAACTGCCGTCATCAAGACGGGTATCGTTGATCACTAGCCCGTCATCACCCAATCGATAGCTATCGGGGGCATGCATCTCGTTCCAGTTCTTTTTGATAACCCGGTAGGCATACATAATCCGTATGCCGATGACCACACCGTTGAAATCACATATCAGGAGATTGGACATTTTACGTTTGGATTCTTCTAATTCAACTCCCAGCCAGCGTGGCAGATTGAGGATGGGAATTTGCAATTCACGCAGTACAATTGTCCCTTCCAAAAGCGGATGGCACCCCGGAATATGGGTAAGGTGATGACGTTTTGCTTCGACCACTTCGCGTGTTTTAAATACATTGATAGCGTAATAGGGAGACTCTTCGGCAGCATCAATTTTAAAGACAAGCAACTGTACTTCGTTGTTTTTAGCTAAGTTGGTAGCGCCGTCAACATGTTCTAAAAGAGACATAGTAACCTCAATTGTTTATATTTCTTAATCATATCCTAATCGAGAGATTTTTTTACTAAAATACTAAGGGTGCTGACTGTAAAATGTCTCAATATCTATACAAAAGGGGCTTCGTGCAGATTATAATCGCTTTAGCAATGTTTGTTCTCGGAGCATACGCAAAAGAATATTACGCAAAAGTAGAGCCATATGAGATACGAAATGTCTCTTCGACCCTCTCCGGAGAGGTGATTTATACGGATTCGGTCAATGAGGGGAAAAAGCTTGGTAAAACCCCTTATATTGTCATTGATGACAAACTTGATAAGATCGAACTTCAAAGCGTCGAAACAAAAATTTCAGCTTTGAAAAATACATTGCAGAACAGTCGGGAGATGGGTGAAAACTATCAGCAGATGATTCAAATGAAACAAGAGAATTTTGATCGGATCAAAGATCTGAAAATGAAATCGGCGGTTGAAAAAGATCGTGAATATTTTGATTTGCTTAACAGTCGCAACTCCCTTTTAAATATCCAAAAAGAGATTGAATCGCTCACAATTCAGCTGGGAGATTTAAAAGTACGCCGTTCTCAATTGCAAAAAAGCATTGCCGACAAACATCTCAGCGCTCCGGGATATGTTTTGTACCAATTAATGGTAAAACCTTCCGTTTTTGTCAATCCCGGTACTCCTTTGGCCCAAATAGCGGATGTACGGAAAGCCAAATTAATAGTGTTTCTCAGTGCAGAGGAAGCACAGGCGGCTCAAACCAAAAGAATTTATTTAAACGGACACAATACCGATTACAAGATTAAACAGGTATGGAAAATTGCCGACGCCTCAAAAATATCGAGTTACCGTGCAGAGATTATTATAACCCCTCCGGCACAATTTTCACAATTGATGAAGGTAGAATTCAAATGAGCCCGACCGTTACCGCTTGCCCGCTTGATTGTTATGATGCCTGCCGAGTCGTAGTGGATGAAAAGGGGAAACTCAAGGGGGACAAAACGCATCCGTATACGCGAGGCTATTTGTGTCCGAATCTTAACCATTTTAACGTGAATGAGCGTATCAGCGTTCCGCGGCTTCGCGGTGAAGCGATATCGATTGAGGATGCCCTGAACGTATTAATCGATGCTCTGAGAGAAGGGAATCTTAGACAAACCCTTTATTACAGGGGAAGCGGTAATGTAGGGGTGATGCAGCGGAGTGTCGAACACTTTTTTGCCGCCGTTGATTCGGTTGGAACCTCCGGTTCGCTTTGCGACGGTGCGGGTGAGGCCGGAGTCCTTGCCGGACGCAGGAGTAACGAAGTTTTGCCGCCGCATTTGTTGAAAGAGTCGGAAGTGATCGTTGTGTGGGGGCGAAATATTCATGCGACGCAATCGCATATTTTACCTTTTATCGAGGGTAAAAAAATTATTGTCATCGATCCGGTAAAAACTGAACTGGCCCAAAAAGCGGATTTGCATATTCAGATCAAACCTCACTGCGATTTGGCGTTGGCGCTGCTATTGAGCCGTTTTGCGATCATTGAAGGGATGCAAGATGCCGATTTCTTGGAAAAATACGGGAGCGGGTACAATGATTTTTATGAGCTTACCCAAACGGTAAGGATAAAGTCGACGTTGGATGCCATTGATGTCTCTCTCGGCCAAATCGGAGCAATGCTTGAGTTGATGGATGGGAAAAAAACGGCAATTTTAGTAGGTGTCGGGGTCCAAAAATATCGCAACGGGGCCGATGTTCTTCGGGCGATTGACGGGTTTGGTGCAATCATGGGGCTATTTGGAAAAGCGGGTTGCGGTGTTAGTTATGTAGGAAACTCCCTTAGCGGCCTTACAGTGCCGTTTAGAACGATAAAACGTCGCGTTAGTAAACCTACGATCGATTTTTCGAAGTATAATTGTGTTTTTATTCAGGGGGGCAATCCGCTCGAACAAATGCCAAATTCGACCGGAGTAAAAAGATCGTTTGAGAAGGCAGACTTTACGGTTTATTTCGGGTTATATGAAAATGAGACCTCTAAGGCGGCCGATTTGGTGATTCCGGCAAAAACGTTTTTAGAAAAAAACGATTTTAGAAGTTCTTACGGGGATAATACTTTTCAGGAGATGGTCACAATTCATGAGAGTGAGATCGGAATCAGTGAATATGATCTGGCAAAACGGTTATGTACGGCATTTGCTATCGAAATGGGAGAAGAAGAAAAATATCTGGAATTTTTTCGAGGACAGATTGACGTTCACGATGGAGTCGGTTATCGGAGAGCTTCGCCAATCCCGTATTCTGAGGGTTTTCAAAACGATGAATTTGAATTTTTGGATGAACTGGATTTGGCCTTGGATAAATCCGAGGATTTTTATCTTATCACCCCGAAACATGCTCAGGGACTAAATTCGCAGTTCAAGAGATCGTCCGGGGTCTATCTGCATCCGGACACAGGGTTTCAAGAAAATGAAACGGTTCTTCTCTCATCACTTGCGGGAACGGTAGAGATGAATGTAAAGCATGACGAGAGGGTAAGACGGGATTGTGTTTTGATTTATTCAGGGACGCCCGACGTTAATGTTTTAACGCCCCCCTATTTAAGTTATGAAGGGGAGAGTGCCGTGTATCAGGAAATTAAAATAAAGGTGATTAAAAAAAATGATGAATAACTTTGATAATTATGTATTACCTACGTACGGACGTCAGAATGTCAGTTTTACGGCGGGAAATAACGCCGTATTAGTCGATAGTGAAGGTAAAGAGTATATTGATTTCGCAGCCGGAATCGCCGTATGCAGTGTCGGACATGCCAATGAACGTCTTAGCAAAGCGATCTGTGAACAAGTCGGCAAGGTAACGCATGTTTCAAACCTCTATTATATTGAGCCTCAAGGGGCATGTGCCCGCCGCATTGTCGAATTAAGCGGATACGATATGAAATGTTTTTTCGGCAACAGCGGTGCGGAAGCCAATGAGGGGGCCATTAAAATAGCCCGAAAATACGGAGAGGTACTCGGACATCCGAAGCGGTATAAAATTATTACACTTGACCATTCGTTTCACGGTCGGACCATTACGGCGTTGAAGGCAACGGGACAAGAATCCATGCATAATTACTTCGGTCCTTTCCCCGATGGGTTTGTGTACGCCAAAAATATTGAAGAGATCGAATCTCTGATTGATGATCATACGGTTGCGGTTATGATTGAACTGGTACAGGGAGAAGGGGGCGTACAGCCACAAGACCGAGCTAAAGTGCAAGCTTTGGCCGTAATGCTCAAATCTCGGGATATTTTATTGATGGTCGATGAAGTTCAAACGGGAATTTACCGAACGGGGGAATTTCTCGCTTCCAACCTATACGGTATCGAGCCTGATGTTATCACGTTGGCCAAAGGGTTAGGGGGAGGTGTTCCGATCGGGGTTGTTATGACTTCGAAAAAAGATATTTTCACCCCTGGTGACCACGGATCAACCTTTGGAGGAAACTATCTTTCGACGGCTGCCGCCAATGAAGTTCTCGATATTCTTTCGGAGATCAAAGAAAACGGTGAACTGGATGAACACCTTATCTATTTTGAAACCGCTTTAAATGCGTTTGCTTCCAAGCATCCGGCACTCTTTTTGGAGCATGTCGGTTTAGGAATGATGAGAGGGTTGCGTGTAGCTGATGGCGATACATTGACAAAAATTATCAATGCGGCACGGGAAGAGAGGGTAATTGTCCTTAAAGCTGGGCGAAATACACTCCGTTTTCTCCCTCCTTTGACGATAACCAAAGGGGAAATTGATGAAGGGTTTATACGTCTTGAAAAAGCGATGGCTTCTTTATAGTCTTCTGCTTGCCTATCCGGCAATAGGTTCAGAAGCGCTTCTTTCGACACTGAAAGAGGAACAGTTTGATTACGATTACCGCAAGGCAACATTGCAAAGCGATGTTCTCCATGATGCGTGGATTCAACCGATTGTCATTCATTATTCGTACGGAAAAAGTGATCAGTATAATGCGGATGCGACAACGCAAAATGCCGGAATTTCCATTGATCAGCCGATTTTTAGAAGTGGTGGGATCTATTACGGAATCAAATTTTCCGAAGCATCGGAGCGTTATGCGACGTTGTCGATAGATGCCGCGCGCCAAAAACTGATAAAAGAGGCGGTGGCTTTGCTGATGCAGATACGTCAAAGTGATCTGCGTCAACAAAAACAGGAGTTATTAATTGCCAATGCCGCTTTGAATCTGGAATTGAAAACGGAGAGTTATCTGCACGGGGAACTTGATTCGGGGTTTTTGGATAATGCGATCATTGAAAAAAATCTCCTCACCCAGGGGCTCTATGATTTACAAACGTCCAAAGAGAGGCTTATAAGTGCCTATGAAAGTATTAGCGATAAGCCCTACGGATCGGTAAGTATTCCGAAACTGGAACTGATCGGGGATGAACGGTTTGAATCCGAAGCGATCGATTTGCAGTTGGCCCAAAGTGAGATGGAGAAAAATCGGTGGAATGCCAATATGACAAGGGCAAAATATCTTCCGCAAGTGAGTGTAAATGCCGCGTATAATTGGAATAAATTGGAGAATACGAAGTTTGCGGGATTTCCCGGAACCATTTCAGCCCAAAGTAATTACAAAACCTATGGAGTAAGTGCTTCATTGCCGATTCATTATAATGAAATGCGTGATATGGAGATATCCCGTATCGAGGCTCTTAAATCAAATACCCTTATGCGCGATAAAAAACGGGAATTGCATACTTTATATCAACAGGTTCGTCATAATCTTACGAACAGCGATAAAAAAATAGCCCTGGCACGGGAAAATCAAAAGCTTTACGAAAAACTCCTTGCAGATACGCAAGCGTTATTCAAAGCGGGATATAAAACCGAATATGATGTCAAAATGCTGTCGAATTCTTTGAAGATTCAAGAGATTGAAGTCACCATATTGGAAACCGACCGTCAGCTAGAACTGCTCAATTTGTATGAAAAGGTAAACGGTGCGATTTAGTGATTATATGAACAATTGGCTTTACGGCGAAGAGGGATATTACGCCTCGTATCGTCCAATCGGTAAAAAAGGGGATTTTTATACTGCGGTCAGTACCTCCAAATTTTTTGGCGGGACGATTGCCAAGCATATAATTAGCCGAATTGAGGATGGATTTTTACGTCCTGATTCTTTAATATGTGAAATAGGTGCCCATCACGGGTATCTATTAGCCGATATCATCGAATTTCTCCATACCCTGCGCCCTCAGTTGCTGCAAACTCTCCGTTTCGGGATAGTTGAACGTTTCGGTTCGTTGCGTGAAGCTCAGAAAAGCTATTTTGATGAATCTTTTGGGAATGCCGTGAATCTGGAACATTACAGCGATTTGTCCGAGCTGGACGAACAATCGACTTTTTTCATTGCAAATGAAATATTTGATGCATTCGGCTGTGAACTTTTTTACAAAGGAAAAGTCGGCCGTGTCGAGAATCATAAGATTGTTTTTGATGTAGATGCCCCTGAAATAACGGCATTAGCTCAACGGTATCATCAAGACCGCGGGGAGATAGCACTCGGATACGATACGTTTGCACAGGCGATGATGAAGACATCCAAACGATTCGAGTTTATGAGTTTCGATTACGGTGAATTAAATGCACGGAGTGATTTCTCAATCCGTGTTTATCAAGAACATCAGGTATATCCTCTTTTTGATGAGAACTTGAATCTTAGTGAACTTTTTGGGAAAACGGATATCACTTATGATGTCAATTTCGAACAGGTCAAAGCGGCATTTGAAGAGGAAGGGGCCGTTTGCGTTCAATATGCGACTCAACTGGTCGCCTTGGTCGAAATGGGAATTTTAGACCTTTTGGCAATACTCAAAGAGCATGCCGGTGATGCTATCTATACCCAAGAGTTAGAAAAAGTTAAAATTCTGATCACACCGACTCTGATGGGTGAACGCTTTAAGATGATCCGTTTTGTAAAGGGATAAACAATGCGTTTGGGAATCGTACTACTCATGCTTGCTGGTTTAGCGTGGGGCGGTGTTTTGCACGATGGGGCTTTTGAAGGGGATATCGGGAAAATTCAAAATCACCTCCGTATCCATAAAAATGTTGATGAACAAAATGGTGCCGGACTGACCGCTTTGCACGTAGCGATTAAAATGGGGGATCTGAAAATAGCCCAAATGTTGCTTGATAACGGTGCTGATATTAATGCGCAGGATTTTCAAGGAAATACGGCATTGATTTTAGCGGTGAAGAAAAAAAATATTGACCTTGTCATTTTTGTTACACTTCGGGGTGCGGATGTTAATTTGGCCAACAATGACGGGATTACCCCTTTGCATCAAGCGGCTTTTAGCGGTAATGAACCGATAGTCGACTTTTTATTGAAAGCTAAAGCTGATTCCCATTTACGCAATAATGACGGGGCAACAGCGTATGATTTTGCAATGGTCAAGAAAAATTTTGCAATCGCTCAACTTATCAAAATGTCTATGTAGGAGGGAATATGAAGATTAAAGTTAACGGTGAGATTCGTGATGTCAATGAAGGGGCTACCCTGCTGGATCTGATCCGCTCACTCGGTCTGGAAGAGCGGGTTATGGCATCTGCACTGAATATGGAAATTGTGAAGCAGGATGCATGGGGAAATACCCCTCTTAAAGAGGGAGATACTATCGAGCTTCTGGATTTTGTCGGAGGAGGGTGATTAGCCTTCCCCATGGATTTCAAGAAGTTTTTCGTACTTTGTTTTTAGGATAAGGTATTCCCGATGGAGGGAATCGTACGCTTTTTTATAGTCGATTAATGCCTCATCATCTTTGGAACTCTCTGCCCGTGCAGACGGGATAGAAACGGCTTGGGAGAGGGCAATATAGGTTACCTCTTTGCCGTTTTCTTCCTGGACGACGCTCGGGAGTTCCCCTTTCATGATTTTTTTAATAACACTGTGGATACTGATACGGTGCTGTGATGCGTATTTTTGTATCGTTATGAGTTCAGGAGTGTCCATACTGATCCTTAAGAAAATAATGGTTGAAAAGCGACGACGGCAATCGCATAGTCGCCGTCGTGAGTAATGGATACAGACATATCGGCAATACGGAAACGCTCTCGTACCATTGGAGATAGGGTGATTTGCGGGGCACCTTTGAGGTTTTTTGAGAGGATAATATCATGGAAACCGCATTCGGAACCGATGCCGCACCCAAGTGCTTTGGCACATGCCTCTTTGGCTGCCCAGAAACCTGCGGCATTTCGAGGTGTTTGAATGTAGACGATTTCGTCATCCGATAAAAATTTACGGAGGCCCCGATCGCCGAAACGCTCCATAAGACGTTCCATCCGATCGATTTTGATGAGGTCGATGCCGATCATTGCACCACAAAGTCGGTGAAATAGACGTTTTTGACCTTTCCGTCTTTTAACCGTGTATTAAGATCATTGACGATTTGCTCTTTGAGCTTCTCTTTCCCTTTGATCGTTGAAATTTCTTCGAGGGATTTGGAACTGAGGATACGGATAATAATATCACGGAAAACCGGTTTTTTAGTATCGAGTTCCGGACTCAACTCTTCACCTTCGAGTTCAAGATTCATCTCAACTTTGAGATAACGGCGGCCGCTTTCACTCAATAAATTGACGGTAAACGTATCGAGGGGATACATTAGCCCCACTTCCGTCATCGAAGCATCGCTGTTTGATTCTTTTGAATCCTCACTGCTTTTTGCCGAGGCCTCTTGCGCAGCAGGTTCTCCCCCTTTGGTGGCTGATTCTTCATTCCCCATCATTAAGAACGCGACAACGGCACCGATTATTAAAATAAGTACCAATACCCCTATAATAATAATCAACAAGAGGTTCGATTTTTTCTTTTCTCCGCCTTCAGCGGCTTTTTCTTCTTCTTTTTCAGCCATCCATTGCTCCTTAGGATATAATAGTTTGGTTATTGTAGCGAGAAACTTATGAAAATTGGCACGTGTCATAATCGAAATTTTGGTAAACTTCGCCTATGAAAATAAGGAAATAATAAATGCTTGAGACGCTTTTAGGTTATATAGGGCGTCCTTTTGTCCATATGTATGAGACAATTGAACGCTTTGGTATGTTTATACTCTTTCAAACCAATCTTTTCAAACTTTATCCCTTGGCATTTAAACGTTATAAAATCGTATTGGCCCAAATCGATGTGATCGGGATGGGATGCATGGGGGTTATCACGTTGACTGCCCTGTTTACGGGGATGGTTGAAGCGATACAGCTTTATGACGGATTTCACCAGTTCGGTGTCGAAACCTTTATCGGATATACGATTTTTTTATCGATTACCAAAGAACTGGGGCCTGTTTTTGCCTCATTAATGTTAATTTCACGATCCATAAGCGCTATGGCGGCTGAACTGGGGACAATGCGTGTTTCAGAACAAATCGATGCCATTGATATCCTCGGGGTTGACTCTAAGGAGTATTTGATAACTCCACGTATTGTCGCTACCGTTATTTCACTGCCGTTACTGGTGATTTGGTTCGATTTTATTGCGATCAGTTCGGCCTATCTGATCTCTACCGGTGTGTTGGGAATTAATCCGATAGCGTATCAGGAAACCTTGATGAGACTGGGTGAATTCGAAGATATTATGACGGGGGTAATCAAAGCGGCCGTTTTCGGCTTTATTGTAAGCTCGATCGGGAGTTATATCGGTTATCACACGAGCGGGGGAGCGCGTGGAGTAGGGCAGTCGACAATCTATGCGGTTGTCTATTCGGCAGTGGCAATTTTTATCGCCAATTATTTTATCTCTGCCTTATTTTTGTATCTTGATTGGTAGGAGACGGATTAATCTCCCAACTCGCTGAGCGGACGGAACTGATAGGAATCGGGATCATAATATTCGATCCCTCCGGTTTCAATATCGTAATACCAGCCGTGAATAAACAGTTTGTCTTCTTCGACCAGCTTTTTGACATAAGGGTAGGTTAGAAGATTCTCGATTTGGGTGATAATCGAGAGATGTTCGGTTGCACGGAGAAGTTCTGCTTTGGGGGTACTGCTTCCAAGTGCGAGCAATGCCATTGATTTCGCCTTTTCCCCCAACGTGAGCCATTTTGCCGTATGGATCATAGAAGTCTCACACGAGGCTGCATAAAGCGCTTCAATGGCTCCGCAATGAGAATGGCCGCAGATAATAATTTCTGAAACCTTTAATACACCGACCGCATACTCGATTCCGGCTGCCGTGGAGTGAAAATCTTCATCGGGTTTATATGGGGCCACAAAGTTCCCGACATTACGTATGACAAACAGGTCTCCCGGATTGGATTGAACAATCAAATCCGGGATAACGCGAGAATCGGAACACCCGATGAAAAGGGCTCTCGGATGCTGCCCCTCTTTCACAAGATTCAGCAACTGCGTTTCATGCTTTTTAAAATAGGTTTGCTGAAATGTTTCATTGCCGTCTGCAAACTCTTTTAGCCGCAGAGCACTTTGATCCGAAGCGTTAATACTTAATGACACTGCTCAATCCCTAAATGTTTAATAATGGCTTCAAATACATTGCCTCCCTCGCGATCGCAATCGTCATGGTACTCAATGGTAATCATTCTTTTACCGTCGGTAACATCGCCTCCGTAAATATTAGGAACTATGGAACATAATGGAGTACATGCGCTAATCGCTTCTTCGATCATTTGATGTTCTTCCTCTGTCGAGTATGCTAATGAGAGTTTTGAATAACGCTCTTCTGATTTATGATCGGCAAAAATAGAACACATTGGCATGTGGATTCTCCTTGTTTTTTTATTGCTTTATTATACGTAATTTTGGTTAAAACCACTCCAAAAGTTTGCTGACTTCATCAATTTCATAGCATTTAATTGCTGTTTTTTCGAGCGGTTTTTTAGGGATCAGCGCTTTGGTGATCTGCTGAGAAGCTGCTTCTTTGAGGCGTTGATCGATCTGATACACTTCTCGGATATCGCCTACCAGAGAGACCTCTCCGATAAATACCGTCTCTTTGGAAATGGCACGGTTGCGAAAGCTGCTGATGATAGCGGCGAGGATCGCCAGGTCGGCAGATGTTTCGGTAATTTTGATCCCTCCGGTAATATTGATAAAGACGTCATAGCTGTTAAGGGGGATTTCGAGCTTTCGTTCCAACAGTGCAAGGAGCATATTGAGGCGGTTGTTTTCAAACCCGGTAGCCTGGCGTTTCGGATTAGGGGCATGGGTATCGCTTACGAGTGCCTGTACTTCCAAGACAATTGGGCGGGAGCCTTCCATGATGACCGTTAAGGCTGAACCGCTTTGGGACTTGGTTCGGTTGAAAAAACGGGAGGAGAGATCTTTGGCCGATACCAATCCGTCATGGCGCATTTCAAATACACCGATTTCACTGGTAGGGCCGAAACGGTTTTTGAATCCGCGCAATATGCGAAGTTCATGTCCGCTGTCTCCTTCGAAATAGAGAACGACATCGACCATGTGTTCCAGTACCCGAGGTCCGGCAATGGAACCCTCTTTGGTGATATGGCCGATAATAAAGATGGCGATGCGGCGTTCTTTGGCAATGCGCATCAAATCAAACGTAATCTGGCGTACCTGTGTCACCGATCCGGGAGCCGACGCAATGGTTTCGGAATAGAGGGTTTGGATCGAGTCGATGATAATGCATTCATAATTACGCTCATGCAGTTCTCCGAGTACCTGTTCGAGCCGTATCTCTGCTAGCAGATAGAGATTATCGACATTGGCCCCAAGACGGTTGGCACGGAGTTTGATCTGTCCTTCGCTCTCTTCGCCGCTGACGTAGAGGACATTCCGGTTTTGTTTCGCGAGGTTTGAGCCGATTTTCAGAAGCAGGGTTGACTTACCGACACCGGGGCTTCCGCCGATGAGGACGAGGGATCCGGGAACGACACCGCCGCCGAGAACCATATCGAGTTCGGCATCGTCGCTGCTGAAACGTTCGGTATTCTCTTCGACGATTTGGGTGATCTCTTTGGCTTTTACCCCGCCCGAAGGCGAAGCGGTTGAGGTGAGTTTGATCACCTCCTGCTGCTGCTCGCTGAGTTCGACAAAGCTGTCCCATCCGCCGCAATTGGTACATTTGCCCATCCATTTAGGGGTGGTGAATCCGCAGTGCTGACATTCGAAGAGGACGTTTTTTTTCTTGGCCATTATTTCGCCGTTTCTTCCCCGAATATCGCATCCAAAATACCGTCGACGAATTCATATTTATCAAACGGGATGAGATGTTCCGGCTGTTCCCCGACACCGATGAAAAGGATCGGCAGTTGCAATGCGTAGGCGATACTGAAAACAGATCCCCCTTTAGCCGTGCCGTCAAGTTTCGTAATGATAATACCGTCGACTCCGACCATTTCGTTGAACGCTTTGGCCTGAGCGATGGCGGAGCTCCCTTGCGTTCCGTCTAAGATAAGAATTTTGCGATGAGGGGCACCGGTATGGGCTTTATCGCAGATACGGACGATTTTTTTGAGCTCATTGCCTAAATTGGTTTGAGTATGCAGCCGGCCCGCCGTGTCGATAATCACCTGTTCAAATCCGCGTGCTTTAGCCGATTCGATCGTATCATAGGCCACGGCGCTCGGATCATGCCCCTGACGTGAGGAGATTATCGGGATCTCCAGTTTATCGGCCCAGCGGGTGAGCTGTTCAATGGCCGCGGCACGGAACGTATCACCGGCTCCTAATATGACTCTTTCACCGTTATTGAGATGGCGCTGTGCCAGTTTAGCTATGGTTGTGGTTTTCCCGGCACCGTTGACACCGATAATCAGACTGACCGTCGGTTTATCCGGATTCTCCGGAAGGGTGTTTTGGGCAAAACTGAGTGTAGCGAGGAGTTTTGAACGGAGCTGATCACGGGTTATATCGTTTTGATAAAGTTCACGAAGAATAATTTCGACGAGATCGTATTCAACATCGGCTTCAAGAAGGATATTTTCCAACTCATCTTTGGATATTTTCGCTTTTTTTTCGGGAACGATCGAAGCGATGGCTTCTAGGGTTTTTTGGAGCCCTTTTTTAATAAATCCAAACATAATTTATTTCCCCAGTGCTTGTGCGATATCACGGTCAATAATCTCTTCATGGGTAGCGCCTTCGTAGTGCGTTACGTATTCGCCGTTTTTGTAAAGAACCATAAGGGGAATCGGAAATTGCTGTCCTACACCGATTGTCGATGCTATCGCACGTGCAAGGGATTGATTGTCGGCTTTATTGCTGATCAAATAATTTCCCCCCTTGTATTTTTCACGGAAAGCTTCTAATTCGCTGTTGCTTTTGTCTTCTTCAATGGTTATCCCCATGATAATAAGGTTTTCCCCATATTTTTTTTGTAAATTTCCCAAATGCTGAACTTCGGCCTGGCATGGCGGACACCAGGTTGCAAAAATATCGAAAAGGACTACTTTGTCTTTGCCGGCATCGAGGGTAAAATTGGTCCCTTGCTTTTCAACGGTATAACTTTTTCCTTGGGTATCGCTTAGGGTAAATTCAGCGGTTGAAACCAACGCTTCCTCTCCCGATTTTTCACCGCACCCTTGAAAAAGAAAGGCAAACGCGAGTAAAGGGATTATGAGGGTTTTAAAATGCATACAAAACCTTTTTAGAGTAAAATAATGAAGATTATAACGAAGCAAAGGTAAAAAGTGTCCAAAAGTGATGTTAGAGTTCACTGTCTCAACCGTATGAAAACTCTCAGCCCTAGTTCTAAACGTCTGGGCGACACTAAAGTCAGGCAGATGCTTGAAACGTTATTGGACGATCTAAAAGCAAAAAAAATATTGTTTTTTTGGCCGATGGGTTTTGAAGCCGATGTCCGTAAAAGCGTTAAAAAATTTCGTCGTAAACAAGAAGTATACTTGCCGTTTATGGATGGCGTCAGTTTCAAAATGGTACCATTGAGATACCCGTTGGAACGTAAAGCATTTGGTATTTATGAGCCGCGGAATTCGTATAGAAAATATAATTTAATAGATGTAGCTATTGTCCCTGTAGTAGGGGTAGACGGGTCACTGCGCCGAATCGGTTTCGGTAAAGGGATGTATGATCGATTTTTCCCGACCCTTAAAACGAAACCGTTTACGATTTTTATTCAACCGTGTAAGTGTCAAACAATACACAATATATGCGATGATTATGATGTGCAAGGAGACCTGCTCATTACCCCTCATGGGGTCCAAAGCATGAGGAAAACTAATGTTAAACGAACTACTCGTAGGAGGGGGAGTTGCCCTCTCAAGCGGGTTAGTCGGATTTTTAATTTCAAAAAAGATTACCGCCGCTCATTTTGACCTTTATTTGGAACAGGCAAAAGCTAAAGCCAAAGCGATTGAAAACGAAGCGCAAATGCTTTTAGAACGCGCTTCGCTGCGATCTCGCGAGATTGAGAAAGAGGCACAGAAACATTACGATGAGACGTATGAACAAGTAAAAAAAGATTTATCCGAACGTGAAGAAAAAATTCAGCAGCATGAACGCGGGTTTGAAAACTTTCGACGGCTTGAAGAGGAAAAGATTGATTCAGAGCGTGCCGTTATCGAAAATCGGCGTCTCAATGTTGAACGTAATGAGCGTGCATTAGAGAAATTAAAAGAAGACTACCGTCAAAAAAGTGAACAGTTGATGATGATTGTCGAACAGCGTTCAGGGCTGTCAATCCATCAAGCAAAAACAATGTTGCTCGAACAAGTACGTGAAAATGCCCGTTTGGAATTGGCACGTGAAACACGGGAACTTGAGGAACAGAGCAAGGAACAGTTAAAACGCAAGGCCAATTATATTTTGGCACAAGCGACATCACGATTTGCCGGTGAATATGCGGCAGAGCGGTTGATCAGTGTTATCCATCTGGAAAATGATGAGCTAAAAGGGAGAATTATCGGCAAAGAGGGGCGGAATATAAAAACGCTGGAGATGGTTAGCGGTGTCGATATTATTATTGATGAGACGCCGAATGCGATTATTGTCAGCAGCTTTAACCTTTATCGCCGTGCCATTGCGACAAAAACGATCGAATTGCTGATTGAAGACGGCCGTATTCAACCTGCCCGAATCGAAGAGGTATACCAAAAAGTTTATGATGACTTTGAAGAAGCGATACAACGCGAAGGGGAAGATATCGTTTTTGATATGGGGCTGCAAGGGGTTCATCCGGAGCTGATTAAGCTGGTAGGTAGACTTAAATACCGTTCCAGTTACGGTCAAAATGCTTTGGCCCATACGCTGGAAGTTGCCCATTTGGCGGGAATTATGGCTGCAGAAATGGGAGGTGATATCAAATTGGCGCGTCGAGCCGGCTTATTCCACGATATCGGAAAAGCATTGACGCAAGAAAGCGGCGGGAGCCATGTCGATATCGGAGCCGAATTGTGCCGTCGCTACAACGAAGATCCGGTAGTCATCAATGCAATTTACGCGCATCACGGATATGAAGAGATTAAAAGTATCGAATGTGCCGCAGTATGTGCCGCCGATACCCTTTCGGCGGCTAGGCCTGGGGCACGCCGTGAAGTCTTGGAAAGCTTTTTACGGCGTGTCAGTGAGATTGAAGAGATTGCAACTCAAAAAGCCGGGGTAAAACAGGCGTATGCCATCAATGCCGGCCGTGAAGTTCGTGTCATAGTAAGTGCCCAAAGTGTCAATGACGATGAAACGGTATTGATTGCCAAAGAGATCGCTGATGAAATTTCACAAAAAGTGCAATTTCCCGGAGAGATAAAGGTTAGTGTCATCCGAGAAAGCCGCGTTGTTGAATATGCACGTTAATGGTTTTTAAAAAATATTTTTTCTAAAATGTTATAACGATGTGATATTATCCTGATATGATTATTTATTAGGATTTTGAATAAAGTGAAAAGGAGAGACGATGACAAAGGAAGATACGCTGATGCATCTTCGTAATGCCAAAAAAGCGCACATAACATGGGTTCAGCGTGCGCATGCATTAATTGAAGGGCTTCCTGTAGAAAAAGAGCAGGTTCCTGTCAGTTGTACCGATTGTAAATTCGGGCAATGGTTTTACGGGGAAGGGCAAAGACTCAACATGATCCCCAGTATGGACTGTTTAAAAGAGATCGAGGCACTCCACTTTGAATTGCATGATACGTATATGAAAATTTTTAAAATCTATTTCAGCGATGAAGATCGTTCATTTTTCTCTAAAATTTTCGGTACACGCAAAAAAGTTTCGGAAGCGCATCAAGAGATTGCCAGAGATTATTATAATCGTTTAAAAGGGGTCTCTGATAAGTTGATTGCGACGATTGAGCGATTGGAAAAAAGGTTATTTGCTCTTCAAGAGGGTAGCTTCGTCTGATTCAATCAGAAAAAACCACTTTGATCACTCCTCTCAAATCCCCCATTTTATATCCTGTCGCTTTGTCTTCAGGATAGGCCGATCGTATCTCCTTGGCGAGTTCGGAATCGGCTTCAAGATGGCCATGGCATTTTAAGCATACTTCATTATTAATCAGAATCGGTTTGTAAAACGTATAATGTTCTTTTTCTTTGACAAGTACATGAGGGGGGGGAGATTTGTGATTCTTGACCAGCATGTTCCATTGCTCTAACATTGTATTTTCTTCCTTGGAAACACCGTTTGCCGGATTTCGGTTCTGTATACTGATACGTTTGATGGATGTGTCGGTTGCCTGGCCGACCTGATCGGTCAGAGAAAGGGCGTTAAGGGTACAAAACCGGAGGGCTTTTAACGCCCCTCCGGTTTGCAGTTGAGATTTGAGCGCACCTCCGAGGGTTTGGGTCAGCATGAGGGAGACTTGCTCCCCTTTTTGAACTCTTTGTTCCTCCGATAAGGATTCACCATAAAGCAGGGATGAGAAGAGGAGGGAAAGCAAAGATAAACGGAACATAAATATCCTTCACTGAAATGTCCGATAATTCTAGCCGATATTTTTAGAATCTCTTCCCTGAGGATTTAATCTAAATGCTGCTCTTCAGAATCGTCATAAGGGTCAAGATGAATCAGCGAATATACGTTATTTTCCGGAAAAAGATTTTTGAAGCCAAGCTCGATCTTATCCCCTATCATATGGGCGTCGTAAAGGGAGGTACTAACGTTAAAAACAATATGGACGCTGATATAGATTTCCGAACCTGAACGGCGTGTACGCAAATCATGGTGACCGTTGATGTCGAGTTGCGAATTTAAAAGCTTGTTTATTTTGGCTACGCTTTCCTGATCCAAAGCGGCATCTAAAAGCATTAATATCCCCTCTTTGATCAACGGATAGGCAGAATAAATCATATACATACTGATTCCGATACCCAATAAGGGATCGATATAGGTAAAGTTTGTAAAATGGATAAATACCAGGGAAATCAGTACGGCACCGTTGCTGAAGAGGTCTGTTTTATAATGGAGCGCATCCGCCTGAATAACCATATTCCCTGTTTTATTCGCAATGTAATTCAAGAAAAATACCAATCCGGCCGTAATGATTAATGACGCTATCATTACCCAAATGGAGATATCCAAGTGCTCAATGGTACTCCCCTGAACCATTTTCGAGATTGCGGTATAGAGGATAAAAAGTGCGGAAAGGCTGATAATCGTCCCCTCGATCACCGCGGCTAAGGGCTCTAATTTACGACGGCCGAAATTAAAATTTTCGTCAGGCTCCCTATCGGAGTTATGCAGAGCAAAATAGTTGAAAAGAGAGACAACCATATCCAGAAGTGAATCGATTGCAGAAGCTAAAACGGCAACAGAGCCGCTGATAATTCCGACGCTGAGTTTAAAAGTAACTAATAAGAAGGCGACAATTGTGGAAATAAGGGTGGCTTTTTTTTCTATACGCATGGTGCCATTTTAGCCTATTAACGTTAAAATAACCGCTTAAGCGAATGTGTATAAAAATCGGTTGATTATTCTAGGATTCAAGGAGAGTGGGTATATGGACTTAAATGTAGTGCGTCAGGAACGATCAAAATGGATGACGTGGAAAAACATCGCTCCATTACGTGATGCCTTGGATCAGCTTCCCGAGATAGAGACATCCGTCGATTTAGGCAATACCGTAACCCTCTCAAGCAGTCACAATGTTAATAGGGAAGAACTGGAACGGATCGCACGGATGATGATGCCGTGGCGAAAAGGGCCGTTTGACCTTTTTGGTATTTTTATCGATACCGAATGGCGTTCAGACCTTAAATACAATTTTCTTCGTCCCCATTTTAATCTTCACGCTAAAAAGGTTGCCGATATTGGATGCAATAACGGCTATTATATGTTCCGTTTTTTGGAAGACTCTCCCGCAAAGGTGGTTGGATTTGACCCTTCGGCCGTTTTTAAATCCCAATTCGATTTAATCAACCATTATGTCAAAAGTGACATTGTTTATGAACTTTTAGGGGTAGAACATCTTCCCTTTTATGAAGAGAAATTTGATGTCATCTTCTGTTTAGGAGTCCTCTATCACCGAAGCGATCCCGTAGCAATGCTCAAAGCGCTCTCACAGGGGTTGGCAAAAGACGGAGAGATCTATTTGGATACGTTTATCATTGATGGTGATGAACCGTATGCGCTTTGCCCGAGTGAGAGCTATTCAAAAATCACCAATGTTTATTTTGTTCCTACTCTTAAAGCATTGGAAAATTGGTGTATCCGTGCGGGGTTCACCTCTTTTGAAATTCTTGGAACCGTTGTGACAACTTCGGATGAACAGCGTAAAACCGAGTGGATCGAATCCCATAGCCTTGAAGATTTTCTCGATCCTGCCGATAATAGTAAAACTATAGAGGGATATCCTGCACCGAAACGGGGATATGTACGGATTAAAAAAGGATAATTTTGGCAAACGAACAGACAAATACACAAAATACGACTGAAGTTCTACAGGTAGCGGTCAATCAAAAAGACGTTCTCATGACGCATGAGAAAATTAATACGGTTTATAGCGGCGAGATCCTGGAACTCAAACCGGGTTACGTCAAAGTTGAGTTAGAGACGAATGAAGTCATGCGCGCTGATGAAGTCGGATTGGTCCATGGGGGGTTTATTTTCAGTGCAGCTGATTTCGCCGCGATGGCTGCAGTCAACGAACCGAATGTGGTACTGGCCTCGTGCAGTTGCCTTTTTTTAGCACCGGTACGCGTTGGAGATATTGTCGTTTTTGAAGCTACGGAACATCAAAAAGAGGGGCGCAAACGCAATGTCACGGTTCGCGGATTTGTTCACGAAATCAAAATCTTTGAAGGAGAGTTTAAAACCGTTGTGACGGAACGGCACGTCCTCCGCCTGGATCTTCTCAAAAATTCTGAAAGTTAAATCGCCCGTATCCAATAATCCACATGCCGTTGCTCGGCATGGACGCTGGTTTCACCCCCATGTCCCGGATAGAGTGTTTTATCCTCTTGCATCCGGGCAAATTTTCTCAGGCTCTCTTTCATTGCTTCCGGATCAGAATAGGGAAAATCGACCCTTCCGATCGAATTTTGGAATAAAAAATCACCGCTGAAGATCACATTTCCGATTTCAATCATCGAACAGCCGGGACAATGTCCCGGAAAATGGTGGAATTTGACTTCAATCCCCTCAATAGTAAAGGTTTGATCGCCTTCCACTTCAATATCAGGGGTAGAAGGGGGAAGATCGGGCATCCAGTGACTGTTTTGTAAAAGCATTACATCCCCCTTTGGTGTGTACAGGGGGATGGAGAGTCTGGTTTGCAGTTCGTGGTTACTCCAGACATGATCAAAATGGCCATGGGTATTCAAAATAGCGACCGGATGGGAAACGTTGGCCATAACCCATTCGGTGGCTCCGACACCGGGATCGATAATAATCTCTTTGTGATCAATACGGATAATATAACAATTGGTTTGATACGGTCCCATCGGACGTTTAAGAATTTGCATTGACTCTCGTTTTCGAAGATTAATTTTTTTGTTTGATAATCGCTTCTGCATTGATAAGGGCATACGGAAAAGGGAGATCAACCTCTTCACACGCTGCTTCCAAGCACGACTCGCACCCTTTTCCGGCTTGGGTATACTCGCGGATTGTATCCGCATCATTACCCAATTTTTCCACCGCTTCAACAATATCATCGAGGGTGATATTCTGGCAGGCACAAACGATCATCGAAGCAGGTGACCTACAAACTTTGACATATTGTTCAAGATTTTGCCGCCGCGTCGGAATCCAAGACCGCATGCTTCATAGGCAAAGAAAACACCGGCTTGATAATAATTCCCCTGAGCATCGCGAGGGAACTCTACGTATTCCTGATAAACGGGTTTGAAATTACCGTACGGTCCTTCATTGGCTTCAACAACATCACCGGCGGCTCCAATAATGCGTATATTGGCTCCTTCGCGTCCGAACATCCGCTTTTCAACGCATTGAACCCCTTTGAGCGGTTCGAATGAGGTTTTAAGGAGATACGGAGAGTCGGGGAAAAGGTCACAGAGAATTTTGAGCATCCCTTTGGATTGAAAGAGTAAAGTATAGGCCGGATTGATCAGGATCGCTTTTTGATTATTCATAATCGTGGTTAACAAGGTAGCGAGTTCAGGCTCTTCAATCGCTATATCTTCCCAAGGGTAGAGTTTAAACCAATATTCATAGGAAGTTTCGTTGCTGTCATAAATCCCCTCTTCATCGAATTTTACTCCGCCAAGAGGCTCAAATCCGGTTTCAAATCCGGCATCTATCGCCATTTGCTGCAAGAGACGAACCGTTTGTTCCTCTTCAATATTACCGCTGACCGAACTAAAGAGAATTTTCCAGCCGTCATAGAGCCGTTCAAATTCATCCGGATCATCAAAGAGGGTGATGAGTCTGCGAAAATTGTCACTGATGGCTTGATAGACATTATTGAACTGGCGCTCTTCGTCCATCTTGTTATGTTTCAGCAAGGCCCATTGTAAAATGGCCGTTTCAAAAAGTGAAGTAGGGGTATCGGCATTGAATTCAATCAATTTAATCGGTGCCCCGCCAATACCTCCGGCTAGATCAAAACGTCCGTAAAGATGCCAGTGGACATCGTTTTCCCAGCTTTTTTTAATCGTTTCAATAAGATTAAAAGGGATGCCAAGCTCAAAAAAGAGGTTGTTGTCGATGACGTATTGTGCCGCCGTAGCATACATATCATAGAGCTCATTGACCGCTTCGTAATAGGCTTCAGCCTCAGCATCGCTAACGACTACCAGCGAGTCAGCAATGTATTTGCTCTCGTCGCTGTCGGTATGCCATTCGAATCCAAGTTGCTCCAGAGCGTGATCGTCAATAGGGGTGATAGTGTGAAGAGCGACCATATTCATCCTCCGAAACTGCTACTGCCGGAGGTGCTTTTAGAAGAAGAACTGCCGAAAAAGCTCTTTTTCTGCGTCGTTGCCGCACCGGTTCCGGTTGCACCGCTGGCCGAGCGGTGATAGGCCGAACGGTTGGACGCATCTTGATTTTTGCGGAAAGTGGAATTATTCATCAAAGCGTTACCGATCATGTTTCCAAGCAGTGCACCGCCGGCTGCAGCCAGGATCGTCCCCGCCAATCCCATACCTTCGCCTTGAGGTTCGGCATTGAGTTCCGATTTTCCTTCCTGCATTTTCTTGTACTCTTGGTCTGCCAGCTCTTTCATTTCCGCTTCGCTCATGACACGTTCGGATACCGTTCCGTTTTCGTCTTTTTCACGGATCAGGGCACGGCTTGGACCTGTTGTCGGCATCTCTTCGACGACAACGTATTTTCCGCTGCTGAGCTGTTCGACGACAATAAATTTATTTTCCCCTTCGGCCTGTACGTTTGATTGCTCATCAGGAGCACTTTGGCATCCGTTAAGCGCGAGGATAATAGCCGCACTCATAGCTCCTAAATAGACGGAATTGGCACTATTGATATGTTTCATTTTTTCTCCTTTGGTAATGTAATAAGACGGTTTAAATCGGTATCGTAAAAATAGAGTTGATGACGATCCGTATAAAGGGTATCTCCACGAAAAAGGTGGGGAGGGATCGATATTTCAAGATTTTTGTGCCGAAAGAGAATATCTCCGATTTTTCCCCCGAATGAGGGGATCAGCGGCAGCAAACTGAGAATAAACAAAAGAACAATAAAGATGGAAGCCGACTTTCGATTGGGCAAGTAGGTACTTAGCCATCCGATGATGAGGGAGAGGGCCAAATAGATTCCAATATTTTGATTATCGACAAAAAAAGGGTTGAAATAGAGTTTAATGCCGTGCATGTCAATATAGTTCAGCTTCAATCCCAAGAAAAATAGAAAATCAAAAACCAGGGTAAACAAGACACCTGTCAGAAAAGCTTGCACCATTTTAATCATCGTATTCTCCGTAGACGGAATCGACCGAGTTTATAGATGCGCGAAGCGGAGCGCTCACTGAATCCCCGATGATCTTCGATAATCCAGTCGGCGGCTGAAAAGCAAAAATCAGGATTATAGCTCTTTCCGCTTTCATTCGCCGAAGTGGAGTAAAGCCATTGGTACGGGGTGATCAAGCGGGCATGTTCAAGATCGCCGACATGACGGAAAGCTTGATTCTTTACGATAAAGGTTGTTTTGGAAGCGTGACGAAGCCGTTGTTTATGCGATGAAGGGATCCGTATATCACGACGGATAATTTTGAGTTCGGCGTATACCTTTAAAAAAGGTTTGTCTCCGCTGCGCATTTTAATCTTCTCTAAACGTTCGGCGCTTTGAGAAAGAAAACCGACGGTAGTGTCGGTTTGAGCAAGGAGAACCTTATCCATTAGTTATGAGATAAGATAATCTTGGATAGGAAGCGGTTCCATCCAACTGTCGTCATGCATATGGCCCATCGCTTCGATTGCAGCGCGTGCAGCACTCAAGGTCGTAAAATAAGGGATCCCCATTCGTAAGACGATTTGGCGAATTTGTTCAGCATCTTTTTTCGAGGTTTTATTATCGGACGTATTGATAGCTAGAGAAATCTCTCCGTTTTTCATAATGTCTTCAATATTCGGACGCCCTTCGGAGATTTTGAGAACGGCTTCACATGGGATACCGGCGGCTTCAATGGCTTTTTGCGTACCTCGGGTAGCTACCAGCTTAAATCCTTGATTATGCAATCCGCGTGCGATCTCCGGAGCATGTGCTTTGTCCATTTCGATAAAAGAGAGGAAACAGGTACCTGATGTCGGAATTTTGTTACCAGCCGCCAATTGGCTTTTCGCAAAGCTCACGCCGAAATTGTCGCTGATCCCCATAACCTCACCGGTCGATTTCATCTCAGGCGAGAGAACAAGGTCGGCACCGTAGAGTTTATTGAACGGGAATACCGCTTCCTTAATGGCAACATGCCCTTTTAAACGGGGTTTTAGAAGACCGTCGGCTTCCATGACGATGTTATAGTTGTCGTAGAACTTAAGTGCATTGCGGAGGGTATCTCCGAGCATAACACGGGTAGCGACTTTGGCTAACGGCATGCCGGTGGCTTTGGAAACAAACGGCACGGTTCGTGATGCACGTGGATTGACTTCAATCAGGTAAACTTCATTTTGATAAATGGCGTATTGGATGTTGAGTAGACCGATGACGCCAAGACCCAACGCAATTTTTTTCGTTTGTTGTTCAACTTGTGCCTGAATCTCCGCACTGAGACTGACCGGCGGCAATGAACAGGCACTGTCACCCGAGTGAATCCCCGCTTCTTCGATATGCTGCATAACCGATCCGATATACACTTCGTTACCGTCACTGATCGCATCAACGTCAAGCTCTACCGCCTGGTCGAGGAATTTATCAACAAGCACCGGCGAATCGTTGCTGACCGACACCGCTACATCCATATAGGTACGGAGTTCCTCTTCGTTATAAACGATACGCATTGCACGTCCACCCAAAACGTACGACGGACGGACCAATACCGGGTAGCCCAGTTTTTCGGCAATCTCGAATGCCCCCTCTTTGGTCATGGAAAGACCGTTTTCCGGTTGCTTCAACCCTTGTTCGATAACGAATGCGGAGAATTTTTCACGGTTTTCGGCCAAGTCGATTACTTCCGCCGAGGTTCCTGCGATTTTAGCACCGATCGCATGTAATCCATTGGCAAGCTTGAGAGGAGTCTGCCCTCCAAAGTGGACGATGATACCATCCGGTTGTTCCGCATCGACGATGGAACGGACGTGTTCGAAATCGATCGGCTCAAAATAGAGGACATCGGAAGTATCGTAGTCGGTTGAAACCGTTTCGGGATTACAGTTGACCATGATTGTTTCGATCCCCATCTCTTTGAGGGCGAATGAGGCGTGAACACAGCAGTAGTCGAATTCGATCCCCTGTCCGATACGGTTCGGTCCGCCGCCGAGGATCATCACTTTTTTCTTGTCGCTTTGACGCGGTGCCTGAAGTCCAAGACGGCTGATATTGGTTGTCGAGTAAAGATACGGAGTGAGCGACCCGAACTCTGCCGCACAGGTATCGACTTCATTGTATTCAAACATGATATCCAGCGCTTTACGTGCTTCGTAAATATCCGTTTCTTTCGCACTTCCCCCGTTTTGGGTGATAAGACGGGCGATGTTTTTGTCCGAGAAACCGTCGGCTTTAAGGCGGCGAAGTTGCGATTCATCCGAAAGGGTAGCAGTTGTGATAACGGTTTCTTGCGCAATGATCTCTTCGATTTGGGTCAGGAACCATGGATCGATTTTGGAAAGTTCAAAAATCTCCTCTTTCGAAAGGCCCATACGGAAACCTTGCCCTACGTAGAGGATACGCTCTGCATTCGGACGGCGGATTTCGTGTTTGACAAATTCGAGATCGGCATCGATCGGATCGAAACCGCTGAGACCCGTTTCGAGCGAACAAAGAGCTTTTTGAACCGACTCTTTGAAAGTACGGCCGATTGCCATCGCTTCACCGACCGATTTCATGCTGGTGGTGAGGGTTGATTCCGCTTCCGGGAATTTTTCGAACGTAAAGCGCGGCACTTTGGTAACGATATAGTCGATTACCGGTTCAAACGCCGCAGGGGTTCCGGTAATGTCGTTGGTGATCTCATCGAGGGTAAAGCCGACGGCAAGCAATGTCGCCACTTTGGCGATCGGGTAACCGGTCGCTTTGGAAGCCAATGCCGATGAACGCGATACACGCGGGTTCATCTCGATAACGATCATACGCCCTGTTTTCGGGTTGACGGAGAACTGTACGTTGGATCCTCCCGTATCGACGCCGATTTCGCGCAAAATGGCAAACGATGCATCACGCATCCGCTGATACTCTTTGTCGGTAAGCGTCAGGGCTGGGGCAACGGTGATAGAATCTCCCGTATGTACCCCCATCGGATCGAAGTTTTCGATGGAGCAGACGATGATGCAGTTGTCGTTACGGTCACGGATAACCTCCATCTCGTACTCTTTCCATCCCAGAAGCGACTCTTCAATTAAAATTTCGGTGATAGGAGATTCATCAAGACCGCGTTGCGCCAGAAGTTTGAATTCGTCGATATTGTAAGCAACACCGCTTCCTCCCCCTGCAAGGGTATAGGAGGCGCGGATGATAATCGGGAAGCCGATCGCTTCGGCGGCTGCCATCGCTTCGTCCATGTTATAGGCATAGCGGGAGATAGGCAAGTCCATTCCGATTTTGATCATCGCCTCTTTGAAAGCTTGGCGGTCTTCCCCTTTTTTAATGGCACTAGGATTGGCTCCGAGAAACTCTATCCCCTCGAGCATCCCCATTTCGTGCATTTTCATTGCTGCATTGAGCGCTGTTTGTCCACCCATGGTCGGTAAAATGGCATCAACCTTCTCTTTTTTGATAATTTCGGCAATGATTTCAGGTTTGATAGGTTCGATGTAGGTTCGATCGGCAAATTCAGGGTCGGTCATAATTGTTGCCGGATTGGAGTTGATCAAAACTACGCGGTATCCGAGCTCTTTTAGTGTTTTAACCGCTTGTGTTCCAGAGTAGTCAAATTCACAGGCTTGACCGATGACGATCGGGCCTGATCCGATGAGTAATATCGTTTTGATGTCGTCGCGTTTTGGCATTGAGACCCCTCGTCATAAAAATTTTATTATTATAGTCGAGAAGCACTTAAAATCCGATTACAACGATTATCTCACCTGGGTAATAACATGAAAATAGGCAGGATTTTTGCCGTAAAAATAGGGTTCAATCACCGCACTTTGATAACCGCTGGCTTTGGTGATGGAGACAACTTTTCCAACTTTGAGGCCGGCTAAAAAGATACGGTCCAATCCGGAAGTGAGTACTTCGTCGCCGACAGAAATCGGAATCCATGTCGGAATAAACTCAACGATCAAGCGGCGTTCATTATTTCCGCGTACAATCCCGGGTGCCTGTGAAGCTCCGACGTTGACGGCGTAAGAACTTTTAATGTCCCCGTTGAGCAAAGCGATCGGACGGTTATTGTTGGCGACCACGATTCCTGCCGCATATCCCCGGTATAAAAGACCGTAAACTTTTGAGGGGTCGAAATTATCCATTTCAACCCATACTCTGTGGGGGTCACCGAAACGGACGTAAGAGAGGGTTCGGATCAGAGCGGTTTGCGGTGATGTTTGAAAGGTGCTGTTGTGTTCATACAGGAGTTTTTGGTATTCATCGGAAATTTGATGAAGGGCTAAAAGCTCTTTTTCATAATAGCGGTTTTTAGTGCGTAGATCGATAATGGTATCTTGTTGATCAAAATGTTCATCGATGCTGTTTTGTATCGATTCCGTCCCTTCACGATAAAAGGATTTAACGGCAAGAGTTACATTGAGAATAGGAGATTGGAGAAAATTGGTAAAATAGAGTGCTCCCCCTACCGCCATGGCAAGGAAGAGGGCAACCGTTAACGTCTGTTTATTCATTATCGAAGAGTTCGTGGAGCTGATCAATCTCTTCGAGTGCTCTGCCGGTTCCACGCGCAACACATAAAAGCGGCTCATCGGCTACGTAGACAGGAATTTTAATGATTTCTGAAATATATTTGTCCAGTTGACGGATCAATGCACCGCCCCCGGTCAGAATTACCCCATTATTGACGATATCCCCTGCAAGATCCGGAGGCATGTTTTCAAGAACATCGCGGATGGCTTCAAGTATCTCTTTTAGGGGATCACGCATCGCTTCACGGGCATCTTCGCTGGAGAGCTCAATGGAGGTCAAAAGCCCTTCCACCTGGTCACGTCCGTTGATAATCATTTTAAGCTCTTGGGATAAAGGCATTGCCGTACCGATATTGATTTTAATATCTTCCGCAATGCGTTCCCCGATAAGGAGGTTGTATTTACGTTTGACGTAATCCATGATCGCACGGTCAATTTTTTCCCCTGCGACACGGATAGAGCGGCAAAGAACCAATCCTCCTAATGAGATAACGCCGATTTCGGTCGTACCGCCCCCGATATCGACGATGATGTTCCCTTTGGGTTCGCGTATATCGATTCCGGCTCCGATAGCGGCTGCCATCGGTTCGTCGATCAGATACACTTCGCGTGCTCCGGCACTCATTGCCGATTCACGGACCGCTTTGCGCTCAACCTGTGTGAGGCCGTAAGGGATACAGATGATAATGCGGGGACTGATAAGGCTTGTTCGTCCATGGGCTTTTTCAATAAATTTTCGAATCATTTTTTCAGTCATGTCGAAATCGGCGATAACACCGTCTCGCATAGGACGGATCGCTTTGATGTTGCCCGGAGTCTTTCCGACCATCTCTTTGGCTTCGCGTCCGACGGCGAGAACACGCTGTTGACCGTATTTTTCCATTTTGACGGCAACGACGGAAGGCTCATTAATGATGATCCCTTTCCCTTTTGCAATCACGATCGTATTGGCGGTTCCTAAATCGATAGAGAGATCGTTTGAGAACATTCCGATAAGTTTATTAAATAGCATTGTCTCTCCTATGCGCTTTTTTGTTTCGATTTTTTGATATAAACCGGCTGATTGTTTTCTTCAACGACATCTTTGGTAATCATTACCTCATACCCGCTGTATTCAGGAAGTTCGTACATAATGTCACCCATGATCTCTTCAAGAATCGCACGAAGACCCCGTGCTCCGGTTTTACGAGAAAGTGCTTTGGCCGCTATTGCATTCAGTGCCTCTTTATCAAACGAGAGTTCTACATCATCGATTGCAAAAAGTTTGGTGTATTGTTTGACCAGTGAATTTTTAGGCTCCGTCAAAATACGGACCATCTCCTCTTCGGTGATTTTATTGAGAGATGCAATGATCGGAAGCCGTCCGATGAGTTCTGGGATCAGGCCATAGCTGACCAAATCGTCCGGTTCTACATTTTCATAACTGTCGTCGATATCGGCCGTATTTCGCTTGTCATGGCCGAATCCCATGACATTATTTCCTTTTTTACGTTCAAGAATCTGGCTCAGGCCGTCAAATGCCCCTCCGCAAATGAAGAGAATCCCGGAGGTGTCGATTTGGATGAAATCTTGATTCGGGTGTTTGCGTCCCCCTTTGGGAGGGATATTGACAACCGCCCCTTCGATTATTTTCAACAGTGCCTGCTGAACCCCTTCACCGGATACGTCACGGGTAATAGAGCGGTTTTCGCTCATGCGGGAAATTTTATCGATCTCATCGATAAAAACGATCCCCTGCTGTGCCCGTTCAACATCGCCATCTGCCGCTTGGAGAAGTTTGGTGAGGATGTTTTCAACGTCTTCACCGACATAGCCCGCTTCGGTGAGGCTGGTTGCATCGGCAATCGCGATCGGTACGTTCAGAACACGGGCGATGGTTTGGGCCATCAGCGTTTTTCCGCTTCCGGTCGGTCCGATCAGCAAAACGTTTGATTTGGCGATTTCCGTATCATCATCGATAAGGGTATGCTTGAAAATACGTTTGTAATGGTTGTACACGGCTACCGATAGGAGTTTGCGTGCGCGCTCTTGACCGATGATGTATTGTCCTAAAAAAGTATTCAACTCTTTAGGGGTTAGAAGCTCGCTGTTTTTGGTTTCGGATACCGACGGAGTTTCTCCTTCGGAGTCGCCAAACATGATTTTGTATGCGGAAAAAACGCAGTTTTTGCAAATATAGACGTTGTTTCCGGCGATGAGCGGGTTATGATCGCTCTCTTGAGCGTCACAGAAACTGCAATGGCGGTGAATCATTATTGATTCCTTTCATAAGGGATGCCCCGTTTGGTGTTAATGATAAAGGTGCAGAGATTTTTTACAAATTCGTTGGTTGTGTTTTCGAATAAATCGGAGGCCTGATCTTGAAGCGGTTTGCCGGATTCAAACAGTTCGCGATAAGCACTGCGCAATGCGTCGATATCGCTGCGCGCTATATGGCGACGCAGTCCGTTTAGATTTAGTCCGCGAAGTACCGCACGATTCCCCTCTGCCAAACAATAAGGAGGTACATCCTGAGAGAGGGCTGAGGCACCGGCTATCATGGCATAATCGCCGATTTTGACAAATTGATGGACGGGGGTCATTCCTCCGATAACGGCATGATTGCCCATTTCGACATGTCCGGCAAGGGTTGCCGCATTGGCGAGTATGCAGTGGTCTCCGATAATGACATCATGACCCAGGTGGACATAACCCATAAATAAATTATGGTTTCCGACTACCGTTTTGCTTCCGCCTCCCGCCGTTCCGGGATTGAACAGGGTGAACTCCCGGATAGTATTGTGGTCTCCGATGATCAGTTCAACCTCTTCACCGGCGTATTTTAGATCCTGTGGGACAGAACCAAGTACTGCATGGGAAAAAATATTATTATATTCGCCAATGGTCGTTTTTCCGTATATGCAGGTATTATGGGCTATTTTAGTCCCTTTACCGATGGTCGTATTAGCGGAAATGAAGCAAAAAGCACCGATTTCGACATCGGGACCGATGATCGCCCCCTCTTCGATAATGGCGTGAGGTGAAATTAAGCTCATAGGGCCTACTTGTCCACGATCATGGCTTTGAGTTCGGCTTCGGAGACAAGTGTGTCATCAACATACGCTTTCCCCTCCAATACCCAAATCGAACCTTTGTGTTTGACAACGCTCATGCGGTATTCAAGGCGGTCACCCGGGCGAACCGGTGCTCGGAATTTGGCTCCGTCGATACTCATGAAATAGACAACTTTCTGGGCAGCCTCTTCTTCGGTCATATCCATGCTTTGGAATGCCAAAATCCCTCCGGCTTGCGCCATCCCTTCAAGAATCATAACACCCGGATAAATAGGGTGACCCGGAAAATGGCCTTCAAAAATCTGTTCGCCGATAGTGACGTTTTTATAGCCGATAAGTGACTCATTCGGAGTAAGCGCGGTAACGCGGTCAACGAGGAGAAAAGGGAAACGGTGGGGCAAAATTTTTTGAATTTGGACGACATCTATCATATTGGTTAACACCTTGGGTAAAAAATCGCCCAATTTTACCGCAAAAATTGTTAATTATTGATAATAAGATGTCAACTAGTTTTTGAGCGCGTGTTTCACGAGTAAATCCGCCACTTCGAAACTGGCGTCAACCAATTGGATTTCTGACAAATCCCGTAAACTTTTGCGCTCTTCAACACTGTCGATTTTTAAAATAATTTTGGCCTTTGGGTCATAGCGAAGTACCGCTTCGCTTATCAAACGCCGTTTTTGTTCACTAATCATAGTGATGATGACCGCTTTGGCCTCTTTAACCATCAACGATTCGAGGACGGGGAGTTTGTCAAGGTGTCCGAAATAGGCCATGTACCCTAATTTACGGGCGTGGAGAACGTGTTTGAGGTTATCCGATATGATGACGAAATTTCCTTGTTGCGCTTGCAGATTGGATGCCACGATTTTTCCCAAAACACCGAATCCGGCAATGATGATGTGATTTTGCCGCTCGATGGGGGTAATGACGTCCGATTCGTAAAACTCTTTTTCAAAATATGAGGAAAGCTTATAAATATTTCCGATAATGAACGGGGTCAGAATCATCGAAATGACGCTGACCAGAATTAAAAAACTGGCCATCTCCTGAGTAATCAGTTTTTCTGCACCGGCCATTGCGAAGACGGCAAAAGAGAACTCCCCGATCTGGGCGAGGGAGAGGGCCGTTTTCGCGGAAGTATTCTTATCGGAATTACGACGGATGATGCCATAGATGACAGCCGCTTTGAAGAGCATGGCGAAGAGGAAAACAAAGGTGATAATATGGATGTTTTCCAAAAAATAGAGGATATCGATTTTGGTTCCTACCCCGAAGAAAAATGCCCCCAGCAACAGGTCTTTATAGGTGGAAATATCCGATTCCACTTTGACGTTGAAACGGGTATCGGCAATGATCATTCCGGCGATAAAAGCTCCCAACGAGTAGGTGAATCCCATCGCATGGGCAAGGAGCGAAGCACCGATGAGGATCGAAAAAACCGAACCCAAAAAAAGCTCTTCGAGTTCGGTTTTAGCAGAAAACTGCAACAGGATATTGACAATTTTTTCTCCGATGGTAAACATAAATACGACGACAAAAACGGCGGAAACGGCGGTTTTTAAAAGAATTTCGCCGATCGATGCGCTATCGTTGGACAAAAAGGTGATGAGCAATAGAATCGGAATAACGGCGAGATCCTGGAAAATCAAAATTCCCATCGACTTTTGTCCGTAGGGGGTATGGATGTCTTTGGACTCTTTGAGATAGGTGAGGACGATCGCAGTGGAGGAGAGGGAAAATGCCAAGGCGACGATGATTGAGGTATTAAAATCGAGATGAAAAAGGGTATAGGAGAGAAAAAAGATGACGATGACACTGAAGACGACTTGCATCAGGCCGTTGGTCAGAAGGATCTCTTTCATTTTTCTGATTTTTCCAAGACTCAATTCCAGCCCGATGGTAAACATCAAAAAGACGATTCCGAACTCGCCGATGAGATTGAGCGAATCAATCCCGTCTCCATTGAATCCAAAAAGATAGCTGATGATGGTTCCGGTCGCGATGTATCCGATGATGTGCGAGATCCCGAATCGCTTAAGGACAATGTTGAGGACGGTTGCAACGGCGACCGTCAAAAAGATTGATAAGAGTAAGTTTTCCATAAAAGTAATTATAGTCTCTATCTAAGATTGCAGGTAATGAAAGGGTGATTAAAAAGTAAGCGGAAAGAAATTTTAGAGAATCAGGAGTTTTTCGCGCGTGTCATCATAGCTTTTTGTCTCTAAGAGAAGGGTGATTTTTGCCGTCGGTATCTGATCCGCGACGATGATCGCCGAGGTGTTGAACGGACTGTTCGTAAGGCGGGAACGAAGTGTGATTTCGGTTTCGACGGACGGGGCGTTGAACATCAACTCGCGAGTGTTTTGATAGGCTGAACCGGTAAGGGCATTAAACGTCTCAAGGGTAATGAAGCGTACCTCTTCGCGGTTGAGGAAAAACTGTCCGTCGATCTCAAAATCGATGGTTCCCTGTGCCTGGGTACGGTTGATCGTCGAATAGAAGAGGGGGTAGGAGGGGATGAATTGTGAACCGACTCGTACCGAAGAGCGTAGGAGGCGGTAGTTTACAAACCGCTCTTTGATAATGCGGTAGGGGATAGATTGTTCTTCGAGTTCCATGCGGCGGGTGTAGAGGTCCAAACGCTCTTCGATCGAGGCGGGGAGGATCTGGCGCGAGATCGGAGAGAACATCTCGTCCATCAGACGGTGCTGCTGATCGCGCTGCATGGATAGCCCGTAGATACAGCCGCAGTAATCCTGACGGTAAAGCTGCTGCTCTTTGCTGACGCGTCCCTGATCGTTGGTCCCGCCGTTTTTACGGTAATCAAACGCGATGAATTCGACGCCGTGGGTTGCGTGAAACGCATCGCCGCTTTTTTTGAGCTGTTCTTGCGATTTGAGCGGGCTGACGAGCAAGGTGGTGGTCATTGATTTTTCGCCCAGTTCGAGCGCTTTATGGGCACTCACTTCGAAACGTTTGTCAAAGCACACTTCGCAGCGTGAGCCTTTCTCCGGTTCCTTTTCGAGGCCCCGAACGGCGTCCATCCAGTTTTCAAAATCGTAGGGTCCTTCAATCAGCTCAATACCCAGTTTTTTGCAACTACGTTCTACATCGAGAAGTCGGAGCTGATATTCGCTGTAAGGGTGGATATTGGGGTCATAGAAGAACCCGACGAGTTTTTCGTCGGGGAATTCCTGTTGCAGTTTCTCCATAAAGAAATGGGAATCGACGCTGCAGCAGATGTGTACCAACATGGTTAAAAGCCTTTGATTTAGGTATTTAAAAAAGTGCGGTTCACTGCACGTGAGCTCTCCGCAAAGGAGAACACAGTGTTAACGCAGGCGAATGGGCTTTGCCCATTTGCCGTATTTAATTAATCTCTTGAAGCCAGGATTTCGACACTTTCGATGGTATCACGCATTTGGATACTGTCAAGAACGGCCATTGAGTCTTTATCGTCCGCTTCGATTCCGCCGAATACGGTATGAACGCCGTCAAGGTGAGGGCAGCTGACGAAACAGATGAAAAATTGGCTTCCGCCGGTGTTTGGACCTGCATGTGCCATAGAGAGGGCCCCTTTGACGTGACGGTGCTTGTTGAGTGACGTTTCGCATGGAATCGCCCATCCCGGACCGCCGGTACCCGTACCGTGAGGACATCCGCCCTGTGCCATGAATCCAGGGATTACACGGTGAAAATTAAGGCCGTTATAGTAACCGTCATTGACAAGTGCAGCGAAGTTGGCAACCGTATTAGGGGTTTCATCATTGTAGAGTTTGATCCACATAACCCCTTTAGCTGTAGTCATTTTAGCCCATTGGTAGCTTGCCAATTCTTCGGCTGTAGGGGTATAGGTTTTTAGTTCTTTGCGTCCGAACATGAATAGTATCCTTGAGGGAATTTTTTGAAATTATAGTGGAACAATCTTAACTATCAAAAGGGAATGGGTTATAATAGCTCATTTTAATTTAGGGAATGGTCTTCGTGGAATCTTGGCTGCAACGTCGCTTATCCCGTATTTCATTGAGGGATCTTAATTTTTATACGATTGTTTTTATCCTTATTTTTACGGTATTTTTCTCCTCTTTATTAATTTATGACGAGTATCAGCAGTTTGCTCTGGCCTCGGATCAGACCCTGGTCGGTATACGCGGCGACACCAATGCCTTAAAAGGGCGGTTGATTAAAATTATTGTCGAAATTTCGACGTTAGCCTTGATTTTATTCGGATTCATCATCGGTATCTCTAAAATCGTCAACAGCATGATTGCCCGGGATATGGAACGTTTTTTGGAATTCTTTGAATCCGCCCATTCTAATACGGAACAGATCGATGCGGATGAGCTTTATTTTACCGAATTTAAGCGTATGGCCGGGCATGCCAACGAAATGGCATCAACCCTCGATGAACAACGAAAATCGCTTCAGATATTGAATTCGGAATTGGAAGAGCGGGTAAAAAGAAAAACGCATGCTTTGCAAATCAAAAATGAAGCTTTGGAAGAAGAGCAGCGGTTTTCACAAGGATTGCTTGAATCCCATAAACAATTTATCCGGTATGCCATCCATGAAACTCACACGCCCTTATCGGTTATTATGGCTAATATTGAACTGTTTACGATGAAAGAGGGGCGTAACCGCTATTTGGCCAAAATTGAAGCCGCGGTTAAAAATGTTTTTAGTATTTATGACGATTTGAGCTATCTGGTCAAAAAAGATCAGATTGAGTATCCTAAAAAACCGATTGATTTAAGTGAATATCTCGAAAAACGTCTTGAATTTTTTGATGAGGTTGCCCAGTTTTCATCGCTCTCTTTTGAATTCAGCCGTTCACCCTATCCGGCATGGATTTCCTTTAACGAAACAAAGCTTCAGCGGGTGATCGATAATAATCTCACCAATGCGATCAAATATACCAAAAACGGTGAAGTGATCCATGTCGGGGTGAAGTGCAGCGTCGAAGAGTGTATTTTTTGGGTTGAAAGCCATTCTCAAAAAATTCATGATCCCCAAAAGATATTTGAGGCATACTATAGAGAACGTAAAAAAACGGACGGATTCGGGCTTGGATTAAGCTTGGTCAAGGCAATCTGTGATGAAGACGACGTCGAGATCAATATAGCTTCAGACATTGATTTGACCCGTTTCGAATATCATTTTAAAAAGGGCAGCATTGAAAATACTCCTTCTTGAAGATGAGCAGATGTTGAGTGAAGCAATCAATGAGTATCTGGTTGCATTAGGTCATCGTGTAACCCCGTTTTATAATGGGTCGGAAGCCCTGAATATCCTGAAAAAGGAAACTTTCGATTTACTGATTTTGGATATCAATGTCCCCGGAATCGACGGTTTAGATCTACTCGAACAGCTCCATTTGCTAAAAATCCGTCCTCCGGCCATTTACATCAGCGCATTGGTCGATATCGAAGGGATTAGCCGAGCTTACGATCTGGGATGTTATGATTATCTCAAAAAACCGTTTCACCTGAAAGAGCTTTCTCTCCGTATCGATAAAGTGATGCAAAGCTGTGCGACGCCTCAAAACCATGTGCGACTTTCCAAAAGCTATGGCTATGATGCGTCCACCTCTACCCTGATGTGTGATAACGTAACACAGCCTCTCACCAAACGACAGCTGCAAATTATTGATCTGCTTGCCAAAAATCGGGGGCGTGTTGTCGATTTTGACCAGTTTAGAAATTATGTTTGGGACGAAGAGTATGTCGATAATGCGACGATTCGTGCCGAAGTGAGCCGTTTGAAAAAATCGCTGAGAGAAGATTTCATTCAAAATATCCGCGCGTTGGGGTATATGATCGATATTCCCCGATCCGTTTAGTTTTGAAACACTGACGGGTATACCTTCCTCAGCTGTCTCCGAATGTCCGGAGTTTAAACTTTATCTCTCCCTTCAGACAAAATCATACGTTACTTTTTTACACATAAAGTGCCTCTTCCGACATTTTTTGACGATAAATATTTCTAATTTATCGATTGCTACGTTCATGCTACGTTTCGTTTCCATAATAGCAGTGTGAAAAACTTGAAGGAGTGAGAATGAGACATACAGTACGTCTTTCGCTTTTGGCCTCAGTAATGGTTCTGAGCGCTTCAGCGGCCGATGATTTGGCCGGAATGTTTAAGGATGGGAAAGTAAGCGGTCAATTCCGTGAATTTTCCATTAATCGGGAAGTAGATGATACACGTCCGGTTGCAAACAATGACTATACCCGTAAAGCCAATACCATCGGGGGATATCTAAAATATGAAACCGGTTCATTGAACGGGTTAAGTATCGGTGCGGCCGCTTACGGAACCATCGGATTTAATTTGGGAAATCGTGCGAATGTCAATGAAGTTGACCCTACATTGCTCGGTGAAAACAACAGTAACGATGTATACGTCGGTGAAGCCTACCTTCAATACAAAAACGGAAATACCGCATTTAAAGGCGGTCGCCAAAAACTCGATACACCAATGGCCGGAAGCGACGATGCCCGTATGCTTCCCAACCTTTTTGAAGCGTATGTCCTCAGCAATACCGATGTAAAAGATACGACGTTGATCGCCGCGCATGTTACAAAATTTGCGCAGGGGACATTCGGACGCGCTTATACGAGCGGTGTATTGAGTGTAACGTCAGGGTATTCTCTCATTGATGCTCGTAATCAAACTGGTGATTTTACCAATATGGGAAGTTACGCTATCGGTGACAGCACTGCAGGCGTAACGGTAGCGGCGGCTATCTATGCCGGTATCCCCGGGATGAAGTTACAGGTTTGGGATTATTATGCGCATGATATCCTCAACGCTATCTATGCTGAAGGAAACTACGGATGGAGTGCGGGAAGCGTAGCACCCTATGTGGCTCTTCAATATATCAACGAAAGTGATGTCGGCAGCAACAACGTCATCTCAAAAGTAAAAAGCAATTTTACCGCGGCAAAAGTTGGTGCAAAAGTAGCTAATTTCGACGTTTATGCTGCACTGTCTCACAACAGCAAAGACGCAAGTGCTGCGGCAAACGGCGGAACCATCTCTCCATGGGGCGGAATGCCGGCGTATACGCAAGGGATGGTTACCCGTCACCAATTTATGGCGGGAACCGATGCTTTGAAAGTTGCCGGTAATTACAACTGGAAAGATTTCGGTATAAATTTAAATACCGGTTTTTATTATGCTTCGTTTGATATGGATGCCCTGAACGGGTATTCGGCAAATTACGCATGGAAAGCAAAAGAGTCCGGATTCGATTTTATCTATGTGCCTGAAGCGCTTAAAAAACTTCAGCTTCGTTTACGCGCCAACTTCGCGGATGATTTTTACCAGGCTTCTACCGGTTCAGTCAGCTGGGATGAATACCGCTTTATCGCAAACTATAACTTTTAAAGGAGGTTGAGTATGAAACAAGAGATGGTTGATCGTATTAAAAACGATCCTGATTTTTTACACCTTGTCAAAGCACGCAGTTCATTTGCATGGACATTGACAATTACTATGTTGGTTATTTATTTTGGTTTTGTATTGACGATCGCGTTTGATCCGTCAATTTTGGGTACACCGTTATCCGAAGGTTCGGTGACAACGGTAGGGATTCCTGTAGGGATCGCGGTTATCGTCATCGCGTTTGCCTTGACGGGAATTTATGTCCGTCGTGCCAACAGCGAATTTGATGCGCTAACGACTAAAATCAAAAATAAAGTAAAGGGAGAGTGATGAAAACGTTACTTTTAACTCTTTTTTCAGCCGCAGCATTTGCGGGTGAAGCCTTAAGCGGGGCAGTAGAGAAGCAACCTCTCAACATGTCAGCCATTATGATGTTCATCATTTTCGTCGGTGCGACATTAGGGATCACCTACTGGGCGGCAAAACGTACGAAAACGGCAAAAGATTTTTATACGGCCGGCGGAGGGATCACAGGATTCCAAAACGGTATGGCGATCGCCGGTGACTATATGTCTGCTGCATCCTTCTTGGGGATTTCGGCATTGGTTTATGCCAAAGGTTATGACGGTTTGATCTACTCAATCGGGTTCTTGGTCGGTTGGCCGATTATCTTGTTTATGGTAGCTGAGCAGCTCCGTAACCTCGGTAAGTACACATTTGCGGACGTTGCATCGTATCGTCTTCGTCAGACGCCTATCCGTACATTGGCGGCATTCGGTTCTATTTTGACTGTTGTATTGTATTTGATCGCTCAAATGGTTGGGGCCGGTAAATTGATCCAGCTTCTTTTCGGTTTGGATTATGAAGTAGCGGTTATTCTGGTCGGTGTATTGATGATCCTTTACGTAACGTTCGGTGGGATGCTTGCAACGACATGGGTTCAAATTATCAAAGCGTTCTTGTTGCTCTCCGGTGCAACGTTCATGGCGGTTGCGGTTATGGCTCACTATAACTTTAACTTCGAAACATTGTTCTCAACTGCGGTCAGTATGAAAGATCAGTCAATTATGGCTCCGGGTAAACTGGTCAGTGATCCGATTTCGGCTATTTCACTCGGTATTGCGTTGATGTTCGGTACAGCGGGACTTCCGCATATTTTGATGCGCTTTTTTACCGTCAGCGATGCGAAAGAAGCACGTAAATCGGTTTTCTATGCGACCGGATTTATCGGATATTTCTATATCTTGACCTTTATTATCGGTTTCGGTGCGATCGTTATGGTTTTCCAAAACCCTCATTACCTTGATGTAGCTAAACAAGCGGTTGACGGCGGTGCTCCGATCCTTGGCGGCGACAATATGGCGGCAATTCACCTTTCCCATGCAGTGGGCGGCGATTTCTTCCTCGGATTTATCTCTGCGGTAGCGTTTGCAACGATCCTTGCGGTTGTTTCCGGTCTTACCTTGGCAGGGGCATCGGCAATTTCGCATGACCTTTACGCCAGTGTTATCAAAGCCGGTAAAACAGACGGATTGATGGAGATGAAAGTATCGAAAATCGCAACGGTTATCCTTGGTATCGTAGCTATCATCTTAGGTATTATTTTTGAAGACCAAAATATCGCGTTCATGGTCGGATTGGCGTTTGCAATCGCGGCAAGTGCTAACTTCCCGATTTTGTTCCTCTCTATGTTCTGGTCAAAATTGACAACTCGCGGTGCATTGATCGGGGGTTCATTAGGATTGTTGACGGCAGCGGTTTTGGTAGTACTCGGACCGACCGTATGGGTAGATGTTATGGGGAATGCAGAAGCAATTTTCCCTTATAAATATCCGGCTCTTTTCTCGGTAAGTGCGGCATTCATCGGAATCTGGTTCTTCTCGATTACCGATTCAAGCGAAAACGCTCAAAAAGAGATCGAAGCATTCGAAGCACAATATGTCCGAAGTCAAACCGGTATCGGTGCTGAAGGTGCGGTAGAGCATTAATCTGGTGTGTCATCCCTGTGAAAACAGGGGTGGCGGGATAATATACCGTTGTGTAACGGTTTTATTTTAGGAGTCAACTTTGAGTCTTTTTGATCAAAAAGCACTTTTGACATCGATTCATCCCTTCGATCTTCTCACCGAACGGATGATAGAAAAATTGATGACACAGATGGATATTGCCTATTATCCCAAGGAGACGGTTCTCATCGCTCCGAGGGTAAGGGGAGAATCACTTTATATCATCATCAAAGGTTTTGTCAACGAAACGGTTGACGGTGAACTCCAAAATGTATACGGGGAGCGCGACAGTTTTGACGCGAATTCCCTTATATACGGCAATACTCAAAGTACTTTCATCGTTTCCGAAGATCTCATCTGTTACGAACTCCCCAAAGAATCTTTTCTCAATCTTCTCCAAGACGCCGAATCTTTTCAAAACTACTTCATGCAAGATTTCATCACGAAACACCAAAATTTAAAAGAGCGTCAGCATCAAAATGAATTGACCCCTTTTATGGTTTCACGTGTGGATGAAATCTATTTGCATGCCCCATGTTTTGTAGAATCGGATACGACTATCTATGACGCTATCAAAAAAATGAGCTTAGAAGATGCGAATGTCATCTTGGTCAAAGAGGGGACGAAGATAGGGATCGTAACCGATACCAACCTTCGCGAAAGGGTTCTGCTGACAGGGAAAAGTACCCATGATCCTATTTCGGAGATTGCCAGCTACGGTTTGATCACGATTGAGCGAACCGATTTCCTCTTTAATGCCTTGCTCCTGTTTACCAAGCACGGGGTTAAGAGGCTGGTCGTTGTCGAAGAAGAGAAGATCGTGGGAATTTTGGAACAGCTGGATCTACTGAGCCATTTTGCCAATCATACCCATTTGATTGCAGCCTCGATCGATCGTGCCGGGACAGTAGAGGAACTTCAAAACGCGCAGCGTTCCTTGACCCATCTGGTCCGTTCTTTGACAAGCAAAGGAGTACGGGTACGCTATATATCGAAACTGGTCAGTGAACTCAATAGCAAAGTTTATCGCAAAGTATACGAAATGGTTGTCCCGGCTGAGCTGCAGGATAAATGCGCTTTGATGGTGATGGGAAGCGAAGGGCGATTCGAACAGGTATTACGAACCGATCAGGATAACGGTTTGATTATCCGAAACGGGGAAGATGAAGCGCGTTTCATCCCCTACATGATCCAGTTCAATGAGTATCTGCTGCAACTGGGGTTCCCGCCGTGTAACGGAAACGTCATGGTTTCAAACCCTTATTGGCGCCATAGTGTAGACGGCTATAAAAAGATGATTGCGGATTGGATAGAAACGTTTAACGAAGAGTCGTTGATGGGGCTGTCGATCTTCCTGGATGCCCATTGCGTCGCCGGAGACGAGAACCTGCTGCGCGAATGTCAAGAGTATCTTTTTGAACGTTTTGAAGGGCGAAGCGATGTGATGGCCCATTTGGCCAAATCGGCTTTGGCTTTTGAAACGCCGTTGAGTTTATTCTCGGGATTCGTATTGGGGCGAGCCGAACATGAGAGTGAATTCGATATCAAAAAAGGGGGTATTTTTGCGATTGTGCACGGTATCCGTATTTTAGCACTGGAATTTAAAGTCAGCGCAACCAATACGACCGAACGGATCAAAGAGCTGAATAACCGCGGCTTGTTTGACCGGGCATTCGCCAACGAACTCATTGAAGCGTATGATACTCTCTTAAGCATCCGGCTCCGTTTTATATTGGCGCAAAAACCGGGATCGGAGGGGCAAAATTATGTCAATCCGAAACTTTTAAGCAAGGCTGAACGCGATTTGCTCAAAGATGCTTTTAAAATCGTCAATACGTTTAAAAAATTCCTCACCTATCATTATCATCTGGGAATGGTGGTGTGATGTTCGATTCGCTTAAACGCTCTTGGAATCGCAGGGGGTTGAAAGATGAGAGCTACGGTTGGATTTTCGATCCCTATTTCGGGGACGAAGTGGTCGTTTTTGATACCGAAACAACCGGATTGGATACGAAGAAGGATGTTGTCCTCAGTATCGGTGCGGTCAAAGTCAAGGGGGATCGGATTCTGACTTCTCAAAGCTTTGAGATTTTTTTAAAACCTTCTCGGGAAATCAGCCGTGAAAGTATTAAAATTCATCATATTCGCCCCTGCGATTTGGAATACGCTCTCGAGCCGTTAGAGGGGGCAAAAAAATTTTTGGAATTTATTGGAAACCGCCCTTTGGTTGGGTATTATTTAGAGTTTGATATGGCGATGATGAATCGTCTGATCAAGCCGTGGCTTGGGGTAAATCTCCCTAACAAACAGATTGAGATTTCTGGGCTATATTTTGATAAAAAAATTGCCTTGATCCCTCAAGGAAATATTGATTTACGCTTCGATACAATCCTTCGAGATTTGAAGATTCCGAAGATGGGTCAACATAATGCATTGAATGATGCTATTATGACCGCAATGGTCTTTGTAAAACTAAATAACACGACAAAATTAAACTAAACACAAGGAGCCTTAATATGAGTGATACTGTAAAACCGACTTTTCATCCAAACCGCGAGTTTGCTAAAAATGCCCGAATTAAAAATATGTGTGAATACCACGACTTGCAAACGTGGGCAAATGAAGATTATGAAGGATTCTGGGGCCATTTCGCCAATGAAAAAATTGATTGGTTTCAACCTTACACTCAAGTTCTCGACGAGAGTAACGCACCGTTTTATAAATGGTTCGTGAACGGAAAACTCAACGTTGCTCACCAATGTATCGACCGTCACCTTAGCTCACGCAAAAACAAAGCGGCGATTATATTCGAAGGGGACCGCGGTGATAAACAAAGTATTACCTACCTTGAACTCTATTACAACGTCAACAAATTTGCCAACCTCCTTAAAAATGAGTTCCAAGTTAAAAAAGGGGATCGCGTCGTTATCTACATGCCGATGATCCCGGAAGCGGCGTATGCGATGCTCGCGTGTGCCCGTATCGGTGCGATCCATTCGATCGTATTCGGCGGATTCTCCTCCGAAGCGCTCAAAGACCGTATCGAAGATGCCGAAGCGAAATTGGTCATCACGGCTGATGGTGCCTACCGCAAAGATAAACCGTATATGCTTAAACCGGTAGTCGATCAGGCGATCGATGAAAAATCTCCGGTTGAAAAGGTTCTTGTCGTTGAGCGTAATAACGAAGATATTACTTGGGTAGCCGGACGCGATTACTCCTACAACGAACTGATCAAAAGCCAGTCAAGCGTTTGTGAAGCCGAAGAGATGGATGCGGAAGATCCGTTGTTCCTCCTCTACACATCCGGTTCAACCGGAAAACCGAAAGGGGTTCAACACAACTCTGCAGGATATATCCTCTGGGCGCAAATGACGATGGAATGGGTATTTGACGTCAAAGAAAACGACACCTACTGGTGTACGGCAGACGTAGGCTGGATTACCGGGCATACTTACATCGTTTACGGACCGCTTGCGATGGGTGCCACTACTGTGATGTTTGAAGGGGTACCTACGTACCCTGATGCGGGACGTCCGTGGAAAATGGTCGAAGAGTACAAAATCAACCAATTCTATACCGCTCCGACCGCGATCCGCGTATTGCACAAAATGGGTGAAGATGAGCCGGCTAAATACGATCTCAGCAGCCTGAAAGTTCTCGGAACCGTTGGTGAGCCGATCGACCCTCCGGCATGGAAATGGTACTATGAAGCTGTTGGTGGAAGCAAATGTGCGATCGTCGATACCTACTGGCAAACCGAGACGGGGGGACACATCGTTTCTCCGCTTCCGGGTGCGACTCCGATTAAGCCTGCCTGCGCAACCTTCCCACTTCCGGGGATCATGGCTGAGATTCTTGATCCTCAAACGGGTGTCAAAGTACCGGCGGGAGAGGGCGGATATATGTGTGTAACCCGTCCATGGCCGTCCATGATTCGCGGAATCTGGGGCGATCCGGAACGTTTCGTGAAATCGTATTTCGGCGATGTGAAAAAAGACGGTCAGCCGGTCTACTTTACCGGTGACGGTGCAATCTACGATGAAGACGGATACATTACGATCACGGGGCGTACCGATGACGTAATCAACGTTTCCGGTCACCGTATGGGAACAGCCGAAGTTGAAGCGGCATGTAAAAAACACCCTAACGTTGCCGAAGTTGCCGTTGTCGGTAAACCGCACGATATCAAAGGTGAGGGGATCTTCGCCTACATCGTCCTCAAAAGCGACGACACCGTCGGTGAAGAGATGGAGATGGTCAAAGAGATCAACAAAGTGATCATGAAAGAGATCGGTAACATCGCGATCTGTGATGACATCGTTTTCGTTCCGGGCTTGCCGAAAACACGTTCAGGAAAAATCATGCGCCGTATCCTTCGCTCTATCGCGAAAGGGGATGCGATCACTCAGGATATCTCGACGCTTGAAGACCCAAGCATCGTTGCAACGATCGAAGCGAAAGTCAAAGGCTAATAGCTTCTTTTCTCTCCCTCCCACTTCGGCGGGAAACCTTCTCTACAATTACTTTTATCCATTAACTAAGCCCCCTTATGCCATAATCCCACACTTACAAGGGAGTTCTTATGGCCGCAGGTTCCACGATCTACAAAGCACAACTCAGCATTTCCGATATGGATCGCAACTACTACGAAACCCATGAGATTACGATCGCCCAGCACCCCTCAGAGACCGATCAGCGCCTCATGATCCGCCTTGCGGCCTTTGCCCTCAATGCCAGCGATCGCCTCGTCATCACCAAAGGGATTGGAGGAGACGACGAACCCGAACTGTGGGAGAAAAACTACGGCGGCGAGATCGAGCTGTGGATCGATCTGGGACAGGTGGATGAGAAACGGCTGCGCAAAGCGTGCGGAAGAGCGGAGAGCGTCATCGTTTACACGTATAACTCTAAAGCGGCAATCGCATGGTGGAAGCAATACGGCTCGACGTTTGCACGGTTTAAAAATCTCCGTGTGATCCATCTGCATGCCGAGGGGATCGAAAAACTGTGCGAGCGCTCCATGCGGCTGCAATGCAACATCAGCGACGGTGAACTTAGCTTTCACAGCGATCGCGGCGATGTGACAATCCGGCCGGAAATCTGGGAATGAGGGTAAACTGCCGGGGTGCTATCCGATGTTCCGCCCTTTCAAAATATAGTTTTTTATGATTCAACTAAGCTTTGCCAAAGTCGATTAGCGTTAGCATAAAGAAGTTATGTAGCGGTTGTACCAAGCGTACCCTTGGGAAAGAGAGAGGAAAAACATGAAGCGTTTCGCAGTGATTTTCATGATAGGGTTCGTGAGCCTGTGTGCAGAGGGGTGGGAAGAGAAACAGGTCGCACCGGAGAGTGTGGGCCTCTCAACGCAGAGACTCGAAAACATCGATAACATTATCGATCGGCATATTGAGGAAAAGAAGATGGCCGGAGCCGTCGTGTTGGTTGCACGGCATGGAAAAATCGCCTATTTCAAAGCGACGGGCAAAGCCGATGAGGGTAAGCCGATGGAAAGAGATACGATTATGCGGGTCATGTCGATGTCCAAACCCATCACGAGCGTAGCCACAATGATCTTGTATGAGCAGGGAAAATTACTCCTTTCCGATCCCGTCTCCAAATACATCCCCGAATTTAAAAATCAAAAAGTGCTTGTTCCGCAGCCCAAAGGGTCACCGTATCCCTATAAGCTGGTGCCGGTACAACGGGAGGTGACGGTACGCGATCTTTTGGCCCATACGTCGGGCATTATGTACCTGTCCTATGCCGGCCTTTATCCCAATCAGCCGGGACGGAAAGATATGCTGAATCTGTATAAAGAAGCACAGATCAACGATGGCTATTGCCGGAGCGATGAAGAGATCGGGGATATGGTCAAACGGCTGGGGAGACTCCCTTTGACGGCTCAGCCGGGGGAACTTTGGGAATACGGTCTCAATTCCGATGTTCTGGGCTATCTGATAGAGGTAGTATCGGGGATGAAATTTGACCGCTTCGTTTATGAAAATGTATTTAAACCTCTCAAAATGGACGATAGTTATTTTATTATCCCTAAAGAGAAAGTGCGCCGTCTGGCCGCAGTCTATAAAAGCGATTGGAAGGGGTCACTGGAACGGGTGGGTGAGCATGAAATGCTCCTGAGCAATGAACTCGCCATGTGTCCGTATGATGCGTACGAGACATCGGGAAAATACCTCTCGGGAGGGGGTGGCGTCCTCACGACAGCTTACGATTATTTTCGGTTTTCGCAAATGCTGCTCAATAAGGGGGAACTTGATGGGGTTCGCCTGTTGAGCCGAAAAACGGTGGAACTGATGACGGCGACCAACCATAGCGGTCAATATTACGCGGATTACCTGCACGATAAGGGGTGGAAATTTGGGCTAGGATTTGCGATTCAGCAAGACCGCGAACACAATGTAGACGCCGGAGACGTAGGGGTATTTGAATGGGCAGGTTTGTATTCGACCCGATTCAGCGTCGATCCGAAAGAGGAAAAAATCACGATTTTCCTCTCACAAACGACCCCGTTCGGGCATCATTTCGATTTATGGGACAAACTAGAGGTGCTCTCGGCATCGGCGATATCAGATTAAGAAAGGAGCAATGATGAAGTATGTAACCTCGTTAAAAGGATTAAGCCGATGGATCGGCATTTCGGGATTGGTGATGATCGTTTCGGCTTCTTTGAGCGCGACCGGTCCCCGCATTACCGCGGCAATGTTCTCTGAAACCAAAAATGAAATTGTTACCGTAGAGAACGCCCCGCTGTTTTCAATGCAGCGCCCGGACGGAGGGCTTGCGTTCGAAATAGTGTCGGCGGCGCTGAAAACGCAAAATGAAACGGTCACCCTGACAACGTATCCGGTCCAAAAAATGGTCGATTATTATTTGACGCAGGAGAAGGTTCTGGGGGTTATGGGGAGAGACCCGACGCTCTCAAATGAGGATAAGCGGGGGAACAAGGTATTGCCGGTGTGTCTGGTACATGAGCATTATTACTATTACAAACCTCTCCACCCTAAAGGTATAGTGTGGAAAGGGGCCCTTTCGGATCTCAAAGGGATGCGCTATGGGGCACGGGAGGAAGAGAATACGGCAGCTTATCAAAAAGCGGGGGTTAAAATTGTTCGCGTCAGCGCGTTGGAACGGTTTAAAAAACTCAAAGAGGGGGAGATTGATTTTATCAAAGAGCCGGAATTGAGTGCCAATATGATGTTGGAGTCCAATTTTAAAGCGGATAAACATCAGTTTGGGATGATTGAGCCCGCTCCGGAGGAATCGACCGCGCTGATTATTTTCAATCTCAAAAATTCGGATGCCAAAGCGGTCTTGAAAAAATTCCGTGAGGGGATGAACACGATTTTGGAAAACGGCCAATATCAGGCCATTATCGAAAAATATGAAGGTAAAAATCCGCTTTCGCAGTCGCATCTAAAAAACTTCAAAAAATTATGGAAAAATGAGCTCGCAAAAAAATGAGACTAGCGGTGAGGGGGGTACTCTTTTTTGTCCTTGTTCTCTCCGGAGGTTTATCGGCTCAGGAGCGACTGAACATAACGCTCCAAGCCAATGAAAGTGCCCCGTATTGGGTTGAAAAAGACTCATGCAGCGGTATGGGATGCGAGATCCTTAAAGCTATTTCACACGAAGCGGGGATCGATACGACAATCGAATTTCGCCCGTTAAAACGTCTGATTGCCGACACCTCTAATAATGATTTGGGCAACCCGCTGTTTTATATGAACAATCAGTCTTTTGCCGCCGTTATTCCGATCGCCGTTACCTACACCGCCTTTTTTTCCTACCTTCCCCATACACAAGAGTGCAGACTCCCCCAAAAAGAGTGTTCCAAACGGCATATCGGAGCACTGAAAGGGACGATTTCCAATCCGGCTTCGCTCTCAGGATTCGGTGAGTTTGAAGAGAGCTATTCGCATGAATCGTTGTTTAAAAAACTGCATAAGGGGCGTCTTGATCTTGTCTTGGAACTCGATTTGGTAGGGAACCGGACGATCCGTTCCCTTTTTCCGAACGAAACGGATAAGTTCGGTATCCAGGTGATTCCTGAAACGGTTTCCCCGATAGCGATTATGATTGACAGTTCTACTCCGAATGCCCTTCAAATCGGACGCCGCTACCAAGAGGGGCTTCACCGGATCATCCGAAACGGGACGTATCAGAAGATCCTCGACAAATATTACACGGCTCTTCCGGTCCCCTCAGACTGGTATAACCATTTGACCCAATTTGAGCAGATCTATTCATTTGAATCAGTACAGGAACGTCGATGAAAACTCTGATACCGCAGACCCTTTCCGGCAAAATCATTTTGTATATCTTAGTCATTTTCGCAGGATTCATTGTTTTTTTTAACTTTTTTGCGTATCAGTCGCTTCAGAGTAAACTGGAGAAAGAACTTAATACCCTAGCGGATACGGAGTTGATCCGGATGGAGCATGATCTTCAGCTTCCGCTATGGGAACTGGACAAAGAGTGGATCGATCAGATTATTTTGACGGAAATGCGTAATGAACAAGTTGATGCGGTTTTTGTAGAGGGGGAAGAGGGGATTTTTGCCGCCAAGAGGCGTGATGATCACGGAAAGATAATCGATATCGTCCATGACCATCTGAATGGAGATTTGGTAATGCGAAGCGGTACGATCACCCATAAAGAAGCGACGATTGGCCGCATTATCCTCTATTTTTCCAAAACAAAAATGAAAAATCAGCTCCGCGAAGAGTTTCTCCGTGCGGCGGTGATGGCCGTATTCAGCGCTGCCGTCATCACATTTTTGCTGGGATGGATGCTCAAGAGCTTAATCATATATCCTTTGAAACAATTAAACGAATCGACGCACCATATTGCGGAGGGGGAATACGATTGGCCAATCCCTTTGGACAGCAACGATGAAATCGGAATGCTGGGGAGAAGCATCGATGTCATGCAGAACAAAATTCAAAAGCGCGAAGCCGAACTGCGTAAAAGTATCGGAGAGCTGGACCGGTTTTTTACGGTTACCCTGGACATGCTCTGCATCGCCGATATGGAAGGGAATCTTCTGCGTTTGAATAATGCGTGGGAAACGGTGCTGGGATACCCTCTGCAAGAGATCTATACCCATACATTTTTTGATTTTATCCATCCCGATGATATGGCGGCAACTTTAAAAGCCGTCGAAACGCTCGACTCCCAATCAAGCGTTATCGGTTTTGTCAACCGTTACCGATGCCGGGACGGAAGTTATCGGTCATTGATGTGGCAGTCGGTCCCCGTCGGAGCGGTCATTTATGCCGCCGCACATGATATTACCGATCTGCTTCGTCAGCAGCAAGCCTTGAAAGAGACCAATGAAACGCTGGAACTCAAGGTCACGGAACGGACCCATGAATTGGTCGAAGCCAATAAAAAACTTCAGGAACTCGATAAGCTCAAATCGATGTTTATCGCTTCGATGAGCCATGAACTGCGTACGCCGCTGAATTCGATTATCGGTTTTGCCGGTGTCATGTTGCAGGGGCTGAGCGGTCCTCTCAATGAGAAACAGACCGATCAGCTCAAACGGGTAAAATCGGCCGGGAAGCATCTCCTCTCCTTGATCAGCGATGTGATCGATATTTCGAAAATTGAAGCGGGGCGGGTGATGGCCTCTCCTGAACCGTTTAAATTGAACGATTTGATCCAGGAAGCGTACGGGGAAATTGAGATTTTGGCGAAACCGAAAGAGCTCACACTGGAACTCGAATTGATCCCGGAGATTGAGATGTTTACGGATAAAAAGCGGCTTTATCAGTGCATTTTGAATTACTTGAGCAATGCCGTCAAATTTACCGAAAGCGGAGGGGTTACCCTGGGGGTGATGGACGAAGGGGAAACTATCCGTATTTGGGTGAAAGATACCGGTATCGGTATTGACGAAGCCGACAAACCGCGTTTGTTTGAAGCGTTTGAGCGACTGGAAACCCACTTGAGGGTTCTTCCGGGAGGGACGGGCCTTGGGCTTTATCTGACCCGAAAAATTACCGAAAGCGTCCTGCAGGGGACGGTATGGGTTGAAAGCAAAGCGGGAGAAGGATCGGTATTCGGTCTGCGTATCCCGAAACAGATCACGGTCGAGGGGAAATAAGAGGATGCCGGGCAATACAAAAGCATTGAAATATTTTTCGCTTATCGCTCTTGTATGGACACTGATCGTCGGAGGATCGTTTGTATGGAACCTGACCCAGCAAAAGGATTCTATGAACGCTTTAGCCAAAAAAGATGCGATCGCCAATTTTAACAAAGATCAGGCATTTCGATTCTGGGCGAGCAAACACGGCGGGATATATGTTAAAAAAGACGCTAGAACCCCCTCGAATCCCAATCTTGCCCATATTCCCGAACGTGATCTTCGCACCCCCTCCGGCGTTGAACTGACACTGATGAATCCGGCCTATATGCTGCGTCAGATGATGGACGAATTTCCGGAAGAGTACGGGGTAAAAGGGCGTATCGTCAGTGACAAGGCGTTGTGGAAACCCAACGAACCGGACCCGTGGGAAGCCGCTGCGATCGAAGCGTTTAAGCACGGAAGCAAAGAAAAGTTTGAGTTCACCATGCATAGGGGTGAACCCTATTTACGTCTGATGCGTCCGATGATCGCCGAAAAAAGCTGTTTGAAATGCCATGCCATTCAGGGATATCATGAGGGGGATATTCGCGGCGGGGTAGAAGTAGTGGTGAAAATGGCCCCCTACGTCGAAAATTTTGAACGTATCAAAATGAGATTAATCATTTCTCACAGCGTCATTTTCCTGGTTGGGATGTTTTTGATTGGCTTCGGAGGGAGAAATTTTAACCGTTATTTAAGCCAGCTGCAGGAGAAACAGCTTCAAGCAGAGAGCTTTAGCGATGCGTTGGAAATCAAAGTGGCAGAGCGTACGCGTGATCTTGAAAAAGCGAATGAACAACTCAAAGAGATGGATAAACTGAAAACCATGTTTATCGCATCGATGAGCCATGAATTGCGTACCCCGCTGAATGCCATTATCGGTTTTACCGGTATTTTACAGCAGGGATTGGTAGGGGAGATCAACAGCAAGCAAAGTGAACATCTCGAACGGGTCAACAAAGCGGGGCACCATTTACTGGCAATGATTACCGACGTTATCGATATCTCAAAGATCGAAGCAGGGCTTATGGATGTCGTTGTGGAGACATTTTCACTTGAATCCCTGATCGGAAAACTCCTAGAGGAGATGGAACCGACGGCCAAAGCCAAAGGGCTTAGCCTTGTTGCTGAAATGGAAAAGGATATTCTCCTCCATACCGATAAACGGCGGCTCCATCAGTGTATACGCAATTATCTCACAAATGCAGTGAAATTTACGGAAAAAAGTGGTACTATCGTTATACGTGCGGAAGAGTTGGATACCCGGGTTAAAATCGCCGTTATCGACAACGGTATCGGCATTTCACGAGAGGACCGCGTTAAACTTTTTGAAGCATTTGAGCGTTTGGATACCCGTTTGAGAGTCAAAGCCGGCGGGGCGGGATTAGGGCTCTACGTGACACGAAAAATTGTCGAAGAGTTATTGGAAGGGAATGTGTGGATGGAGAGTGAAGAAGAATCCGGCAGTACGTTCGGGCTGACGATTTCCAAAAAAATTGCTAAAAAACAATCTCAGGAGGGATCAAAGAATGGCTAAAGCATTGATTATCGAAGATAATGAAAATAATATGGAACTCATCTCCTTCATCCTTGAAGCCAACGGCTATGAAACCATCAAAGCGGAAAATGGACTCAGCGGTGTTGAGATGGCATTAAGCGAAAATCCCGATTATATTATTTTGGATATTCAATTGCCCGATATCGACGGATTGGAAGTGTTAAAACGGATTCGGGGATCAGAAAAAGGTAAAACGGTTCCGGTCATTGCCATGACGTCGTACGCGATGTCCGGTGACGAAGAGCGGATGCTCTCGGCCGGATGCAACGGCTATATTGAAAAACCGATTGATCCCGAGCGGGTGATTATTCAGATTGCGGAAGTGCTGGAAAAAGCAAAATAAAGAGTCGATGAGTGATAGATTGAGAGAAAGGGACTTATGAAAAAAGTTTTGTTGTTGGATGACAATGAAGACGCCGTTGTGTTACAAACGGCAATTCTTGAATCAGATGACTTTTATGTAGTATCGGCGATGAACGGGATTGAAGGGCTGGAAAAACTGCAAACGTTTTATCCCGATATCATCGTATCTGATGTTTTAATGCCGGAGATGGACGGATTCCAGTTTTGCCGTGCCGTGAAAAACGATGAATCCCTGAAAAATATTCCGGTCGTTTTCTACTCGGCGCAGTATACCGATCGCGAAGACAAAGCTTTGGCCGAAGAGGTCGGAGCGGTAGGATTTATCTATAAACCGATAGAAATGGATGAGTTTTTGGCCATTATCAATCGGATTTTGGAACAGGCCAAAGAACGTAACCGTCTCTCTTCCAGCGAAAAACCTTTTGTCGAATTTGAACAAAAACATTATGAAGCACAGGCAAAAATGCTTGACAAAAAGCTTCATGAACTGGAAGAACAGCATGCCAAACTCAAAGAGAGCGAAGAGAATTACCGCCGCTTGATCGAGGGGCTGAGTTCGGACTATATTATTTTTCGGCACGACAAAGAGAGACGTTTCACCTACGTCAGCCCGACCGTGACCGTATCGCTCGGATACGAAGTAGCTGAGTGTTTACGCAGTTATGACGATTTTTTAACCCCCAATCCGATCAACGAAGAGGCCAAAAGGCTGACCGCACTTGCCCTATCGGTCGGTGAAACCCAGATTTCGTACGAAGCGGAAGTGTACGCAAAAGACGGGAGTCCCCGATTTTTTCTCGTTTCTGAACATCCGCTTACGGATCAGGAGGGGAATGTGATTGGAATGGAGGGGATCGCCCACGATATTACCGAACAAAAACGGTTGGCCCAAGCGGAAAAGGCTACCCGCGAACAGCTCCATCAAAGCCTCATCGATATGATTCGAGCGGTTGCGTTAACGATTGAAAAACGAGATCCCTATACGGCGGGGCATCAGCAGCGGGTATCCGAAATAGCGGTCCGGATCGCCGAAGAGATGGGTTGGGATAATGACCGTATCGAAGGGCTCAAATTGGGGGCACTGATTCACGATATCGGGAAAATTGCGGTTCCGATTGAAATCCTCAGCAAGCCGGGAAAACTGATGGAAGCCGAATTCGCATTGATCAAAATACATCCTCAAAGCGGCTACGATATACTCAAAGAGATCCAATTCCCCTGGCCGATTGCCGAGATGATCGCACAGCACCATGAGCGCCTTGACGGCAGCGGCTACCCAAAAGGGCTGAAAAACGGAGAGATTATTCCCGAAGCAAAGATCCTTGCAGTTTCGGACGTGGTGGAAGCAATCTCTTCGCATCGTCCCTATCGGCAAGCTTTGGGGATCGAGATTGCCATCAACGAAATTGAAGCCCACAAAGGTCGCTACTACGATCCTCAAATCGTTGATCTCTGCATACGGCTGTTGCACGAAGACGATCGGTTGATCAATCTGCTGAAAAATCGGCTGTAGTACAGAAAGGGGAGAAACTCAATGTATAAAATTTTTTTCTATCCGTTATTTTTACTCCTGGTAGGGATGATCCTCTTTACGTATGGAGACTCACGGATTATTATCGCGGGGATAGCGATCTTTTTGGTCGGCATGGTATTTATGGATGATGGATTCAAGCTTTTCAGCGGCGGAGTACTGGAAAGTATTCTGGAAAAAAGTACCAATACCCTCCCCAAGGCTATCGGAACGGGATTTGCCGTCACCTCGGTCGTTCAAAGCTCCTCTTTGATCACCGTTATCGTCATTTCGTTTGTCGGTGCCGGGCTTATGAGCTTATCCAGTGCTATCGGAGTCGTTTTCGGGGCAAATATCGGAACGACGGCCACGGCATGGATCGTATCGGCATTCGGGGTCAAAATCGACATAGCCCATTTTGCGATGCCGATGCTCATTTTCGGGGTAATTTTCCGTTTCAATGGACGAAAATCCTATCAGGGGCTTGGGAATATATTAATCGGGCTCGGATTTATCTTTCTCGGTATCGATTACATGAAAAACGGCTTCGACGGATTAAAGGCGGGTCTGGATCTTTCCCAGTATCGGATGGGGGGATTGGCAGGAGGAGTGCTTTTTGTCATGATCGGTGTGGTTGCGACGGTCATTATCCAATCCAGCAGTGCAACGGTTGCCATTATCATTACCGCACTCGCATCGGGTCAGATTGGCTATATCAATGGGTTAGAATTGGCTATCGGAGCCAACATCGGTACAACCATTACCGCAATTATGGGAGCGATGACCTCAAATGCCAACGGTAAACGGCTGGCGGCTGCCCATCTTATTTTTAACGTTGTAACCGGTGTCGTGGCTATGGTGTTATTGTATCAGCTTGCCCATATCGTCGATGCTTTGGCCCATGATATCGGGATAGCCGAACAGGATTACGGGATGAAGCTGGCACTTTTCCATACGGTATTCAACATCCTCGGCGTCGTGATCGTCGCCCCGTTTACATCCAAGCTTGTCACATTTTTAGAAGGACGTTTTCAGAAAGAAGAGGATGATATCGATCGGGCAAAGTTCCTGGACGATGTGGTTATTACGATCCCTGATGCCGCATTGGTAGCTTTGAAAAAGGAGGTAATCCATCTTTATGAGAATTCGACGGAAGGGTTTGCTCACGCGTTATCCATTCATCGGCATAAATTTTATGGACATCACGATATCCCGGAGGTGATTAAAACATCGACGGAAAAAATCGATACCAATATTGACGAATTGTATGAAAAAAAGATCAAAATTTTATACGGGGATATTATCCATTTTACGGTGAGGGCAGAGTTGCATCTCACCGAAGAGATAACGCAAACCAAGGCGTATAAACTTAAAAATGCTTCCAAAAATATCGTTGAAGCTCTAAAAAGCGTCAAAGAGATTCAAAAAAACATTGCCCTCTATTCAAAATCGAAAAATGAGTACCTGCAGGGAGAATATAATTTTATCCGCTCTGAGATAGCCAAAACGCTGGATATGATTTATATGCTTCAAAACAATAATGATGATATGGAGGCGATTACCAAACTGGCGGTTCTCAAAGAGGATATCAAACGGTTGGATACAATTCATAACGGCAGAATAGATCATCTCATCCGTGAAAATAAGATTGATACGAAAATGGCTACATCTATTATCAACGACAGCTCTTATGCCTACGATATTATTAAAAGACTTATACGGGTAGCGACGGTTTTGTGGATTGCCGATGAGAAAGTTCAAGAGATGGGAGAACTCATATGAAAATGAAAAAACTGATTAAAGCGATCGGAAAGTTTTTTGATAAATTCAAAGAAAAAAAGAGTGACAAAGCTGCCGAACTGAGAGATGTACTCAAGAAAAAAATTGAGAAAAAAATACATTCCAAGCGAGAAAAACTGGAAATATGCTCCGATAAAAAAGAGATAAAAGAGCTGACCAAAGAGATCAAGGTTTTAAAAAAATTGGCTGGAAAACTCCAAGAGCTTTAACGCGCCGATTGTTCCTCATCCTCTGTTTTTTTACGTACCTAAGAATACAGATGGTATAATCGCCGACTTAAATTGATCCTTTGGAGTTACGATGTATAATCTGTACGAAGATGAAGACATTCAATCTCCGAAGCCCGTCGAAAAGCAAATTTTTGGAGTCTGTTGTGTATGTCGGCCGTGAACCGGTCGGCGTAGGGGAAAATGTCTCGCCGTGTAACGAGTAGACGTGAAAAACTTTCTTTTGATTTTGATTATAGGCCTTTGCTCGGTGTTAGACGGTGCCCCATGGAGGGAATCGGAAAGTTTTATCCTGAAAAAAGACCAGATGGTCAAAATATTGGTCAAAAGCGAAGGCCAAGAACGGATATTGAATTTCCGGTGGACCCTCTACACCGATAAAGCGCTGGTCGTTCATGAGAATTTTGACCGGTTTGTCGGACAGCATATTCTTTATGCAGGGCACGCCAATCAAAGCTTTCGCAAACAGCTTTTACCGCTAAAGCGCAGTCAACAAGATATCCCTTATGTTTTGGTCGTTTTTAAAAAATTCGACGAAGGGAACGCAACGGCACAAATGGATCTTTTTTTGATCGACAAAGAAAATCGAATCGTGTTGGATTATTTAACTAAGAAGTGATCATAGGAATGTTGGAAAACGTAGAAACCCTTATTGCCAAACTGATTGATGAGGTTGATTATCCTCATGCCGCAGATCTTTTTAAAAAGCTCTCAGGCGGAAAACGGTTGCGGGCACGTCTGATTTTAACCATTGCACCATCTGCTCCGTCCGCTCCGTTATTGGGTGCGATTGTTGAACTGATACATGCGGCGAGTCTCCTCCACGATGATGTCATCGATGAAGCGCAGCTGCGACGCGGAGTCGCATCCGTGAACGCTACGGAGGGATCGAAAACGGCCATTATGCTCGGTGATATCCTCTATTCAAAAGCCTTTAGCGAATTGACGGCGTTTGACCCTTCGATTTCGCGCGCTGTGGCTGAGTCCGTAACCCGTCTTTCGGTCGGAGAGATGATGGACGTCTCGATGGCGGAAAATTTTAATACGGATCGTGAACTCTATTTGAAAATGCTGTATCTTAAAACGGCGACTTTGATTGAAGCGTGTGCATTCAGTGCCGCCGTATTGGCCGGTAAAGATGCCTCCGCCCATGCCATCTACGGTAAGAATCTTGGCCTTGCATTTCAAATCGTTGATGATATTCTTGATATCACTTCGGATGAAGCGACCTTGGGGAAACCCTCATTAAACGATTTTTCCGAAGGGAAAGTTACCCTGCCGTATATTGATTTATACGAACGGCTTGAAAACGGGGATAAAGAGCGGTTAATCGCTAACCACGGCAAAGTTTTGAGTGAAGAGGAAAAAGGGTGGATCCGTTCCAAAATGGATGAATTCCGGATTATTGAACACTCCTACAGCCATGCCAGAGCGTTGTGTGATGAAGCGCTTGAAGCGATCGGCGAAGATCCATTGCTGCGGGCAATTATCGAAACCGTCATTCAAAGAAGCCATTAATGCACTATTTGGTTGTTAGCTTTTCACATAAAAATTCGACGTTGGCGATACGCGAAAAACTCGCTTTTGTAAATGAAACGGCGCAATTGGATGCGATGCGTCTTTTGAACACGGATCCTTGTATCAGCGAATCGATGGTCCTCTCTACCTGTAACCGTGTTGAAATCGTATGCAGCTGCAATGATACGGAAGCTGCGGCCGATGCGCTGTTCGCTTTGCTTTCGCACCACTCCGGATTAAGCCGCAGCGAACTTCACGAACGTGCCGATATGTTTGAAGATGAGGGGGGAATCCATCACCTCTTCAGCGTAGCCAGCTCTTTGGATTCGATGGTCGTCGGTGAGACTCAAATCGCCGGTCAACTTAAAGATGCGTTTAAACTCTCCCAAGACAACGGGTTTTCGGCACAGAAAATCGCCCGTGCAATGAATTATGCCTTTAAGTGTGCCGCCGAAGTCCGAAATGCTACCAATATCTCTTCAAAACCGGTCTCTGTAGCCAGTGTCGCCGTCGCCAAAGTCAAAGAGAGCATCGGTGATGTCAGCGGCAAAAAAGCGTTGGTTATCGGTTCAGGGGAGATGTCGGTTATTACCTGTAAACATCTGAGTGCCCAAGGGGTAGAGGTTACGGTGATGAACCGAACGTTTGAAAAGGCAGAAGTGATTGCGCGGGAGTGCAATGCACGTGTCCGTTCTTACGAAGAGCTGGCCTATGCGATCAATGAAAACGAACTCCTCTTCACCGCAACGGGATCGATCACGCCGATCATCACCGACGAGATGATTAAACCGTGTCCGTATGAGCGTTTTTGGTTTGATATGGCCGTTCCGAGGGATATCGAGTGTGATCCTGAACTTTGGTCCATTCGGCTGTTTTACGTGGATGATTTAAAAGAGATCGTATCCGAAAACATTGCTCTTCGTGAAGATGAGGCCAAACTTTCGTACGTTATTGTTCGCCGCCACGTTATACAATTTTTCGAATGGCTGAAAACGCTCTCCGTAGAACCACTTATCAAAAGTATGTATGTGAGAGCGTCGGATGCGGCGATGAAAGAATCATCACGTGTCATCAACAACGGGTATATTCCCAAAGAGTATGAATATGCCGTTCAAAAAGCAACGCTGCAGGCATTGAAACGTTTTTTACATCCGTTTGCCGAGCGTATGCGTGATGGTTCTGATCCGATGAGAGTGGATACGCTGATCGAATCGATGAGTTTTTTAATGGATCAAGAAGAGGGGTTCGATCTCTCTAAAAATTCCTGTACCTATTTACCAAAAGGAAATTAATGCGTTTTACTAAAGCCTATATCCCTACAACCAAAGAATCACCCAAAGATGCTCAGCTTCCGAGCCATATATATCTTTCACGCGCCGGATTTGTTGCCCAGGTTGCAAGCGGTCTTTATAATTTCTTACCGCTTGGCAAACGGGTTCTCCGAAAAATTGAGACAATTATCAATGAAGAGATGGCTAAATGCGGAGCATTGGAAGTTGACCTCAGTTTCGTAACGCCGGCTGAATTGTGGCAGGAGAGCGGACGTATTGAAAAATTCGGGAAAGAGCTGCTCCGTTTCCGTGATCGGAAAGACAACCTTTTTGTCCTGGGACCGACCCACGAAGAGATGATGGTCAGCATCGTTCGTAACCGCGTGACGAGTTACAAACAGCTTCCCCTCAACGTGTATCAGGTCAAAACCAAATTCCGTGATGAAGCGCGCCCGCGATTCGGATTGATGCGTGCTCGCGAATTTGTGATGAAAGACGGATACAGTTTCCACGCTTCTACCGAAGATTTGGACCGTGAATTCGATGCGATGGAAGCGGCCTATAAACGTGTATTGGAACGTTTGGGTCTTACGTTCCGAATCGTCGAAGCGGACAGCGGCGCGATCGGCGGTACCGGTTCAAAAGAGTTGATGGTCTTAGCTGAGAGCGGAGAAGATACGCTGGCCGTGTGCGACACGTGCGAATACGGGGCCAATGTGGAGGCGGCGCGGCGTGCACCGCGAAGTGTGATTCCGGAAGCGCCGCAAGCGGACTTTGCCCGTTTTAAAACACCGAATATCAAATCGATCGAAGATTTGAGCGGATTTTTCCATGTCGATCCCTATTACACCCTCAAAGCGGTGGTTCAGCGTGCGGTTTATACCGAAGGGTCTGAACTGGTCTGTTTCTTTATCCGCGGATGCGATGAGCTTCAAGAGGTCAAAGCACGCAACAGTATCGGAGCGATCGATTTGGTTGATGCTACCGAAGCGGAATTGGCCGAAATCGGTTTGGTTCCGGGCTTCATCGGACCGCTCGATCAGGATAAAATCCGTATCGTGATGGATAATGATGTACGCGGTGCAACCCATATGATCTGCGGTGCCAATGAGGCGGATTACCATTTTGTCGGGGTCGATCTGAACGTGATGAACGAATCCCCGTTCGCGGATCTGACGGCGGTGCAAGTGGGTGACGGATGTCCGCACTGCAGCGGTAAACTTCTCCATACCAAAGGGATCGAAGTGGGTCATATTTTCAAACTCGGTACCGTTTATTCCGCACCGCTGAAAGCCGAGTATCTGGATGAAAACGGTCGTTCGCAACCGTTTATTATGGGCACGTACGGAATGGGCGTCAGCCGTCTTGTCGCAGCGGTGATTGAACAGCACCATGACGAAAAAGGGTGTATCTGGACCCACGCTACGGCTCCGTATCTGGTCAACGTTATGGTCTCGAATATCAAAGAAGAATCGCATATGGCGTATGCCGAAGAGCTCTATGCCTCTTTGCAGGCACGCGGTATCGAAACCATTTTTGATGACCGAAAAGAGCGGTTCGGATTTAAAATGTCCGATGCTGAGCTGATCGGATTCCCTTTTACGGTGATTGTCGGTAAAGAGCTGGAAAACGGGCAAGTACAAATTTTGATTCGTGCAACGCGTGAAATCATTACGGTCGAAGCAGCCGACGTACTGGCTAAGATCGAGGAATTATCACGATGATCTATTTTTTAGTCTACCTTTTTTTAGAAGTCCTCGTTTCCATTGAGATCGCTTCGCAAATCGGGGGATTAGCTACTTTTTTAGAGATCATAGGGAGTGCTTTTTTAGGAATATCGATTTTGATGAATTTTCGCCATACCTTGGCCGAAAATGTCTACGCTCTGCGGATGCGTCACATCGATATGGAAGGATTTTCAAATCGAAATCTGATGGGATTATTCGGTGCGATTCTTTTGATACTTCCCGGTTTTTTAAGCGATTTTATCGGGATAGTACTGCAGTTTTCATTGTTTAGTTCGCTTATCATTAACCGTTTTTCGCGAAAATATCACACACCAACCCAACCAAAGGACGACCATGTCATTGATGCCGAAATTATCGAGCACACTACTGCTCTGCGCTAGTCTATTCGGAGCTACTGACGGTGAGATAACCGCATTTTTAAAAAAAGGGATCGCCAATAACCCGAATATCAGTAATTTACAAATAAATGTGAGCGGCAAAAAGAATCTCCCCGCCTTGAGCGGTTGGCAGGTTTATTTCATTACGATGGAAGCCGATGTCAAACAAGGGAACGATACACGTCATATCAATCAAAACGGTACCTATTTCGTCAACGGCAGTATCCTTGCTCCGGAACTTGTAAACGTCAAGACGGGTGAACGGTATAACGAAACGATGTCGCCCGATTTTGATGACGCTTTTTATACCAAAGCAAACCGTATAGCGGGTGAAGCGAACGCAACCTATAAGGTAGCCATTTTTTCCGATCCGTTATGCCCTTTCTGCCGTCGCTATGTCCCGGAAGCCCTCTCTTATATGGCAAAATATCCTAAAACTTTTGGGGTCTATTATTATCATCTTCCGCTTGAAGCCCTCCACCCCGCATCGGTTGCATTAACCAAAGCGGCTATTGCCGCAGAGCAAAAGGGGTATGATAACGTGGTATCAAAACTCTATAAAGTAGATATTAATGCCAATGAAAAAGATGAACAGAAAATTCTCAATGCTTTCAATAAAACGTTCGGGACTAAAATCGGTCTTGATGATATCCGCAGCTCCTCGGTCTTGAAGCAGTTTGAATTTGATCAAAAAACAGCACAGTCGATGATGGTTTCCGGAACCCCTACCGTCTTTTTTAACGGACAAAAAGATTCTACAAAAAACAAATATAAAGAGATTAAGGTTAAATAATTCATGAAAAAGCTCACCATCGCGACACGCGGAAGCAAACTTGCCCTTTGGCAATCCAACCATATCAAATCGGTAATTGAATCAAAATTTACGGATGTAGAGGTTGAACTCAAAATCATTATCACTTCCGGGGATAAAATTTTAGACGTACCTTTGGCGAAAATCGGCGGTAAAGGGTTGTTTCTAAAAGAGATTGAGGAGTCGATGCTTCGAGGTGAGGCTCAAATGGCGGTCCACTCATTGAAAGATGTCCCTACGGTTATGCCCGAGGGGCTATTGCTTTCGGCAATTACGGTACGTGAAGACGTACGTGATGCGATGCTCAGTGAAAAATACCCCGATATCGCATCCCTTCCACAGGGTGCCGTTGTCGGAACGTCGTCTTTGAGACGACGGATGCAGTTGGTACAACAACGCCCCGATCTGGTTATCAAAGATTTACGCGGGAATGTGGACACCCGTATCCGTAAACTCAAAGAGGGGGAGTTTGACGCGATTATCCTGGCGGCGGCCGGAATCAACCGTTTAGGTTTCAGTGATTTGGTGACCTATTTTTATCCGATCTCCTTGGATGAGATGCTTCCGGCTATGGGGCAGGGGGCTTTGGGAATCGAAACTGTGAATGAACCGTGGGTGTTAGAGATTGCAGCCTATCTGGAAGATGAAAATAGCCGCATTGAGACAACGATCGAACGCGGTTTTGTAGATACCCTTAACGGAGGGTGCCAAGTGCCGATCGGCGTCAGCGCACGGGTTCAGGAAAATGGTGACGTAATCGTCCGCTCAACCCTCGGTATGCCTGACGGTTCCGAAGTGATGGGCGATGAAATCACGGTTTCAAAAGGGGAAACGGAAGGTGTCGGTGAATCCATGGCGGAACGACTGATCGCACAGGGGGCGATGGAACTTCTGCATAGAGCGGAAGCTATGGCAAATAAGGCGTAATCCGTGACATTACAAAAAACACTTGACTTGCTCCAATCCAAAGGGGAACTGAAAGTAATCGATACCCCTTTGGATATCGTATTGGAAATTCCCCATTTAGCGTATGCCGAAGTCAAAAAAAAAGACGGGGGGAAGGCCCTCCTTTTTACCCATCCCGTCGATAAACAAAGCGGCACAACGTACGATATTCCGGTAGTAATGAATTTGTTCGGTTCCTATCGCCGGACGGAGCTCCTTTTTGGTCGGGAAGTAGAGGGGGTTGCGACGGAGATTGAGAAACTTCTCCATATGAAACCTCCCCAAGGGTTTAAAGAAAAAATCGGAATGCTCGGCGATTTGTTCGCGATGAAAGATATTTTCCCGAAAAGACTCAAAGGACGGGGGGAGTGTCAGGAAAATATTAAACAAGACGCCGAAGTGAATCTGTACGATCTCCCGATCCTGACAACCTGGGAAGAAGACGGCGGACCGTTTATTACAATGGGCCAAGTCTATACCCAGAGCCTTGACGGAGCTTTGGTAAATTTGGGAATGTACCGTCTTCAAGTGTACGATAAAAACCATTTGGGTATGCATTGGCAAATCCACAAAGACTCTTCCCACTTTTTTGATCAGTATCAGCGTGCCGGTAAAAAAATGCCCGTATCCATCGCAATCGGGGGGGATCCTCTCTATACCTGGTGTGCGACCGCCCCATTGCCCTACGGCGTCAACGAACTGCTCCTGTACGGCCTTATTAAAAAAGAGTCACCCAAATTGGTTGAATCGATTACGACGCCGCTGTATATCCCGAGTGATGTCGATTTTGTCATTGAAGGGTGGGTGGATACCGAAAAGCTTGCACTCGAAGGGCCGTTTGGGGACCACACGGGGTATTATACCCTTGCGGAATATTATCCGGTGATGGAAGTAAGCGCTATAACCCATCGTAAAAATCCCCTCTATTTGGCGACGGTTGTCGGCAAACCCCCATTGGAAGACAAATACATGGGATGGGCTACGGAACGGGTATTCTTGCCGCTTCTCAAAACCAATGCCGCCGATTTGATCGATTACCATATGCCGGAAAACGGCGTATTTCATAATCTTATTTTGGCGAAAATGAAGCCGTTGTATAAAGGGCATGCCAAACAGTTTATGCATATTTTCTGGGGCTCGGGTCAGATGAGTTTCGTTAAACATGCCCTCTTTTTCGGTGAAGATGCCCCAAAACTGACCAATTATGAGGCATTGGTGACCTATGCGCTGAACCGTTTTATCCCAAAATGCCTCTTTATTTCCGAAGGGATTACCGATGCGCTGGATCACTCCAGTCCGGAATCCCTGGTCGGCGGAAAGTTGGGGATCGATTTTACCGCTTCGTATTCGCCGGCAGCGCCTGATTCGATTGAAAGTACCCATTTATTGGAAAAAGTGGCTGCCCTTTTGCCGGAAACAACCGGTTTGACCCAGTATATGCGTCATACCGCCAATCCGATTACGATTGTCAGTATCCGGAAAACACGTTCGCTTCGAGAGTGTTTTAGCGCTTTGGAAACGTTGAAGACCTATTTGCGTATTGTTATTTTTGTGGATGAAGCGAAAAACGATATCCACAACCCTTATATGTTGATATGGCGTGTCTCCAACAACATCGATGCCGGTCGGGACATATACCGCTCCGAATCCATTGTAGCGATTGACGGGACCACGAAAACGGCGATGGACGGCTTTGAGAGAGAATGGCCCGGCGATGTTGAGTGTACGCCGTCGGTTGTGGAGCGTTTGAAAGCACTTTTGGTATGGGATTTAGAAGCGGATCGGGAGAAAAAATATCAACTCTGAAGGGCGGTACTGCCGCTTTTAAGCGCTACAACTTAAGCACTTTATTATATTTTGTAATGTAATATTTATGAAGATTTTATTAACAGGGAAGAGTATATATAATGAACAAGCTTTATGCTACTGTAGCGCTCACTCTTTTATCCGGTTTTATGACATTAAACGCTGCCGCTTATAAAGGTCAGAAAATTTATATGAATTCGTGCAAAGAGTGTCATGGCGGCGGGCAAACGCTGGCCGCATCGAAAAAGCAGCGGATTTGGGAAAAATTGATGGAAAACAAAGGTGAAAAACTGGCGGACATTCATCTCTCTTCGAAAAAGGCACAACCTTCCTGGGAATATTTCAGCGACCGTTCGTATTCAAAAGATGCCAAACACTTAGAGGATTTTTTAACCGAATATGCATCGGATACCGGAAATGTTCCGGCGTGCAACTGATAGTGACACCGCTCTTTTCCTCAAAACAGGGATAAATAAATCCAAAAAACTTATTTTGGCATTTATTTAACCAAACTTTCTTCTAAAACAAACTTCGCTAGAATACCCCACTTATTATAACAATTCGGAGATCCTATGGAAAAAATGTGGTCAGGACGTTTTACTCAAGATACGTCAACCCTATTAGAAAAATTTAATGCTTCGATCATGTTTGATCAAAAATTGTACCGTGAAGATATTGAAGGGTCGGTTGCGCACGCTCAAATGTTGACCCATCAGGGGATCTTGACTCCGGATGAGCTTGCGTTGATCGAATCCGGGATGGCACAGGTTTTGAGTGAAATCGAATCGGGTTCTTTTGAATGGAAAATCGGTGATGAAGACCTGCATATGGCGATTGAGAAGCGTCTTACGTCGATCATCGGCGAAGCAGGCAAAAAACTTCATACCGCACGCAGCCGTAACGACCAGGTAGCCCTTGATTTTCGCCGCTTCGTATTGCGGAAAAATCGTGAAATCGTCGCACAGATTAAATCTTTGATGGGGGTTATTGTCGATATCGCCCGTGAACATACGACCACACTTTTGCCGGGAATGACCCATCTGCAGCATGCCCAGCCGATCAATTTCGGCTTTCATCTTTTGGCCTATGCCGCTATGTTCAAGCGCGATTGTGAACGGTTTGAAAGCAGTGCGGATCGTAATAACATCTCTCCGATCGGATGTGCCGCCCTTGCGGGGACACCCCACAATATCAATCGTGAAATGACCGCGAAAACCCTGGGATTCGATTCGGTCAGTATCAACTGTCTCGATACGGTCAGTGACCGCGATTTCGCATTGGAAATTTTATTCAATATCTCAACCCTGATGATGCACATTTCCCGTCTTGCAGAGGAGATTATCCTTTGGTCGAGTTATGAATTCCGTTTTGTCGAACTTTCCGACGCCTATTCTACCGGAAGCTCCATCATGCCTCAAAAGAAAAACCCGGACGTTCCGGAACTGCTTCGCGGAAAAACAGGACGTGTTTTTGGAAATCTGATGGGGCTCCTAACCGTCATGAAAGGGCTTCCTCTGGCCTATAACAAAGATACCCAAGAGGATAAAGAGGGGGTTTTCGACAGTGTTGAAACCGCAGAAATCTCTCTGGAAATTTTACGCGAAGCCCTTAAAACCATGACGGTAAAACCGCAGAACATGGCGCGTGCATGTAAACTCGGCCACTTAAGCGCTACGGATTTAGCCGACTATCTGGTCGAACACTGCGGTGTTCCGTTTCGTGAGGCGCACCACATTACCGGACGCGCTGTCGCCCGTGCGGAAGCATTGGGGATCGATTTGAGCGATATCGAATACCGTGAACTTCATGCCATCGATGAACGGATCAAAAAAGACGTCTGCGATTACCTTGCGATCGAACATTCGATGAATGCAAGAACTTCCCAGGGGGGAACGGCTGAAGTACGTACATTAGAACAAATTATCTATTTTGATCATTATTTAAACGATATAAAATAAGCCTTTAAAACATTCAAGGAACGAATCATGAAAATTACCGTATCTCATCAGGACGCTATGCGTTTTGAAGCTAAAACCGAAAAGAGCAGTTTTATTATCGACTGTCCGCAAATTTCACCGATCGAGTATTTTTTGAGCGGCATTATTGCCTGCAGCGCAACCGATGTTGTGATGCTTCCCCAAAAACAGGGGTATGAAGTAAAAAATTTAGAAGTTTCCGGCGAAGTTGTCCGAAACGAGTCGGCACCGCGCAAATTTAACACCCTTCATCTTGAATACCGCTTTGATTCCAATGCCGACGACACCCTTGCCGCCCGCTGGGTTATGGCAAGTGTCGAGACCTATTGTTCGACGATCAATACCATCCGGGACACGACCAAAATTACCTATACGATCATCCATAACGGTACTATGATCCGTGAGAACGAAACAATGATCAGCGGCGGCGGAAGCAGCGTCGATTTCGGTAATTTGCAAGGGTGCAATGCCTAAAATCGAGAAGATATTCATTCGCAAAGGATAGTGATGCCGACCATAGTGATTACCGGAGCGGCTCAAGGGATCGGTTTGGCTACGGCGCACCTTTTCGTCAGCCGAAATTGGCGGGTTATTGGACTGGATGCCAACGAAGAGCTTTTGGCGAAAGCATCCCGACAAGGAGGGTTTGAGCCGATTGTATGTGATCTGGCCGACCCCCGGCAAATTGAAAAAGCGGCCCTCTCGATTCCTTCTCTAACCGTATTGGTCAATAATGCCGCCGTGAGTGCCAATACGGATCCGAAATCCCTTTTGCTTGACGAATGGAACCGTGTTCTGAGTATCAACCTTACGGCTCCGTTTCTCCTCTCGCGGTTACTGGCGGATAAGCTCGACTCAGCCAAAGGGGCCATCGTCAATATCGCTTCGACACGTGCGTTGATGAGCGAACCTCATACCGAAGCGTACAGCGCGAGCAAAGGGGGGATTATTAGCCTCACCCATGCTTTGGCCATGAGTCTGGCACCGATTCGGGTCAATGCGATAAGTCCCGGTTGGATCGAACACGTTGCTCCCGAGAGCTTACGGGAAACTGACCATGCGTTTCACCCCTGCGGGCGCGTCGGGCGTGTTGAAGATATTGCCGAAATGGTGTGGTATCTTGCAAGCGAAGCGGCAGGATTTATTACAGGAGAGAACTTTGTCATTGACGGAGGGGTAACGAAAAAGATGCTCTATCCTGAATAAGGATAGAACACCTTGGGGGTGTATTAAAAGAAATCCTTCGGGTCTGCATCGGCAAAATGGCCCCAATGCAGTTTTGCACCGCCGACGATATGAAAATGGAGATGTTTCACCTCCTGACCGCCGTTTTCTCCGATATTGCTGATAATCCGGTATCCGCTTTCGTTAATTCCGCATGTTTTGGCAACCTCTTGCATAAACGTCGACATTCTCCCCATCACCTCTCCCGGAATGGTATCAAAACTGTCATAATGGGCTTTAGGGATCGCTAAAACGTGTACGGGGGCTTTGGGATTGATGTCGTGGAAAGCGTAAAACTCTTCATTTTCGGCAACCGTATTCGAAGGGATTTCTTTATTGATGATTTTACAAAATATACACATAATATACCTCTTTTTTTGTGCTATTGTAACATATGCTTTATCCCTTGAAGCTAATTATAAAAGAGATTTGACTACAATATCCCCCAATATTGAAAGTATATTCAGAAACCTAAATTATCTGGTGCATGCTTTTAGAAAATCATCAATGGAGACTCTATTTTGCAAGAGTGGTATGACGCTATAAAATCGGCTGACTCGATTGATAAAATCGAAGAGATCCGAATCGCCGTTTTCGGAAAAAAAGGGATCATGAACGCTGAGTTTGCCCGCATGAAAGATATTCCTGATGCGGAAAAAGGGGCATTCGCCAAAGATCTAAATATCCATAAAGAGGGGCTTAACGCCTTGTTGCTGGATCGGAAACTTTTCTTGGCAATGGAACATTTACAAGCATCGATGAAGGCAGAAGCCATTGACGTCAGCCTCTATTCCCCCACAACCGAACGCGGTTCACTCCATCCGGTAATGGAGACGATGGACCGGATTGTAGACTATTTTACGGCGATGAATTTTTCCGTTCAAACGGGTCCGATGGTTGAAGATGATTTTCACAACTTTGAGGCTTTAAATCTCCCAAAATATCATCCGGCGCGCGATATGCAGGATACGTTTTACTTTAAAGATGCGATGCTGTTGCGTACCCATACCTCGCCGGTCCAGATCCGTACGATGCTCGCTACGAAGCCGCCGATTCGGATGATTGCACCGGGTGCGGTGTTCCGCCGGGATTACGATATTACCCATACCCCGATGTTTCATCAGGTAGAAGGGCTGGTGGTAGAAGAGGCGGGCAAAGTCTCTTTCGCCAACTTGAAATATATCCTCGAAGATTTTCTCAAAACGATGTTCGGAGAGGTCAATGTCCGTTTCCGTCCGAGTTTCTTCCCTTTTACGGAACCTTCGGCCGAAGTGGATATCAGTTGTATTTTCTGCGGCGGAGAGGGGTGCCGCGTCTGTTCGAAAACGGGCTGGCTTGAAGTACTCGGATGCGGTATCGTCGATCCGAATGTATTTAAAGCGGTCGGATACGAAAATGTCAGCGGGTACGCATTCGGCCTTGGCGTTGAGCGCTTTGCGATGTTGATTCACCGGATCGGTGATTTGCGCTCATTATTTGAGGGAGATACGAGATTATTGGAGCAGTTTAGATGATCGTTACAAAAAATTGGTTAAATGAATGGATCGATCTCAGCGAAGTGGATACGGAGCACTTGCTCAAAACGTTTAACGCTATCGGATTGGAAGTTGATCGGCACGAAACGATTTCTATCCCGGATGGGGTTGTCGTCGGTTACGTAGAGAAGTGTGAGAAACACCCCGATGCCGATAAATTGAACGTTTGCCAAGTCAATGTCGGCAATGAGATCCGACAAATTGTATGCGGCGCCTCCAACGTACGTGCGGGCATTCATATCGCATTGGCAACGGTCGGTGCTGAACTTCCGGGCGGTCTTAAAATCAAAGAGGCAAAACTTCGCGGGGTAGAATCGCACGGTATGATTTGTTCAGCCAAAGAGATCGGGCTTCCCCCTATGGGTGAGGGGATTATGATCCTTGACGACAGCATCGGAGAATTGGTCCTCGGAAAGAATTTAAACGGATATAGCGCTTTCAAAGATGAAATTATCGAGATTGAACTGACCGCCAACCGCGGCGACTGTTTAAGCATCCATGGAATCGCACGGGATTTGCGTGCGGCACTCTCCCGTCCTTTGAAAGAGATGAATCCGAATGAGAAACAGGAGGGGCGCTTAGGTATCGGAAGAATTTTGCAGCTTCACCATTCTGAGACGTTTGAAACGGATCTCCTTTTCGGTGCGGTAGATATCAAAGAACTTTCAGTCCCTTTCACGGTTCAATTGCGCTTGGCGATGATTGATCAGCCTTATACAACCTCGGTGGATGCATTGCTTTTGTACGCAACCCATTCGACGGGTGTCATTTTAAGAGCCTATCCGTTTGAAAAATTCGGCGATCTTGAAAATAAAGGGATCATAACGCTGGGGGATGACGAAAACGGCTATGCGGCTTTGTACGGCAAAGAAAAAGTTTCCGTAATCGGTGTTTCTCAAGAAAAAGAGGCCCATTTTACCGGAAGTGAAGGGTTGGCCGTCATTGAAGCCAGCTACATCGCACCGGATTTGATCGCCAAAAAAATGGGGGATAAAAAAATCCCTAGCTGCCCGCACTATTACCGCTCTTCCAGAGGGAGCGAGCCCAAAATCAATATGGGTATCGAATACGTGACGGCATTGTTTGAAAAACATTCCGCATCGCAAATATACGGCGGCAATATCGAACTGTGCTCATCTTATGAGCCCCGTATCATCAGTATGTGCGAAGAAGAGTTCGAGTCGTTTATCGGACTTAAAATCGATAAAACGCGCATTACCCAAATTTTTAAAAATCTGGGAATGGATATCGGTAAGCCCAAAGGGTCCACTTTTGCGATCTCCGTCCCGAAATTTCGTCACGATATCGTGAATAAACAAGATATTATCGAAGAGGTCGTCCGTATCGTTGGGATTGATAATATCCCATCAAAACCCCTTGTTTTTGCGGAAGCAAATCGGATGAGCGATGATTTGGCCGACTATAAAAAGACGCGAATGTATCGTCAGCGTGCGGCACAGTCCGGATTTTACGAGAGTGTCCATTTTGTCTTCAACGAACGGGTTCAGGTAGAAAAATACGGGTTTGTCTGCACCGAAGAGTCAAAAGAGCTCCTTAACCCGATTACGGCGACGTTTGATACCCTCCGTCCGACCCTGTTGGTCGGATTGTTGAATTCGGCTTCGGCCAACGTCAAGGTGAACCAGAAAAAAATCGCGTTATTCGAAGCGGGGATGGTTTTTGATTCTCATCGCCGTGAATCAAAACGGATCTCGTTTATAGTCTCGGGGGCAATGGAAAGCGAAAAAATTTCGAATGCCGGGAAACCGTCGGGGATTGATTTTGCCGCCTTTACGAAATTGATAGCGGATGTTGTCGGTTCTTTTGAATTGGTTGCCCATCAACCGGCACACACTTTGGCCCATCCGTACGTATGCGCAAAAGTGATGATCGGTTCAGAAGAGGCGGGTGAGCTTTTCCGTGTTCATCCTCAGATTGAAGAAGAGTTTGATTTGCCGCAGACGTTTATGTGCGAATTGAAAACCGATTTGCTCCCGTACGGTCTTATTGAAGCGCAACCGTATTCAAAATTCCAGGCCTCTTTCAGAGATTTGAGTATTTTAATTTCGAAAGAGGTGACCTATGAGGCGATCAAAGCGGTCATTGAAAAACACCGCTCGGCACAGATCCAACGTTTTTATCCGGTCGACCGGTACGTGTCGGAGAATTTGGGAGAAAATATGAGTCTAACCCTCCGTTTTGTATTGCAATCGGATGAAAAGACCCTCGAAGACGAAGACATCACGATGGCTATGGAATCGGTTCTAAACGGACTGAAAGAAGAATTAGGGGTAAGTTTGCGATGATCTCCGCCAAGGTATATTCCGCTCAACCGTTCGAGTTTAAAAGTGATGCAATCGCGCCGGATAAATCGATTTCACACCGGTCGGCCATGTTTGCGTTGTTGGCTGAAGGGGAGAGCCGAATCGAAAATTTTTTGAGAGCTGAAGATACGCTCAATACCCTCAAGATCGTCGGCCATCTCGGAGCGGATATCGTTGATGAGGGAACCGTCATCACCGTACGTTCAAACGGTATCCAAGAGAGTCCCGAGATACTTGATTGCGGTAATTCGGGGACGGGAATGCGCCTTTTTTGCGGCCTCCTCTCTTCGGCTGAAGGGCATTTTGTCCTTACCGGGGATGAATATTTAAAACGCCGTCCGATGAAAAGGGTAACACACCCTTTGCGTAATATCGGCGCCAAGCTTGACGGACGAAATAACGGTGATCTGGCACCCCTTTCCATCCGCGGAGCATCCTTAAAAGCATTTGATTACGAGTCAAAAATAGCATCGGCACAGGTAAAAAGTGCCATGATCCTCGCTGCATTGCGATCGGATGGGGTTTGTACCTTCCGTGAACCGGAACTTAGCCGTGACCATACGGAACGGATGTTGAAAGGGATGGGGGCACGCGTTGAAGTCAACGGCCTGGAGACGAAAGTATGGCCTTTGGAAAAACCGCTTTCTCCTCTGAATATCCGTGTTCCCGCCGATCCTTCAAGCGCTTTTTTCTTTGCGGTAGCGGCGGCTATCATCCCCGGTTCGTCGGCGGTGATCGAAGGTGTTACCCTTAATCCGACCCGCATTGAGGCGTTTAAGGTGTTGGAACGGATGGGGGCGGACATTTCCTACACCCTGACGGATGAGCGGTATGAACCGATCGGGACGATTACGGTAAACCATGCCCCTCTTAAAGCCGTAAGCGTCGAAGAGAATATCGCATGGTTGATCGACGAACTTCCGGCCCTTTCGATCGCTATGGCGTGCGCCGAGGGAAAAAGCACCGTCAAAAATGCCGAAGAACTTCGGGTTAAAGAGTCGGACCGGATTAAAACGGTGGTGGACAACCTTAACCTTTGCGGGATTGAAACCGAAGAGTATCCGGACGGGTATGCGGTTATTGGCGGAGAGCTCAAAAATGCCTGTGTCAACAGTTTCGGCGATCACCGAATTGCGATGAGTTTTCTGATCGGAGGGCTTAAATGCGGCATGGAGGTAGAGGATATCGAGTGTATTAACACGTCGTTTCCCAACTTTTTCGATCTTTTAGGGATGTGTACAAAGGTAGAACGATGATAATAGAGTTGGCAGAGAGTTACGGATTTTGTTTCGGAGTGAAGCGGGCCATTAAAATTGCCGAAGAAAACAGCAACTCTGCTACCTATGGACCGCTTATCCACAACGCCAATGAAATCGCACGGCTTAAAAATGATTTTAACGTCGCCCTGAGTGAAAACATAGATACGTTCAAAGCAGGCCAAACGGCTGTCATACGGACTCACGGTATTCCCAAACAAGAACTTTCCCTTTTGAACGAACGTCAGGTTAATGTCGTCGACGCCACCTGCCCGTACGTGACGAAACCGCAGCAGATTTGTGAAGAGATGTCGGCGCAAGGCTACGACATCATCATCTTCGGAGATGAGGCGCACCCTGAAATCAAAGGGGTTAAAAGCTATGCGGTCGGCAACGTTTTTGTCGTCAATTCCGCAAACGAAGTGGCTGACCTGCATACCCGGGAGAAAGTAGCGGTCGTTGCGCAAACAACCCGTAAAATTGAAGAGTATCAGGAGATTGTGGCCCATTTGATGGGGACGCACAAAGAGGTCCGCGTTTTCAATACCATTTGCAATGCTACCTTCGATAATCAAGATGCCGTCCGCAAGCTGGCCCAAAAAGCGGACGTCATGATTGTTATCGGCGGGAAAAACTCCTCCAACACCAAGCAGCTTCAAACGATTTCCCTCAACTACTGCCCCGACAGTTATCATATCGAGAGCCGGGATGATTTGGAGCCCGAGTGGTTTAGCGGAAAAAAATTGTGCGGAATCAGTGCCGGAGCATCAACGCCCGATTGGATTATCAATGAGGTTATTGATAAAATTAAACAACTTTCAAGCCTTTAATTTCTCCCTTATAATTTAAAAACAAGCATTTTTTCGCTATAATCAGCCAATTTTTAGTTACAAGGGAATAGGCATGGCTTTCGATAACGAATCGTTCGAAGAAGAAAATTTTGCTGAGATGTTAGAGGCATCTTTCAAAGAGCAAGAATCTACGCGCATTACTGAAGGTGAAATCGTAGAGATCCAAGAGGGTGACAACCGCGCATTGGTAGGCGTCGGTGAGAAACTTGAAGGGATTGTGTCACTGGATGAAATTCGCGGAGCAGACGGCAAGCTTTTGTTCAACGTCGGCGATAAAATTATGGTTATGGTAATGGGACACTACAATGAGCGTCCGAAAATCTCCTACAAAAAAGTGCTTGAGCAAGAGAAAACTTTAGCGTTTATCAATGCACATAAAGAGGATTTTGAGTCAGTTGTTATCGAAGCATTGGTAACAAAGAAAAATAAAGGCGGATACCTTTTGGAAGCGGACGATGTCCATTTCTTCCTTCCGCGTTCGCTTGCTGCGTTCAAAGAGACGGATCAAGTTGTCGGTAAAACGATCAAAGCCCAAGTGGTTAAAGTTGATCCGGCAGAAGCTTCTATCGTTGTATCACGCCGCAAACTTTTCAATGACGAGCGTAAACGTAAAAAAGAGGTAATCGACGCGTTGATGGAAGAGGATAAAATTATCCAAGGTACCGTCAAAAAGATCACCAGCTACGGTATGTTCGTTGACGTTGGCGGAATCGACGGGTTGGTTCATTACAATGAAATCAGCTATAAAGGGCCGGTTAATCCGTCTAAATTGTATAAAGAAGGGGATGTTGTCAACGTAAAAGCGATCGCTTACGACAAAGACAAACGTCATCTTTCCCTCTCAATCAAAGCGGTACAATCGGATCCGTGGCAGGAAGTTGAAGAGGCATTGGAAGAGGGTGATACCATCACCGTTACCGTTAGCAACATCGAACCGTACGGTATTTTTGTTGACCTCGGAAACGATATTGAAGGGTTCTTGCATATCTCGGAAATCACATGGGATAAAAACATCAAACACCCTAAAGATTACCTTACTGTCGGTCAGGAGATCGATGTTGAAGTTATCGAAATCAACTCTAAAACACACAAATTGCGTGTCTCTTACAAACGCCTTCTCCCTAAGCCGTTTGAAGAATTTACCAAAAAATTCAAAGAGGGCGATGTTGTTAAAGGCACCGTCACTTCATTGACCGATTTCGGCGCATTCGTCAAAGTTGGCGGCGTAGAGGGGTTATTGCATAACCAAGATCTCTCATGGGATAAAAACGTAAAATGTAAAGATACCTTGAAAGTCGGTGATGAAGTCGAAGTTAAAATCGCAAAAATCAACGCTGAAGATGAAAAAATTTCATTGAACCGCAAATCGCTTGAAGAGTCTCCGATCGATCAATTCGCATCGAATCACAAAATGAACGAAGTGGTTAAAGCTACGGTTCGCGATGTGAAAGACTTCGGTGTATTCGTCTCTTTGGAAGGCGGTGTTGACGCCCTTATCCGTAACGAAGATCTTTACCCGATGGTACCGGAAGAGCTTGAAATCGGTCAAACGATCGAAGCGGCTATTTTGGTTATCGATGCCAAACGCGACCGTATCCGTTTGTCGGTGAAAAAACTTGAGCGTATTAAAGATCAAAAAATGTTGGATGAGATCAACGATAACGATTCACACAGTCTTGGTGATTTGATTAAAGATCAATTGAAATAAATTCAATGCGACGAGCTGCATACTGGCTATTTCCCCTTATAGCACTAGCAGTAGCCGTCTTTATTGTCCTGTTTTTAATCCAGATCAATCCGGCCGCGCCCAAATTGGATTCTCTCAAGAGTGAAGAGAGCGATTCGACACAAACTGTTGATGAAGAGTCCGGGAGCTGGATTGACCGTTTATCCGGGAGTGAAGATAAAGGGTACTTTTATCCTATTAACGAAGTAACATTGAAACTCGACATGGATCGAGGAGCCGTTGCGTCTGAAAACTATAGGTTATCGGTTATTCTGAAAAGTTCGTATGAACTTTTCTGCGTTAAAGAAGAACTGAAAAAAAGTGCTCTCCCCTATTCGATGAAGAAAGAGGGAAATACCATGACCCTTTCTGTCGATTCGGCAAATCAATCTCTACTCTTATCTCTTGTAACAAAACTAAAAACCTACCAAATTACGGCGACGGTGTCGCCTTATACTGAGGAAAAATAATGGAAAAATATAAAATTGTCGTATGTGATCATATCCATGAAGAGGGATTGAATCTTCTTCGCCGTGACGATCAGGTGGAGATGATTTTTGCCGCTGATATGGATAAAACGGCCCTTTTGGATGTGATTAAAGAAGCGGATGTCGCTATCACACGAAGCTCTACCGATGTGGATGATAAATTTATCGAAGCCGCACGGGGCAAACTCAAAGCGGTTGTCCGTGCCGGTGTAGGCGTGGACAACGTCGATATCCCGGGATGTTCAAAAGAGGGGATTATCGTCATGAACGTCCCTACGGCGAACACGATTGCCGCGGTTGAACTCACCATGACCCATATGCTCTCTTGTATGCGTATGTTCCCGTATTCACACGACCATTTGAAAAATCAACGCATTTGGAAACGTGAGAAATGGTACGGTTACGAACTCAAAGGGAAAAAACTCGGGGTGATCGGTTTCGGTAATATCGGAAGCCGCGTCGGTATCCGTTCAAAAGCTTTTGAAATGGATGTTATCGCGTATGACCCGTATATCCACCCTTCCAAAGCAACCGATCTGGGGGCTAAATACACCACCAATTTTGATGATATTTTGGCGTGTGACATCATCACGATCCATACCCCTAAAAACAAAGAGACGGTCGGTATGATCGGAGCGGATGAAATCGCGAAAATGAAAGACGGTGTCGTCCTTATCAACTGCGCACGCGGCGGATTGTATGATGAAGAGGCGTTGTATGAAGGGTTGAAATCCGGAAAAATCCGTTTTGCGGGTATCGACGTGTTCAACAAAGAACCGGCAACCGATCATAAATTGCTTGATTTGGACAATATCTGTGTCTCTCCTCACTTGGGTGCCAATACGTTCGAATCTCAGTATAACATCGCGGTAGAAGCGGCTCAACAGGCGATCGAAGCGGCAAAAGGGATTGCTTACCCTCATGCGTTGAATTTGCCGATCGATGAGACGAAGATCCCTGCATTCGTTAAACCGTTCTTGGAAATGGGTCAAAAAATCGGATTCTTGGCATCTCAAATGAACAAAGCACCGATCGTTTCGATCAAAGTGAGCGGTCGCGGCGATATTGCCGAGTATGTCAACTCATTATCCACTTTTGTGACCGTCGGCGCCCTTGCCGATATCTCCGGCGATACGATTAACTACGTCAATGCCGATTTCGTGGCAAAAGAGCGCGGTATCAAAGTTGAGACCGAAGAACTTCCGGGAAGCCCTGTTTACAAAAATCTTGTAACGGTCAAACTGACAACGGATAAAAATGTCATCGAAATCAGCGCGACCATGTTTAACGACGACGTTCAGCGTATCGTCGACATTAACGGTTTCGGCGTCGATGTAGAACCGAAAGGGAACATGATCCTTTTCAAAAATACCGACGTACCGGGTGTAATCGGTCAAGTGGGGACATTGTTGGCTGCGCATGAAGTCAACATTGCCGATTTCCGTCTCGGACGTAACAAAAGTTCTGAAGCGTTGGCCGTTATTATCGTCGATACTCCGGTTAACGATAAAACGATCAAAGAGCTTGCTTCTCTCGAAGCGTGCATCAGCGTCTCTTACGCACGTCTTTAATATTTCCCTTGGGGGAAATATCTCCTCTTTATAGCCTCCTTTTAGCCCCTCTAAGTTATAATCTAACCAATATATTCAATATGAATTTGCCGTAGGGACATTGTGTCCGATGGGTACGGAAACGAAGTAATAGTGTGGAGATGGGATGAATACGGAAGAAATCGGAGAAATATTAAACGACAAAAAAAAGCTCCTCTCCGAAATCTATTTTGAACTCCAAGCAGCATGTGAGGCCAAATACGGCCCCGATACCCTCGTCATCATCGAAGTGGGCTCTTTTTTCGAGGTTTATGAGGTCAACAACGAAGAGATGAAGATCGGTAAGGCCAAGGATAATTGCATACTTCATAATTTGGCTTCCTGAATATCGTAAAAAGCCCTAAAATAGGCACTTTTGAAGAATCTAACAAATTCTGCAAGGTGCATTAAACTACATAGAATCTCATTAACAACTACATAAAAAGCTACATAAGTCGTACCACACATTAGAAATTCAGCAATAGTTTTTTGCTAGGTAATCCAGTAAGAAATTAGGCAAGGCATCTTTTAAGATGTTTTGTTTCAATAATTAGAATGAGATCATTCTCTTTACAAAATTACTAGATTGGAATTAGTATTTATATAATAATTTGCTTTTATTAACTTGATTATATATAATATAACATTTAATCATAATGGATATATATGAGAGTTTCAGAATATTACAAACTCGGGCGTTCACAGGCATCTTTGGATTTTCTTGATGTAGATATTTATAATGATATTAAGCTTTATATTGACCCGTATGCATTTGAAATGATTTCATCAGAATTTTCAGATCGATGTAAATACTATATTCGAAACTTTTTTGATACATTAATTCAATTTATTCGCAATGGAGACATATCCAGTGCGCGTAGAATACTTTTAGAATTAAAAGAACCGAATGAAACACATTTAGGGGTTTCAAAAGAAAAATCTCAAGGTAGAGGTCTTGGTCCTTATTTGGCTTCAGAAGTATTGGACTCTTTAAAAGATAGTGAAGCAGTTAAAACTGGATTATTACAAAATTTAGAAGAAACGGCATTGTTAATCAGAGGAGTTCGATATGACATTATCTCTGATATTACGACTAATATTATACGAAGTGAATTAATTATATATACCCAGAAAATGGCAGAGCTGTATTCTATTCCACTGGAAAGTGGTGTTGCATCTGGCCCTATATGGAATCCAGAGCATTCTAGATGGGAACACGAATTAGTTAGTTTACCGAAAACAGATCAAGGGACTTTACTCTTAATTCCTAAAGCAATAATTCGAAAAAAAACAAATTACGATATTGATGAATACTATAATCACTATGTGTTAGATTTTTTAAGAAGCCAAGAATTTCGAGCAAATAGTGGATTAATTGAAATGCTAAAAAATGGTAAACGCCGTATCACTAATAAAAATTTAGAAAGCAAATACGGAAAAGAAAAAAAAGAAGTTTCGATTAGAGAAACACTTAACCATCCAAGCATTTTAGATAAATATAGAGAAGATAAATCAAATGATATATCGGCGCCCTTGGATCATAATGAGTTAGCAATTATAGAAAATAATTCAATGCCGAATCTTGAAAAATTATTTGATCAATTAAAAGCAATACCAACAGGTAAGAAAGATGCAGATACTTATGAAAAAATAATTGAACAATTAATATCGATAATTTTTTACCCAGATTTGATGTATCCTGAATTACAGCATAAAATTCACGATGGACGTAAAAGAATAGATATAAAATATACAAATATTGCTCAAGAAGGGTTTTTCTATTGGCTTGCACTTAACTATCCTGCTTCTCATGTTTTTATTGAATGTAAAAACTATTCATTGGAATTAAAAAATCCAGAATTTGATCAATTGTCAGGTAGATTTTCACCAAGCAGAGGAAGATTTGGATTACTTGTTTGTAGAAATATTGTTGATAAAGAACTTGCTTTGAAAAGATGTAAAGATACGGCAAAAGACGATAGAGGATTTATTCTTATTCTTGAAGATAAAGATTTTGAAGAATTGATACGGATTCGTCAATCAATGGATTATAAAAATATGATGTTCAAGTTTTTTCAACGAAAATTTGATCTATTGATTATGTAATGAGTAATTTCGATGTTTATAATGGTTTAATGGGAATCATCATATGAGTGCAAATGTAAAACCAAACTCGCAAGAACTGAAGTTTTTAAACCTTGCCTATAATAGATTTTATGATATACAAGAAGAGATTTTTAATAATGAATTTTGGATGTATGAACCTAAATATAGATTTTCAAAAATTAAAGAAGTTTTTGCTGTTTATGTAGAGCTGTTAAACTATGAACCAATTGCATGGGTAATAAAAGAAATAAAAGAAAAACGACCTCCAATGGAATCAGAAATCGCAAGTAAATTATTTAAATTTATTAGAAATTTGATTTTACATTTTCCATTTTTTGATAGTTGGGATGATATATGGTTCGACATGGAACTTATTAACTGGAAAGGTAAAACAGAGTCTATTCATAATTTTTTGATCAAGTATCAATCGTCAGGTAAAGTAAAATATAGATTTTGGGAAAATGATAAGAAATTAATGACATATCTCGCTATCAATTTTCCAGCAAATTATTTAGAAAATGAAAAAATCTATCTCAGTAATATTTTGTCCGAAAAAGAAGGTGTCAAATTTGCAGTCATTATGATGAAACAAGTTTTAGATTCTCAAGTTGAGAGTATAAAATGAATATAGAAAAATTTTATTAGTGAGGGTATATGGAATTAGTATATTTATGGGTAAAAAATTACAAAAATATTAAAGAAGATGGTTTTAACTTTAGCGGACGATATCGATGTAATGATTATGATCCTAAGCTAAAAAAACTTACTCTCAATGAAAAAAAAGATTACATTCATATTTTTCCTAAGAATATTAATGTCACTGCAATTGTAGGTGAAAATGGAAGTGGAAAAAGTGCTATTTTACATAAACTTTATGAACAAAAGCATACTTTTTTCGTTGATTTAACAGGTAAAATGATTGATGATAAAGATATTAATAAAGTTTTGATTGAACCAAATGAATTTAATCAAAATTCATATGATTTTGAAATATTGTATTTTGCTAATGAGGCTAAAAAAAGTAATTTCTTTTTACATTCATTTTTACCAAATACAGTTTATTGGAATTTGTCTAATAAGTATAGTATCGATGGTTTGTATCATTTGAACTTTTTAAATGCGAATTATTCGTTTTCGGAGCTTCCTTATAATGAGTTTTCTCAAGAAGATATTACTTCCATAGAAACTTTATTTAGTGAAACGATTGAACGTGCTTTCCAAAATCTAGTTTCAACTGGTAATTTTACTGATTATGCATATTGTAAATATTTCATACAAACTATTTCAAAAATTAGTAAATATGACATGAAAAATAACTTATACGAAACATCATACAATCAAGACCAAGATGAGATAGTGGATCATATTCAGGAAGATGGAGCTTATATTCGATTGCTAATCGATATAATCGTAGTGCGAAACAATTATGTAGAAAATTTTATTGAAGAAATCAAAGAAATTGTAAATGAATACAATAAAGATCTGCCTGAGATAATCACATTGTTGAATAATTTATACAATATTAGTCAGAAAAAGGAAATGAATGTATATACCGCTATCAACAATTCGAGTTATGAGTATCTTGATAAGATCTTTAAAATAGAAATGTATGATTTGATTTATTTCAAATTTTTGAGAAAAGATCAAAATAAAAAAATTTGGTTGAAAGACCTAAGCAAAGGAGAACAAGACTTTTTAAAGTTATTTGCAATCATTTTCTACCATAAAAGTACAGTTAAATACAATTTCCTATTAGTTTTATTGGATGAAGTAATTGTCTATTGGCATCCTCGTTGGCAAAGAGAATTTTTAAAAAGACTTATTGATTTTTATAACGATACGATGTCAAATTTAACAATACATACAATCATAACAACTCATTCTCCATTTATTCTCTCTGATCTATCTAAAGAAAATATCATTTTTCTCAAAGATGGAAAACAAGTTTATCCGGATATTGATACCTTCGGAGCAAATATTCACACTCTTCTTTCCCACGGTTTTTTCATGAAAGAAGGTTTAATGGGAGAGTTTGCAAATAAGAAAATAAACGATGCCATCACTCTTCTTAATGGAAAAACACTTACAGATAAAGAGATGGAATTTTGTGAAAATATTATTTCTATCATTGGTGAACCTATATTAAAAAAGCAACTCCAACGGATGTTAGATAGAAATAAAATAGATTATTTAGCTAAAGATACGAAAGAAGAAATTGAGTTTTTGAAACATCGAATTGATTTATTGAGTAAACGCTTATGATTAAGATCACTGTTTCCAACGTGAATGAATTGGTGCAAAAATATTATGCAAATCTTAAAAATAGTTTGGATTTCAGTGCGATAAAAAACACTACTTTATATCAAACTAATCAATCGTATGTTTCAGCAATTTCTTATATAGAAAAAAATATCGAAAGTATTATTGCTGACAAACCTATAAGATTGAGAGAGCATATAAAAGAGATTTTAACGTTTAATATTCAACTTGTAAAACATAAAAAACCAAAGAATATAAATCTTTTGCCACAACAAATTCATGAAAATGAATTTATAAATGCTTTAATTAAAATTTTTGATTATGATACGAAAATTGATAAAGTAGATTTTGCAAAAAATTTAAAATTAATTAGTTGCCCTTATTGCAATAGGGAGTATATTTTTAAATTCTATGATAAAACAAAGTCGGAATTAAGAACTGTAGCTCATCTTGATCATTTTTATAGTCAAAAAAATTATCCCTTTTTGGCATTGTCTTTTTATAACCTAATTCCATCTTGTAGTATTTGCAACAGTAAGTTTAAAGCACAGGCAAATTTTTATAATATTCCTCACTTGCACCCTTATGAAGATGATTTCAATAAAAAAGCAAAATTTACCCATTCCTTTAATAGTCCTACTCATGCTAATAAGCAGTATCCTCTCTTTTCAACAAAGCGGATTAGTTTAGCTTTGAAACCTATTAATGATAAAGATAATGAAACGAAGAATACTATTAAGACTTTTAGATTAAATGAACTTTATGGCGAACACAAAGACATAGTTTTAGAATTAATTCAAAAAGCCGAAATCTATAATGACAGTTATATTGAGGAACTAATGCACAATTACGAAGGAAGACTTTTCAAAAACCGTGAGGATTTAATGCGCTTAATTACATGCGGTTACATTACTGACGATGAGATCAATAAACGTCCCCTTTCAAAACTTATAAAAGACATCTCTGAAGAATTGGGACTAATATGATAAACAATAGAATTGCAAAATTTAAGTTACTGAATTTCCTAAGTAGATAAGCTAAAAAAATTATTGAACTACATAAAAAAATAAATTTATTAGATTAATTTAATATTATAAAATTGATTCATTCTTTGCTACTAAATCTATAAGAAATTATTATTTACTAAAAAAATGACCAAAATAGGCATTATTATGAATAATAATTATGATAAATATAAGCAAAAAACTGCAAAAAAGGCAAAAATTCGGATCGAGCTACATAAAAAGCTACATAATTTTTTTTTTGATATGAAATTCAGCAATAGTTTTTATATGCTGAGTTTCTATTTTCCGATCCAATGCACATATAAACTTTATGAAATTCGGGAAAGAAAATTGCCTTGCTTAGTTTCTAACCTGTAATATAGACTCCTTTTAGTATAATAAATTTTATAACTTTTGGAATGAAAAAATGGTGTGGAGATTCGATGAATACGGAAGAATTAGGGGCTATACTAAATGACAAAAAGAAGCTCCTTTCCGAAATCTATTTTGAACTTCAAATAGAATGTGAAAAAAAGTATGGACCTGATACCGTTGTTCTCATCGAAGTAGGGTCATTCTTCGAAGTGTATCAGGTAAATAATGAAAATTTAAATGTCGGACGAGCGAAAGAAGTCGCCGAATTCCTCAACATCCAGCTCACCCGCAAAAACAAAACGATACTCGAAAACTCGATCCAAAACCCTCTCCTCGCCGGGGTTCCGACCGTCTCGATCGAACGCTATCTCTCGCGTCTGGTGCAGTCGAAAAAATACACGATCGTCCTTGTCCGTCAGCAGGGTGAAGTTCCCCATATCCGCCGATACATTTCCAACATCATCTCTCCGGGGACCAATTTCGACTACATCGCCGAAGCGAGCGAAAACTACATCGCCTCATTGCTGATCGATCAGAACAACGGCGTCTACTCCATCGGATACTCCGCGATCGATGTGGGGACGGGCAAAACCCTCATCAACGAAATCCACGGAACCCGCGAAGACAAGACCTATGCGCTGGATGAAGTGTTTACGCTGCTTCAAAGCTACCAGACTTCCGAAGTGGTGGTGACGTTTTGTGCGGGGGATATCGACCGGGATGAAGTGAACCGCTATCTGGAGATCAAAAACCATCACCGCACCTCCCAAAACGAAAAGCGTCTGCGCATCGATTACCAAAACGAACTGTTCGAGCGGATTTATCAGATCCGCTCTCTCCTCAGCCCGATTGAGTACCTCGATCTGGAACGCTACCCCTATGCCTCCGAATCGCTCTGTATCCTCATCAACGTCATCATCGACCACGATCCCGCCATCATCGAGAAGATGAACCGTCCGACGTTCTTGGGAACCAACCGGTACATGTATCTTGGGAACAATGCGGCGGAACAGCTGGGGATCATTTCGCGCGATGCCGATGAGATGACGCTCCTCAAACTGATCGATAAAACCTCTACGGCGATGGGGAAACGGCTGCTGCGCGAGCGGCTTCTCAATCCCATCTGCGATCCGAAGCTTCTCGAAGAGCGGTATGATCTGATCGACAAAATGGGCGAGCATATCGCACCGTTGGAGACGAAACTCAAAGAGGTGTACGATCTGGAGCGGATTTTGCGCCGTCTCAAACTCGGAAAACTGCACCCCTTCGAACTCGCCTATTTCTACGCCTCTTTGAGTGCGGCGGAAAGTTTGTTTAGCGATGCGGATAGGCTTAAAATTGTCTATGACAAGTCGAGCGCACGGGAATGTACCCAATGCGCTTCCGAACTTCGGCGGATCTTCAATATTGAAGCGTGCGCCAAATTCCGGCGCGATCAGGTAGACGAAAACCTCTTTAACGAGGGGATCGACCCCTCTATCGATGCGCTGGAGCAGCTTCAGAACCATAACGTCTCGAAACTGGACGCGATCATCAGACACATCGATACCTTTTTCGAATCGGGGGGGTCCTACGCCTCTATCGGATGGCTGGAGAGCGAGGGGTATCATCTGCTGATGACCCGCAACCGCTATGTGAGTGTCGAAGAGGCGCTCCATAACAGCTTTTTTACGCTGGACGGTCAGCACTACTTTTTCCGCGATTTTCAGGTACGCAAACTCAAAACGGCGGTGAAACTCTCCTCGAGCTTCCTCGATGAACTCTCGATCGAAAATGCCGGAGCCAAATCGCGGATGATCGCACAGGTCAAAGAGCGCTACCGAGAACAGCTTGAAGAGATTGAGAAGCGGTTTTCCCATGCGATCGAGCATCTGATCTCGTTTCTCGCGGTGGTGGACGTCAGTCTCAGCGGTGCCAAATGTGCCAAACAGTACCGCTACGTCAGACCGACGATGGTCCCCGCCCCTAAAGCGTTTATCGAAACGGTGGGGCTGCGTCATCCGTTGATCGAATCGCGTGAAGAGAACGGTATTTTTGTCCCGAACGACCTTTTTTTAGGTTCGGTCGAGCACCATACCTATAAGGAACACCCGACGATCGAGAGCGATGAAGATGTCAAAGGGGTGTTGCTCTATGGGATCAACTCCAGCGGGAAGTCGTCGTTGATGAAGAGTATCGGGCTCTCCGTCGTGATGGCGCAGGGGGGATTTTTCGTCCCGTGTGCGATGATGCGTTTTTCTCCGGTGGACAAACTCCTCACCCGTATCGTCTCCAAAGACAACCTCTACAAGGGGCTCTCGACGTTTGCGGTCGAGATGCTGGAGCTGCGCAACATCTTCAACCGAGCGACGGAGAATACTCTCATTTTAGGGGATGAGATCAGCCACGGAACCGAGACCGAATCGGCGCTGGCGATTGTGGCGAGTGCGATACTCAAACTCCGTGAGATCGGCAGTATGTTTATTTTTGCAACGCACCTTCATCAGCTTTCAAGCTTGAGTGAAATCCAAAAAGCGCGCGAGATCGTGCTGCTCCATCTGGGGGTCTATTACGACGAGGCAAGCGACAAGCTTGTGTATGACCGCAAGCTCAAAAGCGGCAGCGGCTCGACGCTGTACGGACTGGAGTTTGCCAAATCGCTCCATATGGATGAGACCTTTTTGAAAAAGGCGTACGAGATACGGGGGCGGATTACCGACAAAACCCACGAAGCCTCGATGCTGAAGCGGGAGAAAAAGAGCCGCTATAACACGAAGCTCTTTTTGACCAAATGTGCCTTATGCGATGAAGCGGTCGATGAAGTGCACCATATCGTTCCGCAGGCGAATGCCGATGATGGGGGCGGAGTAGGGCATTTCGGTGTGAATCACCGCTACAACTTGATCCCGCTTTGTTCGAAGCACCACAGGCTCGTCCATGAGGGGAAAATCGCCATCCACGGGTTTGTTATGAGTGAAGAGGGGCTGAAACTCAGCTATAGCGAAACGGGGAGTGATTCATAAGCTCTATTTTAGGGTGTTTTATCAATATTTTGCGTAGTAAAATAGAGAATTTTAAAACAGTTTTTTCATAATTTTTGTGTAATACTCTTTCAAGTTAACTACACAAAAACTTCACATTTTTTAAATAATAAATTCTTATACTATATTGACAAAAAAATATCTTATCCCCTTAAGGGTAAAAAGTATTGCTTTAAGTGCCAAAATCACTACTAATAAATATATCTTTTGATGCAATTTGATGCAATATAAACTACACAATTTTTGCCAAAGAATAAATATACAGTTCCAGTGATTATTTATTTTGAAATATTTATTTTTTAAACTTTAGATTGACATAGTTTTAGCTAAAATAGTGATAACTTACAGCTAAGCGGTGGAATCGATAATGGCACTCTCTGAATCCGATACTCGTTCAAAACTCATTGACCCGAAAATCAAAGAGAGTGAATGGAACGAATCCCATATCGTTAGAGAGTATTATTTTACGGACGGACGAAAACTTATCGGTAATAAAAGGGGTAAGCAATATTTTGTGGACTATCTCCTTACCTATAAAAATACCAACCTAGCTATCATTGAAGCCAAAGCTGAAAACAAAGATCCTTTAGATGGATTGCAACAATCGATCAACTATGCTGAAAAACTCCGTATCGATTATGTCTATACGACGAATGGGCATAAAATTTATGAACACTCATTGCAAGAAGGTAAGGGTAAATGGATTGAAAGTTATCCAACTCCAACAGAACTATTTGAGAGAAAATACGGACAGCCGCAAACCAAAGCAGAAACGATAATCACTTATCCTTTTCATATCGAAGGCTCCATGAAGCCCCGTTTTTACCAACAGATTGCGGTTCAAAAAACGATTGAAGCGATAGCCAAAGGAGATGATAGAGTATTATTGACTCTTGCTACAGGTACAGGTAAAACCTATATTTCTTTTCAAATTGTTTATCGATTATTCCAGTCCAAATGGAATAGAGACGGAAGTGATCGCAGACCAAAAGTTTTATTTTTAGCAGATAGAAATGTATTAGCCGATCAATCGATGAATACCTTTAATCCATTGGAAAAGGATTGTGTACGAATCAATGGCAAAGAGATTAAAAAAAGAGGTGGCAAAGTTCCTACCAATGCCAATATCTTTTTTGCTATCTATCAATCCATTGCAGAGAGAAAATCGGATGAAGTAAATACCGAAGATGATGTAACTGCTTATTACAAACAATACCCCCATAACTTTTTTGATTTAATTATTATCGATGAGTGTCATAGAGGAAGTGCAAACAACGATAGCAGTTGGAGAGAAATACTTAACCATTTCAAATCTGCTGTTCATTTAGGACTCACCGCAACCCCTAAACGGGATGATAACGGGGATACGTATGAATACTTTGGTGATCCAGTATATGAGTATTCTCTCAAAGACGGGATCAATGATGGATTTCTCACACCCTATAAAGTTAAAAGAATCCAAACCAATGTCGATGAATACCGATTCGATCCAAATGACATTATTACGGGTGAACTAGAAAAACAAATCGTGACGTTAGAGCAGTTTGAAAAACAGATCGTGATCCCTAAACGAACCGAGTTGGTAGCCAAAACGATTTTAGAAAATATGAATCCTATGGATAAAACCATCATCTTCTGTGTCAATCAACAACACGCATCCGATATGAAAATTGCTATCGATAAATTCAAAACGATTAAAGACAATAACTATTGCGTCAGGGTCACTTCCGATGAGGGTGACATAGGGAGAAACTTTTTAGAGATGTTTCAAAACAACGATAGAGACATTCCTACCATTCTGACATCATCGAAGATGCTCACAACAGGTGTTGATGCTAAAAATGTTAGAAACGTTGTATTAACAGCTCCAATTAAATCCATGACGGAGTTTAAACAGATCATTGGACGTGGGACAAGGGTTTATGAAGGGAAAGACTTTTTTACCATTATCGACTTCGTAGGGGCAACCAATCTCTTCTATGATGACAGATGGGATGGTGAAGCGGAAGAAGTCAGTGGTGGAAAGGGAGAAAAAGAGCCAAAAACACCAAAAGAAAAAGGTGAAGACGGGAAAGGTGGAGAAGATGAACCACCTATCATCGTTGATCCACCATTTAGAGAAAAAGTCACCATCGATATCAGGGGCAAAAAGCTCAAAGTCATAAATATCGAAACAACCTATGTAGGTGAAGACGGTATCCCACTCAAAACCGAAGATTATTTGGAATTACTCATTGGTGTACTGGGTAAATTCTATAATGATGAAGATGGATTGCGAGAGATATGGAGCAATCCAAAAAATCGAAAAGATTTACTAAATAAACTCAAAGAGATGAATATCGATGAATCTCAATTGGATGATTTAAAACAGATATTTGAAGCACAAGATAGTGATATTTATGATGTATTGGCACATCTATCATTCAATATGGATATTAAGAGTCGTAATGAGCGAGTTATAGCCGTTGAGAACTCCGATTTCGTAGAGAAATATCATAATGAAAAGGCAAAAGCTTTTATCGAATTTATATTGGATAGATACCGTAAAGATGGGGTAAAAGAGTTGGATGATGACAAGCTCGGTAAGTTGGTAGATTTGAGTGGATTGGGAACGATTAGAGAAGTTGCCACTCATTTTGGTGGGATACCACAGATGGGAAATGAGTATTTAGAGTTGCAGAAAGAGATATATAAATAATGATTGATGAAGATTTTAAAAGTGGAGAGTTTGTTTTTTACTACACAAGAAAAGAATACGCCTATATCAAAGATGCAATTGATTTAATATCAAAAAACTTAGACGAATCATTGCATGAATTATATGAAAAGATTGAAGGTGATTTGGTCGTAGAATATGAAAAAAATCATTACAACTTAACTTTGGAAGAATTCAAAACAATGTTTTCAGACAACTTTGAAGATGTGAAGTACATATCATCAACAATCAATGAATCACTGATTATTAAAATATATACTATTTTTGAAAAAGCAATGGTTAATTTTTCTTTTGAAGTAAGAGAAAAATATGGCTGTAAGATTCCTCCTGATTTTGGATTAAAAGCAATTTATTCAGATATTGAAAGAGCAATAGATTACATTGCTTTAATTACAGATATTGATATGAAAAATGTTTGTAATTATGAATATGTTCTTTGTATGAAAAAATTAAGGAATAAACTTGGACATGGAAACACATTTCTTAAATTTAAAAAAGATGAATATAGTTCTATAAATTCATATGGTGAAATTCTGAAAATTATTCATGAAAATGGAAATGATTTAATTTGTAGGATAAATGATGATACAAAAATTTTATATTTGATTTTAAAAGAATTTAAAAAAATCATAGTTGTATTAAATGAATTAAATTTCGATATGTGGAGATCTTTGGAATTTGGTTGGGGAGATAAAATACAAAAAGCATATTCAGAAAAAAACTTATATGAAAAAAGAGGCAATATAATTGGAATTAAAAATTAATCGAATAACCGACATCCTAAGACGTGATGATGGTATAAGTGGTGCGATGCACTATACAGAGCAAATCAGTTGGATACTTTTTTTAAAATTTCTCAATGATCTCGAAGATTCAAAAGCAGATGAAGCATTACTGATCGGTAAAGACTACAACTATATTTTAGATGATAAGTTCAAATGGAGCAATTGGGCAGTTCCAAAGGTCAATGGGAAAATCGATCTCATCAATGCCAAAAGCGGAGCTGATCTATTGGACTTCGTAAATAAAGAGCTATTTCCGTATCTTAAGGGATTCAAAAATATTACTGAAGACCCTAAATCGATCAAATATAAAATCGGTGCAATATTCGAATATTTAGATAATCGTATCGCAAATGGGCATACGATCAGAGAGATATTGGATATTATCGATGAAATGGACTTCCATAACCAATCTGATCTATTTCAACTCTCAATCATTTATGAAAAACTGCTCAAAGATATGGGAAGTGATGGTGGAAACAGTGGGGAATTTTATACTCCTCGTCCCCTTATCAAAGTTATGACCGATGTGGTTAATCCACAAGTCGGGCAGACGATCTATGATCCAGCTGTCGGAAGTTGTGGATTCCTGATCGAAGCGTACAACCATATTCGATACATTGATGCAAAAGAGAATAAACAACGAGACATATCCGTCGATCAGTTCAAGTTTTTGAGCGAAGATACATTTTTCGGAAATGAGAAAACACCATTGTCCTATGTCATGGGTGTAATGAATATGATCCTGCACGGTATCGAATCACCAAACATCTCTAAAACCAATACACTGACCAAAGATATCCGAGGGCTAGAGGAAAAAGATCGATATGACATCATCCTAGCTAACCCACCGTTTGGCGGAAAAGAAAAAGAGCAAATACAACAAAATTTCCCTATCAAATCCAATGCGACTGAGCTACTTTTTCTTCAACACATGATGAACAGTCTAAAAGTAAATGGACGATGTGGGGTGGTAATCCCAGAGGGAGTATTGTTTCAAACCAATAATGCGTTCCAAGCGGTTAAACAAGAGCTACTGGAGCGTTTTAATGTCCATACGATACTGAGTTTGCCGAGTGGTGTATTTTTACCGTATAGCGGTGTTAAAACGAATGTTATATTTTTCGATAGAAACGGATCGACATCGGACATATTTTATTACGAGGTCAATCCAACCTCGAAACTCACCAAGAACAAACCTATCACCTACGATCACTTCTCAGAATTTTTGTCCGTATGGAAAGAGAGAACCATTACAGAGAACAGTTGGATAGTGAATGTCAACGATATCAAAGATTTTGATATATCGGCAAAAAATCCCAATCGAAATGAAACAATCGAGCATAAATCACCCATCGAACTGGTCGAAAATATCAAACTTAACAATGAAGAGATTACTGATTTAATGAATGAAATCGAAGCGATATTGATTGGAAAAAATATCAATGAATAATGATATTAAAAACACATTGCAATCATTTATTGATTTAGAAGAACAAGAATTTCATAGATTTAATTCTTGGAAAACTTGTTATCAATATTTTCAAAATACTTATTTTAAAGATGAAAGTGATGATGATACTGCTGCATTACATTTAGGATTTTACTTGGCAAGCTGGGGTATGTATAGAGGCTCCACCTTTTTACTTCAAAATGATTATACGATTCATATTGAAGTTGTGAAAGTTATTAAAAAATATAGTGTAAATGACATATATGATTTTAGTGTTATAAATGAAATTAAAGAGCAAATTATTAAGCATTACTATGCAAATGCTCATAAAAATTCAAAAGGTAATAATAATTCAACAGATACATTAATTACTAAAATATTATTAGGTACATTAGGAAGTGTACCTGCTTATGATAGATTTTTTGTTAATGGCATAGCTCTGCACAATAGAGAAAATCCAAGACAAGAAATAGAGAAAAAATTTTCTAAAAAAGGTTTGTTGCAGTTAAATAAATTTTATATCGATAATATCAATGAATTTGAAAAATTTGAAAGTAAATTTCCTAAAATGAAATTAGTAGATATGTATTTTTGGAAATTAGGATTCGATAATGAGTGAGTTGTATGATCTTCCGAATGGGTGGCAGTGGAAAAAATTAGATGAATGTACTGATAAAATCATAGATGGTAACTATGGTGAAAGCTACCCAACAAAAGATGAATTTATTGATAGTGGTATTCCATTTTTAACTGCTGCCGCAATTGGAGTGAATGGTAAAATTGAATATGAAAAAATTAAATATATATCAAATGAAAAACATTCAATTTTGACAAAAGCTCAAACTACTGTTGGTGATGTAATTTTAGTGAACAGAGGTGTAAAAAATGATTTTTCTAATATTTCATCTATAATAGAAGACGAATATTTTAAAATCTCTAACATATCTCCTCAGTTGACTAAACTTAAAACAAATGATTTATTAAAACCGAAATATCTATACTACTATTTTTATTCAGAACCTTTTTTAAATCAATTTGTAGATTTAACAATGGGTTCTGCGTTAAGATTTATTAGTTTGACAAAAACAAAAAAAATAGAAATACCAGTCCCACCACTATCTGAACAACAACGAATTGTTTCAAAACTCGATTTACTCTTTACCAAAATCGATAAATCAATCGAACTTCATCAAAAAAATATGGATGAAGCGGATGCTTTTATGGGAAGTGTTTTGAATGAAGTTTTTGGGGAGTTGGACGGTCAACACAAAAAAGAAAAACTAGAAAAATTTGATCAAAAAATGTCTGCTGGTGGGACTCCTTTACGGACAAAAAATGAATATTGGGAAAATGGCACAATTGAATGGTTTAGTTCTGGAGAGCTAAATCAACAATTTACTTTACCTGCAAAAGAACGTATTACAGATGAAGGTCTTAAAAATTCATCTGCAAAGCTTTTTTCTAAAGGTACGTTACTAATTGGTATGTATGATACTGCCGCAATGAAAATGTCCATATTGCATACTGATGGTAGTTGTAATCAAGCAATCGTTGGAATCAAACCAAATGAAGATGAATTAAATATATTCTTTTTGAAATATCAACTAGAATATTTAAAACCAAAAATTTTAGAAGAACGTCAAGGTGTTCGTCAACAGAACCTTAATTTATCAAAAATTAAAAATGTTGAGATCGAATTTCCACCACTTCCAATCCAACAAAAAGTTGTAGTTTATTTAGATTCTGTATCCGAAAAAATGGAAAAAGTGAAAACGATTCAAAAAGAAAAAATGGATAGTCTCAAAGCTTTGAAAGCTTCGATTCTGGATAAAGCGTTTAGGGGTGAGTTGTAATGGATTTGAATGCTATCGGAATAGGTGCTATCATGGGCGCAATACTTGTTGCTGGGACTAATTTGTATATCTTTGTACGCAATAGTAATAAAGCTGAGTTAAAAGAGCGTATAGAGAAGCTATACAGTCCGTTGTATGTCTATTATCTGAAAAATATGAGATATGGGTCAGAGGAGCCATATAATAACTTTCTAGCACTCAAGAAGATATACATAAAAAACAGTATCTATGCATCTGATATATTAAAAGAACTTTTTGAAGAAGTACTTGATAAAGAATCAGAGTTTATGGATTTAACTGAAAGTGAACGAGCTATAAAAATGGATAATGCACTTTTCAGAGATGACAAAGATCAAGAAAAAGATTTCAAGAATATGATGACTAGAATCGGTGGCTCGATAGATAGAGAGCATGATGAGCTACAAATATATTATGCAAAAGGGCTGATGGAGCGATTTTTATGGAGACTTGAAATAAATAATAATTCTGCTTATGCTAGAGGAGCTTTACCTGCGGGAAGAAGCTTTTTATAATATTGGAACCCCCCCGTTTTATAGACACATTATTTTTCGCTAACACCTCAAAGTTTATAACCATTCAAATCAGTTGATTGTGTCAAATTTCCTGATTGATTATCTATCTTTAGACAAAAAAATCTCTCATTTTGACATTGAAAATATATAGTTAATTTAGTGTAAAAAATTGATTTTGATGCAATTTGAAGCAATTTGATGCAATATAAACTACACAAAAACTTCACATGAAATTTGAGACACCCCTTTGAAACACCGTGAAATAGGGCTTTAAAAAACGGAATATGTCACCGCTACAATCTGATCCCGCTTTGCTCGAAGCACCACAGGCTCGTGCACGAGGGGAAAATCGCCGTTCACGGATTTGTAATGAGTGAAGAGGGACTGAAGCTCAGCTATAGTGAAACTGCAAGTGGTTCGTAAAACCCTGTTTTAGGGAGATGTAGGCACCTTTTATACAGCAAAAAAATGCAAAATAGAGTATTTTGAAGCATTTTTCTCGTAATACATTTTCAATAGTAACTACACAAAACTTCACATTTTTTTGAAGATTAAAGTTGAGTTTTGGATGGTTGTTTAGGGCAGAAATTTGATCCTTCCTCCACGAGATTGTTCATCATTTTGTATCAGCTGACGATTGGTTTTAAAATTGTAGGTTTTAGAGCAAGCAGTATTATTTTAAGCAAATTTTAAAACGCATGCAACAAAAACCCAATTGTAGGTTTGAGCCCAACATCGCAAAATAAAGGCCAAGGTATGAACAAAGGTATGCGATAGCAGTAGTCACTGCACAAAAAAAATTAAGTCTAGCTTTTTAAAAATTAGCAGGAATTAGTCAATTTTAACCTTTCACTAACACTTCACTAATACTTGAATGTTACCATTCTCTTATCAACAAACAGAGGAGTTCCCATGAAAGGGTTACGTTTTTTAATCATTGCATCTTTGATTCTAAGCAGTAATGCTCTCTTAGCAAGAGGCGGAGGAAGTGGTGGCTCTGGTGGTCATAGTACCATGCAGCAACAAAGACTTCAAGATGGAAGCGGTTCAGGAAGTCAAAATAAATACCAATACAAAGGTACTAAAGATTCACATAGTGGAAATGCTCAAGGCACTATGGACCAGCAAAGATTGAAAGATGGCAGTGGTACTGGCGGACAATACCAATATGGTAAAAACACCGAAGTGAGCCAATAACTTTGACGACTGAAATCATTTGAATTTAGCAAAAATCAGCTCTGCTGATAGCTGCTATAACATACTAATTTTAGCTCACATCCAACTATCATTTTCATCTTATCACTTCAAAAAAATCTTGATTTTGAAACGAATTAACTGTTAAAAAGCCTGTTCCAGAAAGGGGTCAATTTTGGAACAGTTCGCTAAAGTACAGGTAGCTGATCTGTCTTAACATGACAAGATCAACGTTCTGACCAAATAATTATGCTGCATATATTTCTTTCTCACGTGCAATCAGAATATCGGCAAGAAAAAAGTAAGCTTCTTTCCATGCTTCAAGTATTTCGTCAGTTGCAGTATCACCAAGAACCTCTTTGATGGCTTTTAAAATACAAACTCCTACGATGGGATAATGTTCAGGTTTTACACTGCTTTTGACATGGGTCTGAGCCATTTTTTCTACAGCTTGTGTCAGTACTTCGAGGTTGTCGATATTAGCTGCATAGGCGCTGACTGCACTTGCAAGTTTCTTGTGTTGCATAGGATCTGCATCTTTGAAAAAATCCTTGGTTTCAGGATATTCTGAAAAGAGGATCTCATACATTTTCATCGTTATGGCTTCCGCATGGGTTGCAACTACTCCTGCTGTAGCTTTAACCGTAGTAATGGTTGAAGGTGATAGTGACATAGGATATCCTTTTGAAATTAGTTGGGTACAAAATGATAGGTTAAATTGTTATAAATATACTTATGATCATGATTAATATTTAATCATACTGTGCATATAGCAGGGATGTCCGTAATTATTAAAGCTAGTCGGTTCAAAAAATACTACGCCAAAAATTAGCTTGTTTTTGAACTACCTTGACTCAGTCTACAAAAACGGGGTCATTCCAAAATTCTCCCCTTCTGATAGTGCGATATGTGTTTAAATGTAGTGCCAAAATCACTGCTAAATATTGATTTTGATGCAATCTGATCCCGCTTTGCTCGAAGCACCACAGGCTCGTGCATGAGGGGAAAATTGCCGTTCACGGATTTGTGATGAGTGAAGAGGGGCTGAGGTTAAGCTATTTCGAGGTGAAAGAGGTTAAAAATTAAACAAAGCTTTCATCTATTTCTTAGAATTGTATGATAGAATTCAAGTACTTTATAATTTAATCAAATAAAAACTTTGCCGAGATGAAAGTAAGAAAACTGTTATTTATAAAAGTACCACGAAATAAAGGGTGACGGATAATGCGCCGGATAGTTGTAAACATCGCCATTATCTGTATATGGGTGCATTCCGTTTCCGCAATCGATTTGCGTACGATTGTGTACGAAGCGGTTGAAACCAACCCGGATATTATGATGAAGCGAAAAGAGCTGGCAGCCGCGCGGGAAGATTTAAAGCTGGCACGCTCCGGTTATTATCCGAAAATTGATGTCGAAGCGAGCGTAGGCAGAGAGACGACAACCCGACAATTGACGGCAACCCAAAACAACCGCTACAACACACTCAACACCTCTGCATCGTTAAAGCAAAATCTTTTTGCCGGTTTTGCCACCGATAATGAAATTACCCAAAAAGAAAATAAAATCAAAGCGCGTCAATACGCATTGATGGAACAGGCAAACGAGATTGCCCTGACGACGACAAAAGCCTATCTGGATACGTTAAAAGCGTATGAACGGCTGGAAATCGAGCTGGATAATGTGAAATCCCATGAAAAGTTTTACAACGATATCACAACGAAACTAGAAGCCGGTGCTGCAAGAGGATCGGATTATGCGGAAGTAACCTCGAAACTTTCATTAGCGTATTCGAATCTGCTTGTTCAGGATAATGCGTATCACGATGCTCTCAGCAATTTTCATAAACTGGCGGGGAGATATGAAGAGGGGCAAAATCTAACACGCCCGGAGAGGGTTTCGGGAATTCCGAAAAAACTTGAAGAGGCGTTGACCCAGGCGCTTCAGTATAACCCCTCCCTGATGGTAGGGCGCTATGAGCTCGAAGCGACCAAGGCGCTGATACGTCAGGATCAGGGGAAATATTATCCCAAACTGGATGCTACCCTTAATGCGCGAACGGCACAAAATGCAAGCGGATTATCGGGTACGACCGAATCCACCTCCGCCCTTTTGACGTTAAGCTGGAATCTGTACAACGGGGGGAACGATTCGGTACAGATGATGAAAAGTGTGACGGAAACAGAAAAGTCGATTGAATCGTTGTATGCGCTCCAACGTACGGTTATGGAAAAAATGGGGTTGGCGTACAATGCCTACTATTCGATGAATCGTCAATCCCCATTTTTAGCCCTTTATAAAGATACCAATGCCCAAAAAGTCAGTTTCTATTATGACGAGTTTAATCTGGGACGGCGCAGTCTGATCGATCTTCTGAATGCCGAAAGCGAATACAACAGCGCACGTCATAAATGGGTACAAAACGAGTATGATTTGCTTTTGGCCGAATTTAGGGTTTTAAATGCAAAAGGTTCGTTATTGAAGTATTTGGATATTTCACTCAACGGTGAGTTCGCCCGTCAGACCAATCGCTATACCTTGGAAGAGGATGAGGTTGAAAAAGAGCATCAAAGCGTCATCTGTCAAAACACAGCCAATGCGAATTTCGGTATCAACGGTTGCTCTATCGTCCCTAAGCCGCAGGAATACCGTTTTCTCGATACCCCCCCATCGCTCTCTCCCAAAGGGGTAAAGGCCCCTTCTGAGGATTCGGCGGTAACCGATAATGCCCGCTTGGCATTTGAGTGGTACGCCAAAGGGGCCAATCAGGGCGATTTGCAGAGCATGGAAGTATTATCGCAGATGTATTCCCTCGGAATCGGTGTGGCACAAGATCGTATCCAAGGGGAATATTGGAAAAAAGCGTCTATGGAAACATTGAGGGTGGTGGATAGAAACGATTCTCAATACGATGAAGCTATGGCCTATACGCGTTCCGATCGGTCAGGGCAATCCAAGAAAAAAGGGTATCGCCTTTTGCTGAAGATGGCCCGTTCCGGTCACGTAAAGGCGCAGTTTGCACTGGGGCAGATGTATGCAAGCGGAACCGGTATCCCCAAAAACAGACATAAGGGGGCTATTTGGTATCGGCAAGCAGCCCGGAACGGGTATGAACCGGCTTATCCGATCGTAGCGCAGCGCTATCGAAAAAAACATGATCACCGACGAGCCGAATATTGGGAACAGAAAGCGGCAGAGTCTGCCAAAACCGAGAAAAGTGAACCGTCTAAAGATAGAGAGAACCTTTCTTGCGGTCAAGAGTGCATTCAAGTGCTTTCAAACGCGAAACGGCTGCAACGTGAAGGGGCGTTTGAGAGTGTCCGAGAGAGAGTCGAAAAACTCTCCCTCGCGGGTAACGGCGAAGCGTCTCGCCTCATCGCCGAATCCTATTATCCCCGTGAGCAGATCCGTACCCCTTTACACACTATCCCTGAAATCGACCCTACACGTGCCGCAGAAGATAGCCGTCACACCGATACGAAGAATATACCGGATGAGGTGCCGAAAATTCCTGAGAGCATTAAATCGCTTGATGAACGGTTACGGGAGTTGGGAATCGTTATCCGTAATGAAACTATAGGGGGAAAACCGATGTTGAAAGCACCTCCCTCTTTAGTCACTAAATCCCGTAATGACCATGCTAAGGAATTTGATGATGTCAGAAAATAATGAGATTGATCCGCTCTTAGGGTGTTTGGTCCTTTATACCAAACTCTATCATGTCCCTCACAGTGCGGAGTCGCTGGTGGCCGGACTGCCGTTGCAGCATGGACAAAAATCTCCCGAACTCTTTTCACCGAACAGTTCCAAAGGCCTTTTTTCCCGTGCCGCCCGTAAAGCGGGCCTCAGTTCGCGCATCGTTAAAAAAGAGCTTATCGAGATCTCCCCGCTGGTCCTTCCGGCTATTTTGGTTTTAGGGGGGAAGGGTGCGTGTATTTTAGAACGGTTCAGCGAAGATCAGACAAGGGCAAAAATTATTCTTCCCGAGCTCGAAGGGGCTGAAGCCTGGGTCAGTCTGGACGAACTGGAAAAAGAGTATATCGGGTATGCGTTTTACCTCAAGAAAGAGTATGTGGTCGAGGGGATCGAGAAAAAGAAAAATGAACATACGACCGGGCATTGGTTCTGGGGGACCATGTGGATGTCCCGCTATATTTACCGGGATGTGCTCCTCGCATCGCTTATTATCAATATTGCCCTTATCGTCAGCCCTCTTTTTACGATGAACGTTTATGACCGTGTCATCCCGAATAACGCTTTAGAGACTATGTGGGTACTGGCCAGCGGGATCGTTCTCGTGTATATACTCGATATGATTATGAAATTTACCCGTAGTTACCATATGGAGTTGGCCGCCAAAAAAAGTGACGTCATTATCTCATCCATATTGTTTGAAAAAGTACTCGATATCCGGATGCAGGCGCGTCCGAAATCGATCGGATCGTTTGCCAATAATTTGCGTGAGTTTGATGCCGTCCGGGGATTTATCTCTGCGTCGACTTTGGCGGTCTTGATCGATCTCCCTTTTTTGGTCATCTTTTTGTTTGTCGTTTGGCTGCTGGCCGGGGCGATAGTCGCTATACCGATTATCATGGGGTTATTGATTGTCTTGTACACGCTGATTCTCAAAGCTCCGCTCAAAAAGAGTATTGAACAAACCTCCAAAGCCTCATCCAATAAAAACAGCGTATTGATTGAGAGTTTGATGAATCTGGAGACCATTAAAACGATGGGAGCGAACGGACATGCCCAATGGGAGTGGGAGGAGGCCAACGGACATATCGCCGATGTGGGGCTCAAATCGAAACTTCTTACGGCTTCCATCCCTACCGTAACCAATTTTCTAATTCAGCTAACCACGGTTTTGATCATTATTGCCGGGGTCTATATGATTCAGGACAAAACGATGACCATGGGGGCTTTGATAGCTGCCGTCATGCTCTCTTCGCGTGCGATGTCCCCGTTGGGTCAGGTTGCATCGCTCCTCACCAATTATGAAAACGTTAAAAGTTCTTACGAAACGTTGAACGGCATCATGGAGATGCCCTGCGAACACCCTAACGGTACGGAGTTTTTAAAACGGACGGCCCTGCGGGGAAATATTGAGTTTAAGAACGTTTCGTTTAAATATCCCGGGGAAGATAAATATTCGCTTCAAAACGTTAATTTTTCCGTACGTGAAGGGGAAAAAGTGGGCATTGTCGGTCGGATAGGTTCCGGAAAAACGACGATCGAAAAGCTTATTTTGGGTCTTTACAGTGTTAATGAAGGGGCAATTTTAGTGGATGGAGTCGATATTAATCAGATTGATCCTGTCGATTTGCGCCAACACATCGGATATGTGCCTCAGGATATTACGTTGATGAAAGGGACGGTAAGGGACAACCTCATATTTAGGGAACCCTCGGCCGATGAGAGGATGATTTTCAAGGCGGCACGAATCAGCGGAGTGGAAGATTTCGTCAACCGTCATCCGAGAGGTTTTGATATGAACGTCGGTGAAAGGGGAGAAGGGGTTTCGGGCGGGCAACGTCAAAGTATCGCCATAGCCCGCGCCATCATATCGGATGCTCCGATCATGATTCTGGATGAACCGACCAATATGATGGACAGCATGACTGAGGATAAAATCAAGAAAAACCTCACGGAAGCGTTTGAAGACAAAACCGTGATTCTGATTACCCATAAATCCTCCCTGCTCGATCTGGTTGACCGCCTGATTGTGGTAGAAGAGGGGAAAATCGTTGCAGACGGTTCTAAAAATGATATTATGGATAAACTTTCCAAGGGGAAAGCATGAGATATCGATTACGTTTATTTACCGATGTCGCAGATCTCGACTATATGTCAAGTTTTAACACAGCCGTCAAAAAAACGGCGACACAGGGGTCAAAAGTCTTTGTGTGGTCGATGGCAACGCTGGTTTTCGGCTGTATTGTATGGATGGGGCTTGCCGAAATCGATGAAATTACCAAAGGAGACGGAAAAGTCATCCCTTCGAGCCATATTCAGGTCATTCAGAACCTGGAGGGGGGGATCGTTAAAGAGATCCGCGTTCATGAAGGCGACTATGTTGCAAAAGGGTCGTTATTGCTGAGCATCAGCGATTTAAAACCGGTCAGTGAATACGAAACAAACCAGATTAAATACAATGAACTCAAAGCAAAAATTTATCGTCTCACAGCCGAAGCGAACATGGGTAACTTGAGTGTCCCTGAAAATGAAAGAGGGGCCTTAGGGGAGTTTATTCCGCATGAAGAAGCGACGTTTATGGGGAATAAAAGCCAATTAATCAATAAAATCAAGATTTTGAACGAACAGGTAAATCAAAAAATCAGCGAATACGAAGATGCCAAATCTAAAATGGAACTTTTGGAACAAAATCGTGCTCTGATCCAAAAAGAGGAGAAAATTTCTAAATCTTTACTGGAAAAAGGGGTAGAGGGGCAAGTCGATTTTTTAAAACTTCAGCGTGAACATAATGAGATTGAGCGTCAGTTGGAAGAGGCCAAAAATGCTCTGCCGCGACTTCGGTACGCCATCGTTGAGCTGAAGGACAAAATGGTACAGGAAAAGATCGACTACCAAACCAAAGCGAAACAAGAGCTGAGTGCAGCTGTGGCGGAGAGCGAGAGGCTCCGTGCCGGTTCAACGCCGCTTGCAGATCAGGTCTCCCGCGCACAAATTACCGCACCGGTTAACGGTATCGTCAAACAACTGTTCGTCAATACCGTCGGCGGTGTTATCCGTCCGGGAATGGATATTGTCGAGATGGTTCCCAGTGAAGACACTCTGCTGATCGAAACGAAAATCAAGCCGTCCGATATTGCCTTTATCCATCCGGATCAAAAAGCCATTGTTAAATTCAGTGCGTATGATTTCTCCATATACGGTGGTATGGAAGGGGAGGTGTATCAGATCAGTTCGGATACGATTGTCGATCAGCAAAAACAGGAGAGCTACTATATCGTCAAGATCAAAATTGATCAAAAAAATCTGGTCGGTACACGGCTGGCAAGCGTGAAGATTATTCCGGGGATGACGGCAAGCGTTGATATCGTGACCGGGAAAAAGACCATTTTGCAGTATTTGATGAAGCCGATTATCAAAGCACGCCAAAATGCGCTGACGGAGAAATAAATGGGGCAGGCATTCTTTCTCGGTGATTCGGAGATAAGCTATAAATCATTGAACGGGAAAGTAGCGGCACTGGGGCACACGATGTACCGATTTGATCCGGAAATAGAGGGGTTTGGATCGGAGAAGAGTTTTTTCATCATCGATCTGGCCTCTTTTAGCCTCGGTTATGAAGCATTAGGGGCGCTCTTGCGTGAATACCCCCTGTCTGCGATTGCCCTGAGCCCGGTTCCGCGTTTTGATCAGGCGGTGCATTTATTAAAAGTAGGGGTAAAAGGGTATTTGAATACCCACACGGCACCGGTCAATTTAAATCAGGCCATTCACAGCGTTTTGAGCGGGGGAATGTGGTTTGATCCCGGTGTTGTCCAAGAGATGATCGCCCATTTGGCGGTTACCGAGTCCGGACGTACGGTTCATACGAATTTGGGATTAAGCGAGCGGGAGATGCAGATTGCACGATACGTTGCACAGGGGATTTCCAATAAAGAGATCGCTTCCATACTCGACATAACGGAGCGTACCGTCAAATCACATCTGCTTGCCTGCTATCAAAAACTTGAGGTACATAATCGTGTGGCGTTAGCGTTGAGGATCAAAAGGATGACGGATGTCTAAACCCGCAGTGGATTTGATTCAGCGCCAAATCGATTTTTTAATCCACACCATCAAAAACTACATTCCCGAAACCTTTACGGCGGCGCAGGAAGAAGAAAAAAATATTACCCAGCTGATGATTCGGGGATTTAACGGCATTATAGCAACCTGTAAAGAGGAATTAGAAGATGCCGACGAAGAGCATTTGAAATTTATTCTGAAAACAATGTGCCGTGTCGATGTCGACGGTTTGGATGCGAACGGTTTGTATCACAGTATCGATGGGTTTATTTCTCACTATATTGACGCTGCGACGGAGAGAGAAGAGAATTATTTCGAATTGAGCGAAAAAAATCTGATCACGATGATTCAACTAAAACAGTATGCGGACGACATGCTGAAAAGTCTTTCCCTCCACATTAAACAAATTGAAAAGAGTCGTTGGAAACGGTGGAAAAATAGAACGGAATTGCACAATAGCCGTCACTATTATGATGAATTAAAATCACTGTTTGAGGCTTTGAATACACGTATAGAGATGGATGCGGATAAAATGATTGAACGCATTGTTGAAAATTTCTATATGATTTTTATTTTTTTGCTGTCGTTGGCTAAATTGGCTCAATTCCGGCATAAGACGGTTGATTATATTGTGGTACTGTCTGAAATTGATCGGATTCTCTATGTCATTGACCCTTCATTGCAAGGGAATACACTCAAAAATAAATATCTGCTCTACTATCATGTCGTATTTGAACTCAAAGAATTTCGTCATTCTCTTTTAAAAATCATTTAACCTGACCGATCGGACAATAGACACCGTCCAAAAAGGGTGTAATAATACACCTATTATTGGAAGTGTTTCAGGAGAGACGATATGTCAAAAGTGGTAGGTGAAGTTTCAAAAATGTCCGGTGAGTATGTCGTTCAATCGGCAGACGGTACGATCAAAATCTTAGCTGTCGGGAGTCTTATTTATGAAGACGATACGATTTTGGGACGTAATGGATTAGAACTTGAAGTTGCACTCAGTCACGGTGACATATTGCAATTGGAAGGGAATGCGATAGCGCGCCTCAGCGATGTCGTCACGTCGGATACTCCTGTGGCAACGACAGATGTGACGATTGATAGTAACGAATTATTGAACGGTGTCGATGAAGGGCTTTTTTATTTAGAAAATTTTGATACGGCTGCTCCTTTGTCCATTCAAGAAGAGACTGTCAATAATATCAATACCATAGCTGATGTAATAAGAGAGACCGATCTGGTTAGCTCCGAACCTCTGATCCCGATCAGTGAAGTGATTGTCACTGAAGAGCCTCAAACCATGGTTGAAAACGACGTTGTTACAGCTACCTCAAAAGAGGATAGCTTAGTCGCTCAAGCACTTGCAAAAGCTGCAATGGATGTTTACGAAGAGAATGCAGCCGTTGCACTCGCAGCCGTGGATACGGTTAATACTGTGTTAGCAAGTGCGAATGACGCTATAGCCGCCCTTGAAAATAATCATTCAGCCGAAAATATCGCTGCGGTTGAAGCGGCAAAAGAGATGGCGCTTCACGTTGCGCAAACCGCTATGGATGCTGCTGAGAGTGCATTGCAAGCTTATAATGATGCGATCGCTGCCGGTAATGACGGATTGATTGATCAAACTGCCGTTACGAATGCAATGGATGCCGCCCGTTATGCAAGTGAGATTGCCCTCACATTAGAGAGCGCCAGCGACGCCATCGTCGCGGCGGCGGAAGAGCTCTCGGCGTCGACGCTCTCCGCAGCCTCCACCGAAGCCTCCGCGGCCGAAGCGGCACATCGCCTGGCCTCGACCCAAGCCTCGGCCACCGATCTGGCTCAGAGCGCGGCACACAGCGCCCTGTCATCCCTCACGGAGGATCCGACCACCGGGCAAGCGGCCGAG
>JAQULP010000003.1 GCA_028718525.1 Sulfuricurvum sp. | reverse complement strand
GGCGAATGCCGATACGCCCAGTAGCGATAACGCTAGTAGCCACTTTTTCATTTTCTCTCCTTAGTTTGGACTTTTGTATCCGTCCGTTTTAACGTAAATGTCGAATACCATTGTACAAACTATTCGCTTCCTAACAATACAACTAACTGATTAATTTTTGACCACTCGCTAAATGGAGCGTTACTCTGGAGCGATAAATTATAGGTACTTATACATGATGAATCGATGGAGCGTAAACAATACTCAAAGACGGGGGGATAAGAAAACGTAGTTTTGAATACGGCGACACCTTCGCGCCGCCGACCGGTTTAGAATAATACGATTTAAATTGCGTCGCTATCGGTTTCACCCGTACGGATACGGATGATTTGGTTAATATCACTGATAAAAATTTTACCGTCACCGATTTTACCGGTGCGAGCCGCTTCAACGACCGTGGTAACCACTTGATCGACCATGGCATCATCAACCACCATCTCCATCTTGATTTTTGGAAGGAAGTCAACGACATACTCGGCACCGCGGTACAACTCGCTATGCCCTTTTTGACGTCCATACCCTTTTACTTCGCTTACCGTCATTCCGGTAATCCCGATCTCTGCCAATGCGTCTTTTACATCTTCCAATTTAAATGGTTTGACAACCGCTTCAATTTTTTTCATAAATTCTAAACTCCATAATCACGATGTTTAGGATAATTGTAACCTTATTTAATTAATTTAGCAAATTAAGATCAATTAATGGACGTTTCAGACTTTAAGGCACTAAGCGCTATAATCAGCTACCTTATCTTCACTTTTGGGGACGAAATGAACGATCTGCTAGACAACAGCGAAATTAATGATATCAATATAGAAGATACCCTCAAGAGCAGTTATCTCGACTACTCAATGAGCGTTATCATCGGACGGGCACTGCCTGACGTCCGTGACGGTCTCAAGCCGGTTCACCGCCGAATCCTTTACGCTATGGATAAACTCAGCCTCTCAGCCGGAGCCAAATACAAAAAATCAGCCCGTATCGTCGGGGATGTCATCGGTCAATATCACCCGCACGGCGATACCTCCGTATATGATGCATTGGTCCGTATGGCACAGCCTTTTGCCATGCGTGCACCGCTTGTCGACGGTCAGGGGAACTTCGGTTCGGTCGACGGGGACAATGCGGCAGCGATGCGTTATACCGAAGCGCGTATGACCCGATATGCCGGAGAATTACTCAAAGACCTCGATAAAGATACGGTCGATATGGTCGACAACTATGACGGTACGACCCAAGAGCCCGAAGTGCTTCCGACCCGTGTTCCGAATCTACTCATTAACGGTTCATCCGGTATCGCCGTCGGTATGGCGACGAACATCCCGCCTCACAATCCGAATGAGGTACTCAGCGCACTGGTTCATCTCGTTGACCATCCGAATGCTTCCCTGCTCGACATCATGCAGTTTATCAAAGCTCCCGATTTCCCTACCGGGGGGACCATTTACGGTAAAAAAGGGATTTTGGACGCTTATGAAACCGGACGGGGTCGTATCCGTGTCCGAGCCAAAACCCATATCGAGAAAAAATCGAACAAAGACGTCATTGTCATCGACGAGCTTCCGTATCAGGTCAATAAAGCCCGCTTGATCGAGACGATCGCCGATTTGGTTAAAGATAAATTTATCGAAGGGATCAGTGAGATCCGCGATGAATCCGACCGGGAAGGGATCCGTGTCGTCATCGAACTTAAACGCGATGCAATGAGTGAAATCGTCCTCAACAACCTTTATAAATCGACCAATATGGAGACCACTTTCGGGATCATCATGCTCTCGGTCTTCAACCAAGAACCGCGCGTATTTACCTTATTGGAGATGTTGGGACACTTTATCAACCACCGCAAAACCGTCATCATCCGCCGAACCATTTTTGACCTTGAAAAAGCAAAAGCACGTGCCCATATCTTGGAAGGTTTGAAAAAAGCGCTCGATCACATCGAAGCGATCATCAAACTGATCCGTGCCAGTGCCGACGGCGAAACGGCCAAAGCCGGATTGATCTCCGAATTCGGATTTTCCCCGATCCAAGCCCAAGCGATCTTGGATATGCGGCTTCAACGCCTCACCGGACTGGAACGCGATAAAATCGAAAACGAGCTCAAAGAGATTTTAGCTCATATCGAATATTTAGAGAGCATCCTCCGCAGCGAAGAGGTCCTCAAAGGGATTATCAAAGAGGAGTTCGTCGAGCTTGTTGAGCAATACAACATTCCCCGCGTTACCGATATCGAGGACAACTACGACGATATCAATATCGAAGATTTGATCCCGAACGAGCCGATGGTCGTGACCATCAGCCATCGCGGATACATCAAACGTGTTCCGCTTGCCGCTTATGAAAAACAAATTCGCGGCGGTAAGGGCAAAGTAGCCGTTACCACTTACGATGACGACTTCATTGAAAAATTCTATACCTGTAACACCCATGATACCTTAATGTTTGTCACGGATCGCGGACAACTCCACTGGCTCAAAGTGTATAAAATCCCTGAAGGTTCACGCACGGCCAAAGGAAAAGCGGTTGTTAATCTGATCAACCTTGAAGCAGACGAAAAAATCCGTTCAATCATCCCGACAACCGATTTTGACGAAAGCAAATCTCTCGTGTTCTTTACCCAAAACGGTATCGTTAAACGGACGGCGCTTAATGAATTCTCCAATATCCGAAGTAACGGCGTCCGGGCAATTGTTTTGGATGAAGATGATGCATTGATTACCGCGCATATCGCAACCGAAGAGACTAAATACCTCTTCATCGTCACCAAATACGCACAGTGTATTAAATTCGAAATCGATAAAACCCGTGATCAGGGTCGCAGCACCCGCGGGGTACGCGGTATTAAATTTAAAATCGAAGGCGATGTCGTCGTCGATGCCAACATCATCAAATCGGATGAAGAAGAGATCCTCATGGTCAGTGAAAAAGGGATCGGAAAACGGACTACGGCAGAAGAATACCGCCTGACCAACCGTGCGGGAACCGGTGTAATCGCCATGAAACTTAACCAAAAAACCGGAACGACCGTCGTAGGCTGTCTCATGGTCGATGAGAGTATGGATATGATGGCTCTCACCAAAGCCGGTAAAATGATCCGTGTCGATATGCAAACCATTGCCAAATCGGGACGCAATACCAGCGGCGTATACATTATCAAAGGGGATGATGTTGCCAGTATCTCCCGTTGTCCGAAAAAAGAGGAAGATGAAGAAGAGAGTGAAAGTTCCGATGGAACTCTTGAATTGGAATAGTATTTGCTTTATATACTGTAACTATTCCACAATACATTAAAGGAATCTGAATGCGAATCTCTGCATCTTTTGCACTGTTACTCGCCATTCCCGCGCTTCATGCGGGAGTTTTTTCAAGCGATGAACCTTCATCTCCCTCTTCCCAAAACGTCAAATGCGTTTACAGCGGGACGGACGGAAATTGCGTCGAGCCGGTTTTAAAAACGGGCAAAGAGTTAGTTATTACCGTAATCGGTCAGGGGGTAGCCCCTTCCATAACCGCTTCGCCGGCACAAGCTTACGCACTTGCCAAACGTGCAGCCATGGCTGACGGATACCGCCAAATTGCCGAACGGGTAAAAGGGGTCCAAGTCGAAGGGCAAGACACCATTAAAAATATGATGCTGCAGCAATCGAGTACCCGTACATCGGTAGAAGCACTGGTACGCGGTGCTAATTTACTCAATACATCTTTTAAAGAGGGTCTGTGCGAAGTCGAAATGGAAATCGCCCTTTCTTACTCAAAAGTATCGGAATAATCTCTACATTCGCATTTGGAGCCGATAACTATTACATAGGCTATCGACTCACCGCTCACAACTCCCAGGTATTCAATGAAACCCTCAGCATATCCAAAGCGATGCAGCCGTGTTCTTCTCAACCCCTTTCTTCGATTACGTTTGATCGACTTCAAAATGAGTCGCTAAAAAAGGTTCTGTTGCGGGAAGAGACCCGTTTTTTACAATTTTCCGCTTCACAAGAGATATCAATCAAAAGCAATGAAACCATCACCCCTTCGACAATGAATTCGCAACAAACTCTCACATTGCCGACTAAATGCTATGAAGTCGAGTTTAATGATCGCTCGGTTACAATCACTTTAATGAAATAGTGTGAGGGGTGTCGATGAAGATAGCCATTGTCGAAGACGATATTAATATGCGGAAATCGCTCGAAATTGCGATGAGCGATTATGAAAAATACGACGTCCATACCTTCAAAAGTCCACGTGATGCCCTTAAAAAATTGGACGATAGCTTTGATTTGATTATCAGTGATATCAATATGCCGGGGATGGATGGAATCGAATTCGTCAAAACGCTTCAAGGAAAATTTGAGGTCATTATTATTACCGGCAATGCCACATTAACACGCGCCATCGAATCCATTCAACTCGGGGTAAAGGATTTTCTCCTCAAACCCTTTGAAATTGAAACACTGATCACCGCCATTGAGCGGACTGCCAATATCGCCAAAAAAACGCCGAAAAACGCCTCGCCCCTCCCCACAGCAAAAACTTTTTTAGGGACATCCGCCGCACTCGAAAAAGTGTTGGCACGTATTTCAAAAGCTGCCGCTACCGATGCGAATATGATGCTTCTCGGAGAAAGCGGTGTCGGCAAAGAGCTGTTTGCCCAGCATATTCATGAACGCTCGCTGCGCGCGGACAAACCCTTTATTGCTATCAATATGGCGGCGATCCCCGATAATTTGATTGAAAGTGAACTTTTCGGCTTCGAAAAAGGGGCCTTCACCGATGCAACGGAAGCAAAAGCAGGTCAGTTTGAACAAGCCTGCGGGGGGACACTCTTTTTAGATGAAATCGGAGAAATGCCCTATACCCTTCAAGCCAAACTATTGCGGGTTCTTCAAGAACGGGAAGTTCGCCGCCTAGGAAGTTCAAAAAATACCAAAATCGATGTACGGATTATTTGCGCTACCAATGCCGATTTGCATCAAAAGATAGCCGAAGGAAAATTCCGGGAAGACCTCTATTATCGCCTCAATACCGTTCCGATCAATATCCCTCCTCTGCGCGAACGAAAAGAGGAGATCCTCTCCATCGCCGATGCGGCACTGGAACGTTTTTGTATTCAATACGGATATGAAACGAAATCGTTTTCACCGGAAGCCCGTCATGCACTCGAACACTATACCTGGCCCGGAAATATCCGTGAATTGATCTCCGTTGTCGAACGTTCCGCGATTTTAAGCGACGGGCCGGTAATCGATGCCGAAGAACTCTTTTTGGAAGCACGCGGTTTAGGCCGAATGTAAATCTTTCAATCGCTTAAAAGCCCTCTTTGGTTATAATCGCGCAAAAATATATCCGGATGGTTCTATTCATCCTCAAGGAAAGCTTCCTATGAAACGTTATAACGTTGCGATCGTCGGTGCCAGCGGCGCTGTCGGAGAAGAAATTTTACGTATTTTCGAAGAGATCGATTTTCCTCTTGCCAAACTGGTTCCGCTTGCAAGTGCGCGAAGTGCCGGCAATACGGTTACTTTCAATGATCAAGAATTGGTAATCAAAGAGCTTACCCCGACCGTCTTTACCGAAGAGTCAATTGAAATTGCCCTCTTCAGTGCCGGCGGAAGTGTATCGGCAGAATTTGCACCGTATGCGGCAGCGGCGGGTGCGGTCGTTATCGATAATACCAGCCATTTTCGTATGTACGAAGACGTCCCTCTCGTCGTTCCGGAAGTCAATCCGGAAGACATCGCTCAATGGCGCAACCGGGGGATTATTGCAAATCCCAATTGTTCAACCATTCAAATGGTTCAGGCACTTAAACCATTGGACGATGCTTACGATTTGCAACGTATCGACGTCAGTACCTATCAAGCGACTTCAGGAGCCGGTAAATCGGCGATGGAAGAGCTGGTTGAACAGATGCAGGCGTTTTTTGCTTTCAAACTCGATGAAGTGGAGCCGAAAAAATTTGCTCACCGTATCGCCTTGAATGCTATCCCACAAATTGACTCTTTTACCCCGAACGGTTATACCAAAGAAGAGCTCAAAATGGTCAACGAAACACAAAAAATCATGCACAAAGAGATCGAAGTAAGTGCAACCTGCGTCCGTATTCCGACCCTTCGCGGTCACGCTGAAACACTCACTCTTACCTTTGACGGTGCCGTGGATGCAGACGAAGCGCGTGAACTTTTGAGCAAAGCACCGAATATCATCGTTTTGGATACACCGGAAGAGAGTATCTATCCGATGCCGTCACTTTGCATGGATAAAAACGAAACATTCGTCGGACGTATCCGCAATGATATTTACCGTGAAAATGTCCTTCATCTATGGGTAGTTGCCGATAACCTGCGTGTCGGTGCCGCAACCAATGCCGTACGAATCGCCCAAAAATGGGTAGAAATGCAAGGGGAATAAGTGATGAATATGATCGAAAAGATATTTGAAAGCGGCCTTTGGAACTCCCGTTTCATCATTGTTTTAGCAGTAATTTTCGGTCTAATCGGAGCGGTTTCGCTTTTTGCCGTTGCCAGTGTCGATATCTATAATACGGCTGCATATGTTATCCATACCTATACCACCCATGCTCATCCTGAACATTTTCATGAAGAGATTGTGGGCGGTATTATCGGTGCGGTCGATTTATACCTCATCGGTGTCGTCATGATCATATTTTCATTTGGCCTCTATGAACTGTTTATTTCCGATATCGATGCCGCAAAGGATGAACACGGAGCAGAGAATCAGCTCCTCGCGGTACATTCACTCGATCAGCTGAAAGATAAAATTTCAAAAGTGATCGTTATGGTTCTGGTAGTCGGTTTTTTCCAAAAAGTAGGTCATACCGTATTTACCGGTGCATTGGAATTGCTCTATCTGGCCCTATCCATCACAGCGGTTGCCGTAGGACTTTACTTCTTGAGTAAAGTAGGCCATCACGACCATTAATCATGAGCGCCCGCGCTCATCCTAACCGTTGATTTTCCCGTATCAAAATACATTTTGCTACATGTAAGTCAATTCAAGGATAACCTATGTCAAAAATCTTCGTTGATGCCTGTTTCGGTAAAGAGACCCCCTACACCCCCGTCTGGATGATGCGTCAGGCGGGACGATACCTCCCTGAATATATGGAAGTTCGTAAACGCGCCGGAAATTTTTTGAATCTTTGCCATGCACCGGACATGGCTGCCGAAGTAACCATTCAGCCCCTGGATCTTGTCGGTGTCGATGCCGCAATTTTATTCAGTGATATTTTAGTCGTTCCGAATGAAATGGGGATGAAACTCGATTTCATCAAGGGAGAAGGACCCGTTTTTGACAAACCGATTGCAACTGAAGAGGATTTAAACGATCTGATCGGGGGGGAAGAAGCGGCTTCAAAATTGACGTATGTCTATGAAACGATCCAAATTTTGCGCAAACAACTCGATGAAAGAGACGACAATAAAGCGCTTATCGGTTTTACCGGGGCGCCTTGGACCTTGGCTACCTACATGATTGAGGGGCAAGGGACCAAAACCTATAATATCTGTAAAAAGATGATGTACTCCAACCCTGAACTTCTCCATAAAATTCTCCGTAAAGTGACCGATGTCGTCAAACTTTATATGGAAAAACAGATCCAGTCCGGTATTGATGTCGTTCAGATTTTCGACAGCTGGGCTGCCGCAATCGAACCGAGCAAATATGACGAATTTTCATGGAGCTATATGGTAGAGATTGCCGAATACCTCAAGGAAAAGTACCCTCATATTCCGGTCATCATGTTTCCGAAAGGGATCCCCGCATTCTTGGACAAAGTCTACGGAAACTTCGATGTATTCGGTGTAGACTGGAGTACCCCTATGGCCTTGGCGAAAGAAAAGCTCGGAGATCGCTACGTCCTTCAGGGGAATATGGAACCGTGCCGTTTGTATTCGAAAGAAGAGACAACCGCCTGCGTCGAAGCGCTTCAAGAAATTATGGGTAGTAAACGCCATATTTTCAATCTGGGACACGGCATTCTTCCGGACGTTCCGGTCGAGCATGCAAAACATTTCGTCTCCGAATGCCAACGGGTGAGTCAAAAAGCCTAAACCATGAGTACCATCTTCGGTCCTATCTATTCGCGCCGTTTCGGCGTATCATTGGGGATCGACCTCTCCGCATCGACCAAGCAATGCAATTTTGACTGTCTGTACTGTGAACTCGCTCCGGCACATCCGATAATCCACCAACACTCGATCACCCCGGTATCAACCATTATTCATGAACTGCAAGAGGCCCTAAACACCCATTCCGAAATTGACGTCATCACCCTCACCGCTAACGGTGAACCGACGATGTATCCCTATCTGAATGCCCTGATCGATGAAATCGATGCAATTAAAGGGGTAAAACAAACCCTCATTCTTTCCAATAGTGCGTGTCTTACCGATGAGGACGTTTTCAATGCCCTTTTAAAACTGGATCAGGTGAAACTCTCTCTTGATGCCGCAACACCCCAAACCTTCAAAAAGATCGACCGCCCCGCCGAGGGGATCGAAATTGAACCGATTATTGAGAGTATTACCCGTTTTTCACACTCTTTCAAGGGGAAATTATTTCTTGAGATCCTAATGGTCAAAGGGGTCAATGATACCCCTTCTGAAATTAATGCGCTCAACCGTGCCCTCTCCGATATACGGTGTGAACGGATAGACATCGGTACCATTGACCGACCTCCCGCCTACGCCGTCCAAGGATTGAGTTTTGAAGAGCTGTACACCCTCTCACACCTTTTTGACTCCTCATTGCCGATCCATATCGTCTCACGTAGACATGCTGAGGCTGCAGTAAGCAGCTACTCGGATGAGGAGATCCTTTCTACCCTCGATAAACGCCCCCTCACCCAAGAGGATATTGACGCGCTTTTCGACACCGAATCCAAAACTCGCTTCATAGCCCTTTTAAATAACGGAAAAATTGCCCGAATTGAGCGTTCAAACGTACTATTTTTTGCCCCGATTGAAAATATTCATCGAAAACGCGACAAATAAGACTATTTTTATTGACATTCATTCAGACATAGCGTATAATTGCGCCCTCATAAACATTCCGGATTAGCTCAGCGGTAGAGTAGGTGACTGTTAATCACTTGGTCGCTGGTTCGAATCCAGCATTCGGAGCCATTTATGATTCTTTTCTTCTTTTACTGTTCCGGATTAGCTCAGCGGTAGAGTAGGTGACTGTTAATCACTTGGTCGCTGGTTCGAATCCAGCATTCGGAGCCATTTTCAATTTCTTAACATATACATCAAACCACTTACGTTTTATATGACCATCATTCCCTCTTCGCCTCAAAACTTTATTTTATTTGTCTCGGCATCGTAATGATCGCACCGATAACGCTGAAACCCCTCAATCATCCGAATAATATTTTTGATCGGTGTCGGATTAAATAAACGGCGGATTTGAAATTTATTAACACAATCTTCACACCGGCTGATCACACAGTGAATGGCATTGCTTACTACCAAAATAGGCTGTTGGGTATCGGTAATCAAAATATGCCCTATACATTCGGCACCGTTTTCAATTTCGTGATCGATTATGACGACATCATATTTCCCTTTTTGAAATGCCATATACACTTCCCCCAACGTTGAAGCACTCTCAACGGTACACTCCATTGATTCTTCCAACAATACTTTCCGGGCTTGTAGCTGAAAACCGCTTCGATCAATGATTAGTAATTTCATTCCACCATTATCACCAAACATCCGTTAAAGTCAATTAAACCGATCTCTAACCTATTTTGACTATAATTGCACTTATTACCGTTTTTTAGGAGTTGCATGAAAGGGATAAGCTTGAGAGACGGAAACCGGATATGCCCTCGTCCATGTGATTACGCAGTATCCATAGACAAACTCGATGCAAAAGGCGTCAAAATTTCTGAACTCTTCATGAAACCATACCTACGGTATCTTCAATATTACGTAGAGGTTCATTAATCATGCTGGCTACGAACCCTATTAAACGTATCCTTATCCTCCGATGCGGGGCATTAGGAGATTTGGTCTACGCTACTTCGGTCATCGATGCGTTGCGAGAAGAGTACGGACAATCGTGCGTGATCGATTTTATCACGACACCCGGCGTTGCAAAACTTTTTGAACACGACACCCGTGTCAATCGTATTTTTCCCCTCAAACACAAAAAAATACCGATTTGGCTGAGTCCTCAAAAGCGCGATATTATCCGCCACTCCCGTACAGAGCCTTATGACCTGCTTATCTCTTTGGAATTTGGAAAACAGTTTAAAAGTCTCATCCGTCATATTCATGCAACGCGCAAAACCGGAATGGGGATTGTGGATACCCTTCAGGAAAACATCCCCCTTAACCGCGGTGAATCGACCAAATACTATTACCGTGAAGTTGTCTCTCCTGAGATACTCGCTTCCGCCAAACCTTCACTCAGAGGTGCCGCTTATCAGCCGTTGAAAGAGAAATTCTCACTTCCGGAAAACGCAATTATTATTGCACCGAGCAATTCCCACAATCAAAAAAAAGGGCTAAATTACCGGGCATGGCCGTTTGAACACTGGCGCAAGCTCATTCACGAACTCTCTCAAGAGCATTCGGTGATTATTGTCGGCGCACGGGGGGAAGAACCGTTTTTCAATCAAATCAAACCCTACCCCGAACAAAACTTCATCGATCTCGTCGGTCAGCTTTCGATACCCGAACTGATCTCCGTTGTAGAACATGCAAGCGGGGTCATATGTACCGATTCGGCTACGGGGCACATCGGTGCCGCCGTAGATACTCCGACGTTCATCCTGATGGGGCCGAACAATCCTATCACCGACAGCCCGTATCAAAGTGATACAAACGCCGTCTACCCCATATCTCTCGGTCTCTCCTGCTCACCGTGCTATAAAAGTGAGACGATGAAACGATGCACCGATAATATCTGTATGAGCCAAATTACCCCGGAGAGGGTGATGCAATCGTTAAAATCAGCTAATATTTTATAAAATAGTATTATTAAATGCAGGAGAGCATCGGTATGCCTTATCCAAAATCGACCATCATCATTTCGGTTTATAAAGATACCGAAGCGCTCGGTTTTATCTTGGAAAGTTTGGAACATCAGACCGTTTTGCCCGATGAAATTATCGTTTCCGAAGACGGTGATTCGGCCGAAATGCGCGATTTTATCGCCACTCATCAAAATCGATTTCCCAATCTCGTCCATCTTACCCAACCGGATGAAGGGTGGCGTAAAAACCGTGCCCTGAATAATGCCATCCGAAGTGCGCACAACGACTATCTCATCTTTATCGACGGAGATTGTGTCCCGTATACGACGTTTATAGAGGCCCATCTTGAAAATGGGCGCAGAGGCGTTGTACTATGCGGAAAACGGTTCGAGCTGGGACCGAAATTTACCGCAAGGGTAAAAAACAACCAACTGAAAATCCGTGATATAGAAAAAAAATTTCTTTGGTATCTTCCCGCTATGGTCCGGGACAATGCCCGCCATCCCGAAGACGGCTTGACCTTTAAATCCCACTCTTTCCTGAGCCGCCAAATCCATAAACGCTACGTCAGGCACATCGTCGGATGCAATTTTTCGTGCTATAAAGAAGATTTTTTAAAAATAAACGGATTTGATGAAACGTATTGTCTCCCAGCCGAAGGGGAAGACGTCGATCCGAGCTGGCGCTTTCGCGGAATGGGGATTGAGCTAAAATCGTGCCGAAACAACGCCAACATCCTCCACCTCTACCATCCGAAACGTTTCAGTGCCATCGAAGGGGACGTCAACAAAGCGATTATGGAAAAACACCGTGCGCAGAACGCTTATTTTTGCAAAAATGGAATTATGAAAGAGGAGAGTAAATGAAAGTTGTGCTACTTGCCGGCGGCTATGGTACCCGTATTTCCGAAGAGACCGATTTAAAACCTAAACCGATGGTGGAGATCGGAGGTAAGCCGATTCTTTGGCATATTATGAAAATGTACTCTTCACACGGATTCAACGATTTTATTATCTTGCTCGGGTACAAAAGCTACTATATCAAAGAGTATTTTGCCAACTATTTTCTCCACCAAAGTGATGTAACGATCAATTTGCAGACCAATGCGATGGAAGTACACAACAACAGCAGTGAACCGTGGAAAGTGACCTTGGTCGAAACCGGTTTGGATACAATGACCGGAGGACGGATTAAGAGAGCCGAAAAATATATCGGCAATGAACCGTTTTTACTCACATACGGAGACGGTGTGTCGGATGTGAATATTGCCGAAACGGTACAGTTTCATAAAAATCACGGCAAAGCGCTGACGATGACGGCGATTCAACCTGAAGCACGTTTTGGAAATCTGGATATTCAAGACAATATGAGTGTCACGAGTTTCATTGAGAAACCGAAAAACGAAGGGGGATGGATCAACGGGGGATTTTTCGTCTGCGAACCCAAAGTACTCGAATATTTAACGGCGGATGAGTCCTGTATTTTTGAACAACTCCCATTGCAAAATCTCGCCAAAGACGGTGAGCTGGTCGCATATAAACATTATGGATTTTGGCAATGTATGGATACCTTGAGAGACAATCAGAAACTCAATCAAATGTGGCATAACGACAAAGCCAAATGGAAAAGCTGGTAATGGATACACTTTTTAGCGGCATATACAAGGGGAAAACCGTTCTGATAACGGGACACAGCGGTTTTAAAGGCTCCTGGCTCGCGTTGTGGCTGCACCGTATGGGAGCCAACGTCATCGGGTATTCGCTTCCGGCTCCGACGGAGCCGAACCATATCGGGCTGCTGAATCTTGATATAAACTCCGTGGTTGGAGATATCCGGGATTTAGAGAAACTGAATCAAACTTTTGCGGCCCATAAACCCGATATCGTATTTCACCTGGCCGCCCAACCGCTGGTGCGTCTTTCATACGAGAATCCGATTGAAACCTACGAAACCAATGTTATCGGAACACTCAAAGTATTTGAAGCGTGCCGAGCGCACAACGTAAAAGCAATCGTCAACATCACCAGCGACAAAGCGTACGAAAACCGCGAATGGGTATGGGGATACCGTGAAAACGACCCGATGGGGGGGTATGATCCCTACAGTTCCTCCAAAGGGTGTGCCGATTTGTTGGCCAATTCCTACCGAAGTTCCTATTTTAATCCGCACGAGTACCAAAAATCCCATCATACCCTGTTGGCATCGTGCCGTGCGGGGAACGTGATCGGCGGGGGCGACTGGGCAAAAGACCGCTTGATGACGGACATTATGCTCTCAGTTTCACAAGGGAAAAAGGTCAGTATCCGAAATCCGTATGCAACCCGTCCGTGGCAACATGTCCTCGAACCTCTCAGCGGCTATCTCGCCATCGGGCAAAAACTTTTGGAAGAGAAAAGCGAATTTGGTGACGCATGGAATTTTGGCCCCAGCGATGAAGGGAGTATCACCGTCGAAGAGGTGGTCAAACATGTCAAAACACATTGGGATACGATCGATTACGAAATTAATCGGGATCCGAATCAGCTTCATGAAGCCAATTTGTTAAAACTCGATTGTTCCAAAGCCCATATTCGCCTGAAATGGAAAGATGTCTGGGAGAGCGAAACAACATTTGAGAAAACGGTATTGTGGTATAAAAAGTTTTATGAGGAGCGGGCGGTAACTACCGTGGAAGATCTCGAACAGTACGTAGCCGATGCGAAAAAGAAAAATATAGAGTGGAGTGTTGTATGAAAAGCCTTTCGAATATCGCTTATAATATTGACGGTCAACCGATGTTTAAAATTTTGGATAAGGCTCAAAAGCTTGAAAGAGAAGGCAAAGAGATCCTCCATTTCGAATTAGGTGAACCCGATTTTGATACGCCGTCCAATATTGTCGATGCGGCATGTGCCTCTTTGAAAAACGGTGAAACGCACTATACCAGTTCTATGGGTTTATACGACTTCAGACGAGCGGTTCAGGAAACAACGCTCAAAAGCCGAGGGTTCACACCCGATCTGGAGCAGGTTCTTGTAACGCCCGGTGCAAACTCCATTATCTATTTCACCATCAAATGTTTGGTTAATCCCGGAGAAGAGGTCATTGTCCCGGATCCCGGATTTCCGACCTACTATTCTGCCATCAAAGCGTGTGATGCAAAAGCGGTACGAGTGGAACTCAAAGAGTCTAACCAATTCAGACTCGATCCGAATGACTTGGAAAAAGTTATAACCCCCAATACCCGACTCATCATTTTGAATACTCCAAGCAATCCGACAGGATCGGTGATGACGGCGGATGAAATCAAACGGGTAGCTGAAATTGCCCAGAAACACGATATTTATCTTCTCAGTGACGAGATTTACGGACGGTTAATCTTTAACAATGAAAAATCATTTTTAAGCCCTTCCTATCTTGACCAATGCAAAGAGCGTACGATCATTATTAACGGTTTCAGCAAAGCGTTTGCAATGACCGGATGGCGTTTAGGGGTAGCGATCGGACCGGCCGAAGTGATCGAGAAAATGGGCCTTTTGGTCTCAACCATCGTCTCGTGTGTCCCGACATTTATTCAAAGAGCCGGGATTGAAGCGATTATCGGGGATCAAGAGAGTTTGTTGAAAATGAAAGATGAGTACAACGAACGACGAAAAATCCTTGTAAACGGCCTCAATGCTATCGAAGGGATTAGCTGTACCGAACCTGACGGTGCTATATACGCATTCCCGAATATTACCGGGACAGGGATGAGCAGTGATGAGTTTGCCGATTTTGCCTTGGAAAAGGCTCAAATTGCCTTATTGCCGGGAAATAATTTCGGTGAAGCCGGAGAAGGTTTCGTCAGAATTTGTTATGTCAATACCAAAGAAAATATTATCAAAGCACTGGAAAATTTAAAAAAAGCATTGGAGAGCAGATAAATGAAGATGAGAGTTGCCGATTATGTTGCGGAATTCGTATACAGTGATTTAAAGGTCCCCGAAGTATTTATGCTGACCGGCGGCGGTGCCATGTTTTTAAATGACGGCGTTGCCAAACATCCCCATTTAGGCGTTATCTGCAATCATCATGAACAAGCCTGTGCAATGGGCGCCGTTGCTTACTCTAAATATTCCAATAAAATCGGGGTTGCCTACGTAACGACAGGTTGCGGCGGAACCAATGCCGTTACGGGAGTCTTGGATGCATGGCAGGACAGCACTCAATGTATGTTTATTTCAGGACAAGTGAAGAAAAAAGAGACGTGCTACAATTCCGATCTTCCGCTTCGACAATTCGGCGTTCAGGAAGCCGATATCGTCTCTATCGTGCAAAGCATTACCAAATACAGCATTATGATTAATGAGCCCAATGAGATCGCCTATCATCTTGAAAAAGCGTCCTATTTAGCCAAATCAGGACGCCCGGGCCCGGTTTGGATCGATATACCGCTTGATGTTCAGGGGGCGACAATCGATACCGAATCTCTCCTCCATTTCAATCCTGATGAATTGCCTAAAGAGTACAATGAAATCATTGCTCCCGAAGATATTCAAGAGGTTTGTGACCTTCTGAAAAAGGCGAAACGCCCAATGGTTATCGCAGGAAACGGTGTCCGTCTTTCGGATTCGGTCAGTGAATTTCAAACTTTTGTAACCCAATACAATCTTCCTGTAACGGCTTCTTATCTCGCAATCGATGTCATGGATACCGATTCTCCCAATTTTATCGGCCGTTTGGGAACCAAAGGGGACCGAGCCGGCAATTTTGCCGTTCAAAATGCCGATCTTGTTCTAGTATTAGGGTCCAGATTGAGCGTTGCGTTAACCGGTTTTGAATACTCCCTGTTTGCCAGAGAAGCAACTATCGTTGTCGTCGATATCGATAACCGGGAACATCAGAAAAATACGGTTCAAATCGACAAACTGATCCATGCCGATCTCAAAACATTTTTGATCGAAATGAATAAAAACGTATTCTCTCTGGAGACGGCATCATGGATTGCCACATGCGATCACTGGAAAGAAGCATGGCCGGTATCTCTGAAGAGCTACGAAGATGATCCTAAAATTAATAAATATACCTTTATCGATCACCTTTGCCGCTATCTTAAACCGGATTCTGCCGTTGTTTCCGATGCAGGTTCATCCTATTACGTAACCTCCCAAGCATTGAGGATAAAAGGGAAACAACGCTATATCACCTCCGGAGCTCAGGCCGACATGGGATTCACCCTTCCGGCAGCTATCGGAGCCTGTTTTGCAAAACAGGGCGAAGTGGTGGGAATCACCGGAGACGGCTCATTCCAGCTCAATATACAAGAGTTGCAAACGGTTGTCCATTATAATCTCCCATTGAAACTTTTCGTTTGGAACAATAACGGTTATCTTTCCATCCGTGCAACCCAAAGGAAATTCTTTGACGGAAGGGCTATAGGTACCGAAAAAGAGTCCGGAATCTCTTTCCCGGAAGTTGAAAAAATCGCCCTCGCATACGGCATTCAGTATTACTGTGCCAAAACGGTCGGCGAGCTGGATGAAGCACTTCAAAAAACCCTTGACTATAACGGTCCTGTATTATGTGAAATCATTTGTCCGGAGAATCAAGAGATCATCCCAGCCGTCTCCTCTTTGAAACGTGAGGACGGAACCATGGTTTCCAAACCGTTGGAAGATATGTACCCATTCTTGGAAAGAGCGGAATTTATGGAGCAAATGATTGTTAAACCGCTGGAAGAGTAAATGAACATCCTAATCATCGGCGCCGGCGGATTTATCGGTAAACATTTATCCCACTATCTGAGCAATAACCATTCGTATGCGCTCTTTACGCCGGATAGCAAAACCTTAAACGCTAGCGATGAAAAAAGTGTCGATGCCTATATCGAGGCGACAAACCCCGATATCATCATCAACTGCGCCAACCGCGGCGGCGGGCGGGACAGCGGCAATGAGAACATCGTCCACGAAAATCTCCGGATGTTTTTCAATATCGTGAAACACTCAGACAAAGTTTCAAAAATCATCCATTTCGGCAGCGGTGCGGAATACGGAAAACATAAACCGATTGTGGATGTCAAAGAAGAGGATGCCGATAAAGCGATCCCTTTGGACGAATACGGTTTCTATAAGTCGGTTGCTTCCAAATTCATCGAGCAAAGCGGCAATAACCTGAATTTGAGAATTTTCGGCTGTTACGGCGAGTTCGAGAACTACGAATTTAAATTTATCTCCAACGCAATCGTCAAGAACCTTTTGCATCTGCCGATTACGATCAACAAGAACGTTTTTTTCGATTATCTCTACGTAGAGGATCTGGTAAAAATCGTTGAGTATTTTCTCCATCATGAAACGGCGTATAAGGTCTATAACGTAACGACAGGGAGAAAAATCGATCTGCTCTCATTAGCCCGGTTGGTCAATGAAACCAGTGATTACACGTCGGAAATAAAAATCATCAATGAGGGGCTCAATAACGAATATACTTCCGAAAACCGCCGCCTCATGGGTGAAATCGGAACCTTTGAATTTACCCCGCATCGCGAAGCGATCATACGAATGCGAAATTATTACGCATCTATCCTAGAAACGATAGACCGAGAAAAAATAGAATCCGATCCCTATCTGCAACTGTGCACTACATTTTGGAATAAACATGAGGAGAAAGAATGACACAGCAAGAAGCCCTGAAACAAGAAATATTAGCCAAAACCAAAGAGTATTACGAACTCGTTCATAAACCGCAGCAAACCAAAGAGTTTATCGAAGGGAAAAGCCGCGTCAACTATGCTGGGCGCGTCTTTGATGAGCAAGAGATGGTCAATCTTGTCGACAGTTCGCTTGATTTTTGGCTGACCTATGGGAGTTACTCGAAACAATTTGAAAAAAAACTGGCCGAATTTTTAGGGGTACGCTGGACGTTTCTCGTTAATAGCGGCAGTTCCGCCAATCTCCTCGCATTTTATACCCTCACCTCACCGCTTTTAGGTGAACGCCAAGTCAAACGGGGCGATGAAGTGATCACCGTTGCGGCAGGTTTTCCGACTACCGTTGCCCCGATCGTCCAATACGGTGCCGTTCCCGTATTTGTCGATATGGAATTAACCCATTTTAACATTGATACGACGCAACTCGAGAGAGCCCTCTCTCCAAAAACCAAAGCGGTTATGATTGCCCATACCCTGGGAAATCCTTTTAATCTGAGTGCCGTTAAATCGTTTTGTGAAAAACACAATCTCTGGCTGATCGAGGACAACTGCGACGCACTCGGTTCCACCTATGAGGGAAAACCCACGGGGACATGGGGCGATATCGGAACCTCCAGCTTTTATCCGCCGCATCACATGACGATGGGTGAAGGGGGAGCCACCTATACCGATAATCCTCTTCTCAAAAAAATCATGCTCTCCATGCGTGACTGGGGACGTGACTGCTGGTGCGAAAGCGGAATTGACAATACGTGCGGATGCCGCTTTTCTCAAAGCTTCGGAAGTTTGCCGAAAGGGTATGACCATAAATATGTCTACAGCCACTTCGGGTTTAACCTCAAAGTCTCCGATATGCAAGCCGCTATCGGAGTGGCTCAGCTTGAAAAGTTCCCCTCTTTTGTCGAAAAACGGAAAGAAAATTACAAAAAACTCTACGAGGGGTTGAAACTTTTTGAAGAACTCATCTTGGTTGAACAACAGCCCAATTCCGATCCGAGCTGGTTCGGCTTTATGATGACCTTAAAAGAGGGGGTATCTTTTAGCCGAAACGAACTGGTTGAATATTTGGAAAACGCAAACATTCAAACCCGCAACCTTTTTGCCGGGAATATGCTCCGTCATCCCATGTTCGATACGTTGAAAGAGGGGGATGACTACCGGGTGATCGGCACTCTTCCCAATACCGATAAAATCATGAATGACAGTTTCTGGATCGGCCTCTACCCGGGAATGGGAGACGAAGCGATAGGCTATATGATTAACAAAATCGGCGACTTCATTCGTGGCTAATTTTATCATCTTTTCCTTCCGCTATAACGATGATATAGGGGGGATTGTCGTTCAACACAAATTATGCCATCTTCTCAACCAGCAAGGCCAAAACGCTTTCCTCTGGCCAAACTACAAACCTGTTTTTAACTGGAATAATCCGATTAAGAGTGCCGTCGCTTTTTTACGCTATTTCCGGAAAAGTCTCCACAAAACATTTGCAACCAAGCCCGGCTGGAATACCCCTATTGCCGAATATAAAGATTTAAAAGATGCCATCGTTATCTATCCCGAAATTGTCGACGGGAACCCTCTTCAATCGGAAAAAGTTGTCCGCTGGCTGCTTCACAAACCCGGATTTCATACCAAGAAAGTCAATTACGGAACGGATGAATTGTACTTTTTTTATCTAAAAGCCTATATTGAGAATCTCTCTTTCCAAGTCGATGACGAAAATCTCCTTTATATTCCGAACAATCGGGAAGAGACGTATCGGCAAACCAATTTCGGAAACCGAGAGGGGAGTTGCTATATTCTGCGAAAAGGGAAAAACCGTCCGATCGTCCATGATCTTTCCGACTCCATTTTAATTGACGGAAAATCCCATCAGGAGATTGCCAAAATTTTTAATGATGTTACCTATTGTATCTCTTACGATACCTATACGATGTTCTCCATGTATGCGGCAATGTGCGGATGTATCTCGGTCGTTATTCCCGAAGAGGGGGTTTCCAAAGAAGAGTGGCTTCCGGAAGAAGAGAGACGCTACGGAATCGCATACGGTTTTGAGAATATACCCGAAGCGATAGAGACACACAAATATTTACTTCCCCGTTTCCAACAAGAGGAAGCGGAAACGGTTCAGGCGATTGAGCGTTTTATCTTCAAATGTGCCCAATTTTTCTCTAGCAAGTCATGAGTGGGTGTTTAACCCCTCTTCGCAGACGAATCGGTTCATCGCTTTATTGGTGACCATTTTTTCCCAATAAAAAGGGCCGATGTCCCGTTCGTTATAGGTGTGCCAAAGATGAAACTGGTTGGCTACGTTTTTACATGATTTTATCTTCAGCCCGTATGCGCGAAAACGCCAATCCAAATCGGTATCGTCACTCAACGACGTTTCACCATACCCCTCATCAAACCCGTTTATAGCTACCATGTCGTCACGGAAACACGAAAAGTTGCACCCCAAAAGGCTCGTATTGCGTTTACGAAGCTTGGATAAGAGGGGAAAAAGCCATCCGCGGGGTGAAAGATAGACACCGTATTCAAATTTCGAATTTTTCTCAAATGCCAAACCGATGTATTTGAACAGCCGTTTCTCGATATCGATAATATCCAAGGTATGCGCTTTGATTTTCCGGGTCAGCGATTCGGATAGATTCACCCTTCTTCCCGATAATACCGATCCTCGTTCGGCCAAAGCGGCATGGGCCTCCACAAACGTCGTATACGGGATGCAATCTCCGTCGATAAAGATCAGATACTCCCCTTCACTGACGCTAATGCCGTTGTTCTGAGAACGGGCTTTTCGTACTCCGGTATCTTCCTGAACGGTATGTTTGACATCCAACCCCTCAATCGAACGGACAAATTCGGACATTTCCGGATTTGAGCCGTCTTCGGCAACAATCACTTCAAAATCGGTATACGTTTGCCGTTTCAGGGCCTCGATGATGAAAGAGAGGGATGAAACATCTTTATAAACGGCTATAATCACACTTACACGCATAGCATATCCTATCTCTCTATCTTTATTTTCAAATAATTTTAGTTACTATGATTTTAACATTTTTACCATTATGTTTAGGGAAAGCCGATGAAAATACACTTTATACGCAATTTTGAAAAAAAATTAAAAGGGCGTATCAATCGATTCCGAATTCATCAGTATGATTTCTCTATTATTTCGAACAACTGTTGGGGAACTTTCATCTACAAAAAGTTTAACCTTCCCTATCACTCCCCTTTCGTCAATATGTTTATCTTCAGCGAAGATTATCTCCGACTGCTAGAGAATTTTTCCCCTGAAATCCTGCAAACCATCCGGTTTATTCCACATGAAGCATCACGTCATATACCGGAATTAAAAGAGAGGAACCATTATCAGCTGGGCTACCCTATCGGGGTAATAGGCGAAGATATTGAGCTCCATTTTCTCCACTACAAAGATGAAGCCGATGCACGGAAAAAATGGGAAGAGAGGGTTAAACGGATCAATTACGACAAACTGCTTTTCAAATTTAGCGACAGCGAAGGGGCATCGGATGAGATGATACGCCGTTTTGATGCACTTCCGTTAAAAAACAAACTGTGCTTCACCGCAAAACCTTTTCCGGAGTGCCGAAGCGTTATCTATCTCAGTGCTTTTAAACATGCGAAGCGGGTCCGGGACGAATGGAAACATTCGGAAAAGGCGTATGATCTGATGGGGCTAATCAACGAATTATAACGCTCATGCCTGATGCTATTGCGTCAAATAGTCCGTTAACTTTTCAAACTGTTTTCTGCTTTCAAACATTTCCAATGCTTTTTCCCTACCCGCACGGGCAAATAGGTGACGGAGCGAAGGATCTTGGTAAACCCTTTCCAGTTTTGTTGCCAAATCATTTTGATCGAAGGTTTTAAACAGCAATCCGTCTATTCCGTCGTCAATAATTTCCAACGGGCCGCCGCTGTTACTGGCAACGACGCACACACCGCACATCATCGCTTCGATCAGAACCAACCCGAAGGTTTCATTTTCGGTTGCCAATACCATCACGTCGCACAATTGCATCAAGGTCTGCGCTTCACGGGTAAAGCCGGTAAAAACGGCACACCCTTCATACTTTTCTTTCAAGCCTGCCAGATATCCCTCATCCATTGCATGACCGACAACCAAAGCTTTGGCATCCATCCCTTTTTCAGCCATCTTGTTAACCGCTTCAAGAACGATATGCTGCCCTTTTGGCACTTCGATTCTCCCTACGATTCCAACCGTAAACGATTCGCCTAAGCCCAATTCGGCACGGCGCCTTGCTCTCTCTTCAATATCGATGATCTGCGGCTGTTGGGCACCGATATACAAGACCTCGATTTTCGGGCGGATTTTTGAAGGGACAAATCGCTCGATTTGTGATTTCACCTGCTCCGTTACGGCCAGCATCATCTCCATATTTTTATACAGGAAACGGTGATAAACATCATCTTTGAATCGGGTCATTGTCATATGACGAGACTGAACGACTTTAGGATGGCGGCGGGAGAGAAGTTTCGCCATAATTGCCAACGGCAAATCCTTTGTCCAATGCAAATGGAGGACGTCAATCCCTTCGGAATCGATGATCTTTGCGAGGGCTTTGGCATTCAGCCATGATAAAAATACATTTCGCCGTTTCAGGGTAACGTAGCGGTGGGACGTATCCTCATAATAGCTTTTGAGTTTCCCTTTTTCATTAATGACGCTGATGCACTCTTCACCCAAATAATGAGAAGCGCGCATCATATAGAGTTCTAAGCCCCCAAGATCGGGAGAGAGGCACAATTCGCAGATTTTAGTGCCCATATTTGCCCTTGTGTTCCCGATTCATTTCATACAATTTAATGTATTTATAAAAGTTGGTTGCCATATGGGAAAAGGCGATGATCAATCCGGCATACCCGTCCAAAAAACCCCGTTTGAGGATATAGGTCCGAAAAAAAGAGTAGAGGCCGTTAAAAAAAGCTTTTGCGGGAGATGAACTTTTTTTACCGACGTTATCGTTTGCAAAAAGGGTGGAGTAGCGATCGAGTTTTATAATAAAATCAGAAATGCTCATATAGCTGTAATGTCTCATGTTTCCGGCGATCAAGAGTTTTTTCATCCCCTCGTCCAGAATATTTTCATGAACGAAATTATCATTGAAGCGCGTCACCGCTTTGTTGTACAGACGGCGTATCTTTTGGTTGTTCCATCCGCAATGACGGATCGGAATCTCTTTGTAATAGGCGAGAAAATTAACGATATAAATCGCATGCGGATCGAGGGATTGCGTTTGCAGTGCCTGAAGAAGCTCACTATCGACAACCTCATCACTGTCAATGATAAGCACCCAATCGTTACGCGCATAACTTGCCGCTCGGTTTTTTGTCGTACCGAATCCGTCGAATTCCCCCTCGATGAGCCGGACATTGGGAAATTCAGCCGCAATAGCCTGTGTACCGTCGGTAGAACCGTTATCGTAAACGATAACATCGCTAAAGGCTCTTAAACTCTCCAGCGAGCGACGAATGGTCCTCGCCCCGTTTTTGACGATCATTACCGCGGATACGTTCATCCCTTTGCCTTTGCCATTTTAATCATTGTTTTGCACCAAAAACCCAATTGTTTCAACGGTTTAAAAAGTTCATCGGGCGTTTGAAGCCCGTCCCCTTTGATCCGATAAATCAGCCCTCCGATCCCATTCCATGAGGGGTTGAGAGCGTTTCCGATACGAAAGACGTACGGATAATGTTCCCGTGCCAGGGCGACAACTGCATCGTTGTATTTTCCGTACGGGAGAACAAACGACTCGACCCGATATCCGAGATTCTCTTCCAACACGGCTTTCGAACCGAATATCTCCCCTTTGAGATCGACCCCTTCTTCACTTAGATTAAGATGGTTCGTCGAATGTGAGGCGATCGCAACATGGCCGCTTTGTACCATCTCCCGCAATTCGCGATAGGTACAAAATGGGGCGAACTCCCGATAATTCTCTTTTTCATAGATTTCGTGATGTTTGAGCGACAATCGCTGCGGGGCCTGAAGCTGCGTATCTTCAAGAATATAGGCTGAGGGGACGGCAAGCAAGGCTTTCAGATGATACTTTTTCAAAAGGGGATAAACGTAATGGTAAAAATCGTAATAGGCATCGTCGAATGTGAGGCAAATCGCCTTTGCACCGAGCTGTTCCCCCGGAAATACCGTCGTATAGCGATGGGCAATCAGCTTAAGATGCTCTTCCATCATCGTATCGGTATTCGAAAGCGGCAAATCGTCGCTGTTGATATGGTGGTACATTACGACTGGAAGCATTCACATCCTCTTGAAGTGTTTCAGGAATAATAAAGTATCATACCATACCCTCACTTACTCAAAGGTCAGTATGAATTTTCAATGTGAATTTCCGCCTCAATATGCCTATTTGCACCATGCATTTGAACGCATCCGTTCCCTTTTTTCACAAGACGATCACTCTATTCACAAAGCGCGCAACGAGCTCAAAATCATAGAGATCGAAGGGATAAAAACGGTTGTCAAATCGTTCAAAGTCCCCCATCTTCTGAACCGTATCGTGTATACTTTTTTTCGACACAGCAAAGCGTACAAATCCTACCATAATGCCCTTCGCCTCCAAGAACTGCAAATTTCCACCCCCGAACCGATTGCGCTGATCGCTTTTTTTGAATCCGGTTTATTGAGCGAAAGCTTTTTTATTACCCGTTATTTCCCCTACGATTTTACCATCAGAACCCCGCTGCTCGAACCGCTGGATGACCGGGAAGAAATTTTTAGGGCGTTCGCCGCCTACACCTACGATCTTCACCGAAAAGGGGTTTGGCATTTGGATTATTCCCCCGGAAACATCCTCATCAAACGCCTCGAAACCGGATACGAATTCAGTATCGTCGATATTAACCGGATGGAATTTAAAGAAATCACCCCGCTGCAAGGGTGTGAAAACTTCAACAAACTCTGGGCAAACGATAGCGAGATAGAGGTGATGGGACGTGAATACGCTAGACTCAGCGGCTTAGACGAAACCCTGACGATTCATGAGATGAAACGTCATAATGATGCCAATAAACGGACTAAAAATTTTAAAAAGAGACTCAAACGGATCATCAAAGGCGATTTTTCAACGCTTCCTTAACCTTTTCAAACATTGCACTTCGTCCCGCCGCATCAGATGGAATCATAAAATGGTGTTGACGTTCTCCGATACTTTTCCACCGTGCCGACGAAGCAAAAAGGGAGTCGGCAAAAAAAGTAAACGTTTCACACCCAACAGCACTTGCAAGGTGGTAAGTTCCGGTAGAGGTACTGACAAACAATGTTAAATGGCTCAAAATTTTGGCAAAATCGACAACACTCCCCTGCGAACGATACAAAATAATCCGTCTCTCCCCTAACAGACTTTTTGCTTCTGCGTACAACTTTTCCTCATCCGGTCCGAAAGTCATCACCACATCTATACTCTCATCCGCTTCGGCAAGCGCCGCAAGTTCGCAATATTCGCTCAGCGTCCAATTGGCATCGGACGATCCTCCGAATCCAGGATGGAACGCGACAACGGGCTTACGGATACCGTAAGCGTCACAAAAATTTTTATATGCCTCTTCACTCCCCTCAAACCGCAGCAGAGGTTTGGGAAAATCCAGACTGATCTCAGGGAAAAGAGCTTTCGTCAGTTCGAGGTTGTATTCATACTCTGCCATTTCTACCCTGCTGCGCCGCTGTTTAATACGACGGTTATAAAACATTTGGGCAATCTTGGTAGCGGGAGCGATACGGAGGGGAATTCGGGCAATCCATTGTGCAAGCGCTACGCGGGTATTTGAAAAAAGGGTAATCGAGACATCCACACGAGCCTCTTTAATTCTGAAGGCCAGGCCCAAAATATCCTCACTCTGATCAACAATCACCTCATCGATAAATTCGCATGCTTCGGCAAGAGAGCGGTTTAACGGAGCGACAAGGGCAATCAGCCGATTAGAGGGGTCATGATGTTTAAGGACATAAAACGTCGGTAAAGCGGTAATGAAATCGCCCAATTTATCGTTACGTACCACCATTATATTCATTGCATCACCTTATGACTGATCTGCACATTTTACCTGATTGAAGGTAAGAAAACGGTACAATTACACTATGAAACAACCATTTGCCTGGGACCATTATTCCGATCAGCCTGCCATCATACGAGACAAAACGGAAAAACGGCGTATGCGCCGGTCCGTCCTCCCTTCATTGCTCAAAACACTCCTGATCGGTCTCGTTACCCTTCCGGTAGCGGTATTTGCAATCCCTTTCTTAAAACGACGTGATATCGGCGGGGAAGCATTTTTCGGCATGGGGGTCAATGCGGATAAAGAGCCCCATACGACCCCCTATCTGGTCAATGAATTGGGTGTTAAAAAGCTCCTGATCCGAATCCCCCTATGGGAAATGGAACACATAGACAGCTATCTAGCTTTTATCCGAAATTTTCACGATAAAGAGATTACCGTAGCCCTCCTCCAAGACCGCGAACACATCACCTCTCCCCTGATGCTCCGTGACCATTTGATCCAAATTTTCGAAGCGTTGGAGGGGGTATGCGGCACCTACGTCATCGGCAGTACGATCAATCGTGCCAAATGGGGATTTTTCAGCGTCAACGAATATCTCGATTTTTACAAAATTGCGTACGACTTAAAAGAAAAACGGTTTCCCCATCTCAAACTCATCGGCTCCAACGTCATCGATTTCGAATACCACTATAGTGCCCATACCCTCTTCAATCTCGCCAAAATCCGTTACGACGCGCTCGGGAGCCTCCTCTATGTCGATCGGCGCGGTGCCCCCGAAAATACCCAAATGGGCTTTAATCTCATCGAAAAAATCCGTCTCCTTGCCATACTCGCCCAAATGAGTCCGAAAAGCAACGGTGAAATCGTGATCACCGAAACCAATTGGCCGATTTCCGGTACGGCCCCTTATGCCCCGACAAGCGAAACGGAGTGTGTCAGTGAAGAAGAGTATGCCGACTTCATGGTGCGTTATCACCTGCTGGCCTTTGCGTCACAGCATGCGCAAAGCGTTTATTGGCACCAATTGATCGCTCCGGGATACGGTCTCATTGATAACCGTGACGGACAACTGCGTAAGCGCACTGCTTTCCATGCTTATAAAACGATGCTGCATCATCTGCAAAAAGCAACCTTTGTCGGATACGGAGAAAAACGGGGTCGCCATACCCTCCTTGCCCAAGTACCCGAAGGGCTACTGCACGTCGAATGGGTTGAAAGGGGAACCCTGAATGTTTCACTGACGCACAGCGTCGAGGGGACTTTTCGCGATGGAGAACACTTTATTTCGGATACCTTTGTCCTCACCCCGTCCCCTCTCTATTACCTTACCTCCATGGATGAATTATGACCCTTCTCGTCATCCTTCCGAATTGGCTCGGGGATGCCGTTATGGCCACTCCCGCTATTGAAGCGCTGTGTGCGCGCCACCCCAATGCCCGCCTCACGATTGTAGGTTCGTATGTTAGCTGTGAAGCACTGAAACATCATCCCCAGTGTAGCCGCTATTATGTGGATGAAACCAAAAAAGGGGGAAACCGCTTCCTCAACACCTACCGTTTTGCCAAAGAGCTTGGAGCGCATGATATGGCCATCACGTTTCGCAATCAGCTCCACTCCTCGTTGCTCCTCTATTGGAGCGGTACTTCGATCACCGTCGGGCGTTCAAGCTGGCATTCGAATCTCTTCCTTACCCAAACGGTGAAACCGGCACACCCTTCCCATTTATGTGAACAATACCGCGATATAGCCCAGCTCTTGTGCCAAGAGCCCCTCGCTATCGGCAAGCTCAAACTCCATATTCCGCCTCACACGTACGGGCGTCCGACCCTCGGTATCAATCCGGGGGCAACATACGGCAGTGCCAAACGGTGGTATCCCGAAAAATTTGCGGAGGTGGCACGCGCCTTAAGCGATCGTTTTGATATCGTCTTGTTCGGTGGACCGAATGAAGTGGAAATGGCCAAAGATATCGAATCACGTCTTGGGGGGATTGCCATCACCAATCTGGCAGGAAAAACATCGGTTGAAACCTTATGCAGTCATCTCGGAGGGCTGAGCCTTTTTATCACCAACGACAGCGGTCCGATGCATGTAGCGGCAGCTTACCAGGTTCCGACGGTATCGATTTTCGGTCCGACACGCCATAAAGAGACTTCACAGTGGATGAACACGAAAAGCATCATCGTCCGTCACGATATGGAGTGTGCCCCGTGTATGAAAAGAGAGTGCCCGTTGGGGCATCATGAGTGTATGAAAAGCATTACTTCCGAAGAAGTAATCCGTGCGGCTAAAACGCTAATTTAAATCCAAAATACCAGGCATCATTGTACGTAACGTTACGGTTTTGAACATCGGTATCAATCCGTCGGTATCCGATTTCAAGACGTCCGTCGTCTATCGGTTCGATATCCATATGCAAGCGTGATTCGTAATAGCTCTCCCCTTTTGCGAAACATAACGCTTTCGGGGCATAATAGAGTGAACCGCCGACAAAAACCGGGAGCATAAAATCGACCGGCAATCTCAATTCCCCTTCGACACCGAGGGGAATAGCTCCAAAGTTCGTGTTGTCAAAACGTACGTATTCCCCTTTAACCCCCATACCGAATTCCAATCCAGGAACGCCGCGAACCGGACGCATTACTAAAAATGAAGCTTCCATAAGGGGATTGATATCGGTGACCGTACTGTTATTATTGTCTCCGTTTAAAAAATGGACACCGACATAGGTGTTGTTCATCCCTTGCCCCATTCGGGCCAGATCCAAACGAAGCCCCCCTTCCAACTCTCTGTCATTAAGATTGACTTCCAATTGGTGTGCCGCAAATGCCCCCGTTGAAATCAAAGCGCTTAATAGTAATTTTTTTAGCATAAAGGTCCTTTGTTAATTCTCTCGATGGTAGCCGTCGTACTTTTTCCGTCTACAAATTTTACCAGTCGAAGCTCTTTGGAAAATTCTGCTCCGACAACCTGTTTACCCTCGTAATCCCCCCCCTTGACCAATATATCGGGTGCGATATTTTTGATCAATTCATGTGGGGTCTCTTCACTAAATATGACGACATAATCGACCGATTCGAGTGCGGCTAAAATATAGGCACGGTCATTTTCAGGATTCACCGGACGGGTAGGCCCTTTGAGCTCACGTACCGAACTGTCCGAGTTAAGCCCTACGATCAGGACGTCGCCGTAACTTTTTGCCTCTTGGAGATATTTCACATGACCGACATGGAGAATGTCGAAACATCCGTTGGTGAATACGACTTTTTTCCCCTCCCCTTTCAGACGATCGGCAAGAAGATAGATCTCCTCTTTGGTTTTGATATGCATGTCCGAAGTGCTTTGGTGGAGGCTCGAAGCATACGCGTCGATTTCAGCCAGCGTCACGGTAGCCGAACCGATTTTACCCACAACGACCGCAGCGGCGTGGTTCGCAAACGGTGCCGCTTCATCGATGCTCAACCCGTTGCTCAAGGCAAAAGAGAGGGAGGCGATAACCGTATCCCCCGCCCCGGTGACATCGTAAACCTCTTTAGCCACCGTCGGGAAACGGCGCATTTCATGATCATAAATAGCGATTCCATCTTCGGAGAGGGTAATCATTGAACATTCCAGCGCACACGTCTCTTTGAGAGTAATGAGGGCTTTTTGAAGACTCTTGTCATCTTTAATGGCAATCCCCGTCGCTTCGGAAGCCTCTTTTTTATTCGGAGTAAGAAGATATGCACCCCGATATTTCCGATAATCTTTCCCTTTCGGATCGACGAGTACTTTTTTCCCCGCCGCTTTTGCCGCAGCGATTACCCCGCCGGCAACCGCATCGGTAATCACCCCTTTGCCGTAATCGGAGAGGATGATGATATCGCAGCTGTCGATTACATCGATTACATACGAAATGACGGCACGTTCGCTTCCCTTGTCGATCGATTCTTTGGACTCTTTATCGTAGCGCAGGATTTGTTGATTGGACGCGATGATACGGCTTTTCTTCGATGTTTTACGCTCAGGCTGAGTAATCAGCCCCTCACTCTTTACACCGATTTCCGACAGCATTGCCCGTAACTCTTTGCCGTTTTCATCGTCACCGATGACACCGCCGACACTGACAGCAGCACCTAGAGCAACCAGATTATTGATGACGTTTCCCGCACCGCCGAGGACCGTTGTCTCCCGGGCGATATCAACCACCTGAACCGGAGCTTCGGGAGAGATACGCTCACATCCGCCCCACAGATAATGGTCGATCATCAAATCACCGATAACAAGGATATGGGGATGGGTTTCATTTAACTTTTTCATTAGAGTTCCTGCTCAAACAAACGTTTGATTTCCGGTACGTATGCCGCAATCCCCTCTTCGAATTCATAGCGGGGAGCATACCCCAAACTGTTTCGGGTCGTTTCGATATCGGCTTCCGTATGAAATTGATACCGTCCGATATACGGATTCGGAATATATTCACACGTATAGGAGGTCCCAAGTTCTTTTTGGAGGATATCAACCATCGATTGGAACGATCGCGCTTTCCCCGTACCGACATTAAATACGCCGTTTTCTTTAGGGTGCATCGCCAGGACATTGGCTTGGATGATATCTTCGATATAGATGAAATCGCGCAGAATTTTGTCGGAGTTTTCAAATAGTTTCGGATTTTTCCCCGCCAACAGCTGATGACCGAACTGTACCACCATCGAAGCGGTTTTGTTTTTGAAAAATTCTCTCGGCCCGTAAACGTTGAAATAACGCAATCCGACGATAGAGATGTGATCATGCTTTTGCGCATACTGCCGAGCCAAATGGTCCATCATTAATTTTGAGAAACCGTACACGTTTTGGGGAGCTTCTCGACCTACACGCTGAGGCGATTGCGCGTCACCGTAAGTAGCACCCGAAGAGGCGTAAATCATATTGGCTTCGTGGGCTACCGCCATATCGAGAAGATCTTTGAACGCATTGACGTTCGTCTGGATCATAAGATCCTGTTCCAGCGCCGTCGTATCGGAAATAGCCGCTTCATGAAAAATATAATCGAATTTATAATTTTTTTGAAGCGATTCAAGGAGAGCTTTATCGTTAATATCGCCGCTGATCACTTCACCTTTAAACCCAAGAAGGTTTTTAAAATGGCCGAAACTTTTCAAATTACCGTTGGAAAGGGTCAAATTCGAGCGGAAAAGGTCAAGAACCACAACCTGGGCATCGGGATAGTTTTCCTGAAAATAAAAGGCGAGATTGGAACCGATAAAACCCGCTCCTCCCGTAATCAAAATGGTTTTGCGATTTAAATCAACATCACTGTAGCGCATGGATTAATGTCCTTCTCTAAAGGTAGTATCATATTGTAACAAACTCTTCATTAAAGGTTAAACAGTTAGAGTGCTTTAAGATTGATAGGAATATAATGGCATTCAAATTTTTATGGAGAAAACAAATGAAAAAAATTGCTCTTGCAATGTTGTTCGCTGGTGTATCATTGATGGCTGCTGATGGTAAAGCTTTAACAGCTAAATGTGCTGCTTGTCACGGTGCTTCTTTCGAAAAAGCTGCTCTTGGAAAATCAGCAATCGTAAAAGGTCAATCAGCTGCAGTTATCGAAGCTTCTTTGAAAGCGTACAAAGCTGGTACTCAAAACAAAGCTGGAATGGGTGCTTTGATGAAAGGTCAAGTTGCTTCTATGTCAGATGCTGATATGAAAGCTGCTGCTGCTTACATCGCAGGAATCAAATAATTCCTCTCCTCACCGCCTATGCGGTGAGCCTTCCGCTCTTCACCTTTTTACATTCCTAAATCCGTTTTATTCAGGTTTATACTCTTTTTTACCGGCAGCTTCTTGTTTGCGTTGTTGATTCGCTGCATCATTCAACTCAGCTTCATCATCATACTGTACCTGATTCATCATTTTGGTTGCGTCATCAAACTGGCCGTTTTTAATACCCCATAAAAAAGCCGCCAATGCGATCCCCCCTAAAAACAACGATGCACCCAGCATCATGGCTATTACCCAGCTATCCATTAACGTTTCTCCTCACGTAAATCTTTTATTTATACATCCAGCGGACCCGCATCGAGTTACCCACAACCAAAAGCGAGCTTACCGACATCGAAATCGCTGCAATCAGCGGAATAACATATCCCATCATCGCCAACGGAATCGTAACCGAATTATAAAAAAGTGAAATGATAAGATTCTGCTTGATCAAGCCATAGGTTTTACGGCTGATTCCAAACGCTTCGGAGAGCGATGGAAGAGAATCGTTCATCAAAACGACATCGCTCACTTCGATGGCGATATCGCTCCCATTTCCCATTGCGATAGCAATATCGGCGGCAGCCAGAGCCAATAAATCGTTAACCCCATCCCCCGCCATAACAATAATATGTCCATCACGATGAGCCTGTTCGATAAACGCCGCTTTTCCCTCGGGAGTCAGATGGGAATGTATCTCATCAATCCCCACCTCCTGCGCTACCCTTTGCGCCGCCGCTTCATGATCGCCCGTCAGCATCACGACTCGGAGATCGGATTTTTTCAATCTCTCGATAGACGCGTAGGCTTTCTCTTTAGGGAGATCGCGTAATTCATATACCCCGACCAGCACGTTATCGACCGCATAGTAAAAAAGGCTTTGATCACTTGATAACGTCACCTCAATCCCGAGTTCCTGCATCAAAAGGGCATTCCCTCCGGCTACCATCATCCCATCGGATCGTCCTACCATACCGCGGGCCGGAATTTCACGCGCCTCTTCGATTACCCCAGTCTCCATAGCTTCTTCGGTTCGCTCCAAATATTCCATGATCCCCCGGCTAATCGGGTGTTTGGACGAAGAGACCAGTGTATACAATACACCTTTTTCAAAAGGGTGAAAGAGGTTGGCATAGACGACTTCCGGCCGTCCTTGGGTAATGGTTCCCGTTTTATCCAGAACAACCATCGTCGCTTTAGCCATCGTCTCAATTTGTGCCGCCGATTTGAAGAGAATGCCCCTTTTTGCCCCCAAAGCCAATCCGACCAGAGTGGCTACGGGTGTAGCAAGGGCTAATGCGCAGGGACAGGCAATAATGATGACCGAAATCCCGACCATGAGGGAACGGTCAAAACTGTGGGGCCAAAAAAACCAACTCCAAAACGTTGCAATGGCTAAAAAGAGGATGGTTGAGGAAAAATGTTGCGACAACCGATTGGCCAGCTGTTCGATAGAGGGTTTTTGCGCCATCGCATTTTCCAGGAGATTCACTAAATTTGACAGGGTGGAATGGGCGAAATCTTTTGTTGAACGGTAATGGATCAAGGCATCAATACTGGTTGTCCCGCTGATGATTCGGTCCCCTTGACGTTTAAAAATCGGTTCAGATTCACCGGTAAGGTTGGATTCGTCAAAACTCCCCTCTCCGCTTAGCACCTCTCCGTCTATTGCCGCACGTTCACCGCTTCGGATAACAATGACGTCACCGACTTTGACCTCATTGACATCAACGGTACGGATGGTTTCATCTTCGATAATACTCACTTCACGCGGAATATGTTTACCGATAATATCGAGCGTATCCGCAGCATTTTTACGGCTAAGCACTTCGAGAAATTTTCCGAACAATACGAAGGTGATAATCATCGCCACCGAATCAAAATAAGCTTCCCCTTTTTCAAAAAGGGTGATATAAATGGAATACAGATAGGCCAGACTCGATCCGGTAACGACAAGGAGATCCATCGTCACCGAACGATTTTTCAGCCCGTAATAGGCTCCTCGATAAAAGACCCATCCGCTGTAAAACAATACCGGCGTCGCTAAAAACCACTCGGCGACATTGAGGATTGTTTTGATGTCTTGTGTGATACCGGTGAAATAACCGGCGTACTGTGCTACGGCAATCCACATCATGTTCATCGTCGCAAAAGTAGCAACCGCCATACGGAGATAATACTCTTTTCGCTCCTTGTTCGCCCGTACCTCTTGCAGCGATGCATCATAAGGAAATGCGTTATACCCGATAGCCCGAATCATATCGATGATGGCCGAGAGCTTAACGCTATCCGGGTTCCAGGTAATACGGGCTTTATTGTTCGTGTAGTTAATGTGTGCTTCGATAACGCCCTCCATTCGGTGAAGCGCTTTTTCATTCAGCCAAACGCATGCCGCACAGTGGATCCCTTCAATCACCAAAGAGACCTGGAGAAGATTCTCTTTGGTTGTCGTGACAAAACGCTCAGTAAACGCGGGCGTATCAAAATTGCTGCTTGCCTCAAATTGATCCGTCGGCGGAGAGAGAGTCGTATCCCCCATTTTGGAATAAAAGCTCTCCAGCCCCTCATCCTTGAGAAGATGGAAAATCCCCTGACACCCTTTACAGCAAAAACGGTACTCCCCGTCATGAATCATCACGTCATCGGTAAATTCCAAATGACAATGATCGCATTTGACTTTAGACATATTCAAACTTCCCTGCCGTTTTATTTTTTTTCACGCGGCCGTATTCTCCCATAACCCCTTGCATGACGATGTAAACACCGTTTGAAACGGTGTGCGCATACGCGATTGCCATCGCAAGATTGGCCGTTGCTTCAATAGGATCGATACTAAAGGGGATCATGGCTCCGGTGAATACAATCACTTTCTCCATCCCGAAACCGGAAACGTATTCGGCACTCACACCCATGGTATCGGTACCGTGGACAACGATAACGATCCGTTCCTTACAGGAGGCAATGGCATCTGCCAGTGCAGAACGGTCGTCATGATCCATCTCTAACGAGTCTTTATACACTATCCCCTCAACAAAAATCGGAATCACGAGAGATTGGAGGATGGAATCAACGGCCGCATTATCTTTAGGGACAAACAGTTCCCCTTTAACAGGATCATACCGCTTGTTAAACGTACCGCCGGTGTTGAGTATACGCATCAAAGAAGCTCCCGCAGCGAATGGATAATTTTATCTGCTTGTGATGAGGGGGCATTCGGGGAAAGGAGGATATTCATCCCCACTCCCGCTTTCAAAGCGGCTTCAATATCCCGTTCATTATCCCCGATCATGACCGAAGAGGCCATGGAGAGGCCATACTCTTTATGTGCGTTCAGGAACATCCCCGGCTCAGGCTTACGGCACTCGCAGGCACCGTCAATACTCTCATGATGGGGACAATGGTAAATATGGGTGATGGTGATACCGAAGTCTTTAAAATGTTCCACCATCCATTGACTTAACAGGGCAAAATCTTCCTCACTATAATAGCCTCGGGAGATTCCCGATTGATTCGTCACAATGATGATCAGATACCCTTGATCTTGATAGCGCCGGCATACCTCTACAATACCGTCCACCAGTTCAAAATCCTCAATTTTGTGAAGGTAATTTTTCTCGACGTTAACAACACCGTCGCGGTCAAGAAAAAGGGCTTTACGCAACTCCGCCTCCGAACAGCTCTTTTTCAATAATGTCACAAAGGATATGCCCTATGAGAATATGGGATTCTTGAATACGAGGAGTTGCCTGTGAAGGGATAATGATTGCATAATCGGCCATCGCCGCCATCTTACCGCCGTCACGTCCTACAAGGGCGACCGTCGTGACATCTCTGTCTTTAGCCGATTCAAAAGCGTTAATGATGTTTTGTGAATTTCCCGAGGTAGAAATCCCGATAAACATATCACCCTCTTGTGCCATCCCCTCCAATTGACGGGAAAATACTTTGTCATACCCGTAATCGTTCCCGATAGCGGTTAGATTGGAAGTATCCGTCGTCAACGCCAAAGAGGGGATCGAAGGGCGGTCGAAACCGTATCGCCCTACCAATTCTGCCGCGATATGCTGGGCATCGGCAGCGGATCCTCCATTACCGGCAAGGATCGTTTTTTTCCCTTGGCGGTAAACGTCGACACACGCTTTGGCCACCGTTACAATCGTCTCCAGCAATGCATCATTGTCCAAAATAGCTTGTTTGGTCGCAGCCGAATCCGCAATTTGTCTAATAATATAATTTTTCATAACCTATCCTTCAATACTTGATTCCCGTCACGGATCGAACTTTTTCGATAATCGGCTGCGCTACCGCACTTGCTTTAGCCGCACCCAGTTGCAACATTTCACGTACCTCATCCTGATGGGCTTCAAAATAGGCTCTGCGTTCGCGGAACGGACGAAAGTATTCCCAAATGACATCATGCGTATAGAGTTTGAAATGTCCATGCCCTTCACCGCCCCGTTTATAACGCTCTTGCAATGCGGTACGCTCCTCATAATCCAAAAAGAGTTTGGCGATGTTGTAAACATTACACCCTTCATACTCTTTAGGATCTTCCATCGGAACCGCTTCCGTCACGATTTTTTTAATGATTTTGGACTGAATCTTCTCTTCGCTGAAAATCGGGATCGTATTGCCGTAACTCTTTGACATTTTCTGTCCGTCGATCCCCGGGACGGTGGCGACATTCTCATCGACGCGAAATTCAGGAATCGTAAAGATATCGCCGTATTGGTTATTGAATTTGATGGCGATATCGCGTGCAATCTCAACATGCTGAATTTGATCTTTCCCCACCGGGACCACTTGTGATCCAAAGAGCAAGATATCGGCTGCCATCAGTACAGGATAGGAGAAAAGGCTGTGATTGCTCGCAATCCCTTTGGCTACCTTGTCTTTATAGCTGTGTGCCCGTTCCAAAAGCCCCATCGGAGTGAAAGAGGAGAGAACCCAATACAGCTCCAATACCTCTTTAACATCCGACTGAACCCAAAAGGTACTTTTTTGAGGGTCCATCCCCAACGCTAAAAAATCGGTTGCCGCCTGCATTGTCAATTTCGACAGCCGTTCACCCTCACCGATCGTTGTCATCGCATGATAATTTGCCAAAAACGCAAATACTTCATCCTCTTTTTGCGATTCTATCATCGGTTTGATCGAACCGAAATAATTTCCAATATGCAAATCACCAGATGTCTGGATACCCGTTAATACTCTCAAAATCATCTCCTTGAATAGCAATAATTTTACCGCAGAGTCTCTTAAGCTTCGTATTAAGAAAAGATATGTTATATTTTTTCTGAAATCGCACCGTATACTTCCCGCAAGAAGAAGCCCATGCGGGGCGTAGCATTTAGCCTTTACCCTAAATGTTCATCAAAATTAAAGGATTTATTATGAATGTTCAAATTCGTTCCAAAGACATCAAACTCACCCAACACCTAAATGACCATATTGCCACAGCTATCGAAAACTTCAAACGCTATCATCTTGATATTACTTCCGTAAACGTTATCATCAGTAAAGAAAAACAAGATGTCGGTGTCGAATTTGACATTCATGTCGCCCATGCGCAACCGGTTGTTATTTCCGATTCAGACAAAGATTTGGATACCGCTATTGATATGGCTATTGAACGTGCCAATAAAGCCCTGCGCCGTTTACATGACAAAGTCAAAGACCATCATGCCACATCTTTGCGTGAGATTGAAGTCGCCGAAGTAGAATAATAAAGAGGTCTGCAATGGATAAAATCAACGTTGTCTGCCCCCATTGCGGGGGTGTCAATGCTATTCCGGTTAAAGATTCGTATTCCAAAGCCGCTTGCGGCCATTGTAAAGGCTCTCTGCTGGAAACAAAACCCCTCTCGGTAAACGTAGAGAGTTTTGATCGACTTATGCTGAATGACGAACGCTTGATCATTGCCGATTTTTGGGCACCGTGGTGCGGTCCGTGCCGCAGTATGGCACCCTCTTTCGAAGAAGCGGCACGGAATTTTCCGCTCAAAGCACAATTTATCAAAATCAACACCGAAGAGCAGCAAGCTCTTGGAGCCCGCTTCGGTATCCGTTCTATTCCGACCGTCATCGCGTTCAGAAACAATCGGATTATCGATCAATTCAGCGGTGCATTACCGGCTTCCCAGATTATTGGATGGGTAAAAGGGCGTCTTTAAGACTCTCCCCCATTTCAGCATCTTTGTACACTATCAAGTTCTTCCTCTCCTAAAAAGCGACCTTTTTTTCTTTACCGTCGGCTAATTCTTTTTTTGATACCCTTCTTCCACGTATTTTAATGTAGTGAGGATATAACATGTACAATTGGATCCTTTGGTTTCATATCATCTCAATGGTGTCGTGGTTTGCGGTACTTTTTTATCTTCCCCGTCTTTTTGTTTATCATGTTGAAAACGGCACTAATCAGGGGTTTGTAAACGTAGTGGAAGTCATGGAGATGAAAATTTACAAATACATCGGGGTTCCTGCCTTCTGGGCGACACTGCTCTCCGGGATCGCATTGATTGTCCTCTCAACAGAGCACTATAACGGGGTCAATGTATTTGCTATGGGAGGGTGGATGCACGCGAAGCTGACGCTCGTCGCATTTTTGGCACTCTATTTCTTTTCTTTGGGAAGATACCGTTTGAAACTCAAAGAGAATACGGCGTGTAAAAGCGGGAAGTTTTTCCGTATCTACAACGAAATCCCTACTCTCTTATTAATGGGAATTGTCGCTCTCGTCATCGTAAAACCTTTTTAAGAGGTTTTACTGTATTACCACATCGACCGCTTTTTATGCGGCTGCGGTTTCTTCTTCTGACTTTTTGCTTTCGCTTTGAAAAGTACCGGAGTCCCCTCAAAATCAAACTGTTCCCGCAACTGATTCGTCAAATAACGGCGATAGCTGAAATGGAGCCCTTGCGGCCGATTCATAATCAAGGCAATGCGTGGCGGACGGATATCGTACTGGGTTGCAAAATACAAACGGATATTCATTCCGTTGATACTCGGAAGAATATGCTTGCGCATTGCCGTTTGAATCACTTCATTCAGTCTGCCGGTCGAAATACGCTGTGAATAGTTTTCATTGATTTTGAGCAACATATCGAAAATCTTGTGTACCCGCTGATGGCTTTGCGCCGAGATGGTGATGATCGGAGCGTAGCTCAGGAACTTGAACCGGTCCCGCACTTCGGCAATGATTTTGTCGTAATCCTCTTTCGGTGCCAGGTCCCATTTGTTCAACACGATCAGACACGCCAGACGGTTCTTATCGACAAACCCCGCGATCTTCTCATCCAAATCCATAAACGGCTGTGACGCATCGAGGACGAGAAGTGCGATATCCGCCGTCTCCAGCATCTCTTCGGTACGCATCAGGGCATATTTCTCGATTCCGAGGATTTTACCCCGTTTGCGAATCCCCGCCGTATCGATAAAGGTGATCTTTTTATCGTTGTATTCAACCGTTTCATCGATCGGATCGATCGTCGTCCCCGCAACCGAGCTGACCACCGAGCGCTCTTCCCCCAGAAGTGCGTTTAAGAGAGAACTTTTTCCGACGTTGACACGGCCGATAATCGCCACTTTCATCTGATTGACGTCACCCGCTTCGTACTCTTTGACAATTCCGCGATACGCCTCTTCGAGCGCTTCGATCGACGTTTCCTCTTCTTCATCCTCATCTTCGGGGATAAAATATCCTGAGTCATCGTCCTCTTCAAACTCCTCATCCTCAGTAGAAGCTCTCATTGCCGCATCAAAACCGTCCAATTCATCTTCCGCTTCGACAATATCGCTTTCCGTTTTGACGATAGACGATTCGGGAAGCTCAGAGGCGATCCAGTTCAGCAACGACAAAAGCGAACGGTTGTGGGCTACGGAAATTCCGAAAATGCGATCGGTTCCGAATTCATAATATTCCCACAGCTTCTCTTGCATCTTGTCATTGTCGATTTTATTCACCACTAATGCAATTGCTTTTCCCATTGCCTCGAGTTCGTAAAAAAGTTTTTTGTCTTCCTCTTCAGGAAGACTCTTTCCGTCAACCATGAAAAGGATAATATCGGCTTCATGTGCCGCTTTAAGCGACTTTTCTTTAATCCGGTCAAAGAGTTCGCACCCCTCGTCCAGTCCTCCGGTATCAAGGATTTCAACCTCTTTATCTACCACCACGGCAACCCGTTTTTTCACATCTCGCGTCGTACCGGCTTGTTCGGAGGTAATCGCATCACGCTGTTTAAGCAAACGGTTAAACAGGGAACTTTTGCCGACATTTGGACGACCGATAATAGCTAACTTTTTCATAGTAGCCTTTTCAAATAATAAAGTTTTTTATTATAGCGTAGATGCCCTTATGCTATGATTTCAAAATGATAGCTTATGAATATGAACATTTTAAAAACGACCTTCAAGCTTTGCAAAAACAGTGTGCACCTTTTGAGGCAGACACCGTTTTAGCCGTTGCACGGGGGGGGATGACACTTGCCCATGCCCTATCGATGGCACTGGATATACGTAATTTGCAAAGCATCCGCGCCGAAAGCTATGACGGGGATGTACCGCGCGATACCTTGAGTGTTTCGGGAGAGTGTGATTTGAACCGTTCGCATAACGTTCTTATCGTTGATGATATTGTCGACAGCGGGCGGACTTTATCGGTACTGATTCCCTATTTACGAGCTCGGTTTCCCCATTGCACCTTTAAGGTTGCAACCCTTTTTACCAAAACAACCGCTCTTGTACAACCCGATTTTTTCGTCCACGAAGCTCGGGACTGGATCGACTTTTTTTGGGAAAAAGATTATCGGATCGAGTAATAAGCCGCCGTTTTTTACGATATGAATCTTTGTTCTCCCCTAAAGCGCCCCTCCTAAACGGAAGAGATTAAAAAACTTAAAATACAATTCGATATAATCCGCATAACCACAAAATTTTTAAAAATTTCACTCAAGGATATGTATGCCTAAAGAATATATTTTCACCTCTGAATCGGTCACCGAAGGGCATCCCGATAAAATGGCCGATCAGATCAGCGATGCAATTCTGGACTATATTATCGAGCATGATCCGAAAGCACGCGTAGCCTGTGAAACACTTGTTTCGAACGGTTTTTGTGTTATCGCCGGCGAATTAAAAACAACAGCGTATGCTCCGATGCAAGAGATTGCACGGCAAGTTGTACGTGAAATCGGATATACGGATGCTACGTACGGATTTGACTACCGTTCGTGTGCCGTACTCAACGGGATCGGTGAGCAGTCTCCCGATATCAACCAGGGTGTTGACCAAGAACACGGTGAAATCGGTGCCGGCGATCAGGGGTTAATGTTCGGTTATGCATGTAAAGAAACCGATGTCCTAATGCCTCTTCCTATTTATCTTTCCCACCGCCTGGCTGAACGTTTGGCACAAGTACGCAAAGAGGGGATCATCCCCTATTTGCGCCCGGACGGAAAAACACAAGTCAGTATCCGTTACGTCGATGAGAAACCGGTATCTGTAGAAACCGTCGTAGTTTCAACCCAGCATGCCCCTGAGATTTCACAGGAAAAACTTCATGCGGATGTCATCAATGAAGTTATTAAATATGTCATCCCGGCTGAACTGATCAGTCCGAATATCGTCTACCACATCAATCCGACCGGTAAATTTGTCATCGGCGGTCCGCAAGGGGATGCCGGTTTGACAGGTCGCAAGATCATCGTCGATACCTACGGCGGGGCATGTCCGCACGGCGGTGGGGCATTCAGCGGAAAAGATCCGACCAAAGTTGACCGTTCAGCTGCCTATGCGGCACGCTATGTTGCTAAAAATCTTGTAGCTTCCGGCGCATGCGAGAGAGCAACCATTCAAGTCTCGTACGCCATCGGTGTCGTCAAGCCTATTTCAATCATGGTCAATTCCCATGGGACAGCCGTTGTTCCTGAAGAAAAACTCGAAGCGTGTGTCAAAGAGCTGTTCAACCTGACACCAAAAGGAATTATTGAATCGCTTGATTTATTACGTCCAATCTATCGAAAAACGGCGGCATACGGCCATTTCGGTCGCGAACTCCCTGAATTCACATGGGAAAAAACCGATAAAGTCGAAGCGATCCGAAACTATTTAGGCCTCTAAAACTCTCATACGTAACACTCATTAAATAATCTCGATAATCCCCGCCTATTTTTTAGGTGGGTTTAAAATTCTTCTGTTATAGTTACCTCATATTTATCAACCAAGGAGAACCCTATGGCAGTAATCATTAATGATACCTGTATTAACTGCGGCGCTTGTATCGACGAGTGTCCTGTAGAAGCGATCGTAGACGAGGACGATAACCCAACGGGTGAAGAGATTTATTACGTATATGCTGATAAATGTGTTGAGTGTGTAGGTCATCATGATGAGCCTGCGTGTGCTACAGCTTGTCCAACTGAGGGTTGTATTACATGGGATGAAATCGGGGCAAGCCCAGCTCACCGTGAAGACGTTACTGCAGAAATGCGTTCATCAAAAGCAAACGTCGTTAACTAATTTCATTTATAACACCAAAGAGTATCTCTCTCTTTGGTGGCATCTTCAGTAAAAACATTTTCTTTTTAGCTTCTATTTTTTCATCCTTAATATTACTTAAATTATTGTTTGGCTATAATCCCGTTCTATTTTTTACACACAAAACAGGAGCATTGATGGAACAAACGTTGTCAATCATCAAGCCTGACGCCGTAGCAAAAGGTGTCATCGGTAAAATTTTGGATCGTTTCGAAAGTAACGGCCTTAAAATCGCGGCTATGAAAAAAGTTCAACTCTCACGTCAAGACGCAGAAGCGTTTTACGCAGTACACGCAGCTCGCCCTTTCTTCAACGACCTTGTTGATTTTATGGTAAGCGGTCCGGTTGTTATCACCGTTTTAGAAGGTGAAAACGCTATTCTTAAAAACCGTGATTTGATGGGTGCTACCAACCCTAAAGAAGCGGCACCGGGAACTATCCGTGCTGATTTCGCTGAAAACATCGATGCAAATGCCGTTCACGGAAGTGATTCAGCTGAAAACGCAGCTATCGAAATCGCGTTTTTCTTCTCAGGACGCGAAATTTCGTAACCATTATGAAAATAGCATTCAAAAAATTGGGATCACAACCGCTTCATTTTGAGGCAAATAGTGACAAAGCTTTTTTTTCAGGCGATATCATCTTAAAAAAAAGCAATCTTGCCCAATTAAACGGTACAATTACAGGAAGCATTTCAATTCCTTGTGATTTATGTGCCGAGGAAGTAGAACGATCTTTAAATGAAGAGATTGTATTCTGTCTTAGTGATGGAATATTCGAAGGCAACGATGATGAATTGGATGTCGTCGAAATAGATAAATCGACCATTGATTTTGAAGAACTTCTAAAATCAGAAATCGAATTGATTAAAAGCGACTATTTTTGTTGCAAAAATTGCGAAGGAACCTCGTTAGACCGAGAGTTCTAAAACCAAATAGAAAGGACTATAAAACATGGCAGTACCTAAAAGAAGAGTGAGTCATTCTCGCGCTGCAAAACGCAGAACTCACTATAAAATTTCTCTTGCTCGTCCAGTAAAAGACAAAGACGGCACGTACAAATTGTCTCACTATGTCAACCCGACAACCGGTGAGTACAAATAATCGATGATTAGAATTGCAATTGATGCAATGGGCGGGGACTTCGGTCCCGAACCGATTGTTAAAGGGACACTTGAAGCACTCAAAGAAAAGAGTTTTCAACCAATTCTAGTTGGTAAAAAAGATGAGATTTTATCTTTATTACCTAAGGGCTATAAAGATAAAATTTTAATTGTCGAAGCAAATGATGTCATCGATATGGGAGATGCCGCTACCGATGCACTCAAGCGAAAGGAGAGCTCTATCTATAAAGCGATAGAGCTCGTTCGCGAAGGACATGCAGACGGTGTTGTCAGTGCCGGGCACAGCGGTGCGACTATGAGTTTGGCAACCTTGCGTTTAGGCCGTCTCAAACACGTACTCCGTCCCGCTTTGGCTACATTAATGCCGACTAAAACGAGTCAACGCAGTATCCTCCTTGATGCAGGGGCTAACGTAGATTGTAAGGCGGAACACCTATTCCAATTTGGTATCATGGGATACTATTATGCGAAAGATATGCTCAAAATCGAGCATCCTCGCGTAGGTCTCTTGGCAAACGGTGAAGAAGACTCAAAAGGGAACGATGTTACGAAAGAGACCTTTTTGATGCTAAAAGGGACAAATGGGTTTATCGGAAATGTTGAGGGTAATAATATCTTTGATGCGACTTGCGATGTAATCGTCTGCGACGGTTTTATCGGTAACCTTGTTTTAAAAGCGTCTGAAGGGGTTGCTTCAACGATCAGTTATTTCATCAAAGAGTACATTCGTAAATCGCCCATAGCGATCACCGGTGCCCTGTTAATGAGAAAAGTATTCCACCTCCTCAAAAAAGAGATCGATTATGCTGAAATCGGCGGGGCTCCTTTAATCGGGATTAAAGGGTGTGCTATCGTCAGTCACGGTAAAAGTAATCCGAAAGCAATTAAGAATGCGATTTTTCAAGCCATTCGCTATGTGAATACCGGCGTGAATGAACATATCGAAAATCGTCTCGAAGAGCTTAAAAAATAAACTCCGATCCTTATATATAAAGGCTAATTATGTACGCTGCGTTTCGTTCCATCGGAGCATATGTTCCCTCCAGAATCTTGACCAATGCTGAATTAGAAGTGATGGTTGATACAAGTGATGAGTGGATCACCAAACGTACCGGAATTAAAGAACGCCATATCGCAGCCGAAGGTGAAACAACTAGTGACATGGGTGTTAAAGCCGCAGAACTTGCCATCGAACGTTCCGGCTTGTCTAAAGATGCAATTGATATGATTATATGTGCTACCATATCACCTGATTATTTTTGTATGCCTTCAACCGCCACTATTATCGCCACAAAACTCGGTTTAAATAAAGTGATGGCATTCGATATCTCCGCTGCCTGTACCGGTTTTGTATACGCATTGAGCATTGCAAAAGCGTTTGTCGAGTCCGGCATGAAAAAAAATGTTTTGGTCGTCGGAGCCGAAAGACTAAGTGCTATTACCGACTATACCGACCGTGGAACCTGCATCCTTTTCGGTGATGGCGCGGGTGCAGCCATTATCAGTCAAACCGACAAACAATCCGAAGCTATCATTGATATCCATACCGGTTCTGACGGTGCATATGCGGATTTACTCATGACCCCTAATGGAGGAAGCGGCTCAGTTCATGATGAGCTTGATCGAGAAGCTGCCGGTTGTTTTATGAAAATGAAAGGGAATGAGACTTTTAAGGTTGCTGTTCGGACTCTAACCAACGATGTAGTTGAGATTTTAGAACAAAACAATATCCCCGCCTCCGCCATTACCCATTTCGTCCCTCATCAAGCGAATTACCGTATTATCAAAGCCGTAGGCGATGCTCTCCAACTGGCTGAAGAGCAAGTGGTTTTGACGGTAGAAAAATACGGAAATACTTCCGGTGCTTCGATCCCTATGGCAATCAACGATATCTATGAGTCAGGACGCCTTCAAGAGGGTGATTTGATGCTTCTTGACGCATTCGGTGGCGGTTTGACGTGGGGTAGTGCCCTTGTTCCGTTTTCAGGCAAAGGTATCCGCTAACACAAATCTTGCTACAATAGTAAATCTTTTTAAAGGTTTGCTATGTTTTATTCCAATCCCCTCATCTATATTGAAATTCACGAAAGTGAAATCCCCTGGCTTAAAATATTTACCCATTCCCCCCATAAAGAGTTTTCAGAGTGCAGTGCCGAAGAAAAGGTGATGATCATCGATTTACTCGATTTTATCGAACGGGAAATGATTGCCTATTTCGCCCCTGAAAAAATAAATATCGCTTCATTTGGCAATATGCTTCCACGCGTGCATTGGCATATTATGGCACGGTTTAAGGACGACAGTTATTTTCCCGAACCGATGTGGGGAACGAAACAAAGAGATGGATTTGTATTATCGGCTCCAATGGAGCCTTTTTTGGAGAAAGTAAAAGAAGAATTAACTGCGTGGCTTGGATGATCGATTCCCGCTAAAACTGCGTGAACGTTCACCACGGTCATTCCCGCCGCGCTCTCCGCCACGATCGCTGCTGCCGCGATATCCGCCACCGCTTCGGTCGCTGTTTCCGCGATATCCGCCACCGCTTCGGTTATTGCCTCGGTATCCGCCGCTGCGGCTTCCCCCGCGCTCATTGCCGCGACGTTCCAGATTATGAAGGATTTTTTCTAAACGCTCGGCCGCGATTCCGATATTATTCGGTCCCTGTACGCTATTGCGCTCCATTAATACCGAAATCAATTTATACGCGATCTGCTCTTGATCATAATCTTGTTTCAATAAATCAAGTACTTTATGCGCTTCATCATAAACATGTTGTTTTTCAATCTCATTAACCAAACGGGTGACCTGCGCTTCCTTAACATCCAATTTACTCGGAATGTAAGCATGTTCCATCGTCGTCCCGACTTTGGCACGGATACGTTGAAGTTCTTTGAATTCCAAAGGCGTTACCAAGGTAATTGCAACCCCTTTTTTACCTGCACGTCCCGTACGACCGATACGGTGGACATAGCTTTCCGGATCAAACGGGATATGATAGTTGAAAACGTGGGTAACGTCATCGATATGCAATCCGCGTGCGGCAACGTCCGTTGCGATCAATACATCAACCGCATCTGTTTTCAACCCTTTGATAACACTTTCGCGTTGACGCTGCTCCATATCCCCATGAAGCCCTTTGGCTGAGTATCCCGCAGCAGAAAGAACATTGGAAAGGCGATCTACCTCTTTTTTAGTTCGGCAGAATACAACTGTCTTTTTGGCATCTTCCGCATCCATCAAACGGATAATGGCATCGTCACGTTCCGATTCTTCAATAACGTAATATTGTTGTGTAATGTCGGTATTGGTCGTCTCGGATTTGGTGATCGATGCAAAAAACGGATTCACCAAAATGCGTTCTGCCAATTGTTTAATCGGAGCCGGCATGGTTGCCGAAAAAAGCAATGTTTGACGTTCCGTCGGCAAATAGGTAAAAATTTCGTTAATATCGTCCAAAAAGCCCATATCGAGCATTTCATCCGCTTCATCCAAAATAACGGTTGAAGGGGTAAATCCTTTGAGCATATTACGGCTCAACATATCCAACAAACGTCCCGGAGTAGCAATGATTACTTGTGCACCGCGTTCGATTAAATCCATTTGGCGGTTATAAGACGATCCACCGTAGATCGTAACGGTACGAACACCGAGGTGTTTTCCGTATTTAAATATTTCATCGCTTACTTGATTTGCCAATTCGCGTGTCGGGGTGATAATAAGGGTTTCAATTCCCCCTTTGAGATTCATTTTGTTGAGTGACGGAAGTCCGAATGCCGCCGTTTTTCCCGTACCGGTATGGGCTTGTCCGACAACATCGCGCCCTTCCATAATAACGGGAATAACCATTTGCTGGATAGGACTCGGTGTTTTGAATCCTGCATAGCGGATACTTTGCATAATCTCTTCACGGAGACCGAAATCTTCAAATGTTGCAAGATTTTCTGTGATTGTTTCTTCTGTAATATTCATGAGTTACCTTTTTACTATACGCCATCGAAAAACCTATTTCGACCAGTTACGCTTGCCCTTGCATAGGGGAGAGAAATTTATATGAGGATAAGTTTGGATTCTCATCCGTAAGGGCACCTTTGAAAAAGATTTTTCTAATCTCTTTAGAAGGTACCCAAAATTCAAATGGAATTATAGCTGAATTATTCATAAGATAGTCTGACAACAATCGTTTACCTAAAGATAAAGATAACCTTTAGTTTCAAATCGTCTCTTTTTTATCTGCATGATTTAATCTTTTGAAATTATACTTCCACAATTCACTATATCTTAAGGAGTCCAATATGTTTACGGTAAAAGTAGAAAAAGAGTGCGGTTGTTTTAAACGAAGCGGCATGGAAAACAGCAAAAATTTTGAGAACAAAGACGATGCCTTACTGGAAGCCAAAGAGTGGGCGGAAGAGATGAATGAAACTTTCTGTCAAAAACATAATTTCTCTATCGTTGAAGAGGGGAATGACTTTATTATCAAAGTCGAAATGAATTAAGGGGAGTTTCCCCTTAAAGTTTTACATTTAATTTTTTAATTACCATTTTCTTCGACCAAATCGGGTCTTTTAGATCTATTATTCCCCGAACTTCATCATTGACTAATCGATACGAAACGACGATCATAACCTGGGTCGTTCCACTCTCGATCGGCAATACGACGGTTTTACTTCCCTGAGCCGGAACCGAAGAGTTCTCTACTGTTTTAGCTGCAAGATGAGGGATAGTCGGTTTTCCCCGTTTATCAACATAGCGAGAGGTCAACGATGCCGTTTGTGTTTTTGTAATTTTTCCACCGGAAATATATTGCGCTTCGATTAAAATCTCACGTGAACCGAATCCACTCGGTAATGCATGCGGTTGAGGGTTTGTCAAAATGACTTCCAGACCTTTAGCACTTTTTCGGACATCGACCGCAAGGGCTCCCTGCCACATACTCTCAACGTGCCCCCCTTCAAATCCGTGTTCACGGATCAACCGTTTGTGCGCCTGCCCGTTAACATTACGTAAAGTCGCTGCAACCCCTTGTTTTCTCGGTCCCATATGGCAATCGACACATTGTTTACCGCCGCTTTTAAATTCCGCTTGCATATCCATGAAGCGGTGCCCCTCTTCCGATTTATCATTGGCGTGACAAACGAAACACAATTGGTTCGGATTGTTGTCCATAAAATCGCGCGGTTCAACTTTATGGTACGGTGATTTTGCATCGCCGTAAGGACCGGTCATTGTTCCCGAGGGCATCCACGTTACACGGTGTATCCCCCGTTTTGAATCGGGAAGTTCATCATGGATCTGATCTATATTGTGACAGACAACACAGTTTATCCCTTCCGATATCCCATCACTTTTAAGGGCTTTGGTCGCTGCGGTATCTTTATCAAGATTTAATGCTGCGATTGCTTCATACTCCGCACTCGTCGACGTAACGGAGATACGAGGATTGTGGCATGCGGCACACTCGATTTTAACGGTGTTTAGCGACTTGCGATTATTTTTTCGGGCAACGTAATCAATTGATTTTTGTAAATACTCATCGTTATCATAATGGGATTTTGCATGCCATGAATCTTCCCATTGTTTAACAATATGGCTATGACAAGCCTTACATTTACCGGAGTCTTTAAATTTATCTCCAACTTTTACTACTTCTGCACCATAAACACTCAATCCTACTATTGCCAATAACCACAATAATCGCATTTTTACCCCTTATCGATGTTTATTCAACCAAACCATTAACCCTTTTTGAGCATGAAGACGGTTTTCTGCCTCTTCAAAGATCAAGCTTTGTGATCCTTCCAAGACCGCTTCACTCACTTCAACACCTCTATACGCAGGAAGACAATGGAGAAAAATAGCCTCTTCCGAAGCCAAAGACATCAACGCTTCATCAACGATATATCCTTCAAAAGCCCGAATACGCTGCGATTTTTCCTCTTCCTGTCCCATGGATATCCACGTATCCGTTGTCACTACCGTAGCACCTGCGACAGCCTCTTTCGGGTCGTTCGTAATACTGATTCTTGCACCGCTTTCTTCGGCAAATACAAGAGCATCGGCGATTACAGCCGGATCGCATTCATACCCTTTTGGGGTTGCGATTCGCAATTCGAATCCGAGTTTGCTTGCCAGCATGAGCCACGAATGTGTCATATTGTTACCGTCACCCACATAGGCCACGACCGGATTTTTATCTTTTCCGCACTCCATCATCGTCATGTAATCAGCTAAAAGCTGCACCGGATGATAACTGTCGCTCAGTCCGTTGATCACGGGAACTTTTGAATGCAAAGCAAACTCTTCGAGCATAGCCTGTTCATAGGTTCGGATCATAACCATATCACACATGGAAGATATTACGCGGGCAGTATCTTTAACCGGTTCACCGCGCCCAAGATGGATGTCACGGTTAGAGAGAAACAGTGCATGTCCCCCAAGCTGATACATTCCGACTTCGAAACTGACACGGGTTCGGGTAGAGCTTTTTTCAAAAATCATTGCCAATGTCTGACCGGCTAAACGGGGTTTTAACTCTTTGGCTTTGACCTCTTTTTTAATCTCTAAGCCCAATTCCAAAATCTCTAAGATCTCTTCTTTGGTATAGTCTTTTAACGATAAAAAATGTCTCACGTCTGTCCTTCGATACAAAAAACAATCATATCATAAAATAATTTTATTAATTTAAAAGTTTGGCTACTTCTTTAGCATGATAACTGATTATGATATCGGCGCCTGCCCGTTTAAACCCTATCATGGTCTCCATCATTACACGATTATAGTCAATCAATCCCGCAGCACCGGCGTGCTTTAACATTGCATATTCGCCACTGACGTTATAAACGGCAAGCGGAAGGGAAGAGGCTTCCCGAATATCGCGGATAATATCCAAATAGGCCAATGCCGGTTTGACCATCAGGATATCTGCCCCCTGAGCTTCATCCGCCAAACTTTCCCGCAAAGCTTCACGTCGATTCGCCGGATCCATCTGATAGGTCGAACGGTCCCCGAAACTTGGAACCGATTCGGCTACATCCCGGAACGGTCCGTAATAACCGCTGGCAAACTTGGTTGAATAGCTCATAATCGGAAGATTTACATACCCGCCGCCGTCAAGGGCATCCCTAAGCGTCGTGATAATTCCGTCCATCATCCCCGATGGGGCAATCATATCCGCACCGGCACGGGCATGAACTAAAGCCTGTTGAGCCGATATCCCTAAGGTTAAATCGTTATCAACTGTTTCATGCACATGATCCAAAATACCGCAATGGCCGTGATCGGTATATTCACAAAAACACAAATCGGTCACGACAAACATATTGGGATAAGCACGTTTAATCGCGCGGACCGCTGTCGCTATAATGCCGTGATCGCATAACGCATCGGATCCGACCGAATCTTTTACCTCCGGGATACCGAATAGAATAATGGAATAGATGCCTAACGACTGTAATGCTTCGCACTCTTTTAAAATCTCATCCAGAGACATTTGATAAACGCCCGGCATCGAAGCAACTTCTGTTTTTATCCCTTCCCCGGGCCGTACGAATAAAGGATAGATAAAATCATTGACACTGACTTGTGTTTCACGAACCAATGATCGCAAATGCGAATTTAGTCGAGTACGGCGAAAACGCTCCATAATAACTCCGAATTAAATAGTTAAAGCAAGTGTAGCAATACTTAGATTAAGAAAAGAAAATTATAATTGCCAGATGAATACTAATATACCATTTGAAAAATCTGAAATTGCCAATCTTCCAAGTAAATACGGTCATTTTAAAATTCGTGTTTATAAAGAAGGGGTGCAAGAACATATAGCCATTTTCACCGAGCACTTTGAATGCCAAGAGTCTCCTCTTGTACGGATCCATTCGGAATGTCTTACCGGCGATACGCTCGGCAGTATCAAATGTGATTGCAATAATCAGCTCCATAAAGCATTGACCTTAATTGCGGCAGAGGGAGGTCTGGTTATCTATCATCGTCAAGAAGGACGGAATATCGGTCTTCTCAATAAAATCAATGCTTATGCGCTTCAAGATCAGGGACGTAATACGATAGAGGCCAATATCGAATTGGGTTTTGCTCCGGATCAACGCACCTATGATGTGGTAAAAGAGATCTTTAACGATTTTGGCCTTAAAAAAATTCGCCTTCTCACGAACAACCCGGCCAAAGTAACCGTTGTGGAAGGGTTGGATGTAGAAATAAGCGAGCGTGTTCCGGTAATCATCGATCCGAATCCCCATAATGAAGGTTATTTACGCGTTAAAAAAGAGCAAATGGGACATATCATTTAAATTTTATCAAAAATTCTTGTGTGTAATCAGGTACAATTCATCTAAAATGATTTGGAACCGGAAGTAAAATATGCGTTTACCGTTGTTTATTCTTTTCCTATCCCTGCCGCTTTTTGCCCTAAGCAACAGTTACAAAGTGGTTATGGATACTTTTGCGACTGAAAATGAAGCACGCGCGTCCTACCAAGAGGCTCTCAAAGATTCTGAATCCACGGTCTCGCAATTAATCCGTCATAAAGATTTTATCGTTCATTTCCGCAAATCCGGCGGCCGCTATATCATTGCGGCCGAACCTTTTTCAAATCGTCACGATGCAGAAGCCCTAGTTCAAAAAATTGTTTCGGAATATCCTAAAACGTTTGTTTCACAAGGTGTTGCGGACGATATCGGCCCTCTTTTACGTGAACATCAAAAGAGTTTGCCTTTGCCTGCATCAGAAGTGCCCGCTCAAACAAAACCGCAACCTTCAGCCCAAACCAATCGAAATTTCCCTACCGAAACAACGACACCTCCTCCCCCGATAAGTTCTCAGCAATCTATCGGGATATCGCAATGGATTCCCCTTTTCTTCTCATTGCTATTCTTGGCATTCATCCTCTGGAGAGAACGAAACTATCGAAAGATGGCACGAAAAAACAGTGAACTTCTTCAGGAAAAAGAGTCGATTCAAAATGCCATCCAGGCAAAGAATGATTTTATTGCCATGATGAGTCATGAGATTCGGGCCCCTATTAATGCCATTATGGGGATCAGCCATCTGGTTCTCGAATCACGTCTGACCGTAGGACAACGTTCACAAATCACGAAAATCAAAGATTCGGCTTCTCTTTTGCTGAATCTCATTAATGACATTCTCGATCACTCAAAAATAGAAGCGGGCAAAGTGACGATCGAGCATATCCCTTTCGATCTTAATGCACTTTTGGATGATATCTCCAATATCATCGCCCACAAAGCAAATGAAAAAGGGATTGAACTTATTTTTGACATTGATAAGAGTGTCCCCAATAAACTGATTGGCGACCCTCTGCGTCTCCTCCAGGTGCTAATAAATCTACTAAACAATGCGATAAAATTTACCGAAACAGGAAGTGTTATCCTAAGGGCCCAAGGGCAGCAAATCAGCCGTCTGAATCTTAAAATTAATTTTGAAGTTATCGATACGGGTATCGGGATGGATGCCGATCAGATCGGCCGTTTATTCCAATCCTATTCTCAAGCAGATGAATCGATCAGCCGAAAATACGGAGGAACCGGCCTTGGGCTTGCTATTTGTAAAAATTTGGTTTCGCTTATGGGGGGGACGATACACGTCCAAAGTACCCCTAATACAGGAAGCATCTTCTCGTTCGATATTAAACTCCATTCCGATTTTGATTTTGAGAAACGGCGTTACCGCCTCCCGAGCGTAGAGCTCATGTCAAAAAATTCTTTGATTGTAGACCCGAACTTTACCAGTGCTTCAGTCCTGAAAAGGGGGCTGGAATATTTTCATTTCGAAGTCAAAATTTTCGATAATTCCTCAGATGCAGCTGTCTATTTTCATAACCACCCGATTGATATCGTTTTTATCGACAGCAAAATACTGTTATCCGGAGAATTTAAAAGAGAGTTGCAGATACGGATAAAAGAGGATGAACTCAAACTCGTATGGCTTGGTGATGATAGTAAAAAAAGGGGGGGGATCATCCTTGCCAAACCTTTCAATCAACTCGACATTTTCAATAACATACTCTCTATTTACGGCTATATGGATCAAAGTGACCAGCATCAGAGCAATACGAAAAAACTGAAAGAGAGTCTCAAAAAATTTGCAGGAGAGACGCTTCTTTTGGCAGAAGACAATGCTATTAACCGTTCCATTATCAGCGGATTGCTCTCCGACACCGATATTCAGATCATCAATGTATCCACCGGGAAAGAGGCGGTAGATAAAGTTGAAATCAATGAAAACATCAGTGTCATTTTAATGGATATCCAAATGCCGATTATGGACGGATTCGAAGCTTCACGCCTTATCCGAAAAGATCCTACCAAAGATTTTATCCCTATCATTGCCATTACCGGAAACGCCCTCGAAAATGATATTCAAAATATCAGCAGTTCAGGTATGAATGGGCATATCTCCAAACCGATTGACATCAACACGTTTTATACGACGCTCTATTACGCCTTTGAAAAATCAAAGAAAATAGTTTCGTAACGATTAATTGGGTAAAATTTTACCCCGAATCTATAATACATGGAAAATCTTTGACACCGTTACAAACTTTAATCAATGCTCGGAACGTACCCGTTCCTAAAAACTTTTTCGAGCATGTCGAACATTATAAAGCTCTTCTGGTGAAATGGAACAAGATTCATAATTTGACCGGAGCCAAAACACTCCAGCAGATTGATGATTTTATCGTTGATGCCATTACCCCGCTTACTTTTTTGCCCCCAATCCGTAAAGCGATGGATATCGGAACCGGTGCCGGATTTCCCGGAATGATTTTGGCTATCGGGATGCCGGAAACCCATTTTACCCTTGTCGAGCCGCTTGCCAAACGTGCCAGTTTTTTACAATTTGTAAAAGCGGACTTGGGATTGGAGAATGTCGATGTCAAACCGCAAAGAGTTGAACAGTTGCCGGCGGAGCCCTATGATCTTATCACTTCCCGTGCGGTCACCGATACGCAGATGCTCCTGAAACTTTCCGAACCGTTTTGTATCCCTGGGAGCCTTTTACTCTTTTACAAAGGGGAAAAAGTGTATGATGAAATTGATGAAAAGTTAAATTATGAGATAATTGAAGCGGAGAACCGTCATTATCTCCTTATAAAGAGATAAGCATGAAGTTTTTACTATTAATCGGATTTTTAGCAGCCGTTTATTTCTTGTTTTTCAAGAAAAAGACCCTTATCCCCCCTTCCTCGGACAATTCTCAGGAAGAAGCGATGATTCCGTGCGCCCAATGCGGTACATACGTACAAGTCAAAGAAGCATTGATGCGTGATGGAAAATACTACTGTTCTCACGAATGCATGAAAGGATAAATCTATGTTGTTAATCGGTCATCCGTACGTAGCGTCCACACCCTTTTATCATGTGGATTCAATTGAAGCGATTCGCCATACCCCTGCCAATTCTGTAATTGCCCTCTACTTCTCCCCGGAAAACCTCGACATTATCGAACATCTTCGTCGAAATTCGATCCGGTTCGCCCTTCATGTCAAAACACCTGCCGATGCGGTAATCGGCGAAAGTCTAGGGGCATCGTATTTAATTGTCCTTCCCAAACACGCCGATAGCATCCAGAAGGTGGCCGAGCACTATCTCTTTGATGCCAAAATTCTGGGATACATTGAATCAACGGAAACCTTAGAACATTTAATCGATATGCGGCTTGACGGAGCCATTTTTTCAGATGCAATTATCAAAATCGTATCGTGAGGCAGTTCTAAACAGCTAAATGCTCCATTCCCTCTTTAAATTTTTATCCAGACATGCCAAAATTTCATATCCGATCGTTCCGACGGCACGAGCGTATTCGTTGGCATTATTAAAAATCATCAATGTTTCGCTATCGGTTGAGAAACTGGCACAATCCATGGAGATACGACCCCGCAAAATTGCTCCGGAAGGGGTTGCATAGCGGTTGGAAGCAAGCCGATCCAATCCGTTGGCGTATCCCAAGTCGTAGGTACTAACAACCTCATCCTCCTGTGCTTCATAAATGCCGTTGTAGCCGATCCTTTCGCCGGCTTTGAGCAATCGTGTAGCAATTTTATTGCCCCATAGGGAAAGGACGCTTTTCAATGCCGGTTGAGGAAGCGTATCATCCATTTCCAAACACCCGTACAAAGCAATTCCGACACGTACCATATCATCGTTACACTGCGCTGTTCGAAAGGTTCCGGCCGAATTGGCGATATGAAATCGCAAAGACCATCCGTATTGTTGTCCGAGTTTCAACGCGCGTGTTTTGACCTCATCAAAATTCCGCCGCTGCCAAAACCACTCTGAACTCAGGGTATCGGCACTACGGTAATGACTCATGATCCCGATACAAACGAGCCCTAGTTGCGCCATAAGGGCAAAAGCATCCTCTAACTGAGAGGGGTGAATTCCGTGGCGATGCATTCCCGTATCGATTTTCAACTCTACGCGGGCTCCGCACGGGTAGGAAGAGATCTCTTCCAACGAATTGACGGCGTAGCTAAATTTCGGGTTTACAAACGTTGCCACTTGTCCCAAGATCAAGATATTCTCGAAAAAATCAGCTATCTGTTCGGCTTCCCGTTCAAGCCGCACGACCGCTTGAGTCACGCCGTACTGCGATGCTGCTTCAGCAATCATTTCCGCCCCGTGACCATAGGCGTTATCTTTTAAAACCACCGCAATTTTATCTTTTCCACCGACTTGGTGTGCGATAATGTCAAGATTATGAACGAGTGCCTCGCGGCTAAGTTTAATCGATGCCATGTGTTCCCTAAAGGGTTAGATGGTGAAATTATAAACCAAGGTAAGTTAATGCGTTATTTCCCCGCCGAATTTGAACCTCAAAGTTTTGTACAGCTTATTTTCCCCCATCCGCAAAGCGATTGGGCCCCTTATCTCGAAGAAGCCCGCAGCTGTTTTGTCAACATAGCTACTGCCGTGGCACGCTATCAACCCTGTCTTATCGTATGTGATGATGTTGCAAATGTCAAAACTTATTTCTCGTCACACGACAATCTTATTTTTCTCCCCTATCAAACTGATGATACCTGGGCTCGTGACTGCAGTGTACTCAGCGTTATCGATGAAGAGGAGGATGAGCCCCTCTTGCTTGATTTTACGTTTACCGGTTGGGGTGGAAAATTCGACGCCACCCGAGACAATGCGATGAGTGCCTCTATTGCCGATGTCTACGGTGCTCCGATGGAAACAATCAATCTGATTTTAGAGGGGGGGGCGGTTGAGACCAATGCCAACGGTTCTCTCATGACGACGGCAGAGTGTCTTCTAAATCCTAACCGCAATCCTCATTTGGATAAAAAAGCTATGGAAAAAGAGCTCAAAAAACATTTCGGTATCGAACAGGTTTTGTGGCTTAACCACGGCTATCTGGCAGGTGATGATACCGATAGTCATATTGACACACTGGCACGCTTCATTGATACCGATACGATTATGTACGTCAAATGCGATGATCAAGGAGATGAACATTACGACGCTTTGAAAAAGATGGAAGAAGAGTTAAAAGCTCTACGCGATATCGACGGTGAGCCGTTTAACCTCATTGCCCTTCCAATGTGTTCCCCTCACTATTATGATGACGAGCGAATCCCCGCGACCTACGCCAATTTCTTAATTATCAACGGTGCGGTGTTGCTTCCGATCTATAATGATCCGCATGATAATGAAGCGATTGAAATATGTAAAAAAGCGTTTCGCGGTCGTGATATTATCCCTATCGACTGTTCCGTTCTTATCCGCCAGCACGGATCGCTTCACTGCGTCACCATGCAATTTCCCGAAGAGGTATCCATCCGATATTGATACCGGTGCATCATGGGCGCCGGGGAAACATCCTGTTAGGGATGAAACAGCATACTAAATCCATTAAAAAGAAAATAGCCCGAAGCGGCTAAAAGGACAAGGGTTAAAAGTATTTGTTTGATATTCAGTTTCATAAGCAGAAGTGTAACACAGTCAACTTAACACTAATGTAACACTTCTTTTCTATTATTTCTTCATTAATGTAATAAGGATTCTATGAATGAAGAAATTATCAATACTCTCTTTAGCCGCTATCGCCGCACTGGCGACCGAACCGGTAACGATCCAAAAAATCACCGTTGAAGCAGATGCCCCTAAATCAGATAACAAAACCATAGATGCCAATGAAATTGTCCAATTTTCACGTCAAAGCGATTTAGGAGAGATGCTCTCCGGAACCCTCCCCGAAATCACCCATGTCCGTACAAGCGCTATCGGAAATGATATTGTTTTACGCGGATTTAAAAAAGACAATCTCAACATCACAGTTGACGATGCAAAAATCTGCGGTGCCTGCCCTAATCGTATGGACCCGCCGGCGATGCACATTTCTTCAAGTCAAATTCAAAACGTAGAGGTTAAAGAAGGACCATTTGACGTGTCTCAATTCGGCAGTCTCGGCGGTAAAATCAATGTAGTGACAAAAGACCCCTCAAAAGGGATGCATGGGGAAGTTTCGGCAACGCTTGGCAGTTATGACTACCGTAAAATTTCAACCACCCTTGAAGGGGGCAATGACAAAGTACAAGCACTCGTCGGATATAGCCATGAAAGCAGCGCCCAATATAAAGACGGCAACGGGCAGACCATGAGCGAACAAGCCGATAACGCATCAATGGCAGCCCAACGCTATTCGGCCAACCATAAAAATGATGATGCCTACACACGACAAAATTTCTGGGCTAAAATCGTTGGCAATATTGGTGACAATCAAAAACTAACCCTCAGTTATTTCGGTGACCGTGCCGACAATGTCCTCTATCCGCGCTATCCGATGGATGCACTCAAAGATGATACCGATATGTTCAAGGCTAAATACCAGCTTTTTGATCTGGGTACTTTTTCAGAAGAGTTAATGATTGAAGCCTACCATTCGAAAGTAATCCATGAAATGGGTACCGATTTTAGAGCAGGAGCGACCAGTGCAACCGCGACAATGGTTTCTCCAGTCGATGCGACGATTGAGGGAATCCGGATTGAAAACAGCGCTACGATCAATGCAAGCGACGTTACCTTCGGCCTCGATCTTTCGACCCGGAATTGGAACGGAACCAAAGGAAACCGTACCAATCCGTATGCGTCCGTCCAAATCCCCGATGCAGATACCGACAACATCGGCCTATACGCAAAAGCTTCACACACTTTCGGTTCGATAGATCTTAACGGAGGAGTGCGCTATGATGATACGCATATCAACCCGAACCAATCCTTGATGGCGAGTGCCAAAGACCGGGACTACTCCAACTTCAGTGCCAATATACTGGCACGATACCATTACAGCAATGTCGGTAATTTCTTTGTCGGTTTGGGACAATCCTCACGTGTTCCCGATGCACGAGAACTCTATTTTGCCGGAGGGATCGGAAATACCAATCTTAATGAGACGATCAATCGTGAAATCGATATGGGGATCGAAAATACCTTGGGTAATTTGCGACTTAAAGGGACACTTTTTTACAGTGATTTGAAAGATTACATTTATGCCTATAAAACCGGCGTAAGTACCAATACCTCATACGCCAATATCGATGCACGCATTATGGGTGGAGATATTACTGCCGATTATCTGTTGAATAACGAGTGGTCACTCCGTTCAGGTATCGCGTATCAGCAAGGGAGCAAAAAAGATACGGCCCAGCTTGCGGCTTTAAGTACGGCGGTACAAACCGATAAAGACCTGGCGGATATTCCTCCGTTTAAAGGGAGAATCGCCTTGGTATTTGATGATGCCAAAAATTATGCTTCAGCCGAATGGATTGCCGCACAATCGCAAAAATACGATCGGGATAACGGAGAGCAAGCCATCAATGGTTATGCCATTTTCAACCTGAAATACGGTACTAATTTGGGTAACGGCTTCTCTTTAAGTACCGGGATTAACAACTTTTTCAATCGTACCTATGCTGTAAGCAACAGCTATATCGGGCTTACGACATTAATGGAAGGGGCACAACCGCTCATTCTGAACGAACCGGGACGTAATTTCTACGCGACTCTCAGCTATAAATTCTAATGTAACCTAATCGCCATTCTCCCGCATATGGCGGGAACTACAGTTTATTCTCTAAAAACCATCCGAAACCAAACATCAATCCCGGTGTTTTGGCTTTGGTCTCATCCAAAACAAACCGTTGCGCTTCCGTTACCGGAATTTCCATTACCTCTATCGACTCCAGTTCTACTCCTCCCCCTTCACCGGTCCGCATTGATTCATCGACCCGTGCGTAATACAGCGTTTGTACCGATCCGGCAAATCCTACTGCCGTATAGAAGGAAGTGACCCGCTCTATAGACTCGATCGCAACGCTAAATCCGCACTCTTCGGCAATCTCTTCACAAGCGATTTCAGCCAACGTCTTCTCTTTATCAACAATTCCGGCACAAAGTTCATACGTATAGCCATCACCGTTCTTGAGATAAACCGGCGGTCGAAACTGCCGGACAACGACTAAAGCGTCATGTTCCGAATGGTAAAGGATAACCGCAACACTATCATGGACTTCAACCATGTCCCATGCTTTGGCAACACCGTTTTGTACATAGAGAACCCGCTTTGGAGTAATAAAATTCGAATGTTCACATGGAACGATTGCCACATCCTTAATCATTCTTCATTCATTAAAAAGGTTTCGGTTTAAAGGTTTCACTGTCAACATAATAGGTTTCTTTAAAATCAAAATACGGTTTTCGAACCGGTTTCGTTTTCAGCGCTTTCTTAAAGACCTTATCCATTTTATCCCGTATCGCAAGAAACGCTTTACGCTCTTTTCCGGTAAACCCTTCGATTTTTTTCTTCATGACACTCATTGGATCAATGGCACTGCTCCCCGCATACATTCCGAAATGAAGATGCGGCCCGGATGAGAGTCCGGATGAACCGACATATCCGATCACTTCCCCCTGTTTCACCCGTGATCCGTTATGGATTCCGCTTCGAAACGATTTTTGATGGGCATACAAACTGGTTAACCCGTTAGAGTGACGAATTTTGATTGTTTTCCCGTAACCTCTGGAAAAACCGGCAAAAACAACACGTCCATCTCCCGTCGCCAATATCGGTGTCCCCGGACGAGCTCCAAAATCAACTCCTAAATGGGCACGATAGCGATGAAGAATCGGATGATAACGGCTTTTCGTAAAGCGAGAAGTAATACGAGGACGCTGTACGGGGGCTTTAAATAGGAATTTTTCATATTGTCCCCCCTTCTCATCGTAAAATCGGCCGTCACTATGGCGATAGACGGTTACCCGCTTTCCATTGATTTCAACCATCGCTCCATGCACTTCCGGCATTGAAAACGGTTTACCCAGACGGTATTTTTGAGTATAGACCAAAATAATCGGATCGCCTACTTTGAAACCTTTTCGAAAATCGACTTTGCCTTTAAACATTTTCACAAACTCGGAAGCAAGATTTTTGGATCCAGTCGTTTTTAAAATATCATCGTAGGGGAGAGTTTTAATCGGAACATAGAGTGTTTCGGTATATTGTTGACTGACGATAGGGACAACTTTCATCTCATACCGTTTTTTAGGCGTAAAATAGATCTGAAGCTGAAGTTCATCATTCACCGGAATCAAAATCTGACGGATACGCTTTTTTTCATCCAGCATCATTTGGCAATTGGCACTGTAGGGAATATCCTCGGTTAGTTTCTGATCTTCTTTATCAAGATTATAGTAGACCGAAAGCGGAAGTTTTTTTCGTTCCAGAAACGTGAGGAAACTTTCACCATCGTTCCATTTAAAAGGTTTCATAGAACCGCCGAAAAGGAGGATGGGCAATAACAATAAAGCAAAAAAACGGCCCATTATCATCCTTGATCAAAATACGCTTTAAAAGCGAAAAAGATTTAAATGATAGCAAAAATTCCATTTACAAAGAGGTGTTTGGCTATAATAAGCCCCACTTACTTACGTAAAAGGTTACTATGATGCGCACTTGGCTTATTTCTCTCATCGCGTGCAGCGCACTGAACGCTTCCTCCATCACTGCACCCCTTCTCGATGTCAACGGCACGCAAGCGACGGTCGCATCTGAAAATCTCCGTACCGGGATGAGCGGTTTTATCCTTCGGACGTTTGATACCGAACACAGCACCATAATTGCCAATGCCCGTGTTGAAAAAGTTGACCAAAAACTTGCCATTTTAAAACTCAGCGAATACGACGGTCTAAAACAAAAAGCCCTTCCCGGAGGAAATTGGGTGCCAAAGTCTTCCGATTTAGCCGTTATTGCCTACGACTACGAGCGGGCACTGATGATTGCCCCGAGTGATGATACCTATGACACTCTCACCAAAGGTATTCATGGAGTTGAATGGATCCACCCGGATAATTTTGCCGCCTATCTCTCCAACGAAGGGCACCCTACCCCTTTAGTGGAAGATTTCAAAAATTACTGTACCGCAAACTCGGTAGGGCTGCTCTATATTCAGACCGCCCAAAACCTTTTTACCCTTGACTGCAAAAGTTTTACCCTTTTGGAGCATACCCCGGCAAATGCGAGTTCCGATACGGTTCAGACTCCGTTTTACAGCCGCATTCCGCTCATACGTGCCTCTTGGTGGGGCAAAGGGAGTTCACGCCTAGAGCGGTATGAGCCCTATTATCTTGAACAGATTATTTTAAACAATGCAAAAAACAAAGATTTATATGAGCTTACCAAAGCAAAATTTAGCGAACAAAGCGCACTATTGCGTATTTTTGATGTGAAGGAATAATAATGCTCTCATCGCAAGCACTTGACTTTTTTACCCATTTACTCGGCAAAGAGAACGTTTACAGCGATAAAGCCCACTTAATCGCCTACAGTTACGATGCTACCCGGGAGCGCTTTGAACCCGAAGCGGTTCTCTTTCCCCGCCATGAACAGGATGTAAGCGATATCCTCAAATATTGTAACGAACATAAAATCGTTATTGTCCCGCGCGGAGCGGGAAGCGGTTTTACAGGCGGTGCCCTGCCGGCGAACGGCGGTATCGTCTTGGCGTTTGAAAAACATATGAACAAAATTCTTGAAATCGATATGCAGAATATGGTTGCCATCGTCCAGCCGGGCGTTGTCAATATGGAGTTGCAGCGTGCCGTTGAAGAGGTCGGTCTTTTTTATCCGCCCGATCCGGCAAGCCAAGAGTATTCGACGATCGGCGGAAACGTTAATGAAAATGCCGGAGGGATGCGCGCTGCCAAATACGGCATTACCAAAGACTACGTTATGGCGATCCGTGCCGTTTTACCGAACGGTGATATCATCAAAGCAGGTAAACGGACAATTAAAGACGTTGCCGGTTACAACATTGCCGGAATATTGATCGCTTCAGAAGGGACATTGGCCGTTACGACCGAAGTGACTCTCAAACTCTTGTCAAAACCTAAAATGACCAAAACCGCCATGGGAATTTTCCCAACCGTTCATATGGCGATGGAGGCGGTTTATAAAACGATGGCCAGCGGTGTCACCCCGGTTGCTATGGAATTTTTGGATAATCTTACTATCCGAGCCGTAGAACAGGTCTACCATAAGGGGCTTCCGATAGAAGCCGGCGCGATTTTAGTCACCGATGTTGACGGAAATCTCGAAGAAGATCTCGATTTTCAGCTTGATGTTGTTGCAAGAGTCTTCCGTGAAAACGGGTGCAGCGAATTCAAAATCGCTCAAAATAAACAGGAAGCTTCTGATTTATGGTTTGCGCGCCGAAATGCCAGCCAATCACTCTCCGTTTACGGAAGCAAAAAAATCAATGAAGATGTCACGGTACCGCGTTCCGCATTACCGGAACTGCTTGAAAAATTCTATGCAATCGCCCAAAAATACAACATCAATATCCCTTGCTTCGGTCATACCGGAGACGGTAACGTCCATACCAACGTCATGGTTGACGGCAAAGACCCTGAGCAGGTAAAAATAGGCTATGAGGCGATCCGGGAAGTATTTCAGGCAACGATTGATCTGGGAGGAACCCTCAGCGGTGAACATGGTATCGGACTGGCGAAAGCTCCGTATATGTCAATGGCCTTTACCCCGGAAGAGATGGCTCTGTTTCAATCGATCAAACGGGCATTTGACCCTAATAATATTCTCAATCCATCCAAAATGGGGCTTGAGTAACCGATGGAGATAAAAGCGGCTATACGACATATACGCCTTTTCTTTCTGATGCTCTTCGATCGGGAGATAACCGTATACGCGTCCAGCCTTAGTTTTTATACCATTTTTACCGTTGTTCCGTTATTGATCATCTCCCTGAGCCTGATTGCGAACGTCCCTGTATTCAATGAACAGTATGCAAAAATTCAAATTTTCATTTTTGAAAATATCATGCCGGGACAAACGGAAGCGATAGCCGGATACCTCGAATCCTTTTTCCGGAATTCGGTTCAGCTTGGGGTGATCGGATTTACGACGATGATTGTCTCATCTCTCCTCTTTTTCCAAAATTTCGAACACATTGTCGGCAAAATATTTAAGACCTCTAAACGGGGGATATGGGATGCGATAACAACCTATTGGACCCTTATTACCCTCACACCGATTGTCTTGATCGCTTCGATGAGCCTTAAAGCGTATCTGGTGGGGCATATCAGCGGATTTGCACTCGGAGCCCTCTCCATTTTCCCGTTTTTAATGTTGTGGGGAATTTTTTTCTTGATCTACAAAATTGCGGTCAATGCCAATGTCACTCCAAAAGCGGCGGCTCTAAGCTCCTTTATCGTTGCCGTTGTGTGGGGAATAGCCAAAAACAGTTTCATCCAATACGTTTTTTACAACAAAACCTATGCCACCATGTACGGCTCCTTTTCAGCCCTTATCTTTTTCTTTTTATGGATTTATGTTTCATGGATTATTGTCATTTACGGAATGAAATTATGCTACCTGATAAATCGCGCTGCCCAGCGTAGCACTTCCCAAAAAAGCTAAGCCCCAAAACGCACTTTTCCAGCGCATTGCCCCAAGCGCCAGAACAATACTTGCCCACCCTATCCATATCGGAATCGTAACCGAATGGATATCTCCCGCATCAAATAAACGGATTAAATAGGGATCAAAGAAATCTCCCCACGCTGTCAAATGAAGCGCCAAAACTGCCGGATAATAGAGATTAAAGATTAGCGCAAGCGGGATAGAGCCCATATGCCACCATCCAAATGTCCCGAATATCGATAAAGAGATAGGGAGCAAAACAATGTAACACCAAAAATGCAGCGCTAGAAACGTTTGCCAAGGCTTCCATGTTTCATAATGACGGATAAAAATAAAAATAGAGAGAACTCCGAAGGTGGAGAACCAAAATCCCAATGAGAAAAAAAGTTTCGGGAAAAAAGCGAGTAAAAGGGCTACAGCAATCACAAGCGTCTGAACCGAAACGATTTTTATCCCTCGATCATAAAGCCAAAATCCGACAACAATCATTCCGAAAGAGCGAACCATCGGAGGAATAAATTCCAATGCCCACAGATACAAAAATAAAATCCCTGCGACAATAAAAAAAAGGTCCCGATTACCGTGCCGATAAGGGAAATAGCGATTTTGCAGCCACCTATAGGGTGGACGAAGAAGAAAATAGGCAATTATAGAAATAATCCCGTAATGGTATCCACTGATTGAGAGAATGTGGCTTAACCCCATGGCTCCGATCAAAGCCTGAAATTCCTGAGACATCGGGGTCGCCACAAAAAGTGCGCCGTAAAGCTCTTTCATCCACTGATCTTCGTGCATCGCCGCAAGACGGCGATACCATCGCTCTTTTAGACTCAATTGCGGATAGACTTCCACAATTATCCCTCGTACATGAAATCCCCGCATATAATCCAAAAAAGTCACTTTAGCGACCTGAAGTTCCAACAAAACCTCCCGACCGCGTAAATCTCGGAGATAAGGGCTCATCACACATCGAACGTTCGCACCGTTTTCAAGACGGAATTTAATCGAGGTTTTCGGTTTACCCGAGATTAGCCGAATCTCTTGATCAATCACTTCTGAGCGGATCAGAGGATCATCAAAATGTTTTAATGCAGAAAATTGGTAATACTCCCAGAATAAGGAGAAAGAGGCAATAAAAAAGATAGCAAGAGTAAAAAGAGCACCGCTTCTCCAATCAAAGAGGTCGACACGCTCTAATTTAGCCATTTAAATGATCGGCATAGATACCGTTTCATTCTCAATATTCATCGTAGCCGATTTCATATCGATACTCTCATACACTATCTGGGCGGCACCGAAAGTCGGACGATCCACAAAGCGGGTAAATTTTTTCTGGAACATCAGTTTTACATGCCCGGTCGGACCGTTACGCTGTTTGCCGATAATAATCTCCGCCTCTTCTTCCTCTTTCTCTACGTATTTGGATATAAACTCTTTTCCGGAATTAATTGCCTCTTTTTCCCGCTCTTTTTCCTCTTTGTAGAGGTAAACGTCATTGCGATAAACGAAAAGAATAATGTCCGCATCCTGTTCAATCGATCCCGATTCACGGATATCACTGAGCATCGGACGTTTATCGGCGCGCGATTCCAGTCCGCGATTAAGCTGCGAGAGGGCAACGATAGGGATTCCAAGCTCACGTGCGAGCATTTTCAGCCCCCGCGAAATTTCACTGACTTCAAGGTGACGATCTTTCCCCCCGGTTCCGTTCATAATTTGAAGATAATCGATAACGGCCAACTCGATCTCAGGGTGACGCGATTTAAGTTTGCGAAGCTTTGAACGGAGCTGATGAATATTAACCGAACCGTGATCATCAACGAAAAGTTTGGATCGTCGCATCTTATCGACCGCATCGTTTAACTGTTTGTATTCCTGAGGATTCATGTCTCCGACACGAAGACGCTGTAATTGAATCGATGTTTGAACGCTCAATAATCGCAACATCAGCTGCTCCGCAGGCATCTCAAGGGAGAAAAAAGCGACACCCCGCCCTTTATCGAGAAGATTTTGTACCATATTGAGGGCAAATGAGGTTTTCCCCATTGCAGGACGGGCAGCAATAATAACAAGGTCCCCTTTACCAAATCCCGTCGTCATTTTATTCAGTTCCGCATATCCGGTATCGACACCCACCAGTACGGCATCTCCCCGTGCTTTCATCTCTTCAATATAGGCCAGCGTCTCATCGGCGATGGAAGAAGCATCCTTAAAATCGGTTGCTTGAGAGCTTTGGGTAATTTCATAGAGTTTTTTCTCCACCAAATCAACCACATCGGTACCACTGAGTTCTTCTTCCAGCGTCACCCGTTTGATTTCCGTCGTCAAAGTCAATAAATGACGTTTAATCGCCTTGTCTTTGATCTCTTGAACATACGCTTTGGTATTGGCAATCGGATTGGCCGTAAGGATATCAACCATCACCCGTTCATCAAATTTTTGTTTACTCGTCAGTTCTTTTCGAATAAACTCCTCATCGATCGGAAGATCACGATGCGCCAGACTCATCATCGCACGGTAGATCTCCTGATGCGCCGCCAGATAAAAATCCTCAGGACTTAAGACCGCATCAAAATCATCAAATTGGGAAGGATCAAAAATAATAGAGCTGAGAACAGAACGTTCAAACGCTAAGTTATAGAGCGATTCTTCCATTTACTCTTCCTCAGCCGCCATTTTTTCGACCTCTTCGACAAAACGGTCCACCAGCTTATCCTCGTCCAGCCGGGCAACGACCTCCCCTTTTACCATGACGAGTCCCGATCCTTTACCGTAGGCGATAGCGACATCGGCATGCTTGGCTTCTCCGATCGCATTCACGACACACCCCATAACCGAGAGATCAAGCGGTTTTTTAATATGTTTCGTACGTTCTTCGATTACGGCCACTGCTGATACCAAATCCGCTTCTATCCGTCCGCAGGTTGGACAGGAGATAATATTCGGCCCCTCTTTGGCAACGCCGCTGTCTTTGAGGATTGCACGGGCAACCTTGATCTCCTCTTCCAGTTCTCCGGTGATGGAAACACGCATCGTATCTCCGATCCCTTCCAGCAATAAAGTACCCAATCCGATAGCACTTTTTATGGTTGCATGAAAAATTGTCCCGGCTTCAGTTACCCCCAAATGGAACGGATAGTGATTTTTCGGACGTAACATTCGATACGCTTCAACGGTTCGCTGTACGTCACTCGCTTTCAGTGAGACTTTAATGTCATTAAATCCGAGATCTTCGAGATACTTAATGTTGTACTCGGCAGAGGCAACCATCCCTTCTGCACTCTGTCCATAGCGCTGTTCGAACTCTTTTTCCAAGCTACCGGCATTCACGCCGATACGGATTGGGATACGACGCTCTTGACACGCTTTGACAATCTCACGTATGCGTGATTTTTCACCGATATTACCGGGATTAAAACGGATACAGTCTACCGTCTCTGCGGCAATCAGTGCAAGTTTATAATTGAAATGGATATCCGCCACCAGGGGGAGGGAAATCTGTTCTTTGATCGCTTTAAGGGCATGTGCGTCTTCCTCATCGGGGACGGCAACCCGGACGATATCACATCCGGCAAAATGGAGACGATTAATTTGTTCAACCGTTGCCGCGACATCCGCGGTACGCGTATACGTCATTGATTGCACCGATATGGGGGCATCTCCGCCAATAGGGACATTGCCGACAAAAATTTGTTTAGTAGGGTAGCGTTTTATCATGGAAAGATTGTAGCTTTTAACATGTTAATTTTTACTGACTTTTACGGTGAAGAGAAGAAGGCTCAGGCCCAAATCGACGGAAGTTGTATATATCGATTAAGTAAACTCTATAGGATCCATATCGATCTCACAAAGGGTCGATTTGACATGCTTGATGGCACGGATCAGATCGGTGCTTTTATCGCTTCGAAGCAAAATCTGAAACCGGTATTTTTCAGCTATTTTCTCAATAGGAGAAGCCCCGAATCCGACAATCTGAACATTGGACATCCGCTGAATCGATGCAACGGCCTCTTCCATTGCGTTGCGGGCCTTTATGCCGTTTTTATGGGAGTAAAGGAGCCTGGCTAATTTTTTTGCCGGCGGGTACCGCTCCCCTCTGAATGCTATTTCATCCTTTAAAAACATCTCATAATCATTCAGATAGTGCCGAAAAAACGATTCATTAAAACTTTGTACAATCACCGTAGCATTGTGCTTGCGGCCGCTCCTTCCGGCAATCTGAACTAAGAGGGAGAGCGCTTTTTCCCGCGCCCGATAATCGCTTTGCGAAAGAAGGTTATCAATTCCCATAACGACTGCCAGAGTTATGTCATGATAATCGTGCCCTTTTGAAAGCATCTGTGTCCCGACCAATAAATCAATCTTATGCTCGTTAAAGGCTTCGAGGACTTTGATCAATTTATTCTGGGTCGTGATAACATCCCGATCAAACTGCTGAACTTTTAGATTTTCATTTAAATTGGAAAAGTGTTCAACCGCTTCCGCCGTACCGAGCCGCGATGTTTTCAAGGAGCCGCTTTGACATTTCGGACATACGGTCGGAACCATCTCCGTATAATTGCAATAATGGCATTTCAGGGCTCGGGAGTTTTTATGCTGAGACATTCCGACACTGCAAAACGGACACTCGACATGGTAACCGCACGATTCGCATATCGTATATTTAAAATTGGCACGGGTAGGGATAAAAACGATCCCTTGATGAGACTTCTCGAAATTTTCCAGTATCGCACGATCCATTGTGGGGGTCAAGGCTTCTAGGGAAGGCTCAAAGACAAAGGTCCGCGTTGACTCATAATACCCCCCGCGTAAACGGTAAAACGGATATTTGGCATAACTCGATACACTCGGAGTTGCACTTCCAAGCACAACGGGAATTTTGAGTAAATTACCGATATACACCGCCATATCCCGTGCATTATAACGGGGTCGTGATGATGACTTATAACTCTCGTCATGCTCTTCATCCACCACAATCAATCCTAAATCACGAATCGGCAAAAAGAGTGCCGAACGGGGGCCTACGACAATATGGGCTGAGCCCTCGATTATTTTTTCCAGCGTCAGTTTTTTTTGTTTAGGGGTCATTTTCGAATGCCACAACACCACCGCATCGCCAAAGTGGTTTTTAAACCGCCTTTCCATTTGCGGTGTCAATGAAATTTCCGGCAAAAGTAATAATGCCCGTTGACCTTTCCCCAATACATCGTCCATTCTACGCATATAGATTTCACTTTTTCCCGCACCCGTATCACCGAAAAGGAGGGAAACGCTGTGTGCCCGGATAAACGTAAGAGCTTCGGATTGTAATGGAGAGAGGGCTATCTTCAATGTATCACGTTCTCTAGTGTCTACGGAGAGGTCTGCTTCTTCCGACCCTCCCATGTATGATACGCTTGAACGTTCCGAATCTCCCTCAACACGCCGATCTTCCTGAAACGGTACAAACAGGTTCAGGGCTTCCCCTAGGGAACACCCATAATACTCAGACATAAATTGAGCTGTTTTTATCTGGGATGGGGAATAATACGTAGAGGAAACCGTCATAATAGGCTGTACCGCAAATAAAGGCTTTTCAACCGATTCGATCACCGCACCGCGAATCGAACGGCTTGAAAGTTTTACCTCACATTCGGTCCCAGCGGATAAAGCCATTTCAGATGAATAGGTAAGCGCCTCAAGAGGGGAGCCCAGAAGGGCTAGGGAGTAAAAAAACATTTAACGAACGTTTAATTTACCAATTGTGTACAATAGGTCCCGCTTGTACACTTAAATGTACCGTCCGTCGGATTATAGGTAAAGACATGGTCCCCCCCCATTACATGGAATTTATATTCCCAATTCGAACCGTTTGCGTTTGCATACGGTTGCCATGTACCGTCCGTATCCGTCTTTGTTGCCACACCATACTGCAATAAGGTACTCGTGGCTGTTCCGTTATTATCAAATAACATATCCGTTCCATGATGAAGTTTATTGATATAAGAACTGCTCCCCTGCAGCAACCGTGTTTGCCGTTCGTTCACGATAGCGGCCCGAATCGCCGCAACATCGCTCCGCCCCTTGGCAATTTGTGCATCATTACGTGTTACTGCCAATTTTGGGACAGCAATCGCTGCCAAAATACCTAAAATGACAATGACAAACACCAATTCAATCATTGTAAAAGCTTTTCGTTTAAAATACGACATGAATCCCTTTCAGTACCATTGGATAATCATGAGTATCTATCAATCCCTGCAACCGATCGCATTTTTCATCACCAGAAGCTCCTTTGGCTATAGATAACGTATCCAATCCGCCACTTGCCGTAATTTGTACTGTTATGCAATCACTAACAGCCCCGAATGATACTGTCACTTTTTTATTTGTTGTATCATTAACAGCATCACCAGTATCAACCAATGTTTTATACCCGTTTGACATTTCAGTCAAATCATTCACTATATCCCCTTTGGATGTTGCGTATGCGGCAACTTCCCCGGCCCCGCTCATAATATTTTGAGCCAAACTAGATGCCCGCGCATCATCTCGTGAAGCCGCTATACGCGGCATAGCAACTGCAGCCAACACACCAAGTATCACAATAACAAAAATCAGTTCTATCATTGTAAAAGCTTTTCTTGCGCGCACCGAACTTCCTCCAGTCTACATGAGAATAAGCTCGTCTTTAAAAAGAACTCATTATCATCTATACTTTACAAATACAAAAGTGGCAGATGGAATAATCCATCTACCAAAGGTTTAGTAGGTTACGCTTGATCCACCAAATGTTTTTGCACCGATATTACCAGCTTTGCTAGCAATAGTTTTTGCTGCCGAACATGCAGTTGCTGCACTACTTGCACCATCACCGATTGTAATGCCGGTAGAAGTAGAAGCTGTTACTGAGAAACAACCATCATTCCCCAATGTAACGTTTGAACTTCCTGTATGAATGGCACCTGTAGCTGTATAATCAGCACCAATATCACTGATATAAGTAGCCAAATCACTTGCCGCTTTTGATGCTTTTGCATCATCACGTGTCGCAGCCAATTTTGGAATAGCAACAGCGGCTAAAATACCCAAAATAACAATTACGAAAATCAATTCGATCATAGTAAAACCTGAACGTTTCATGGCTTACTCCTTAAAGCTTAAAATATAGATTACACTCGTAACCTTAGTATGCATTATGAGACAATTTAGATTAAATCTAATTTAAAGTAATTCATTTATTGCCATTTTCGGTATTTACTTTATAAAGAAATATTTTCCAAAATGTCTTTTCGTCGACAAATTCTTTCATAAAAATCAAATTCTTTAGCTGAGATTGCTCAATCCGATGCGATGATAATAGATACCGCCCGCCTAGTGCATAATAAGCATCAAAATTCAACGTAATTTTTTTTATCGTTGTATTGGGCCGGAAATAAAGCGATGATTCACCTCCGTCAAAAAGGTAGCATTTACTTCCCCATCCTAAAAACAAGTTATTATTACCTTTATCTTCCACAAGTGTTTTTTCAATAATTTTGTGAAAGCGATGCTTATACTCAAGCGGATACATTGTTACATAACCATCTATTGTATAAAGTCCATTATAAGCAGCAATTGCGGGCTCAAATCCTATACACCCAACACGATAAGTTGATGGATCAGTCTTAATGTACTGTTTTACTTTGGAAAAAAGGTCTTCAGCAAAATAAGCCCGAAAACTAAAAGGTGAATTCGGTGATGAAAATTCTCGAACCTGTATAGCCATATATATGTGAATTAATAACATACCTACTATCAGGACTGGAGCGAAATAAATTTTTCGAGAAATAATAATCATTCCTACAGCACTAATAATAAACCAAACAACAGGCTGTAATAAAGCAATACGGGCGAAATTAAACTCTTTTAAAATTGAAATTGTATTCCCAAGTTCTCCTGTCCCTTTATAAAACCATAATCCGTACCATGACGCAAAAAAGATTTGAAGTAAAATAGCACCAAAAAACAGTTTATATCGTCTTTCTTGCACAAAGCGAATCATTACGATAACAGCCAGCGCAGGTATCGCAAATTTATTGCCGGTAATATACTGAACGTATTCTGGCCAAGAACACCATAAGAAATAGAGACCAATCAATGTAAAAGAAATATACCAAGAGAGCTGTTTTTTCATAAATGTCGTTAACAAAACCAGTAGCATAAAAGGGATCAAAACAACCGAAGCGCGTGTATCCATATCCACCGTACCGTTTAAAAAAACTTGATGTGCTGATCGGTATGTTTCTAACAGCGTATACGTCTGAACACTGCTAAATTCTTTTCTATGAGAAACAAAAAGGTGCTGAAAAAACGTATCATAGAACAAACGGTACTCAACGATTACAAAAACCAAAGACATTACAATTAAAGCTAATAAAAATGGGAAATTAATTTTACGTTTCCGTATAAAATCGATCAAAAACAATCCGCTCATTACTAAAAGGAAAAAGAAATAAACCAGAATCAGACTGCTATAAAAAGGTATTAAAATAATTATCAACCAATCATGCCATCGGCTTATCCCCTTTCGAATATTTAAAAAAGTATATACAGCCAACGGAAGTGACGGAACACTGAGCCCTGCCCCCGTGTAAAATGGCAAGAGTGCAAACATTAAAGAAATACTGTAGAGAATAAGCCATCGATATCGATGATGAGAGGGGACATAATAACGGTTCAAAAGGACAAACATACCGACAAAAGCACTGATATGAATCAAAGTCTCATTAATGGTAAAAGCTATAAACGGTTGAAAAAAGTAAAAAAGCCATAAATAAACATTAAGTTCACTTCCATACACAAGTCTCGGCAATCCGCCCATCAGATTTGGGACAATGGTTTCCGATGGTGCAAATATCAATCCACTTGAAATAAGTATTTTATATAGGGGGAAAACAATATCTAAATTATCAAAAATTTGGACTTGGGCACCTTCTCCATAGTAATAAAGTGGAAACATATAAATCAATAAAGCTGTCAGAGAAAAAAGAAACAAAACCCTTGGACTATTTACAATTTGATGATAAAAAAAGTGGCTAAGCGATTCAATCAAAATTGATCCTTTCTTTTTCAAATACCAAAGGGCGATTAAGTACCTGTGTATAGATCATTCCAATATATTCTCCAATAATACCTATAAAAAAAAGCAAAACAGAAAATGCAAATGTAGCTCCTATCAATAACGGTGCAATTCCCAATGACATGGAATCCCAATAAATGAATTTCATGATTAAATAACCTAGTCCCGTAAGAATACTCAAAAAGGCAAAAATGGTTCCCATAAAAATTGCAAGGCGCAAAGGGATTTTGGAATAATTGATAATACCCAACACACCTATATCATAAAGTGTATAAAAATTATTTTTTGTTATGCCTCGCAAGCGAATCGGTTGATCATAGTGCAATGTACTTACAGAATATCCAACTTCACTTATCATCCCACGCAAAAAAGGATAAGGATCATTAATTGACTGAAGTGCATTCATGACTTTCCTATTGTAAAGACCAAATCCTGTAAAATTTTTATAAATCTTCACTTCAGAAAGAGTTTGTAATAAGCGATAATAGGTTTCTCGTATTTTATACATTACCCAATTCTCTTCACTACTTTTACGAATAGCTAAAACCATATCAGCGCCAAATTCCCATTTTTCAATTAATTCATGAATGAGTTCAGGCGGATCTTGTAAATCTGCAACCAAGGAAATTACCGCATCGCCATTTGCCTGAAAAAGTCCATACGCAGGCGACTTGATATGACCAAAATTTCGTGAGTTGACAATGATTTTTATTCTTTTATCTTCTTTTGCTATCTCTTTTAAGATATTAACCGTGTTATCCGTTGAAGCATTATCAATGAAAATATGCTCATAATTGTAATTAGTATGATGTTGCATAACATTAACAACTCTAGAAATTAATTCTTTGACATTTTCTTCCTCATTAAAACACGCAGTGACAATGCTTATTTTTTTCATGGTTACCTTTTAAAGACAAATTTTTTATTTAACATAAACGTTATTAAGGCTAAAGGAAATACTAAAATTCCTCCCGCAACGTATATATCTACGGAAATCAGTTTTAATACAAATAGTCCAAAAACATTTAAAACATATACTAGTGAGTAGACAACTATAAATTTCCAAACTAATCTATGATCGTGTGAAGAAAACACGATTGCCCCTGTTGTCTTAAAATTAAAAAGTACACCTATTATTGTACTGATTAAGACAGCGACAGTATAATGAAAATTTAAATATACTAACAATGAAAAGAGCGAATACCCAAAAAGTGTATTGACTAATCCTACACCTAAAAATTTATAAAATTGCTTTCTCATGAAAAATGACAAAAGCCCGCATCTTCAAATTGATCTTTGAACATAATTAAGTATCTTTCATAAATTAATTCTACACATTTTGATTATACATTAAAGGAAACGTTATAACTCAAAATATTACTTAATTTTAATTAACAACTACTTTTTATGACAGCATAATTTCCACTCACCTCAATCAATATAAGGAAACACTATGGCATAATTTACGATAAGACTCAAAAGGAATAACCATGAAAATCGCTGTACCTGTGATCAACGAAACGTTAAAAATGGCCGGGAATGCCGGTCACACCCCTTATTTTGCCGTATTTGCTTTAAGCGGAGGGATGTTTAAAAGCTTTATTTTAGAAGGGCTTCGTGCCAATCCAAAAGTTGCGGGCGAAGAAGATCATCATGATCATGATGAACACCACACCTGCGATCATGACGAAGGGGATATAGAGCATATACGAGCTCACGACACTATGGCTACGGCAATTGAAGACTGTGATTATCTGGTTGTAAAAATGGCCTGTAAAAATACGGCTAAAAGTATGAATAATGTGGGGGTAAAATTGCAAAAGTATAATGGCTCTGAAATATTGGCACCAAAAATTTTAACCGAATTAGCAGCACAATTTAAATAATCGTCCACTTTAATTCTCGTTTATAAATTGAAGGCGTATAATTCGCTCCATCAAAAGCATATGCTTTAAATCTTCGTCGTGTGTACAGTACACCGATGAAACCGAAAAGGTAAAAAAAGACCATGATTTCCGCTGAAATTGAGACATTAGGGATAAAAAATACCGGAAAACTTTTTCATAACCTTAGTTATGACGAACTGATTACACACGAACTCGAAAACGGTGAATGCAAACTGGCTAATAACGGTGCGACAATGGTTGATACCGGTATTTTTACCGGCCGCAGCCCAAAAGACAAATATTTTGTCAATCAAGATCCTTCAAATCAATATATTGCATGGGGCGATGTTAATAAAAAAATTGACAAAGCAATTTTTGATGAACTTTTAGTCGTTGCCCGTGAACAACTCTCCGGAAAAGACCTTTACATAACCGATGTCTTCTGCGGTTCAAGTGTATCAAGCAAACGTTCTGTCCGTTTTGTGTCAGAAATTGCCTGGCAATCGCATTTTGTTAAAAATATGTTTATTCGTCCAACAACTGCCGAACTCGAAAGTTTTAAACCTCAATTTACCGTCCTCAATGCCTGTAAAGCTGTCAATGACAAATGGACCGAGCACGGAATGAATTCAGAAGTTTTCGTCCTTTTCAGTGTTGAAGACAATCTCTGTATCATTGGAGGTACCTGGTACGGCGGCGAGATGAAAAAAGGGATTTTTTCAATGATGAACTACTGGCTTCCGTTGGAAGGCAAACTCTCTATGCACTGTTCGGCAAACGTCGGGGAAAACAATGATACCTGTCTATTCTTCGGTCTTAGCGGTACCGGCAAAACGACGCTATCAACCGATCCTAAACGCCGTCTTATCGGTGATGACGAGCATGGGTGGGATGATGAAGGCGTTTTCAACTTTGAAGGGGGATGTTATGCGAAGGTTATCAATCTTGACCCTTCCAGTGAACCCGAAATATACCAAGCTATCCGCCGTAATGCCCTCTTGGAAAACGTTGTTTACGATGAAGACGGAACAGTACGTTACGAAGATGGCTCCAAAACCGAAAATACCCGTGTATCATACCCGATTGAACATATCGAAAATCACGAATCTACCCTTCAAGCTCCCCATCCTAAAAATATTATCTTCCTCTCAGCGGATGCTTTCGGTGTCTTACCTCCGGTAAGTCGACTAACCAAAGAGCAAGCGATGTATTACTTCCTCAGTGGATATACGGCAAAAGTTGCCGGAACCGAACGGGGAATTACAGAACCGGTCGCAACCTTCAGTTCATGTTTCGGAGAGGCATTTTTACCGCTTCATCCTACTGTATACGCTAAATTGTTAGGTGAAAAAATTGATCAACACGGCGTTAATGTTTATCTTGTCAATACCGGATGGACCGGAGGCGGGTACGGTGTCGGCAAACGAATGAGTATCAAAGATACACGGGCTTGTATCAATGCTATTCTTGACGGTTCAATCCAAGAGAGTGAATTTGATACGACCAATACTTTTGGTTTCCATATTCCTAAAACACTCGGTTCTATTGATCCGGTTATCTTAAATCCGCGTAACGCATGGGCCGATCGTGACGCCTATTTGGTTCAACGTGATAATCTTGCCGCACTCTTTATTAAGAACTTTCAAAAATATATCGACGGTGAGAGTGATTTCGATTTCTCTGCTGCCGGACCGCAACTCCCTAATTAATTTATTTTTCCATAATATCGGCTGCTTTTCTTTAAGCAGTCTGATTGCGTCCTCACCCATTTTTTATTTCTTCTCTTCGTTTTTTCACTGACCATGCCAACAACAATCATCAAAAGTAAAACTTTTTCTATAGTCGTAAAAAGATATCCGTTCTAGATCACTAAAAGAAAACCTATGGAGTTGTCAGCAATACTATGAGGGAGATAAAAGAAGAATTATAGTAGAAAATATGTGCAGGGTTTCGCCCTGCACAGAAGATTAGCAAGAGTAAGTAGTTTTGAATTCGAACGCTGTTGGGCGTGCTTCATCAGGCCATACTTGTGTCTCAAATTTATAGTGTTGGTAAGTATCGATAAATTCAGGAGTCATTACCGGTTGTAAAAATTCGTTATCACGGATCAATGCTTCCAATGAACCGCGTAATGTGTGTGGCATTTGAGGGATCCCTTTTTCACGAATCTCTGCCAAACTGAGTTCAAACAGATCTTCGTCCATCGGGCCAACCGGTACTGTTTTGTTTTTAATACCGTCAAGACCAGCCAACAACATTGCGGAGAACGCAAGATACGGACACGAAGTAGAATCCGGGAAACGCATTTCGATACGTGTCGCTTTTTCACCCGCACCGTATGGAACGCGGCAAGAAGCAGAACGGTTTTGACTTGAGTATGTCAAAATTGACGGTGCTTCGAAACCAGGGATAAGACGTTTGTATGAGTTTGTTGACGGGTTCGTAAATGCAGCAACCGCGCGTGCGTGAGCAAAAATACCACCTACATAATGAAGCGCTGTTTCAGACAAGTTGCTGTAACCACCCTCTTTGTAGAATGTGTTCTTACCATCTTTCCAGATTGATTGGTGTACGTGCATACCGTTTCCATTGTCTCCGTAAAGCGGTTTAGGCATGAAAGTAACGGTTTTACCGTTAAGGTGCGCTACCATTTTGATAACATATTTAAGTTTTTGCACATTGTCAGCCGCTTCTACCAGTGTTCCAAAAACAACACCGATTTCCCCTTGTCCTTGTGCAACTTCGTGGTGACCAAGAACAACTTCAAGACCAACTTGTTCCAATGCCAACATCATTTCAGCACGAAGATCTACCATCGTATCGATTGGAGCTACCGGGAAATATCCCCCTTTATTACGCGGACGGTGGCCCGTATTGTAGCCGTCTTGAAATGATTTGGCATCATTCCATTCACCCTCTTCTGTATCTACTTCAAAATATTGGCAGTTTACTTCATCACGAATTTTTACATCATCGAATACGAAGAATTCATTTTCAGGTCCGAAATAAGCGACATCACCAACACCAGCATTTGCCAAGTGTTCTAATGTTTTTTTAGCAATTGAACGTGGGCATTTTTCGTATGCTTGACCTTTATAGATATCATAAACGTCACAGAATACAATAATGGTCGGATCTGCCGTAAACGGATCCATGAATGCTGAAGGTGCATCCGGCTTCAACAACATATCCGAACGGTTAATCGGCTGCCACGCATCGATTGAAGAACCGTCGAATGGAAGACCGTTTTCAAAATGACCGGCGTTAACCGCACTCATACGGTAACTAACGTGGTGCCATGTCCCTTTCATATCGGTGAAACGAAAATCAACAAACTGAACATCATTCTCTTTACAAAAACTGAAAAACTCGTCGACACTATTTACGAATTTACCCATGCACAACTCCTGAAAATATTAAAGTAACTGTAGTATAGCAAAAGTTGACAAAAAGTGGAGGATGATGAATGATTAAATTTTAATCATCTCCCTATCTCTCCCGCGGTAAAGGGCGCAATGAGTGTACCCCACCGACCGTGCCAATGCTTCGGCTTCCGTACTGTAGAGTCCTACCTGCTCTACACAATGGGCATCCGAACCGAAGGTAATCGGTATTTCCATCTCAGCCATTTGTTGAAGTAAAAGAGACGAAGGGTAGGCTTCACCAATAGGTTTTCGATATCCTGCGACATTGATTTCAATACACATATTGGATTTTTTAATCGCTTTTAACGCCCTCTCTGCCAGTTTCCGAATGTCACAGGTCGGCAAAAATTTGAACACTTTGAGTAAATCCAAATGCCCTACAATATCAAAATTCCCGCTTTGTGCCATCGTTTCGATTAATGCAAAATAACGGCGATACATTTCATCGATATTTACCCCATCGTAACGCCCTATAAATTCAGGATTGTCAAATCCCCAATCGTCAATAAAATGGACACTGCCGATACGGTAGTCACATGCTCTACTGAGGACACTCTCATCCATATAGCCCGGAAGAAAATCAATTTCATATCCCAATAAAACGGTTATTTCGGAATGGTATTTTTCGTGCGCTTCTTTTATCCATGATTCGTAAAGGTCCATTTGATCCAATCGCATTCGATACTGCGGGTCATAGTTCATTGGAGCATGATCGGAAAAGCCGAAAAATTCGGTTTTACATGCAATTGCAGCTTCAACATATTCCTCCACTGTTCCGGTCGCGTGATTGCATAAAACTGTATGATTATGAAGATCTACTTTCATTGCATTTCCTAAGTAAATATAATGGTTTTAATGTTATTATAGTGCAATTTTTCTGACTAAGGTACCATTATGACGCAAGAAGAGTTAGATGCATTAATGAACGGTGATATCGATTTGGATGAAGCCTACGAAGAACCCATTATCCCAGACGAAGAGGAGATGCTTGCAGAAGAGACGGAAGCAGAAGAGCTTGATGAACTCAACCCTTCCCAATACCGCGTTTCCGCACTTCAAAGCTGGCCCCCTCCCCCTCCGACGGATGATAATAAAATGGTCCATCAACTTGATGATGTCACCAAAGAGAGTGAAGAAAAAGCATCTGAAATTTTTGATTTAATCGAAGGGATAAGCAGTGACCTTGGCGCGGGAGAAAAACAGGTTAAAGTTCTAAAAAACATTGTTCAAAGCAACATTGATCTGTTTGAAACTCTGACGGTAAAATTTCCCCATATCGAAGCGTTTAAAGTGCAATTGTCAAAAAATAAAGAGGCAATGGACTCTCTTGGAAATATTTTAGATATTCTCCAAAACGGAGGTGATACGATCGTCAATGTCATGGACATCATGCAATACCAAGATATTCATCGTCAAAAAATCGAGCGTGTTATTAATGTCATGCGTGCATTGTCCAGTTACATGAATCATCTGTTCTCCGGAAAAATCGATGATGCAAAACGGGTAACGTCTGCTGTCCATATTCACGGCGATACCAGTACCGAAGATGTCGTCAGCAGCGATGATATCGAAGCTCTGTTAGCCTCATTCGGAAAAAAATAACCGTCTCAGCTCTTTCTCCCCTTTGAATGATTTTGAATGATTAGGAACAAAGAAAGAGCTCTTCTTAGAGTTAACTCTAAACTTTCATCCTGCGAACATATTTTTTTAGATAAAATTCCGGAAATTTAATGATGAATCGAGACTAGCCTTTTGAAAAAAGTGGAACTCCTCTCCCCAGCAGGAAATTTAGAAAAACTCAAAATTGCTATCGATTACGGTGCAGATGCCGTATACGGCGGTGTGAGCCACTTTTCTCTCCGAATTCGTTCAGGCAAAGAATTCGATTTGGAAAGCTTTAAAGAGGGGATTGACTATGCTCACAAACATGGGCGTAAAGTCTACGTCACCATCAACGGATTCCCTTTTAATTCCCAACTCAAACTCCTTAAAGAGCATATTGCCACTATGGCATCTCTTGAGCCGGATGCCTTTATTGTCGCAACTCCCGGGGTTCTAAAACTTGCTCATCAAATCGCTCCGCATATTCCCTTGCACCTCTCTACCCAAGCCAACGTTATGAACGTTCTTGATGCCCAGGTCTATTACGATATGGGTGCACGCCGTATCATTGCCGCTCGTGAAATTTCGCTCAAAGACCTAAAACAAATTAAAGCAGAACTTCCGGATTTGGAAATTGAAGTTTTTGTCCACGGTTCTATGTGTTTTGCCTACAGCGGTCGCTGTTTGATCTCAACCCTCCAAAGCGGACGGGTTCCCAACCGGGGAAGCTGTGCAAATGACTGCCGTTTTCCGTACGAAATGTATGCCGCCAATCCCGAAACGGGAACCCTTTTCAAACTCGTCGAAGATGAAGGGGTCGGAACCTATATTATGAATTCCAAAGACCTTAATCTCGCAAGCCATATCAAGGAAATACTGGATGCAGGATGCATCGATTCTCTTAAAATTGAGGGACGGACAAAAGCTCCCTATTATGCAGCCGTAACGGCGAAAGTTTACCGTCGTGCCATCGATGATTATTATGCCGGAAAATTTGACGGCGAAGTTTATCAGCGTGAGTTGAATACGATGCAAAATAGAGGTTTCACCGATGCGTATCTCATTAACCGCCCGTTTGAAAAACATGATACGCAAAATCTTGACATATCGATGATGATGGGGACACATCAAGTCAGCGGTATGGTCGATGCATCAGGTGAGTATTTCGAATGTAAATACAAAACCTTTCCCGGGGATGAGATGGAAATTCTTACCCCTGATGAATCTGCGCTGAGCGAAATCGAAAATGAGATCGGTACGATCCGCCATACTGACGGCCAATGGAGCATTTCATTTAAACAGCTTCTTGCCGAAAACGGTAAGGTATGGGATCAGGTTCACAGCGGTAATCTAAACCGTTTTGTCCTTCCCGCAAAACTGCCTCCATTTACATTTTTTCGTATTCCAGCTACCGAAGAGATGAGCACCGTTACCAAATGTTAAACCAAAAAACCAAGGAGTCAATTCAATGAAATTCGTATCAATCATCATGGGGAGCAAAAGCGATTTTGATGTTATGCGCTCGTGTTCAGAAACATTAGAAGCATTTGGTGTTCAATACGAACTTATCATTTCCTCAGCGCACCGTAGTCCTGAACGTACGAAAGAATACGTGATTAAAGCCGAAGAAAAAGGGGCTCAAGTTTTTATCGCAGCCGCAGGTATGGCAGCCCATTTAGCCGGCGTTTTGGCCTCAAAAACGATTAAACCGATCATCGGTGTTCCGATGAGTGCTTCAGCATTAAGCGGTATCGACGCTCTCCTTTCTACCGTACAAATGCCGGCAGGAATGCCAGTAGCTACCGTAGCGATCGGTAAAGCGGGAGCAATCAATTCAGCCTATCTCGCAATGCAAATTTTGGCGCTGGAAAATGAAGAACTGCGCATGAAGCTTCAAGAAGACCGCATTGCAAAAGCGAAAAAAGTTGAGATGGATTCATTGGAGATTGAAACCATTATTTAATCTCTCCATCAACGGAACCGGAATCCTTCGGCTCCGTCGCTTGATCGATCCCTTTCTTTCTCTACTTCTAATTCCGGTTGAGATTTTTCTATTAATCCTTTATTTTCTTTTACGGTACACATTTTGCTATAATGATTTAAAATTTCAAGGCGGTGAAATATGCAAGGGCACTGGATGAGTATTGAAGACTATGCTCAAATGACAAATTTGGATCGTAGTGCCGTAGAAGCCTTGATCGTGCGCGGTAAACTTACGACGATAGTTGAAGATGGAGAGGTATTTATTGATCCGGGACAGGGTATGGCCGGAATCGTCCCTTCAGGCCTCCATGAACTCAGTGCTTCTCAGGCTGACGTGACGTTGGGTGCCAGTTTTGTCGAAAAAACGATCGGCACCATTATCAATCTTCATGAAAAAGTTCTGGTAGCCAAAGAAGAAACCATCGAGTCGATCAAAAATGAAAACGAATTTCTGAAAGAAGCGCTTGCCTCTCTCCAAGAACTTTATGATGAAGACCGTAGTACGATTGCCACCCTTACGGAACAGCTTCGTCTCTCTCAGCAAGAAGTAGAATTTATGCGCAGAAAATATAAACTCATGTGGGGCAAAGTGATCGAGGATCATACGGCATAATGACTATACAGAATGAATGCATAGGGTGTATCGTCGCTCAAAGCCGCCGTGTTTGCGAAGCGATACATGCCGACGCCGCATTAACACAAACGATTGTATCCCACGTCGAAAATGCCCTTAAAAGTGCCGATTTCACACTCTCTCCCCCTATCATTGCTACCCCATTATATGAACAAATGGCCCGATTTGCCGATACTGCGGATCTGTATGAACGGCAAAAAGAACACGCAAGCGAACAGGCGAAAACTTATCTCCCATTTTTACGTGAAACGATTGAAAAGAGTCTTGACCCTTTTATCACTACGTTGAAAACTGCCGTCGTCGGTAATGTGATCGATCTGGCGGCAGAAGTCAGTTTTGACCTGCATGATGCCATTATGTCCGTCTTTAATACCTCTTTTGCCCACGATGATACGAAAGTATTATTCAATGCACTGCATACCGCGACTTCCGTCTTGTATATCGGCGATAATGCAGGGGAACATCTCTTTGATGCATTGGCGATAGAGTCGTTACAGAAACTTTTCCCCTCGATCGCCTTTACCTATATGGTGAGAGGCAAACCTATTATCAATGACGTAACCATGAAAGAAGCAAAAGAGGCGGGAATTGACCGGATATGTACTTTAATCGACAGTGGAGTCCCTACCCCGGGATTTGTCTATGATCTTGCTTCATCCGAAGCCCAATCACTTTTTGATCAAGCCGATCTAATCCTGGCCAAAGGGATGGGTAACTATGAGTGTATGAGCCCGGAAAGACGGAAAGGAATCTGTTTTTTACTGAAAGTCAAATGTTCGGTCGTAGCCGAATCACTCGGGCGGGATATCGGAGATATCGTCTGCAAATTTAGCTAAAAACAGCTAACCAAGGCATATCCTATTTCGACCGTGTTCTTTGGCTTCATATAATGCGTTATCCGCTCTTACGACAATATCTTCGATACGGTCACCATCATGACATTCACTAATGCCGAAACTGCAGGTTAGCCCCTTAATCGTGTCAAATTTAGCTGTAGAAATATTTTCAAGCAGTTTCTGGGCCAGTTTATGTGCCCCTTCACCATCCGTTTCGGGACAGATAATCATAAATTCTTCCCCGCCCCATCGTCCGATCACATCAATTTCTCGGATTTGCTTTCGACAGATCTTTGCAAGCGATATTAATATTTTGTCACCGATCAAATGACCGTACGTATCATTCACCTTTTTAAAATAGTCGATATCCATAATGATAATAGAAAAAGGCCTTTGACTGCGCTGGAAAAAAGCGTGACACTCCGATAATTTATTGTCCAATTTGATACGGTTCGGAAGCCGTGTCAACGGATCGGTCGTGGCCATTTTTAAAAGATGTTTATTGTATCTCCCCATTTCGAATTGGCGAAGTAAAAAAATGGCAATGATCAGGAGGGATCCGACTCCGATCCCATACACCCATCGATAATCGATCCCCTCCTCATAAGTTACGGCGATGTAACGGTTTAAAATCTTCTGACGCTCTGCCACCGTAATCGTATCAATCGCTTTATCGATGATCGATTTTAGATAGGGATAATCGTTTCGGATCATCATCCGGACATCAAAATTAAACTCGGTTGAGCCTGAAATTTTGAGGTCCATATAATGTTCGTCATTGATAAGATAGGCAATAACCGGCAGAATATCGATGACGGCGTCGACACGGTTTTTACTCAGCAATCTCAGCCCTTCTCGTGTATCCTCGACATTTACGATCACAATTTTAGGGTATTTTTCTGCGATTAAAGCAGCAACCGTATAGCCATCGCCTATGGCAACTCTTTTCCCTTCCAACGATTCAAGGCCCGGAATGAAATCAATTGTTTTATTGGTAGCGATTACATTAGGAAATGAGGCATAAGGTTTGGAAAACAGTGCATAAGGCTCTTTATCGTAAGAGATGGAAGTCCCTAAAGTAATATCGGCCGTCTTTGTTTTAATGGCATCCAGAATTCCGGTCCACGTCGGGAAATGGACAAACGTCGTTTGCATCCCCGTTCGTGAAATGATCAACCTCCAAAAATCTGCCGCTATCCCCTGAAGTTCTTTTTCCCCATTATCCGAACGGTAATTAAACGGCGGCCAGGCAAATGTAGAAGCGTAGCGTATCGTATGCGAATGCAAAAAAGCATGTTCATCAACGCTTAATGGAACTTTTTGATGAGACGCGTCGTCATAAATAAACCCTTCTAAATTTTTTTGATTTTGCTGCACCCCCATCACCTGATAAATATCCGAAATGCGGCGAAATTTCTCAACCGTTATCGCTCCGAGCGTCTGATTACCCCGATAAGCAAGATCTTTTAAAATTCTCCCCTCATACACCAGACTCTCTAGCGATTTATTTTGGCCGTTGTAATGGAGATGGATGAATTGTGCGGTCTCGGGTATGTGATTAAATGCATATTCCCACCCTTTAAGCGTAGCATCCACGAAAGCACGCACCCTTTGCGGATGATGACGTATTTCAGCCTCGCTCGTAAAAAGGATATCGCTGTAGAAGTCAAATCCGTACGATTCAGGATTAATCGCGTTGGTCTCTATCCCTTTCTCTTTGAGGACAAACGGTTCATTGGAAATATAGCACGCCATGACGTCGGTTTTACCGTTGGCGATATCCATCGGGTTATAGCTGTGTTGAATAAAATGGAGATCTTTGGTTTGTATCCCTTGCGAATTCAGCATCGCACGTACGGAGATACTGTCTTGAAAATCTTCCGTCATCATAATACGTTTACCGATTAAATCATGGGGCGTTTGAATATCAGCCGATTTTTTGGAAAGGAGAATAAAAGGGGAACTTTGGAACATTGCGGCCAAAGCGACAATCGGCTTCCCTTCCATTCGATCGACAAGGAGAGAAGAGCGGCCGATTCCATAGGTACTTCGTCCGGAAAGCACCTCGCTGACAACGGAAATTTTCGGATCAAATTTATGAAAGTCCACCTCTAATCCGGCATCACGATAAAATCCTTTTTCTTTGGCGATGTAATAACCGGCGAATTGAAACTGATCAGCCCACTGCAGTTGGACAGATATTTTTTCGAATGAAGATTGTGCGTTCAGAGCAGTAATAATACTAAGGAGAACAAGCAACAACCGTTTCATAATGTTACCCTATATTATATTTTATAAAATTTTACTATAGTAGACCCTATTGCATTAAAAATGGCTTTAAGGGTAGTGTTTTGGTATAATGGCGTAATTTTTTATTTGGGATACTTTATGATTACCTTCGGCGATATGCTTTTAAAACTTCAACAATTTTGGAACGATCAAGGATGCGCTATTGTTCAGCCTTACGACATTGCAGCGGGTGCCGGTACCTTTCACCCGGCAACTTTTTTGCGTTCACTCGATTCTCAGCCTTGGTCTGTTGCCTATGTCGCTCCAAGCCGCCGTCCGACGGATGGACGCTACGGTGAAAATCCCAATCGTCTTGGAAGCTACTATCAATTTCAAGTCCTCATCAAACCAAGCCCCGAAAATATTCAGGAACTCTATCTTAAAAGTTTGGAATATCTAGGACTGAACCTCAAAGACCACGATATCCGTTTCGTCGAAGACAACTGGGAATCACCGACGCTAGGAGCATGGGGGCTTGGCTGGGAAGTATGGCTCAACGGCATGGAAGTGACCCAATTTACCTATTTTCAGCAAGTCGGCGGCGTCAGCTGTGACCCGGTTGCCGTAGAAATTACCTATGGAACCGAGCGATTGGCAATGTATCTGCAAGGGGTAGATACGGTTTTTGACATCGTATGGAGTGAAAATAAATTCGGTAAAACTCTCTATCGCGACATCCATAAAGAGGGTGAAATCGAGTTTAGCAAATATAATTTTGAAATCGCCGATACGGCTATGCTCTTTGCCGAATTTGAAGCCAAAGCGGCCGAGTGCAAACGCTGCCTTGATGCAGAACTTCCGCTTCCGGCATACGACCTGTGTATGATGGCATCCCATACGTTCAACACGCTTGACGCCCGAAAAGCGATCTCAGTAACCGAGCGGGCCAATTATATTCTGAAAATTCGTGAATTGGCTAAAGGGTGCGCCGAACTTTACAAATCTCAAGAAAACGAGCGGATCAAGCGGGTCAAATCTTAATTCCCCCTCCTTGGAGGGCATCCCACACACTTACGTATTTTGTAGATACGATACTTCTTTATTAAAATGACGATTTAATTCCTAAAACCTTCATTATATAAACTATTTTAATGATATAATATTATATGGAAACAGCCCGAATCACTAATACTGAGCAGTCAACAGCAAGTTATTCGGTCCTTGTGATCGATCCCGACAAAACATTTAATGACCTTTTGACACAACAGCTGGCCGGCGGCGGATGTGAAATTACCCAATGTATCGATACCTCGACGATTGCCGATGTTCTTACACACCCATACGATTATATCATTATCGATCCTTCAGCCATCCCGAATCATCTTTTTGACGTATGCCGCTATCTGAATACGCCTGATGCATCGGGGATCATTGTCTGCAGCGAGGAAAACCATTTTGATCAACGCGATTTTTTATTTTCGTGCGGAATTTTAGAATTTTTTTCAAAAAATGGCCCCATTGAGCTAACGGCCAGCGAGATCCTATCCCTTTTTCAATCCATAGAGTGCAATAGCGCCTATCATATTACCCTGATCACACCTAGAGAATCTCTCCAAAAAAGTTTTGAGAAGCTGGTACGTCATCGGAATTATCAACTCTGTTTTCTGCAAACGCCGACGCAGGCTGTGGAAAAGTGGAATCAGTGTGACCACAGGCTTTCAGATTTACTGGTTATTGATGTTAAAAGGGGGGAAGATATACAAAGCGTTTTTGATTGTATACACTTTTTACGAATCCACAAAATTTCCGACACCCCGATTCTCCTTTTATGTAATTTTGATGATCCGATCCTCTTCGCCCGTCTTTATCGAATGGGGGTCAATAATATCGTCAGCGAACCGTATTCTTCTGAAAAGCTCCTCTCAAAAATAACCCGTCATCTTGATTACCGGGTGAGTAAAAAACTGCTCAGTTACGAACAAAGTCTCTCCAGCCAACTAAAGATAATGATTGATTCAAGTTCCATTGTATCCAAAGCCGATCCGAAAGGGATTATTACCTACGTCAATGAAGAGTTCTGTCGCGTTACCGGTTATACCGAAGCGGAATTAATCGGTAAACCGCATAACATCGTCCGTCATCCCGATGCCATGCCGATTTTGTTTGAGCAGATGTGGGAGACAATCCAAAACAAAAAAATCTTTCACGGGATAATCATGAACCGCCGGAAAGACGGAAGCACCTATTATGTCGACAGTACGATTGCCCCGATAGTCGATGATAACGATACGATTATCGAATACATCAGTATCCGTCATGATGTCACGGCACTTATCGAAAAACAATACGAAATTGAAGCGCAAAGACGCCGAATCCAAAATGTGATGGATGCGCAAACAGGCCTTATCTGCATGGTTGACAAAAAAGAGGGGATACGTCAATCCAATCACCGTTTTTTAGAATTTTTAGGGATAGCCAGTCTCACCCAAAAACATTTACGTTTCAACCATCTCCACGATCTTTTCATCGATATCGACAGCCTCTTTCAGATCAAAAAAAGCAACCATTACGAATGGCTGGATCAGCTTTATCAGCTTCGCGGGAAATTCATAAAAATTGCAATGAGAGACACTTCGCATAATCACAATATCTTTTCCGTCCATGTCGAAAAAATTCAAGATTCAAGCTATAGTGATCAAACGTGCTATATCGTCACCTTTGAAAACGTTACCGAATTAAATCGGGCCTTGCGTGAAGCAAAAGCGGCATCCGAAGCCGAAAGCCGCTTTTTAGCCACAATGAGCCATGAGATACGAACCCCCCTAAACGGTATTTTAGGTTTCACCGAATTGCTGAAAGAGACCTCATTGGATGAGCAGCAACAAAAATATCTCCATACCATCGAATACAGCGGTGAAACACTGCGACAAATCATCAATAATATTCTTGAAGTTATGAAACTGGAAAAAGAAAAAATCGTATTGCATAACGACATTCTCCCGATTATCCCCGAACTTGAATCGATTATTTCCTCGTTTTATCCTCTTGCCGCTAAAAAGGGGATTGAACTGCTCGTTTTTATCGATCCTAAACTCCCGATCGCCCTTGAGGCCGATTCTCTACGTCTTCGACAAATCCTGATCAACCTCATCGGCAATGCTATCAAATTCACCCCTCAGGAAAAACGGATCCATATACGCATTAAAGAGCTGAAACGAGGAGAGGGAGATATCACCGTCAGTTTTACTGTAGCCGATGAAGGGATAGGGATTAAATCCGAACAAAAAAAGGCTATTTTTGAACCTTTTGTCCAAGCAGACAACTCTATCGCACGACGATTCGGCGGAAGCGGACTGGGATTAAACATTGTATCCCATCTGATTAATGCCGCTCACGGGGCATTCTCCCTCAAAAGTACCTATGGCAAAGGGAGTGTTTTTAACACGACGCTGACCTTTGTTTCTGAACTAAAAAACTATGATTACCAATGTGCCTCCAACCCTTTTCATCTTTACCTCCCAATGTTTACACAGCCTTCGGCCAAATTTCATCTGGTTGAACGCTATCTCCTCCGATTCAGCTGCTGTAAGGATAAAATAAAACGAATCTCCACGTTCCGTGATCTTCCGGATCATCCTTCATCGTACGCCGTTTTATTTTTGGAAACCATCAGCATCGCCGAAGTAGTGACTCTCACCAAATATTTTAAAGAGGTCACTTTTTTTATTATTCCTCCAAGCACTTCGGATACTCAACCTTCGGCCTTAATCCATGAACGGATCGTATGGGTTTCACAGGAGATAAGCTGGTCGAGTATTGCAAATGTCTTTCAGATCTGTTATCAACAGCCATATTTAGCCGTTACTAAAACACCCAATGTCCGATTTGACGGGCTCCGATTTCTCGTTGTTGAGGATAATGAAGTAAACCGTTTTTACATCGAAGAGCTTCTGAGACAGCTCTCGATCCAATACGATATGGCACATGACGGCTACGAAGCGGTTAAAAAGTTTATCAACGGCAGCTATGATTTGGTCTTAATGGACATTAATATGCCAAACCTTGACGGTATTACGGCAACCCAACAAATTCTGCGTTACGAACAAGAGGTCAATGCCTCCCACACGCCGATCATAGGGCTCAGTGCGGACGCCATAGAGAAAAATATCAGTGAATACCTTCAAAAAGGGCTTGACGGTTATCTCGTGAAGCCTTTAAGCAAAAACGATCTCGTTACCTTGCTCAAAGATTTTTTTTCATTTCGGGCCGAACCGTTTGAAGAGGATAAAGGGACAATGGAATCTGATATGCATCTTATTCACGGATCACTCCTCTCGTCAATCCGTTCAAAACTTGAATTACCCGAAGAGGTTGTTTTGCTGTTATTTCAAAAATTTATCGACAATGCATCAACGCTTCTGTCGCAGCTCAACAGTAACCACGACAATCCTGATGAGTTGAAAAAAACATTGCATGCACTCAAAGGGATAGCCAAAAATCTTTTTCTCGAATTATTAGGGAAAATGTGCGAAGAGCTTGAACACCGTTTGGGTGAAATGTCCACGCAAGAGCGAAATGATCACATTCAAAAGATCCATTACGAATGTACTACAATTATCAACCGCATGCAAAAGGAGCTATTGGAATGAACGACACCCCTCCATTCATTATTGTCAATATTGACGACAATGATATGAATCTGCTTCTAATTGAGGCCTATCTTAAACCAACGGAAGCGAAATTTGTCAATTTTTCCAGTTCCCTCGATGCGATTGAGTATATTCGGAACAACCCTTTTGATATGGTTATCGTCGATTTTCAAATGCCTCATGCGGACGGTATCGAAGTTACCAGGGAAGTTAAAAAAATCGATGCGGAAATTCCGGTCATTATGATTACCGCCAGCACCTACCAAGATGCGGTACAAATTCAGGCGCTCAAGGCGGGGGTCAACGACTTTATCATCAAACCGATCAATAAAGCCATTCTTTTAAACCGTGTCCGAAATTTCATCAAACTGCGTAAAGCGATCGTCTATTTAACCAATCAAGAAAAATTTCTCCAGGACCAAATTTCCCAGGCAACCAGCGATCTCCAAAAACATATCGTCGATTTGCAGATAGCCCAGGAAATCACCCATTTGGGAAGCTGGGTATGGGATATTGCTGAAGGGACACTGGAATGGTCGGATGAGACCTACCGTATTTTTGACCTCGTTCCCCAATCAATCCCCGCTACCTATGAAACATTTATGCAATTTGTCCACCCGGAAGACCGTCAGAATGTACAAAGTTCCGTCGATCATGCCATCTATCATAAAAATGCCTATACGGTGCGCCACCGTATTGTCGTTGCCGAGCGGATCAAATACGTTCATGAACGGGGACATGTTTATTATAACGACAAAGATGAACCGGTTTATATGATCGGGACCGTTTATGATATTACCGAAGTGACTTTAGCCTATAAAGCGTTGGAAGAAAAAGAGCACGAAACGCTCCGCATACTCTCCCGGACTGCCGAATATAAAGATGAAGAGACATCCAACCATGTTAAACGGGTATCAGGATATGCCGTATTGATTGCAAAATATTTGGGATTGAATGAGCAAATACAAAATATCCTCCACTTTGCCGCGCCGCTTCATGATATCGGAAAAGTGGGAACACCGGATCATATTCTCCTCAAACCCGGCAGACTCGATGATGCCGAAATGGTGGTCATGCGTGAACATGCACTCATCGGTGCCAGTATCCTCAAAGATGCCAAAAGCCCCTATCTTCAGGCAGGACATATTATTGCCCTTTCGCACCATGAAAAATACGACGGCAGCGGCTATCCGAATAAGCTTGTCGGAGACGCTATCCCTTTATACGGACGTATCGTTGCCGTCGCCGATGTATTCGATGCCCTTACCTCGAGCCGCCCTTATAAAAAGGCATGGTCTTTCGATGAAGCGCTCCAATTTATGCAACAAAATTCGGGAAGCCATTTTGACCCGGCCCTTATCAATATTTTTATCCAACACCGTGATGAAGTTTACGCCATCTATACCAGCCATAAGGATTAGCAGCAATGTATAAGATACTGATAGTCGATGACCAAAGCCTCAATCAAACACTATTGGAAGCATATATCACGCAATACTGTGACAAATCCGGGGAAACCGTAGAGATCAGCAAGGCCGACAACGGTATGAGCGCCCTTACCATGGCACACCAGATCCCCTTCGATCTGGTTTTTATGGACATCCTGATGCCGAATATGAATGGAATCGAAGCGACAAAACATCTCCATCGGCTTTTACCCAAAGCCATTATAGTGATCGTTTCCACTCAAGAGGATGAAGAGAATCAGATACAGGCTCTCCGTAACGGGGCCAAAGACTATTGCATCAAACCGATTCAGCCTGATGTTTTCAAACATCGCCTTCAACTCTACCTTACGATGCTTAGAAATGCCAAAGGATACCTCTCTTCCAAACACAGTATCAATCCGTTTACCCAAACCATATTCTGCTATAAAACAACCTATCGGATTGAGAATGAAGAGGATCTTACCCAACTTTGGGAATCGCTGCTCTCCCTAACCAAAGAGAGTGTCCGGACCAATTTTATCAGTGATCTGATCCGTTTTATCTATCAAATGGGACTGGTCATGCTCTCGCGCAATGTTCATCCCGAAATTATTCTGGAAGAGAATGCGGATACCTATTTTTTCTCTATTCTCAATATCGATGTTATTTCTCCCGAAAAAATCACCCAACTGATACGCAATTACTTTGACACAATCGACTATCAGTTGCGCTCCGATCTCCTCTCGTTTAAAGTGATGAAAGAGATCACACTTCCTCTGAATGATCAATTGCCCCCATCTACCGTCCATGAGCCTTCGTTCTTCTCCTCTGAATCGCCCCGAATACTCTCAACGCAAACCCTTATATACGAAAAAGAGCGCGAAACGCTTCATCGGTTTGATTTCATGGACGAGGAAGACCTCGACTCCCTGGATCTGAAGCTTCATGATCTCTCGACCCAATTTATGTGGATGGGGAGCCAGGAACTTAGTATCCATGATGTCGATCAGATTATCAACGCCTTCGAACGGATTTCCAGCCTGTTGCTTTTGTATACCGAAACGCAGACGCTCGGAATGGCCATCCGGAATCTTGCAACGATTATCCGGCAGAATGAGGCAATTTTTATCAGTCTAGCACCGCAAATGGCTGCCCTATGCAAAAGTTTCAACAACGATTTGATTTTATGGTCAAAAAGTGTTTTTTTCGACGGGGCCCCTTCCGTTGATTATATGGATGCATCGATACTCTCAAACATTCAAATGATCGAATCCTTTTTGGTATCCGATACAAAAACGGATAATGATGACGGGTTCGAGTTTTTTTAATGCTCCGGGTCAGATGAAAAAAGGGTGAAAATGACCGTTAATAAAAACCTTTTTAATGAAGATTGGCTGAAAATTGTCCTGGAATCTTCAACCGACGGGATCCATATACTCGATACACACGGGAATCTCATCCTCTACAGCGATTCCTTCTTGGAAATGCTCGGCTATACCCCTGATGAAGCCTTGCATCTTAAAGTTTTTGATTGGGATAATTTTTTACCGGAAGAAACCATCCATAAAAATCTCATGCTTCCGGATGCCATAACCACTTTTGAAACACGCCACCGCCGAAAAGACGGATCGACCTTTGATGCCGAAATTACGGCTAAACCGATTTTTTTAGATGGCGAACGCTATTTATACGCTTCCAGCCGGGATATTACGAAACGAAAACAGGAGGGTAAAGAACTTTTTTTGTTTCATCATCTGATGGATGAGTCGAATCAAATGATTTTTATCCTACGGATAGAAGACGGTTTTATCCATTATATCAATAACACCGCTGCTTCCATACTGGGGTATTCTCTCGACGAATTACGTGCCATCGGGATCGAAAAAATTCGTCGTCCGATACACGAAGATGAGCCTTTTTTAACCCATTTGCAAGCCTTGAAGCACAAAGGGACAATGACGAATCATGCGATTCTTATCCGGAAAGATGGTACCGAATTTCCGATAGAATCCCATACCCGAGCAATCGAATACGACGGCATCATCTACAATATCGCCGTTGTTCAGGATATATCCGAACGTTACCGGCTAGAGAGGGCACTCGTTGAACAAAATCAAAAGTTTTCCGAAATCCTTGACCGTCTTCGTCTGGCGACCGATGCCGCCGATATCGGTATATGGATTTGGGAACTGAAAGAGAATACGTTGCATTGGGATGAAAAAATGCATCATCTCTATGAAATCCCGAAAGAAGATCAAACCGATACGCTCAGTTATACCCATTGGCTACATCGGGTCCATCCCGATGATATCCACAGGGTGGAAAATGAACTTCAAAACGCACTTCAGGATATTAATCCCTTTGATACCTCCTTTCGGATAACCGTTGCAAATGAACGGGTTAAATACATTCAAGCTACCTCCATTGTCAAAAGAGACAGCCACGCTCAACCTCTCTACATGATCGGGATCAACCGCGATATCACCGGTGAAAAAATTCTTCATCATGCCACCCTTGAAGCCAAAGAGGCGGCAGAAAAAGCCAATGAAGCCAAAAGTGCTTTTCTGGCCAATATGAGTCACGAGATCCGGACCCCGTTAAATGCCATTATCGGGTTAAGCAATCTGGTTTTGGAGAGCAATTTAGACCCCCTTCAGCGGGACTATCTCACCAAAGCGCAGACATCGGCTAAAGCCCTAATGGGGGTCATCAACGATATCCTCGATTATTCAAAAATCGAAGTGAACAAACTTCATTTGGAAAACATCCGATTTGATTTAAACACGATCCTCTCCAACCTCCGCGCGCTCTTTGCCTATAAAGCAGAAGCAAAAAATATCGATCTCACCTTCAATGTTTCTAACAATGTTCCGACCCATCTCATCGGAGACCCGCTTCGGCTTCAACAGGTTTTAAGCAATCTGATCGGAAACGGCCTGAAATTCACGGCATCCGGTGAAGTTACCCTCTCCGTCACTTTGCTCGGAACCGATACCAAACGTCATCAACTCCGATTCGATATCCGTGATACCGGAATCGGTATGACACCGCAGCAGCAAAACAATCTTTTCGAACCGTTTTATCAGGCAGATACATCGATTACCCGAAAATACGGAGGCACTGGGCTTGGATTGATGATTGCCAAAGATCTAGTCTACCTTATGGATGGCATCATTGTTGCCGACAGTACCCAGGGCAAAGGGTCAACCTTCAGTTTCAATGCCTATTTTGATATCCCCTCGGCTGATGAATACCCTCTTCCGGAAGCCCCGATGAGCGAAACGGCAAGCGGATTGATACCGAATCTCCATATTCTTTTGGTCGAAGACAATGACCTCAATCAGCTTGTAGCTTCGGAACGGCTCAAACAAATGGGGTTCACCGTCTCTATTGCAGGAGATGGACTACAAGCGGTCGAACAGGCTAAAAACAACCACTTCGACGCAATCCTCATGGATTTGCAAATGCCGGTAATGGACGGATTCGAAGCCTCTCGACAAATTCGCCAGATACCGGGCAAAGAGACGGTCCCGATTATCGCTTTAAGTGCCGCAGTTATGCAGCAAGATCGGGAACTTGCTCTGAATGCCGGGATGAATGAACATATCGCCAAACCGATCGACAAAATGATGTTACGGCAAATTCTGGCTCAATGGTTTGAACTCTAAGCAGCATTTTGCCCTAAAACAACCGCTTTTCCCTAGAATTAGCTACAATCGCGTATGCAGACACTTATCGGCCAAATCGACAAAATTATTTATGAAAACAACGGTTTTTTCATTGCAGCTCTTAAAAGAGGGGAAAAAATCAGCGCCCACTATTACGAGAGCGACGTTCAACACCTTCAAGATGCGGCGGTGACCCTCAAAGGTTCCTGGGAAGAGCATCGCAACCACGGCAGAACTTTCAAAGCCCATACCCTTATCGTCAATCAAAATGAACTTTTCTTTTTTCTCAACCGCGTCGTCAAAGGCTTCACCAAAAAATTGACCGCAGAGCTGATAGAGAAATACGGGACAGACGGACTGATCGATATTCTCGATAACGATATTGAGAAACTCATGGAGATCAAAGGGATGAACGACAAACGGCTGCTAAGGCTCTCCCAAGGGTGGAAACAGTTTCGTTCTATGCGGTTATTGGGAGAATTTTTAGCCCCCTTCGGAGTTACTCCTGCTTTGCTCCGACTGATTTCCGGAGCGATGAAAGAGGTAAAAGATCCGATTTCCGCCATACAAAACAACCCCTACGGACTGATGCGTATTCCCGGTATCGGTTTTAAAAAAGCCGATGATATCGCTCTTCGCATGGGGATAAAAGCGGATGATGAACGCCGTATCGGTGCCGCAATGGAGCACGCTCTGAGCGAATACTGTGATTCGGAAGGGAACAGCTGTATCGATCGCTATACCCTCTTCGATAAACTCGATCTCCTCTTAAATTTAGGAGACCGCTACCGATACGATGAAGCGCTTGAAGATCGTCTTCGAGAAGGGAGTATCACCCTCTTACCCAGTTCAAAACTCTCCCCTTCACGTATTTATGAAGCGGAAACCCTTCTCGCCCGTGAGTTCAAACGCCGTGGAAATACCGTAAACGAACCTCTTTGCAATGATCTCCAACCTTTTTTGGAAGCCCACGCACTCACCCTCGGCGAGCAGCAACTCGAAGCGCTCCAACTGATCAATAAAGGGACCGGACTTATTTTTTTGGTAGGGTATGCCGGTACCGGAAAAAGTACGACGGCCAAAGCGCTTCTTGATCTTCTGGCAACCCGTTACGATCCGAACCTCATCATGACGTGTGCACTCAGCGGAATTGCTTCCCAACGGATACGGGAACGCAGCGGCTACCAAAGCGCAACCATTCAGAGTCTCCTGGTTAAATTCGAAGCCCAAGAGACAATGCCCCATAAAGTTATCCTCATTGACGAGGCATCCATGATCAATTCTCTCCTCTTTGCGAGACTCTTATCCAAAATAGAACGGGATGCAACCGTCATTATCGTCGGCGATGATGCCCAGCTTCCCCCTATCGGGGCGGGGAGCCCCCTGAGCGATGCTATCTCCTTGAATCTGGCACCTACCGTCATGCTCACCCAGATTTACCGGCAAAACGCGGAACAGGCTATTGCCCTGATCGCCAACGATATCCGAAAAGGGGTTATCCCCTCCTATCGGGAACATTACGAAGATTTCACCTTCAAAGAGATCGATATCCCAAACCGTCATGCACTCAAACGCTCCCTTAGTACTTCCGAATTTGAAGAGGTACTGAAAACCCATGCGCATAATATGCTTGCCGCTGTCGCTGAAGTCACGCTTCACTATTTGCCCGAATCACGAGAGAAGCTTCACTCCAAACAAATTCGTGACTATCTAAGTGCTTTTCAGGTTATTTCGCCCATGCGCGGAAATACGCTCGGAGTAGACAATCTCAATACTCTGCTGCAAGATTATTTTAATCCAAACCCTAAAAAAAGCATCAAAACCCTTAAAGGGGAGTTCCGTCTGATGGATAAAGTCGTCCACACCAAAAACGAAAACCTCCCCTCAACAACCCCTGAAGAGTTTAAAGAGGGAGGTGAACCGATTGAACGGAGGATTTTCAACGGTATGTGCGGATTACTCTTTCGGCTTGACGATGAGGAAGAGCTCTGTTATGTCTATTATCCCAATGAAGAGTTGATCGTCCATTATAAATACGAGCAGATCAGCGATTATCTGAACCTCTCCTACGCACTCAGCGTCCATAAAGTACAGGGGATGGAGTATGAACGGGTCATTATGGTGATGAGTTTTTCCCATCATATCATGCTCAATACCAAACTGCTCTATACCGCCCTGACCCGGGCGAAAGGGCACTGCATCGTAATCGGTGAATCAGGAGCTTTCGAATCGGCATGCAGGCGGTTGGAAGATACCAAACGCCAAACGGTAATGCAAGAACTGGAATTAGCTAAAGGATAAAATTTTTCCATTAGCTTTCCTCTGCTACAATTTTTATTCTAATCCATAAATCACAAGGATTCACTATGAAAGCATTCATGATTTCTGCTATCATCACCTCAACCGTTATGGGTGCCTCGCTTATCAACGACGCAAAAACAGCCGGGCTCAAACCGATCCCCGCAAACCCTAAATCCGTTGAAAAACTTACTTCAAATCCAAATAATAAAACCACTTCGGCTAAAGTCGAACTCGGGAAAATGCTCTATTTTGATCCCCGCCTCTCCAAAAGCGGTCTAATCAGCTGTAACTCTTGCCATAATCTCGCCCTAGGCGGGACAGACGGTATGAGTGCGGCAATCGGACACAAATGGACTTCAAATCCCCACGGGCTCAGTTCACCGACGGTCTACAATGCCGTATTCTATAGCCAGCAATTTTGGGACGGACGTTCGCCGCATCTAGAAGACCAAGCCCAGGGACCGATCCAAGCTGGGCCGGAGATGGCAGCACCTAAAGAGTTCGTAACGGGAGTAGTCAACTCCATTCCCGAATACGTGGCGATGTTCCAAAAAGCATACGGGAAAAACGTCACCGTCAGTTTTGAAAAAGTGGCCGATACCATCGCCGTTTTCGAACGTACCCTCGTCACCCCTTCACGCTATGACGATTTCTTAAACGGCAATCTTAAAGCACTTAATAAAGCCGAACAAAAAGGGCTTAAAACCTTTATCGACAAAGGGTGCGCAACCTGCCATAACGATATAGCTCTGGGTGGGACAATGCAGGCTTTCGGCGTTGTCGCTCCGTATAAATACATGAACGTAGGGGATTTCAAAGGGGATAAAAACGGAATGGTACGCGTACCGACACTCCGTAATATCACCCAAACAGCCCCCTATTTCCATAACGGTCAAATCGCAACACTTCCTGAAGCGATCAAGGAAATGGGACGTATTCAGCTCGGTGTCGATTTAAGTGAGGAGGAGATTGGGTCTATTCACACGTTTCTCAAATCACTCGAGGGGCGAAAACCTCAAGTGGTCTATCCGATGCTCCCGGCATCGACTGTCACTACACCTAAAGTAGACGTCGTTAACAACTAGTCTCCTCGTCAGATACTGCCGGAGTCTATTCCGGCGGAGCATACTCGACGACACCCCTACCCCCTCTTTTCTATCCGATGGCCGCTATTCGCATTCAATACCGGGGAACTCGTCCAAATACTCCCGACAAACCTTTTTGGGAATCTGCAAAATTCGGGGATTTTTGTTACCGTCCAACCATCCTAAAAGCTCTTTAAGCGGCTCTTCATCCATTGCGGTACATCCGGACGTAGGATGACGGTCAGCATGGTTCAGATGGATAAATATACATGAACCTCTCCCCTTTTCCCCGCTTGGGTTATAGCCGATGACCGCACCGTTGCGATAGACGTCATCAAGGCGGTGCATTTTTTCAAAACTCGCCGGAGGGTTTAACGGATCCAGCCGGGCAAGGGTATTGTAACGGCCGTCTTCAACGGCATCGATACAGATAAGCGTATCGTCCGCATGATAGTACCTCAGGGAAGAGTTAGCCTTTTCGTCGTATCCGAATGTCGCATTAAGAGGGAAAAGTCCTGCCGGAGACCTTCCGTCCCCCTCATTTTTAAAAGGTTCCTGATGGCTCCACCCCAATCCGCTTCGACCGAGGATAACGGGTATGGCTATGCCTACTTTCATCCACTTCCCCTCGTCTTCATAGCGTTGCATCGAGCCGGAAGTTGCATTTAAATCCTCAGACAAAACTACGATCAGCTGCTGGGATGCGATAAGGGCTGAAACTCCAAAAGAGAGGGAAAAAAAAGAAATTAGTTTAAACATCGTATTGTTCTTAGTTTATTTTAAAGTTAGGTAGTATAGCATATTGAAAATACGTAGTAGTGAGGCACCGATGACAATCACCGTTCGTAAAGCAGCTGAGGCGGATATTGACATTGTTGCCCAAGCCCTATTGGAGAGTTCACGGGGAGGGAAACGGATCGGATTATTCGATCTGGTCTTTAATACATCCGATACGGAGACCCTGTTAGCCCATATCAAACGTTTAGCTCTCACAAAAACCAAAAGTTACTGCCATTTTTCCAACTTTTTTATTGCGGTAGCAGAAGGAAAAGCGGTCGGAACCATCTGCGGATACGAACCCCGCATCGCTACCCATGAAATTTTTTCCAAAGCGCTCGAAGAGATCGGATTTGATGAGACGTATCATGAACGTATAGCCGCTTATCTCCTGTGCGAAGGGGAAGTCGACAACAAAACCTTTGTCCTTGATTTCATGCTGGTAAAACCTGAATTTAAAAGCATCGACGTGTTTAAAGAGTTGATCGGAAAAAGCATGCTCACCGCACGGCTCAAAGGGTATCGAAAAGTGCAGACTTCCGTTGAAATCGGCTCTGTTGAAACCGAAATGATTTATAAAAAGCTCGGCTTTGAAGTTGTTGACGAAAAACGGAGCGAATACTACAAAGAGCAATTTGACCGTCCTGGAATTATGCGGATGCGCATTGAGTTATAAGGGAGTGTATAACTCCTCAATGCTTTTAACCATCCTTCGTACGACACCCTTCCCCCCTCGGAAATTAAAGGCTCGACCATAGAATACGGTTATTTAGGGTTAATACCCCCGCTTATTGCGATACTCCTTGCCCTCTTCAGCCGCTCTGTCTTTGCGGCCTTGGCCCTGGCGGTCATTGCAGGAGAGATTATTATCGCTGACTTTCATCTCCTCGATGCGTTCGGTTTAATCGTAAAACGGTTTGCATCCCTTTTAAGTGAACTATGGGTTTTAAAAACCCTTGCATTCGCCGTCATGGTTGGGGCGGTAATGGCATTAATCGAACGCAGCGGCGGTGTCGGGGCTTTGGTACATGAGTTAAGCGTCAAACGTTCATGGGTAAACAGCCGGCGGAGCGCCCTCATCCCCAGTTTTATCGCCGGGATTATCATTTTTATCGAATCGTCCATCACCTCGCTTGTCGCCGGCGCGGTAGGAAAACCTTTTTGCGACCGATACGGCATCAGTCGGGCAAAGCTTGCCTTTGTCTGCGATTCTACCTCTGCCCCGGTGTGCTCAATCATTACGGTAAACGGATGGGGAGCGCTACTTTTGGGGCTCATCGGAGGGCAGATTGCCGCCGGATTGATAGCCGGGGAAGCGGGAGAGTGGCTGATTGCGGCCATTGCTTATAATTTTTATGCCTATATCGCCCTCATCGTCACCTTTGCCGTTATCTGGTATGAAATCGATATCGGTCCGATGCGCTCGACGTCAGCGTCCGATGAGAAGGTCATCTGCGAAGAAAATAGAAAAACAATTGGACTCTTTTTGTGGCCTATGATCTGGATGATCGGCGGTGTAATCGGCTTCATGCTCCTGACCGGAGGGGGAAACATCCTCAAAGGTTCCGGTTCAAGCTCCATTTTTTACGCCCTCTCTCTCACCCTCTTGCTTATGTGGGTCTATTACCGTATGAGCGGGGCTATGGGTAACAGAGAGTTTTTTCTTTCCGCATACCGCGGGGCAAAATCACTTACCCCGATTGCGGCTATTTTACTGTTTGCTTTTGCTATCGGCGGAGTAAGCTCCGATATGGAAGTGGGCACCTATCTGGCCTCGTTTATCGGTGATTATCTCCCCTCCTCCTATCTCGCCGGAGCCATTTTCCTCCTCTCCAGCATCATTGCATTTGCCACCGGGACAAGCTGGGGAACCTTTAGCATTATGCTCCCGATCGCCATCCCTCTGGCGATCGGTCTGGATGCACCGGTCGCGCTTGCCATGGGTGCCGTTATTTCGGGCGGAGTTTTTGGAGACCACTGTTCACCGATCTCTGATACGACGATCATCTCATCCATGGCATCAGGATGCGAAGTCGGCGAACACGTCCGTACGCAGTTACCCTACGCCCTCATCTCCGCCTCTTTGGCATTGGTTTTATTTTTGATCGCAGGAGCCGTACTCGTATGATAAAAGCCAGACTTCTCCTCCTCGAAGATGATCCGAATCTCTCGGAAAGTGTGTGTGAGTACCTCGAAGAACACGGTTTTGAAGTCATCTGTGTTTATGACGCCGCTTCAGCCGAAGATGCCTTGTATGAACAGAAATTCGATCTCTTGCTTTTGGATGTCAACATCCCCGGAGGAGACGGCTTTCAACTCTTAAAAAGCTCTCGCAAAGAGGGCAATACCACCCCTGCCGTTTTCATCACCTCGCGCAATGCGATGCACGATGTCGAAGAGGGATTTGAAAGCGGCGGAGATGATTACATCCGCAAACCTTTTGCCCTTAAAGAGCTTCTCCTACGGATCCAGACGATCCTTAAACGCAATTTTTACCACAATCCCGTCGATCTCCTCGTCTTAGGCGACAACATCACTTACGATATCCAAAATCAGCTACTAAGCATCGACGGAGTGGTACAAACCCTCCAGGTGAAAGAGCACAAACTCCTCAAACTTTTTATTCAACACAAAAATGAGCTCCTTACTCACGAGAGGATCATGGAACATTTGTGGGATTACGATGAGACTCCCAGTGACGGAAGCCTGCGCACATATATCAAAACCCTTCGGAAACTCATAGGAAAGGATCGCATTGTCAGCCACAAACGCCTCGGGTATCAATTTCGCTAAATACCGAACCCTCCGAAGTTTTTTAGCTCTGTATGGGGTTATGAGTTTTCTGATCCTGGCCCTGATGGCGATACTCTATTACGAGTCGATGAAAACGCAGATGCTCTCATCCCACCGTCTCGCCATGCAGCTGGAGAGTGAAAGCTATGTGCCGCGCCTCAAAAAATGGCTTGAAAACGGTCACAATCTTGCAACCTTTCCTAAAGATCTAGCCTATAAAACCGCTCTCTACGGATACGATAAAGATCTCCTCGTCGGAAATATCCACCGATCCCCTTATGATTTTAATGAAAACATCGGTTTACATAACCGCTTTATCCACCTTATCATCCCCCTCTCCCCGTACGGTCTCGGTGAATATTATCTTGTCTTTGAGACGCTTGATGATGAGTTATGGCAGCACCAGACGCTCTTAAACAGTCTGATTTTCGGATCGATCCTTTTTGCTGTCCTTGCCTTGATCGGGTTTACCCTCTCCCGGATGTTTTTACGCCCCATGAACGATGCCATCGCCCTCCTGGATGATTTCATCAAAGACACAACCCATGAACTCAATACCCCGGTAAGTGCAATCCTGACCAATCTGGAAGCACTTCAAGAGAACGATTTTCCCCCCTCCGTTGAAAAGAAGCTCAAACGGATTGAAATCGCTTCACGGACCATTTCGACACTTTATGACGATCTCACCTACCTCATCCTCAATCACGATTTGGCCGTACATAATACTGAACTCAATCTCTCCAATCTTCTGCATGAACGTCTGGATTATTTCCGCCATCGTATCGAGCAAAAAAGAATCACCCTCGATCTGCATATCCGTCCAGACACGACCTATCTCATAGACGCAACCAAAGCAACGCGGCTCATCGACAATCTCCTCTCCAACGCCATCAAATACAACGTTATGGGGGGGATGATTACCGTAACCTTAGAAGAGCATCTGCTGTGTATCCAAGACAACGGTATCGGTATCCCCACAGCTATGATCGATAGGGTATTCGAACGGTATCAGAGAGCCGATAAAAGTGTCGGGGGGTTTGGTATAGGCTTGCATATTGTCGCCATGATCGCCCAAGAGTATAATCTCCGTATTTCCATTGAATCCGAAGAGAAAAAAGGGACAACCATTTGTGTACGATGGGAGTAACCCCCGCTATAGCGGGGAGAAGAGCAAAAGCATTCGTCCAAATCGGCTACGAGAGCTCGTAGCGACCTCCAATCCCTATTTTAAGCCTGCTACATAATCGGCAATGGTTTTCATGTCTCCATCGCTCAAAGCAGCCATTTGACCTTTCATAATCGCGCCCATCCCTTTGGTATTACGGCTTCCCGATTTATACCCCTTGAGTGCTTCGAGGACTTTATCCGATTTCCAGCCGGCAATCACTTCTGATTTTCCAAGGGCTGCTTTTTCACCTTTGGCACCGTGGCATGCAGCACATTTTTGGAACAAGGTTCCCCCGTCGGCAGCACTCAACATAGCGGTCAATCCCAGTATTGCAATTAATGTTTTCATCTTCAATCCTTCATGATGTATTTCTATTGTATGAAGTACCTCAGGTACTTCTCTTTTGCGTCAAACGCATCCTGCCCCCTGCGGATCAACCGCACGAAGGTACATTGCCCGAATCACTGCCGTACTCTTTGGCAAAATCACCGACATCCTGCAGCTTGTCCACCATCGACGGGTTATTTAAGATCCCTGCGGCAGCCGGGAAACGCTCACTGTACTCTTTGATAAAGCCGGCGGCATTGTTATCAAAAAGTTCCTCCCATTCCGATACGGTGTGTTCGGCAGCGAATTTCGTACCGTTCATACCGAATTTGGCTTTGAACGATTTCAGATAGGTTTTTTGACCTGTTTTGGCATCGGCTTGCGCCATTGAAGCCATCATAGCCGCAGCGGCTAACAGCATTAGTAACTTTTTCATCTTACACTCCTTGGAAGAGACTCTCTTTCGAGTTTCTCTTTTGATGAGAGCAGTATAAAAAAGAATCGTGGAGTGATTGTGAAAAAAGTTAACCCTTGTCCGGTACGTCCGATAAAACACGTGCGATTCCAAAAAGGCCGATAATATTCCCCTCTTCATCTTTGATCGGATACTTTCGGTTGTCGACCCATCCTCCATTGCCTTCGTTATCCAAAGTCGGTTGGATTTCACGAGCCACATCGATATTTCCGCTGAATACCTCTTTTTCCAGATTAAAATATTTATCGGCATATTCTTTCGGAAACACTTCGTAATCGGTTTTACCGATCAATTGCTCTTTGTTCCGGACGTTGGTAAGAGCTACCAATGTCCGGCTTCCCGCCGTAAAGACGTGAAAACGGTCTTTAAAATAAATATAGTCATCACTGTTTTCCATCATGGCTTCAAAATTCTGGACAATCATTTTATCCTCTACCGATTCCGCCAAAGCGATCGGATCTTGCAGCGCGATTTCCCACCCTTGCCCAATCACCGGGGAAAACTCCCCCTTCATAATTTTCACATTGCCCGAGGGGAGCATTACACGAAACGTCGTCATAAATGGTCTCATCTCTTTAAGCTGATCAAAAATATCCCAGTCATCAACATGGAGAAGATGTTTAAACCGGATCTTCCCGCGAACAAGATCGGAAGCTTCATACCCCAGTATCGAGTGAATGTCAGGATCGGCAAAAACGATTTTATCGAGGAATTCCCCCTCAGCATGAATCGTGATACGTAAAGGGGGCGAAGGAAACCGGATAGTCAATTCGCTTTGATCGGAGGACTCAATTCGGTTTCTTCCCAGCCGTTTTGCTTCATAAAGAGCATTGTCGGCAAGTTTTAAAACCCCTTGGACATTGGATGCATCGGTGATTTCGGGATGATAAAGGCCGCCGCTGATAGTAATGTGTAACACTATCTCTTTTAAAACGAAAAGATGCTCTTCAATCGCAATGCGAATTTTATTTGCTTTTTTAAGGGCTTGTTCATGGGTGATACGGTTGAAAAGAATCACAAACTCTTCCCCCCCTACACGGAAAGCGCTGTCGTGATCGCGAATGCTTTTTGCCAAAATGGAGGCAACTTCCTGCAAAACGAAATCACCGATATCATGCCCGTATTTGTCATTCACTTTTTTAAACCAGTCAATATCCAGCATTAACGCCGCAAAAGGGGCATGATTTTGACGAAAATGGGTAAGGAGCTCTTCCAGTTCACGTTCCATATTCAGACGGTTTTTTAATCCGGTTAAAGGGTCATGCGAAGCGATATGCTGAAGTTTCAAATTGGCTTGCTCCAAACTCAGCGTACGCAGCTGTATTTGATGTTCCAAATGCTCTTTGTTGTATTCTAAAGATGCAAAAAGTTCACGAATCCGTTCGGCCATCGGCTGAAAAATAAAAATCGCCTCAAGCATCAGGGTAAACAGAGTCAATGCCCATGCAAAATATTCTAGAGTTTGTATCCGCTCAATATTTTCTTCCCCCTCCTTTTGATACTGCAATACGGCTGAATGCAAATGGGGAAGGAGAATATGAGACTGTGCGACGATACTGTCCACCACTAAATTCATATCTTTGGGTGCGGAGAGATTGAACAACGCTTCTGCGCTTTGCAGATAATTATCCACCCGAATTTTAAGTTCCGTTTCACCGAAATAGAGTTCACGGCTCTCCGGGGAAACCTCGACCCGGATAACGTCATTCAATACACCGCTGGAGAGGGCGTCATTGGCTTTGCGCATCTCTTTGATCGCCTTGCGCAAGGCCGATTCCACCTCATCTATTTTTGCTGTGTTAGCCCCCTCTTGCGCATAGTTACTCTTCAAATGATAATATTGTTGGGAGAATGAAGCGATGCGTTGTGACAGCATCCTCTGCTTGCCGGATACGTTTACAATGAGCGCGGTCGTATCACTGACTTTAAGTGCGAGATGTAAAATAATAAAAGCAGCCGTTGAAAGGATAGCGACTAAGGATATCGCGATGACGTACCGTTTGACAAAGAGCGATTTGACCTCTTTGGCTGAAACTTCCATCCCGACTATCCTTTTTGCATTATGTCGATCAACCCGTTAATCTGCTGTTCTTGCTCATAAAGAGCAAAATTTTTACGAACATAGGCTTGGAGCAGAAGCTTGAGATCATTATTTCCGTAAAACTCAAAATCCTGTTTCATCTGCGCCGTCAAAAAACGGGCAAAATCTTCCTCTACATCAATGTCATAACGTTTTGCATTGAGGGTGAGGGTTATCTTGGTCTTCATCCAAGCAAGCTTTCAATTTTGGAAACGATCGCTTCGATCTCCGCATCTTTTGCCGAAAGTTCGTCACTGTACATCTTAATCTCCTCGTCTTTGGAGGCAAGCTCTCCGCTTAGACGCTGAATTTCGTTTTCTTTGCTTTGTTCATGGGCACGGATAGAGATATTTTCAGCTCTTAATGTTTCGAGCTCACTTTTAAGAGAAGCCTGTTGTTCAATGAGTTCGGAAACAAGAGTCGTTAATTTTTCCAATGGAGTGGGATTAAATAGCATGATTAACCTTGAATGATAGTGTCTTATCTATAATTCTAACACAGATTAGCTCAGGATTACTCCATCCCCTATTTTTACGTTGTTCCCCTTCCTAAATTTTATGAACGAAATTGGGCTAGATCATTCATAAGGTTGCCTGATATTGCCGAAAGTAATTTGGCCTCTTCCAGAAGCGTTTTCGTACTCACATGATTGCGTTTCGCATACTCTTCGATCGTAGCCAGCTGATTGATCGTCATCTTTGTTTTTTCCGCCCCTTGTTGTGCTGAAACGGCTGTTTCATGTGCCATTGTGACCGAGGTGTTCATCACCTCAATCACATGACGCATTGCCCCTTCAACATGCAATGATTTTTTACTGAGTTCTTCCATATAATCGGCATTTTTCGACATCATATCGGTACTTTCGATAACCGACTGGACAATAACGGCGACCGTAGCCCCGCTTTCGGACAAACTTTTCTGGGTACGTTCTGCCAATTTTCTCACTTCGTCGGCAACAACCGCGAAACCTCTACCGTGTTCCCCGGCACGCGCCGCTTCGATAGCTGCATTCAGGGCAAGAAGATTGGTCTGATCGGCAATATCCGAAATAACCGTCAAGACACTTTTGATTTGTTCGGCTTCTGCAGAGAGACGTTCCAATCGCGATGAGAGTTCATGCTGATCGTGAACAGCGGTTTGTAACGATTGGGAAACCGTCAATACTTCGTTTGCCGCCATTTTTACCTGTTCATTAGCCTCTTCAATGCTCTCTCCCGTCTTCCGAGATTGCTGACGGCTGGATTCCAAAAGGTCCGATACCTCTTGCGAGGAGACATTGGTCAGTGTAATAACGGCAGTTATTTCATCGGTATTGGTACTGATTAATCCCGAACTTGCTTTGAGATCATCGGCTATCTTTGCATTCTCAAGGGCCAGACGTTTTGACGATATCAGGACACTCCCCATTTCGCTTAAGAGTTTATTGAAATACCCGATGATGTGCCCAATCTCATCATGCGTATTAATCGGTATCAACCGGTTTAACTGCCTGGTGCGTACGATATCGTCACACCCTTCTTCCGCCATTCGGACCGATTTGATAATGGTTTTGGTAATGACCATCACCCCACCGCTCAAAACTCCCATGACAATCAATACAAGCCCGTAGATGAATACCTTGATATCGTTTCTACTCTCTTCAACCGCAAGATTCATCGTCGTATGCTCTTGTTCATAGGCTTCGACCAAAGCATCCAGTTTATCGGTAGGACCGCGATCAATTCCGTCCACCGCTTTATCGCCGACTTTATATTTGTCCGATGCCGCATTGTTATAGGCTTCGAGACCTTTACGGTATTGCTGAGCCAATTTTTGATGGGAAGCGGAAAAATCATCAATCATCGTAATGATTTTTTTATTTTCGGTTATTGCTTTTAACGCTTGAAGCTCTTTTTGAATCGTCTCTTCTTGTTTGGTAAAATTTTTATAATATTTTTGATATTTTTCCGGATTTTCGCCACGCAAAAGGATATTTTTCCACTCCTGCACCTGCTTTTTAAAAGCCACTTGAATCGTCCTTGCTTTATCAACCTGTTCCAACGTTTTTCGCGAATTCTCTAAGGTATCATTCAATACAGATTCATATCCGGACATGGATATAAGGACGATCAGCAGCATACCGATCAGCATACCGATGTTGATAACGATCAATTTGGTTTTTATAGGCATAGACATATCCTTAAGCACAATTATTACAATATGAAATACTATAGCATGTATTTGCAAAATTATATTTAATATATAAACATATTTGTAAACTTAAATTCATCGATCGTGGATATCCATCTTTCTAAAATAATAATCCCACTGGAATCGAGTCATTTGTATTTGGGTATTCCTTATGATCTTGTGCCATATTGTTGAATACGAAATATCACCTTGGTAGAATTGGTTCACAAAATCTAATTCTAAATCTTGGAACGTGCTTTTTCGGCAAACAGATACTATACGAGCTTAATAGGGTTGAGAGAGTTTCAAGAAAGCATATTCGAACGTAAAAGGGACCTCTTTGAGTATGGAGAGGTTAATATAGGGCTTGACGCTTCGTCCGATATAAAGGGAAACGGCAGCCCCTTTTTGCAACATCAGCGGGTCAAAGGAAAAGGTCAATATCCTGTTTTTGTGCGCGTATTCCAGCAGAAGCGGAAGGATGTTCTCATCGGGTTCCATCAGCAAAATAAATCCGTGCGCATTTTTGATTTCCAACCCCTCTTTTGCCGAAACAACCGAACAGGTCAGAGAATAATTGCTAAGGGTTCCATGATATTGATATTCTATCATCTCCGCCAATTGCTGTGCCGTCTGTCTGTTTGAGGGTACGGTTACGATAACGATATGGACGGTTTTTTGGATACGTTCCTTGGTCCCTTTTTCCATCAAGGCGATTTTGGGAAATACTTTTGCCCCGATCTGCAATAGCGTCGAATCGTACGTTGTACCCCAAAGGAGAACCGGTAAAAGGGCACTAAGGATAATTTTTTTCATTATCGTTCCAGAGGTATGCTCAATGTGAACAGAGCACCTTCACGGCTGTTGCTCACGCTGAGAGTCCCTTCGAAATGTTTCTCGATAATTACTTTGGACATATAAAGTCCGATACCGCTCCCCTTGTCGTGAAGTTTGGTGGAGAAGTAGGGATCGAAAATCCGTTCCTGTATCGAAGGGGAAACTCCCCCTCCCGTATCGCTGATATCGATGTAGAAAAAGTCTGCATCGCAACGGAGCGTAATCTCGATCTTTCCTCCCGATTGATCGTGCTGGCCTTTGATAGCATCTTTGGCATTGTTGAGAATATTTAAAATCACCTGTTTGAATTCATTGACAACGCCGAAAATCTTTTTCTGACATTGTTCATCGATCCGATAGGTGATGTTGGCATAGCGCAATTGTTCGCCGATCAGAGCGAATATCTCATGGATGGGGACGATGGGATCAAAATGGACCGATTTTTTATCGGTATTGAAAAAATTTCGGAAATCATCGATCGTGTTCGACATGAACGCAAGATTATTATTGATAATGGTATTGTTTTTCTCAATCTCCCCCTCTTCAAGCACGCCGAACGAGCGTTTCATGTCAATTTCGGCAACTGCCAATCCGATGATATTCAAAGGCTGGCGCCATTGATGGGCAATACTTTCGATCATTTCACCCATCGCCGCAAGGCGGGATTGGTGAATCAAAAGCTGCTCTTTTTCACGGCGCTTGGTAATTTCGTTCTCAACACGATTTTCCAATTCATTATTGATCTGCTCCATCTGACAGCGGTAATTATCAATCGTTTCAACCATTTTATTGGCCGAGGAGGTGATGGTTATGATCTCGGTATTGGTATTATCGCTTTGAAACGGTTGGGACGATTTATCGATGGTATAGTTCCCCATCCAATTGGACAAAAGGCGAAGGACAAAAAACTGTTTGCGAAAATACCAATAGGTGAGGGAAAAAATCAGTAGAGCAAACAGCGATAAGAGGATAAGTTCCATCAACAGTTTCGTTTGCAGGTCGTGAACATAGTTATTGGAATAACGGATCACAAGGGTGGCCTGAGTCTGATTGGTAATCGCATCGACTACAGGTACAGAGAGGCTAATCATCTCTTGCGCAGCAGAATGGGGATAGTGTTGTTCAAACATAACGCGTTGATGGATGTCAATCAACGATACCTTCAGGATATTCGGGTTTTGAAAAAAGGTGCGCATGACATCGCTTAGCATCTCTTGCTGATCGAACGTCAGATAGGTTGAGATAATGGGGGTCAGCGTTTGGGTCACCAACTCGATTTTTGCCCTTTCACTGTCGTAGAGCACTGACGAGACATTGATCTGAACAAAAATAAATATGGGAGCAATAACGGCAATATACAGCAGCCAAAATACCCACGCAAATTTTCCGATAAGCGAATGTGTCATCATAATCCAATTGCTAATAACATAAATTAATATTATACATATTTTAGTTAATTCTTTATTAATTTTGGTACAATCTCTCCACGTTATACATAAAAATATACTATATAACTAGAGTACGCTGCACAAATTCCGTATATACTGAATTCAACCAGCGATAAAATTATTTCAATCAGGGAATCGTATAATTATGAAACTTTTGAACGGACTTAAAGTAACCCACTTACCGATTTTATGTGTTGCACTGCTATCCATCCAATCACCGCTCTTGGCCGAAGAGAGCAATGATTTCGACAAAGTCCTTGAAGAAATAACCTCCATCGCAACCAAAACCAAGTTAAATGCCGATTACGTACCCGGAACCGTAACCGTCATCAGCGGTGAAAAGTTAAAATCGCTGGGGATCACCAATCTTGCGGAACAAAACGCATTTGATACGATTGTAGGATCAGATTCCTCAACACTCTCGCTTCGGGGAGCGGGCTCCATCTACGGATCGCAAGGGAATAAAATCAAATGGATGATCAACGACAAGCCGATAAGTGCCGAAATCTGGGGGCTTCCGAAACTGGGGACGGGACAGATTGTTTTTCCGATACCCATCGATGCCATTGAGCGGATTGAAGTTATCCGGGGGCCGGGTTCAGCCATTTACGGCGGCAATGCGATTTACGGCGTTATGAATATTATTACGAAAAAAGGGAGAGAGGGGGTATTTACGACTCTCTCTCGAATGGAAAGCAATAAATTCGGCAAAGCGGTCGGAGGCTACGGTACTTTTGAAAAAAATGATCTAAAAGTTTCCACAATTGTCTCGGTTGACAAAAGCGACGGCTGGAATCTGCCGGTAGCCAGCCAATCAATTGGACAGCAGGGCAATCTCCCCAATGCAAGCGGCGGTAATCTGTTAATGGCTGACGCAACCTACAAAAATATTGATTTTTGGGCTTACCGGTTAGAGGCCAAGAATGACTATGCACGGTTGCAATGGGATCCGACAAACTATCTCCCCCAAGATAATACCAAACCCGTACAATCCAATACCCATACCATGCTGGGGGTCCAAGGAAAGTACGATATCCTTCCCGATGTGTTCCTAACCGCAAAGGCCGGTCTCAACCACTATACGAATCGCGCCGAAGTGGTATTCTTTCCGGCATCCGTATTGCAAAACAATCCGAATAATCTGGACGGTGTACGAACGATCGATTATACCGAAAGTACAAAATATGCCGAAGCGACGCTCGAAACAACCCAAGATTCCCATCGGTTCTTGGGCGGAATCTACGCCGGTATCCTTTCGATAGATCAGGATAATGTCACGCAAAGATGGAACAGCGGTTCCTATGCAGATCCGGCGGTATCAACCCATTTAATCACAATCAATAATCCCAAAAGGATCAACAAGGCCCTCTACCTCCAGGATGAGATCCAGATGAATGAACAAACTACCGCAACCATCGGAGCGCGCTACGATACCTACAGTGACGGCCGTAGCGCTTTATCTCCGAGAATCGCTTTTGTCCATCAATACGACGATTCCAATATTCTAAAAGCTCAATATTCAAGAGCGTTTAGAGCACCAAGCCTCTCCGAGCAATACTCGCCTAACAATCAGAGTCCCTATATGGAGTATAAATCGGAAACTGCCGATACCGTTGAGTTGTCTTACATTTTTAAAACCAATAGCTCTTCGTTCAAAACAACCGCGTTCAATACCAAAACCTATAATATGATTACCTATCATGATTTCACCTATGAAACAATCAATCTGGAGAGTCCGACAACGGTTAACGGGGTTGAAGTTGAATTAACCAAAAATTATAAAAAGGTGGATCTAGGGGCCAATATGTCGTTTTATCGATCCCACAGAGGAGAAGTTAAACTGACCAGATCAGGGTTCACTCTCAACTATGATCCGAGCGAATTTGCCCTATCTGCCAATTTATTGGCAAACTTCTATGCGACGATAAACAGCGATACCCCCTATCCAACCACTTTCTGGTATCACTATACAGGGAAAAAGAACAGAGTCAACAACGCCTTGCTCGACGCCAATGGCAACATCATCACTATCTACACAACCAACGGTTCCGTCCCTGTTCAAGATTATGTGAATGTCACGCAAAAGATCAATGACGTAGCCAAAAACCTTGATTTGGAATTCGGTGTCAAAAATATTTTTGGAAAAACGCTTAAAACGCTCTATTTCCCGCTGAATCCGCCCGATACTTATGACGTACCGTATATGGGGCAAACGTTCTGGATAAATATGCTGTATACATTCTAAAAGGGAGATTTCAAGCAGGAAATATCCCCTGCTGCTTCAAATTCCCTTCCCCAACATCGATCCTGAGAATATCTCTGAAGCAGACTCCCTCTTGTACCAAACCCCATTCCAAAACTCACCTTAATTCAGCACTCTATAGGCACTCATCCTCATTAGAAAACAGTAATTCCGCTATAATTTCGAATATTTTTCATAGGGTCAGTCATTGCCGATTTTTAAAGTCCATTCTCCTTATCAACCTGCCGGTGATCAGCCTGTCGCAATCGAGACACTCAGCAATGGCATCAAACGGGGTGAGCGTTACGTAGCCCTCGAGGGGGTCACGGGATCCGGTAAAACCATGACGATGGCGCGGGTGATCGAGCAGGTTCAGCTGCCGACCATCATCATGACCCACAACAAAACCCTCGCCGCACAGCTCTACAGCGAGTTTAAAAGTTTCTTCCCCGAAAACCATGTCGAGTATTTCATTTCGTATTATGATTATTACCAGCCCGAAGCCTACATCCCCCGCCAGGATCTCTTTATCGAAAAAGACAGCTCCATCAACGATGAGCTGGAGCGTCTGCGCCTCTCGGCAACCGCCAATCTCCTCAGCTACGATGATGTCATCGTGGTTGCCTCCGTCTCCGCCAACTACGGGCTCGGGGATCCGGAAGAGTATGAGAAAATGGTACAGGTTATCACCCTGGGCGATGAAATTTCGCAGAAAAAGCTCCTTCTTCGTCTGGTGGAGATGGGATATGCCCGCAACGATGCCTATTTCGACGGAGGGCATTTCCGCGTTAACGGCGAAGTGGTCGATATTTATCCCCCGTACTGGCAGGATCAGGCACTGCGGATCGAGTTTTTCGGAGACGAAGTCGAACGTCTTGCCCTCTTCGAACCTCTGAACAACAGCGTTATCCAAAATATCGAAACCATCACGATCTACGCCACCAGCCAATTCGCCGTCGGGCAGGAGAAACTTTCCCGTGCGATTAAACGGATCGAAGACGAGCTGGGAGAACGGTTGGCCGAACTCGACAAACAGGGGAAAATCATCGAGGCGCAGCGGCTGAAGCAGCGGTGCGAATTTGACCTTGAAATGCTTCAGGCTACGGGGATGTGCAAGGGGATTGAAAACTACTCCCGTCACCTTACCGATAAAAAACCGGGGGAAGCTCCCTATACGCTCCTCGATTACTTCGCCCTGCACCATGACAAATACCTCATCATTGTCGACGAATCGCACGTCAGCCTCCCTCAGTTTCGGGGAATGTTTGCCGGAGATAGAAGCCGAAAAGAGGTTCTTGTCGATTATGGGTTCCGCCTTCCGAGTGCTCTGGATAACCGACCTTTGATGATTGATGAGTTTATGAACAAAGCACCCCACTATATGTTCGTCTCGGCTACCCCTTCCGCTCAAGAGCTCGAGGCCAGTACCACCATTGCCCATCAAATCATTCGCCCTACCGGGTTGCTCGATCCCATCATTACGATCAAACCGAGCGAAAATCAGGTCGAAGACCTCCATGATGAGATCAAAAAGACGGTAGCCATCGGCGATCGTGTCCTCGTCACGGTTTTGACCAAAAAAATGGCGGAGGCCCTCACCAAATACCTTGCCGACTTGGGGATAAAAGTTCAATACATGCACTCCGAGATCGACGCGATCGAGCGTAATCAGATCATCCGCGGACTTCGTGTCGGCGATTTTGACGTCCTCATCGGGATCAATCTCTTGCGGGAGGGGCTTGACCTTCCCGAAGTGAGTCTTGTCGCCATCCTCGATGCCGATAAAGAGGGGTTCTTACGTTCTGAAACGGCATTGATCCAAACGATCGGCCGCGCAGCACGAAACGAACACGGACACGTCATCCTCTACGCTCAAAAAATCACCGGATCGATGGAACGGGCCATCGCCACTACGACCAAACGGCGTGCCCTTCAAGAGACCTATAACACGGAGCATGGGATCACCCCTACGACGACCAAACGCTCGTTGGATGAGAATCTCAAACTTGAAGATCCGGCCGAACTCTACAACCGTTCCAAAAAAGCAAAAACCTTGCCGGCTGCGGAACGGAAAAAACTGATCGAAGAGTTGAATCTCAAAATGAGAGAAGCGGCTAAGAAACTCGAATTCGAAGAGGCGGCACGGCTTCGCGATGAAATTGCAAAAATAAGGAAGTTATAACGTAATGGATGACATGCTCAATAATCTCTCAACCTATGGATACATTGTCGTATTCCTTTACTCTCTGGGCGGAGGCATGGTCGCCCTGATCGGGGCGGGAGTTCTCAGTTTTATGGGAAAAATGGATTTATCCCTCTCAATCACCGTTGCTTTGATCGCCAATTTTATCGGCGATTCCCTGATGTTTTACATGTCACGCTATCACAAACGGGAAATGATGGAGTATTTCAAGCAGCATCGCCGTAAACTCGCTTTTTCCCACCTCCTCCTCAAGCGTCACGGTTCATGGATAATCATCGTCAAAAAATTTATCTATGGGTTAAAAACGCTCGTCCCTCTGGCTGTCGGGCTTACCAAATACGATTTTTGGAAATTCAGTGGCTATAACGCCGTAGGTGCCGCTATATGGGCCGTTATTGTCGGAGGAGGAAGCTATCTTTTCGGCGGTGCCTTGATCGAAGGGTATAAAGCACTTTCCGATAAACCTTACCTGGCCCCTCTAATGCTGCTCCTGATCGGTGGGAGTGTATGGATTTATCTCTCTTCCGCTACCAAAAAACGTTCATAAAACGACTCGCAACAATCTTTAGAAATGACATTGGTTGAATTGGGAAAAAGGGAATAATTAAGAGAGTGGATGGGGAAGAGGGATTCGAACCCCCGAATGACTGGACCAAAACCAGTTGCCTTACCGCTTGGCGATACCCCAATAATTTGTGAGAGGGAATTGTAAAAAAATTCCCCTTAAAAAACTTTTAGAAAACTAACTTTTCTTCGGTTTTTGGCGCTTCTTCCTGAGTCAGATCCGGAGCTGTAGATGTATCCGTAAATGCTTCGGTTGCATTCGTCTCATTCCGAGGTGCGATGTAGACCCCTGCCGGCACATCAAAATAGCGCTTGGTATTCGGATAGATTCGGAGCATATCTTCGTAATAGTAACGGAATACCGGACCGGCTGCCCGTCCCCCCGTCTCACTGCGGCGCATCGGCGTATTATCGTCGTGCCCGAACCAGACAACGGTCTCTACCGTTGGAGAGTATCCGACAAACCATGCATCAACATTTTTATTGGTCGTCCCTGTTTTTCCTGCGATCTCGATTCCCGGTACACGGGCAGCCGTTCCCGTTCCGTGACCGACAACGTCTTTTAAAATCGACGTCATCAAATAAATTTGCTGAGGCGTATCGACCTGACGGCTTTTGTTTTCATAGCGCATCGTCTCCCCTTTCGGAGTGATGACCTGACGAATCAAAATTGGATTAGTCACTGCCCCGCCGCCGGCGAACATCGTATAATACTTGGCTAAATTAATCGGAGAGATCGAAATCGTCCCCAACGCAATCGAAAGATCGGGAGGAAGGTTTTCGACAATCCCGAAACGTCTTAGCCCCTCCGTTATCCTTCCGAATCCCATATCGCTGACCATATTAATCGTTGCGAGGTTACGCGAATGGGTCAATGCGTCACGAATCGTCACCATCCCTTTGTACTCGTTTTTATAGTTTTTCGGCTGCCATGTTTTCTCTTCTCCGTCTTCACCGGCATACGTATAGGTACGGGCGATATCCGGTACTAAAGAGGCCGGAGACATCCCGCTATCAAGTGCAACTTGATAAATAAACGGTTTAAACGCCGATCCCGGTTGGCGTTTTGCCTGCGTTACACGGTTAAAAGGGCTAAGCGAATAATCATACCCTCCCACCATGGCCAATATCTCGCCGGTATGCGGATCGAGACTGATAAGGGCCCCGTTGAGCTGACGCTGCATATTTTCGTCCAGATCACCTGCTTCCTGAGCCCGTTTTAGAATCTCTTCACGACCGGATTGGAGTGCCTTATAACCGGCTTCCTGCAGTCTCATATCAATCGTCGTATAGATTTTATATCCGCCGCTTCGGATATCGGGGAAAGCATCTCCCAACTGACGCATAACCTCATCGATGACATACGGACCCGAATTTTTGCTCAACGTATCGTTATAGACTTTCGGTCGCTCTTGCGTCGCTTTTTCGTACGTCGCCTGATCAATCCACCCCAAATCATACATTCTGCCGATAACGCGGTTCGCACGCCCGAGGGAAAGTTCGTAATTTTTTGTCGGCGAATAAAAGTTAGGGGCTTTTGGAAGACCGACGAGCATCGCCATCTCTTTGAGGGACAACTCTTTGAGAGGCTTACGGAAATAGCCGTCTGCCGCTGTTTTGATCCCGTAATATCCGTGTCCCAGATAAATTTCGTTGAAATAGCGTTCTAAAATCTGCTCTTTCGTCAACTCTTGCTCAATTCGGATTGAATAAAGAAGCTCTTTGAATTTTCGGGAGAATTTTTTCTCACGGGTCAATAGGGTATTTTTAACCAGCTGCTGCGTAATGGTACTGGCCCCTTCTTTGAGCTTACCGGCCGTAACGTCTTTGATAATCGCCCGCATGACCGCATCCGGATTGACCCCGTGATGTTCAAAAAACATCGTATCCTCGATCGCCAGGAGGGCCTCGATCAACCGGGGAGGGATATTTTCAAACGAGACATAATAACGGTGCTCATCGCTGAAAAGGTTGGCGATTTTGTTGCCGTTTCGGTCGTAAACTTCCGTTGTCAAGCGGGGCTGGTAATTGATAAGGCGTTTCGTCTCATATTCAAAAGAGTAGATAATATATCCTAAAAATACGATCGGAATCATAACGATAATTCCGACGCTGATCAGAAAATATTTCCTCATTCTTATCCTTAGCGGTATTTCTTCATAAGAATTGATCAATGTCTAAATCCTCTAGTTTTAAATTCGGCGTCGATTAACGCTCGGGTATAGCCCTCTTTGGGTTCACGGACAACCTTTTCGATTTCTCCGCGTTCAATAACACGGCCGTTACGTAAAACACAGATATCTTCACATAATGCCGATGCTACGCCCATATCATGGGTGACAAACAACATTGAAAAGCCTATTGTATCTTGTAATCTTTTTAATAATGCAATCATGACCTCTTTGGAGGCCGGATCAAGTGCCGTCGTCGGTTCATCAAGCAATAACAGTTTGGGATTTGAGCCCAATGCGATAGCCACGACAACCCTTTGAAGCTGTCCGCCCGATAATTCCGGAGGAAACCGCTCCAACAGCGATTCATCCAATCCCAGTAATGCAAAAAGTTCTACACTCCGTTCACGGGAGAGAAACAGCTGATTTTTAATCCTTGTCAGAGGGGAGAGCGCCGTAAAAGGGTTCTGAGGGACAAGAGCTATCGATTGCCCAATCTGCCACTCAAAATCCGATTGTCGCTCAAGATGCATCTTAAGTTTCGGATCCAAAAGCCCCATCAAAGCTTTCAGAGTAAGCGACTTTCCGCTTCCGCTCTCTCCCACCAGTGCCAGTGAACGTCGAATCTCAAAGTCGATGTCGACCAAAACCCTTTCATCATGGGTAATTTCAAGTCGTGAGACCGCAATGGTATTCATGATGCTATTTTACCCAAATCTGCGTTAAACGCTCACACGCCTGACGCAAACGCCCCTCATCGATATCTACCCTTGCAATCAAACGGAGTATCGCCTTTTTTACGGTCGGCTGACGGATCGCACCGACATGAAAATCCATCTCCTCTTTGAGTTGCTGCTGCAATTTCATCACTTCGCGATTATCCCCTATCTCTATCGGAACGATCAATCCCGGGCACTCAATTCCGAGAACCTCCCAAACAATCTTCTGACGCACCCGTATCTTTTCACGCAAACGTTCGGCGTGTTCTTGAATGTACTCGAGGGCGTGATGGGCCAGTGCCGTATCGTAAAGGGAAGGAGCGGTTGCGTAGATAACGTTTTTGGCACGATTGAGAAGGTACTCACCGATATGAGCGGAGGAGAGGACATACGCTCCGAAGCTGCCGTAGGCTTTTCCTAACGTCCCCATTTTTATCATGAGCGGGGTCGGTTCGATCGAATAATAATCGAGTATCCCCATCAGACGATTGCCGATCACGCCGCTGCTATGCGCTTCATCCAAAATCATGATCGCATCGTACTCTATCGCCAATTCAATAATTCGGCGTTCCAGAAGGTCTCCCCCCATCGAATAGATCCCCTCTACGGCAATAATTACCCGTTTGCCCCGAGCTTTTTTCAACCCCTCTTCCAGGGCATCCGAATCGTTGTGGGGGAAATAGATCACCTCCCCCTCACACATCCTGGCTCCCGCCACTCCGCTGGCGTGATACTCCTCATCCATGAGGAGTACATCCCCTTTTCGGACCAGTGCTTCGATCAGGCCGATGTTGGCATTAAACCCGCTCCCCATCACGATTCCGGATTCAAAGCCGTTTGCCTTGCATAGCGCGCGCTCAAAAGCGGCATGGATCGGATGATACCCATTGACAAGCATCGAAGCTTTCGGGGCATGCTCACCATATTGGCTCAGGGTCTGACAGGTTAAATCGTGAAGTGCTTTACGATGTGCCAGTCCGAGATAATCGTTTGAGGCGGCATCCGTCAAATGTTCGTTACGAAGGTGGCGTTCACGGTAGCGTCCGGAACGTTTTAGCGCCTTCAGTTCGCTTTCGTAAGGATGATTCATCGTGATGAAGAGGTGAGGTGAGGGATATAGTCGCGAATTTTTCGGATTCGCTCTTCATCCGCAGGATGGGTTGAGAGAAACGCGGGCGGCTTCTGTGACGATTCCGACATACGGGCCATATTTTCCCAAAATTTTAATGCCTGCGAAGGGTTATAGCCTGCTTTCCACATCAGATAAACACCGATCTGATCCGCCTCATTCTCAAATTTTCGGCTGTAAGGGAGGATAAGGCCAACTTGAGAGGTGATTCCGTAAGCCTGTGAATAGAGCCCTTGATACTGTGAAGGGATATTGAGAGCGGTTGCCAGTACCTGAGCCCCCATATTGCTCATATTTTGCATCGACATCCGCTCGGCTCCGTGCCGTGCCAGAGCGTGCGCGATCTCATGCCCCATGACCGTTGCGATTTGGTCGTCGTTATCGGTAATTTTTAAAATTCCCGTGTAGAAAAAAACTTTTCCTCCCGGCAGACAAAAAGCGTTGGGCGTCGCATCGTCAATCACGGTAAATTCCCATTCAAAATCATTTCTTCCGCTCACTGCCGCTATCTTCTGCCCGATTCGGCGTACCCTCTCCTGAAGCGCTTTATCCGTACTTATTTTGGAGGTTTGTACCACTTTTTGAGCTTCGCTCACCCCCATTGCCATCTCTTCGTTCGGTGAAATCATCATAAACTGCGTCCGATTGGTTACCGGAGTAGTAGCACATCCGCCGAGTAACAGGGCGGTTAACACGAAAGGGGTAAATTTCATTGAGTATCTCCTTATCGAAAAAGATCGAGGACTTCGACCGAAAGTCCCATCGCCGTACTCTCATACCCGCGAACCTCGCGGATATACGGTTTGCAGAACCCTTCCACCATACAGGCTCCCGCTTTTCCCTTCCAGGCACCGCTTTCAAGATACCGTTCCACCGCTTCGGGACAAAACGGGTCAAAGAAATAGCGGGTTGATGAAATATCAATCAGTTCAATTCTCGGCGATTTGTAAATCATACAGGTAACAATAGAGACTTCCGATCCGCTCTGCGTTGCCAGAATCTCACGCGCGTCTGCTTCATTTTTGGCTTTTCGCAAGATTTTTCCCTGTGCGGTCACCACCGTATCGGCGACCAATAGGGGGTAATCTTCGCATCCGAATCGCTCTAAATTAACCTTGTATTTTCCGAGTGTAGCTTGATAAACAAAATTTTTGGGTGACGTTGCGATAATGGAATCTTCGTCAAAATCGACCGATTCCTGGAGGAATGCGATCCCGGCATTCCGAAGAAGTTCGGCACGGGTTGCCGAAGAAGATGCAAGACGGATCATAAGGATTAGTAGGCGTTACGTAGCGTCACGCCGATAAAAATAGCACAGATCCCCAAGACGATATTTACCGGAACCATATACTTGGCGATCATCTCCAACATCCCTTTGGCTACCGCAATATTTCCTTCGCGCAAAGCGATTTCAGCTTTGCGTCGGCGAAACATCATAGCAGCCAGGTTCAGTGACATAATAAGCCATATCGCCTCTTTGACGTGTACCATATTGTAGATTCCCATCGCGTATTCATTGATAACGTTGCCCGATGCGTCCATGGCAGCCGCACGGAAGCCCAAGCCGACCGCCATAATAACCGCGGTCAGGATAAGGATAATGACAAACGGCCATACGATACTAAAGAGCCGTTTCAACGTATGCGCGGCCCGTTCAAGTCGAAGCTTCGGATCTTCAATCTGGGCAAGCGACTGATGTGTCGCAAAACGGATGGCAATCATCCCGCCGACCCAGATAACGGCACTGATAACATGTAAAAAAACGATTACGTTACGATGATCGGCAAAGGTTTGGACCAAAAACTCTTTCATTACGCCAGTTCCTTGGTTACATACGCCAGCGCCGCTTCTTTTGCTTCACTGATTTTAGAGATCTCTTTTCCGCCTGCCTGAGCGAAATCAGGCCGTCCTCCGCCCCCTCCGCCGAGAATTGGTGCGATCGTTTTGATCCAATCGCCCGCTTTGACGCTGCTGTTTTTCACACCGGCCGCCAACATTACTTTATCGTCTTTGATCTGGAACAGAATAACCGCAACCGAGTCATGGCTGTTTTTCAATTCGTCGATCCGTTCTTTGATATCACCGGCACCCAGTTCGGCAACCACGACAGCCGTGTTCCCCATCATCGTTACCGGAAGTTCCTCTTTTGCCGATGACGCGAGGGTCGCCATCTCAGATTTAAGGGTTTTAATCTGCTCTTTTAACCGTTCGACTCCGGCCAGGACGTCGCGGTTTTTAACGGAAGCTTCCACCTCTTCGAGTAGATGACGCTGCGCTTTGAAATGGTTGTAAGCCGCGTTTCCGCACACCGCTTCGATGCGGCGCACACCGGCACTGACACCACTCTCTTTTATAATGATGAAGGTCCCGATCGAAGCGGTATTATCGACATGGATACCGCCGCAAAATTCGACCGATGCCGTACCGAAATTGACAACCCGTACCGTATCGCCGTATTTTTCTCCAAATTGCGCTTTTGCACCGCATTTCTTCGCTTCGTCAATACTCATTTCACGGGTCATCCCCTCCAACGCATGGAGGATATGATAATTGACCCGTTCTTCAACCAATGCAATCTCTTCATGTGTCATCGCTTTCGGATGGGAGAAGTCAAAACGCAATCGGTTGTGTTCAACCAATGAACCCGCCTGTGAAATATGTTCACCGAGTTGTTCATACAATGCCGCATGCAGCAAATGGGTCGCGGAGTGATGTTTGGCAATCTCATTTCGGGAAACATCGACAATCGCCTCGATCGTATCACCGACGCTGATGGTTGCTTTGGTCTCGATATGCGATAGGTTCAGGCCGTGGAATTTTTTCGTATCCAAAACGGCCGCTTTCTCACCAAGGGTTCCAATATCGCCGCATTGTCCCCCGCTTTCGGCATAAAACGGCGTCTCTTCAAGGAGAACCCACCCTTTATGAAGGGCATGAAGCTGATCAACCCGTTCAAAACTCTCAGATAAGAGCGCCTGAATTTTTACCGGTGCTTTGGTGTATCCGTATCCGATAAAACGATTGACGCCGAAGGTTTCCAGAAGTGCTTTGAAATCCCCTTCTACGTGGGCATCCCCTGAACCTTTCCATGCCGCTTTAGCCCGTTTACGCTGTTCAGACATCAGGGTTTCAAACGTTTCGACATCCAGAGCAAGATTTTTTTCTCGGAGCATATCTTCGGTTAAATCAAGAGGAAATCCGAACGTATCGTAAAGCTTGAACGCCACCTCGCCGCTGAAAGTCCCTTTAGTGTTTTTAAGCTCTTCGTTAAAAAGTTCGATTCCGGATGCAATCGTTTTAAAGAAACGCTCCTCTTCGAGCATCATCTGCTCTTTCAGGATATTCAGTTTTTCAACGATATACGGATATTGTTTTCCCATCACTTCGGCTACCGTATCGGCAACTTCAAACATAAACGGTTTGGTAAATCCGAGCAAATACCCGTGACGGACAGCGCGTCGAAGGATCCGGCGCAATACGTATCCGCGCCCTTCATTCGAGAAATTCGTCCCTTGTGCAAGCAAGAACGTAACGGTACGGATATGATCCGCGATAACACGGTACGAGGCACCGGTAGCGTAAACATACGGTTTGCCGATCAGGGCTTCAACTTTACGGATAATCGGCATAAAAAGGGTGCTGTCATAATTGCTGGTGACCCCTTCAAGTACCGCGGTTGCCCGTTCAAGTCCCATACCGGTATCGATCGACGGCTTCGGAAGCGGTTTCAGTTCTCCGGCGGCATTACGCTCATACTGCATGAAAACAAGGTTCCAGATTTCCAAGAAACGGTCCCCGTCTCCCCCCATGTAATCTTCCGGTCCGTTGAAGTGTTCCGCACCCTGGTCGATAAAGATTTCCGAACACGGTCCGCACGGTCCGGTATCTCCCATCTGCCAAAAATTGTCTTTGTCTCCCAAACGCATAATACGCTCTGCCGCAATATGTTTTTTCCAGATCTCTTCGGCTTCGTCGTCACTCTCATGAACGGTGACCCAGAGTTTTTCGACCGGTAGTTTCATCACTTCGGTCACGAACTCCCATGCATGAGCGATCGCTTCTTCTTTAAAATAATCACCGAAACTAAAGTTCCCCAACATTTCGAAAAATGTATGGTGACGTGCCGTATGACCGACATTTTCAAGGTCATTGTGTTTCCCCCCGGCACGGATACAGGTCTGTGCACTGGTTGCACGCGGATTTGCGGGGATAGGGATATCACCCGTAAAAATCGATTTAAACGGGACCATCCCCGCATTCGTAAACAGGAGGGTTGCATCATCGGGCACTAGAGGAGAGCTCGGGACACGAGCGTGTTGTTTTGATTCGAAAAAGGCCAAAAAGGCTTCGCGGACATCCATCATCGTCATACTCACATTCTGGGTAAAATTGCGCGATTATAGCGAAGTTGGACTAAAAAACTTTTATAAAACTTCCGTGATCCAATACAATGAGCCGTTCCGAAGGCAGTCGTGCCGAGAGGAACGTAGCGTTTTTGGATCACGGTATGCTCTTTTGGTACTTTTCGGCTAAACAGAAAAGTACATAATATTTTTCTAAATAGTTGACATAAAAGTATAGAAATGATACTATTTTTATATCTAAAACAAAAAAAGTGAGAACTTCATCGTGACCTTTGAGTTTGATCCTGATAAAAGTAGCTCCAACCTACACAAGCACGGTATCGACTTTGAAAGAGCACAATTATTATGGGGTGATCCCGATGCACTGGAAATACAAGCTAAAAGCGATAGTGAAAGCCGTTTTGCACTTATCGGCAAAATAGAGGACAAAGTTTGGATCGCGTTTTATACCTATCGCGGTGATAGCATTCGGTTGATTTCGGTGCGCCGAACACGAGAAAATGAAAAAAGGATTTATGATGAAAGCTGAAGAATTAGATGAACTGTTTGACTCAGGCGAAGACATAAGTGAGCACCTCGATCTCACCTCTGCCAAACGGATTGGAACACAACCGAAAAAAGTAAATGTCGATTTTCCCGAATGGATCGTCAATGCGCTCGACATCGAAGCCAAAAAGATCGGGGTGACGCGCCAATCGATTATCAAGGTTTGGATAGCGGAGCGGTTAAAAGCGGAACAAGCGCATAAGGCGAGTTAGAATATTAATTTATTTATTTGTGAAATAAAAAGAATACGCTTAATGTATGATAGCTGGTTGTTTAAAAAAGCATTACTTCTCTTTTTTGCTATTCCAATAATTTTGATTATTACTATTTTTATTTTTGCTTTATCACTAGTACATAGTAGGTTATATTTTAAATCCACTATTAATTGGAACGGATGATTTGGGAACATTGGCTTGGACTGCGATTATTACTCTGATCTCTCTCCCCATCACTACATTTTTTGTAGTTAAAAAAATGTGGAAAGATTTCCAGTAATCGGTTAAAACCCGAAAAAGTTACGAAAACGCCCGATTAAGGGCACTGAACATCGCTTTGATCGATGCGACGGTGATATCGTTATCGCATCCGACACCGAAAAATTTCTCCAAACTCTCGGTCTGAATCTCGATGTAGGCGACCGCTTCGGCACTGGAGAGTTCCCCGCGCGAATGCTCGCTATAGGAGAGGACTTTGAAATTATGCGAATATTCCTCCATCAGGGCATTTTTACACGCATCGATCGGACCGTTCCCCTGCCCTTCGCTACGGATGGTTTTGCCGTTATGGGTATATTCGAGGACACATTTGACCAACTTGTCTTTCGCACTCTCCGAGATCACCGAGTAATCGACGAACTCGATATCGTGCGGTTCGCCGAAATAGGTCTTCTCGAAAATTTCCAAAATCTCCTCTGCGGTAAGCTCTCGCCCCGCTTCATCGGTCACCTGCTGGACGATACGTCCGATCTCCGGGTGCATTTTTTTCGGAAGCGAATACTCGAATTTGTCTTCGAGGACATAAGCTACACCCCCTTTGCCCGATTGGGAGTTGATACGGATAATCCCCTCGTAATTACGCCCGACGTCCTGAGGATCGATCGGCAGATACGGCACTTCCCAGAATGCATCCCCTTTTGCGCGTTGATAGGCAAGCCCTTTGTTTATCGCATCTTGGTGTGATCCCGAAAATGCCGTATAGACGAGTTCTCCGACGTACGGATGACGCTCATGGGTTTTCATATCGGTACACTCTTCGACGACACGGACTACCGTTTCCAAATCGCTGAAATCCAGCTCCGGATCGACCCCTTGGGTGTACATGTTCAATGCCAACGTGATGATATCGACGTTTCCGGTCCGCTCACCGTTGCTGAGCAACGTCCCCTCGACACGGTCCGCCCCCGCCAACAACGCCAATTCCGTCGCGGCAACCGAGGTTCCGCGGTCATTATGGGTATGGGTCGAAATCAATACGTGCTCACGATTCGTCAAATGGCGGCTCATCCACTCGATCTGATCGGCATACACGTTCGGTGTCGCCATCTCGACCGTCGCGGGGAGGTTGATGACTACCTTGCGCTCCGCACTGATCCCCCAGCGATCGGTCACCGCATTACAGATACGGGCGGCAAATTCCAACTCCGTCCCGGTAAAACTCTCGGGAGAATATTCGAGCATGATCTCACCGTCATGTTTGGCCGCACGGGCTTTGACCATGTCGACCCCCTCAAGCGCCAACGCGATAATCTCATCCTGCTCTTTTCCGAAAACGATCTTGCGCTGGGCTACCGACGTCGAATTGTACAAATGGACAATCGCTTTTTTGACCCCCGCAAGAGCTTCAAACGTTTTGTCGATCAAATGTTCGCGCGCCTGAACGAGAACCTGAACCGTTACATCATCGGGAATCAGCTTTTGCTCCACCAAGGTGCGTAAAAAGTCAAACTCGACCTTCGAAGCGGAAGGGAACCCCACCTCGATATTTTTAAATCCGAGTTTTAGCAAGAGTGAGAAGAGATTCAGTTTTTGATCCAAATTCATCGGTGTGATCAACGCCTGGTTTCCGTCACGAAGATCGACACTGCACCAGATAGGGGCGTGCGTGATGGTTTTGGACGGCCAAACTCGGTTTGGCAAATCAACTTGAGGATAAGGGCGGTATTTGCCCGCGGATGCGTGTTTCATACGAAACTCCTTTGAAAATTCTCTTCTCATTGCCCTTGCTAGATGCAATAAGTGCCGCAATTATAGCAAAAAGGGCTTTTTATCCCTTAAAAGCTTCCCTAAGCCGTATAATCTAGGTACAATAATTGCTTTAAAACTAGAATTAATTAAAATTCATCCCCAGTACGTAAGGTGCCCTGATTGACCCTGGTTCGCATTCACGACGATATCATCTCCATTATCGACGTTAAATACGAAAAAAAGCGTTATCGTTTCTCTGCCCAAAAAAGTTACACCGACATTACCCTTGCGGCATTGGCCCTGAAAAAGAAAAAAGCGATACGGCTCCTGTTTCCTACGGAAGATATTGTTGAAGAGTCCATTACCCTTCCGAGTGTTGTCAAAAATGAGCATACACTGCGAAATGCCCTCTTGGTCAAACTGAATGACGAACGCCATATCAGTGAAAAGCTCCTGCTAAACAAACTCCATACCTCCTTGGATGCGACGCAAGAGAGTGCAACCCATCAGTTTGAAGGGCTATACGAAAAAGAGGTTCTCTCCGCGCTCGAACCTGTTGCCCATTTAGAGAATGTTACCCATATCACGGCCGAGCGCTATGCACTCCTCGCCCTTGCGGAATTTGCTTTTCAAAATCAAAGTTACCTATGTGTCTTTACGCAGGAAAAAAACAACCTCATCGTCGCCGTCGATCGCGGAGTACTCCTCTTCAGCCGAATCGGGATTTTACAAGAGGAGGATGAAGTGGAGCGGGTTATGGAGCAGATTCACGATATTAATCGTACCGTCGCCTACGCCCATCAGCAATACCGCGAAGCCAAATTTTCCTTTATCGCGATATGCGGAACAATTGCCGATGGCGAAATGGCTCCGATACAACTTCACGCCATGACCGGACTGAACGTCACGGTTCTTGCCCCCGGCCTCTTTGTCAAAGGGGTTGATAATGCGACCGCGCAAAAATTTATCCTTGAAATCGGCATGCTGTATTTGAATCCTTCCATGAATTTTATCCCCGATACGGTCAAAGCGTCCCGTCAATTCTATCTCGGAAGCATGATTGCCGCATCGGTTGCTTTGGTCTTTTTTCTCTTGAGCCTTTATCAAAGCATCGATGAATACCGAAACTACTCCGATATTTTGGAACAATACGACACCGTCCAAAATGACTTGATGCAGACCCTTCGCCATACGACTTCCCTTCCCGATCCGCAATTGCGTGCACTTCGGGCCCAACTGGAAAGTTCGACATCCCTTCAGCATCACGTCATTGATGATATCCTCCCTTTTGAACCGCTATGGGCATTGCATAAACCCGCCAATCTCCATTTTGATGAAAGGGGAGGAGCCGGCATTCTGACAATGGATTTTAAAAAAGAGTGCAAAACACTGCTGGAACTCTACCAATTTGAAAAAGAGTTCAAACGTCTTTTGGCCAAAGTAACGCTTGAAGTACCCACCCTGCAGGCAACCTATAAAACCAATTACGAATCCCTCTCATTTGAATCTTCTCTCGCACTGGGAGATGCGAATACAACGGTAAGCGCAGAGGGTTCTCAATGATCCGGAAATGGCTATGGATGGTCGGTATGACCTGCGGAGGGGTATTTTTCATGGGAACTGCAGATTGGTTCAGCCAAAAAAGTGCCGAAATTGCTTCCATCACCGATACCTATCGTCAGGATATTGCGGAACTCAAAAAAATCAGAGACATCAACCTCTGGCTGAAACAGGTGATTATCCCCCACTTTTCAGCGATACCTGAAACACAGAGTGATGCTGAAATTGCGATGATCCGTTTTTATGACCGTTACAGCAAAACCTTCAATTTTAAAGTCTCGAAGTTTATCTACTACGATACCGCCGCTAAAATGGATTTGGGATTCTCTTTTCGAACCCATAGCCAGGAAGATATCGATCGTCTTCTCTCCCTCCGGTTTGAAGGGGGATTTATTCAAATTCAAACGTTGGAGATCAGGCCCGGAGAGATGAACGGTATTTTAACGCTGATTCAACCGATACAAGGGGAGATCAATGTACCTTGACGCTAAAGCTTTAGGACTCTTATTCTCCCCCTTCATCCTTGCCGGAATTTTGTGGAGTTTCATTGATATTTTCGTCTCTCCGATAGGAGAACTTTTTGAACCCGTACAACAACAAACACCCCCTATCATGGAAAGCAAGCGGGATAACTATCTCTATTTGGGGCTGCAGAAAGTCCCTCATGAAAATGTACTCAAAAAAATTCGTCTTCGGGAAGAGAACCGTTTCTGGATATCCGAGCGGCTCTATACACCTTCGGATATCCCCCCGATGAATGGACCCAAGGTTTCTCTCGGATTGCTTCCTCCGCCCGCATTGCTGCAATATAGCGAAGGTAATATCACCCAGCCAACGGCTTCATGGAGTATACAAATGGTGATGCCGGAACAAAACATGGCAATTATTAACAATAAAATCCTGCGTGTAGGACAAAGGATAGATGGGGTAAAATTACTCCAGGTAGAAAATAATCGCGTATTGATACAAACAACCAAAGGTGACCAATGGGTAAAATTATTTCATTAATCGGATTACTCCTCCTAATGTTGAACGGATGTTCAACGACACCGCTTCCGAATCCCAATCTGCTCTCTCACGAAAGTAGAAATGCCTCCGCAAGCGATGAAATACGCAATTTTAAAGATGTTTCCAACCGTATCCCTTCGCCGCCGCCGATGATTCTCCCCTCCGTCTATCAAAACATATCTCCTTTAAGCGGCAAAACCGTCACATTGGCCGCTGAAAACGTCAACCTTCGCCAGATTTTGTACGTCATTGCCCAGACTGCCGGACTCAATCTTATCCTGGACACCGATATCGATGCCAATTCAACCATCACCCTTACCCTGCATCAAGCTTCCACGCAAGAGGCTCTGGATACCGTTATGGAACTCTCCGGATGTTCGTACGTATTAAAAGGGAATATGCTCTACGTCCGACAATATACCCAGCGGACATTTTCGATCCCCTACATACACACCCAAAGCTCTTTTGATTCCGCATTGGGCGGGGATATTTTAGGAGCAAGCGGAAGCAAATCCGGCTCAAGCGGCTCATCAGGCAGTTCAAGCCTAAGCGGAAAATTTGCCCTCAACTATAAAAATCCGGCTGAGGCAAACGATTTTTACAAACAACTCGAAACCAATATCAAAGAGTCTCTCAGCCCCAACGGCAAATATACCCTTAACCGCTTTACCGGAACCCTCGTCGTCACCGATACCAAAAAAGTTTTGGACAATCTGGATGCGATGCTCCAAAAAATCAACAAAAGCGCTTCCCGCCAGGTACTGATTGAAGCCAAAATCCTTGAAGTCGTCCTCAATGATGAGCATCAGCTCGGGGTAAACTGGCAAACCCTCTCGCAAAGCGTTTTTCAACAAACCATTAACTGGTCGAGTGCCATCACCGCTTCAATGAGTTATTCCGATCCCAATTTCAAAGCGGTTATGACCGCTTTACACAGCGCCGGAAACGTCGAAACCCTCTCTAATCCGAATATCAAAGTGACCAGCGGTCAATCAGCCCTTATTTCGTCGGGAAAAATTGTCCCTTATTGGGATAAACAAATCACCTATACGACCACATCAAACGGCACCGGTACGATCTCTATCCCCGAAGTCACCTATACCCGCCGAGACGTTTTGGATGGAATCTCTTTGGGGGTGACTCCGAAAATTACCGAAGAGGGGCAAATCATTCTGAATATTATCCCGGTTACCTCCAGTATCGAAGGGGAAAAATTCAATCGGGACAACGGAGTTGAAGTGGGAAGTGCCCCAATTTTAAGTATCAAAGAGGCGGGAACGGTCATTCATGCCCGGGATAACGAGCTCGTCTTAATCGGCGGGCTCATCAATACCGTTAAAAAAGACGAACGCAAAAGCGTACCGTTATTAGGCGATCTTCCGGGGGTAGGATTTCTTTTTTCCCAAACCTATAAAAAAGAGGAGAAACACGAACTCGTTATCCTCCTGAAACTCAATCTGGTGGAACCGTGAAACAGCCCATTCTCTTTGCCTTGATATGTTCGGCACTCCTCTTCGCCGATGAGCTCTCCTTTGCAGAGACCTCTGCCAAAGCTTCACCCAAACGGAGTCATGTCCTGCAACTCGCCTCCAGCGTCTCTTTGGAACATACCGCCAAGGCTCTCGATAAAATACCCGAAAAATACCGTTCGGGCATTGCAGTCTATAAAATCGGAAACTATTTTGCCACGCGCTATATCGATATTTACGATGCTGCACAACTCCCTCCGTTAATCGAAGATTTTAAAAAAATGGGATTTTCATCCCCTATCTCGTATAAATTCAATCCCGATCGTATCCCCCTGAATTTAGGCAAGCTTTCCGAAAAATCATCATCCCCGTCCGATAACCCTATTCCGAATACGCCGCCGCTTCCGCAAACAAACCCGAACACTCCCGCTTTGTCGTTAAGCGAATTTGATAAAACCAAACTCCTCATTGAGACCCAAACTGCCTACAAAAACCACGACTATACCCAGGCAACCATCTATCATGAAATGATGGTAGCCGCAGGATTTAAAGAGCGTCAAATCCTCATCAATCTTTGCTACCTGTACGGTCGGGAGAGTTCATCGGCTCAGATGGAGCGGGCGATTGCTTCCAAACGCGGAACCGTAGATTATCTCTACGCTTACGGAGTGGGAGCCATCGAAGCCAACCGAAGTGATCTCTATACGACCCTCTCCCCCCATTTGGTTTACGATAAAAGCGGTCGGCTTGCGATGCTCTGCGGTTATTTTTTCGAAAAGCAGAATGATCCCAACCGGGCCAAAAGTTTCTACAAAATGGCCTACGATACCAACCCCTCCGATCCTCATATCGTTTATGCCTACGCTCGGAGCATCGATCTGTCCGGCAATAAAGACCAAGCCATCTTCTACTATACGCAGCTTGCGGCATTGGGCGATTCTTTCGATCCGATTCGCGAAGCCTCTGCAACACGGATAAACCAATTGAGGAGAGAGTTATGAAACGGGCATTTACGTTAGTTGAGTTATCCATCACCCTGATTATCATCGGTCTGCTGATAGGGGGAAGTTTTCAGTTAATGGGGATACTGAACGAAAAAGCCCGTGCAACCGAAGCGAAACAGACCCTCCAAGCGGCGAAAGAGGCCGTTATAGCCTTTGCAGTCAACAATAACCGTCTTCCCACTGCGGCTGAATTTACCGCCATGAACCTTATCGGAGCCGGCAATACCCCTATCTATTACAACTCCGACGGCGTACTCCAGGGAAATCTGTGCGGAAGTACGACGACCCCCTTAAACACCACCGATTCGAATAATGTCAATACGCCGAACGTCGGATTTGTATTAGCGGTAGGCGGTGAAAACTTCAACGTCCAAACCGGACGAATCGGAAACACTATCCGATTTTATCCGTGGAATACCCCGAATATCGATGATGAAACAACCGTTTTAAATCGAAGTGAACCCTACGATGACCTTTATGTCCGTGTTACTTTAGGCGAATTGCAATCTGCCGCCGAATGCAAGCCCCTTACCATTATCAATCCTATGCTCCCGACAGGGATGGTAGGTGTTGCGTATACGGCCAATCAAATCATTACGGTTACGGGGGGAACACCGGGCTATACCTATCAAATGGTTGGACTCCTCCCTGCCGGAATGAATTACGCTAACAATAACCTTACCGGTACACCTACCCAAAGCGGAAGTTTCCCTCTGACGTTTATTGTCACCGACAGCACCAATGCTATCGCTTCGCAAAGGCTTGCCTTGGTCATTAATGTAGACCCTTCCATCGGGACCGGCGGAACAGGAACAGGAACAGGAACAGGAACAGGAACAGGAACAGGAACAGGAACAGGAACAGGAACAGGTACAGGTACAGGAACAGGTACAGGTACAGGAACAGGAACAGGAACAGGAACAGGAACAGGAACAACAACCCAACAGCAATGCATCGACAACTGTTATGCCAAACCCGGCAGCGCAACAAGCCTTGCCAATTGTTTAAGTAAATGCTAAAAGAGGCGAATCCGTGCAATCCAATAAACCGATAGGACAACTCCTCCGAGAACTGGGATTTATTACGGCCGAACAAATCGAAGTGGCCTTGGATGTCCAGAACGTCAGCCAAAAATTTTTCGGTGAAATCCTCGTTGATCTCGACTTTATCACCGCGAATGAGATTGCCGAAGCGATGGCGATCCAGAACAACCTCACGTTTATCGATTTGGATACCCTAGTACCGAGTAATGAAGCGTTAGCTCTGGTATCGGAGAATATGGCGCACACACGTCTTATTCTCCCCCTCAAGCTCGAAAATGAGACTCTCACGATCGCAACGCAGGATGCTAATGATCTGATGACCCTCGACTATCTTCGTAAAGAGACCCGAAAACAGATCAAATTTGTCATTGCCGATAAAAACAAAATCGCCCGCTACGCCCAAATTTACTACCATCAGCTCCAAAACCCGATAGAGCTAGAGATTCGTTCTCTTGCCAAAAAAGCAGCGGCCAAAACCCCTGTCGATATTGTCCGTTTGGTGGATTTGCTCCTCAATAACGCGATCAAAGACCGTGCAACGGACATTCATCTCACCCCGGAAGGGGGTGCGACCCATGTTTTTTACCGTATAGATGGAGTTATGCGCCACTATTATTCGATACCGATTGAGTTGCATGCGCAAATTACGGCACGTATCAAAATTATCAGCGAACTCGATATCGCCGAACAACGCAAACCTCAAGACGGCGCTTTTTCATACGATTATCTCAATGAAAAATTTGATCTGCGGGTATCCACCCTTCCAAGCAGTTTCGGAGAAAACATTGTTATGCGTCTTCTGGGGAAAAACAGCTCCCTGTTTTCCCTCTCGCACCTTGGTTTTACACCGGATAATATCCAAAAAATCGAACACTATTTTTCAAAACCTTATGGGGTTATCCTCATTACGGGGCCTACCGGAAGCGGTAAAACAACGACCCTTTATTCAGCCCTGCGCAAAATAAATCCGTTACAAAAAAATATTCTGACGATTGAAGACCCGATTGAATACCGTTTTTCCTTCGTCAAACAGACCCAGGTCAACCGAAAAGCCGGATATATGTTCGACACCGCACTCCGTTCGTTTATGCGCCAAGACCCCGATGTTATGCTGGTAGGAGAGATTCGTGACAGCGAAACGGCCGAACTCGCCGTCCGTGCATCGATAACCGGACATCTTGTCCTTTCTACCCTCCACACCAACGATGCGGTAGGGACGATCCCGCGTCTGGAAGATCTCGGGATTCCCCATTATCTGATCGGGTCGGCACTTTTGGCAGTGATTGGGCAGCGGCTAATCCGCAAGCTTTGTCCCCATTGCAAAAAATCTCGCCCCGTCGATATCGATGAACTCTTGGAATACGGAATCGATCCTGCCTTGTTAAGCGCCTATCCGACACATCAGGTATTTGAAGCCGCGGGATGTCCTCAATGCCGTAATACGGGCTATAGCGGAAGAATGGCCATTATTGAGATTTTCGAAGTGGATGAGCATATCGAGTCACTTATTTCTGCCAATGTACCGACCCTTGATTTGCTCAAAGCGGCACGAAAAAGGGGGATGTACAGCATGCGTGATGATGGCTACATCAAAGTTCTGCAAGGATTATCCACATTCAGTGAAATCGACAGGGTCGTTAATTAATGCTTTTTTTGGTCGAAAATCTCAACAGCGAACGGCAGCGTTCTTATACTCTTTACGAAGAGGAAAATATGTCTGCCCTCCTTGCCCGCCTTTCACGTCAACGGGTAATCGCTTTGAGCATTCGGCCCATGCCTTCGTTTTTATCCCCGTTTTTACCGGAACAGCGGATAAAAATAACTTCCGAAGAGGTGATTGAACTCATCGAAAGCCTCCATCTTATTATCAAATCAGGCCTTCCGCTGCACCATGGATTACTGGATCTCTCCGAAGACAGCAACAGCCCTAAATTTAAAAAAATGCTTATCGATGTTGCCGAAGAGATACGCCGGGGAAAATCGCTCTCCAACGCATTCGAACCTTATAAAAAATCATTGAGCAACATGATTTTAAACCTCATCCGGATCGGAGAGGAGACCGGACAGCTCGAAACGACGCTCGGACGCGGCGCCCAATTTCTCCGCCGCACCTTTCAACTCAAAAAAAAGGTGAAACAGGCCCTAATCTACCCCTCGTTCGCCTTTGCGACGGTTACCGCCGCCATGTTGGTTTGGATGATCTATGTTTTGCCCCAAATGACCGATTTGTTTAAACAGATGGGGGTCCCGTTACCACCCCTTACGGTAGCGATCATGGCTGTATCCGACTTCATGGTCAACTATATTTTCTATATGATCTTCGCCTTGTTTGCGATTATTATGATTTTTGTCGTTGCCCATAAAAAATACCGTTCCGTCCGTCTTGCCACCGATAAATTTGTCCTAAAAATCCCTATCGTCAAGCAAATCGTCTCGGGATTCAATATGGCGTTTATCTCAGAATACCTTCGCCTTGCCCTCATTTCAGGGATACCCCTTTTCAGTGCTTTGGAAACCCTGAAAAGCAATATCAAAAATGAAGTATTTCAAATTGCCCTTACCAATGCGTCCCATGATGTATCCCACGGGTTACAACTCTCCAGCGCCTTTCGGAAAACCAACCTCTTCAGCCCTTTTATGCTGCGAATGATGGGGGTGGGAGAAGAGTCCGGAACACTCGATAGCCAGCTTAATCTGATCGCCGAACACTATAATGAAAAGGTAGATTACTACGCTGAAAATATCGGTAAAATCGTCGAACCGGTTGTTCTTATTTTTGTCGGAGGATTTATGGCCTTAATTATGGTCGGATTAATGGGGCCGATGTACGATTTGATCGGACAAATATCACAATAGTATCACCCGTTTTCCCAATCATACATAATTTAACCATTATTATTGAAAATCAGCTTATTTATCCGATATAATCAAAGGATTCAACACAAAAAAAGGAGTGTTTATGCGAACACACAGAAGCGGTTTTACCCTCGTCGAGTTGTCGATTGTCCTCATTATCATCGGATTGATTATCGGTGGTGTAATGAAAGGGACGGATATGATTAACAGTGCCAAAACAAAAAAAGTGTATACAACATGGATTAAAGGATGGCAAGTAGCCGCTAATCAATATCAAGATCGTACAGGTCAACTTCTAGATGACGGAGCAGTCAATGGCGGTGCGGGTGCGGCCAACGGTACTTTTGACAACACCAATCTGGTTACTACTACTTCAGTTCAAAATAGACTCCGACAAATTGGAATTGAAGTACCTACTTCAAATACAGGAACAACAGGCGCACAATACAGACTGGAAGGAAAAGATGCTACCGGATTGTCTCAACTAAGTCTTACCAACGTCAACTTTAGCGGTCGTAATAGAAATGTTATCTCATTTACAAACGTACCCAACGACATTGCTTTAGCACTTGATACAATGATTGATGGTATAGCCGATGCAGGTTTAGGAGACTGCCGCTTGAGTACGCAAGCAGCCGCAGGGACAACTTTGGTTTGGCCGGATTCTAACGCAGCGCTTAGTACTGTATACATTGCATTTTAAGCAATCGATTTGAATTTTCTTTCAACTACGGAAGTTTTTTAAAAAATCTTTTTCCCGCCTCTTCCGAGGGGGAATGCACTCTCTCGATACGTTCTACGCTTGTTGTTCTATTTTCTCTATTATATGCTTCGCACCCAGCGGCCTGATCAACTCCGCCAACCGTTCGCTTTTTGGTGTAATATCGCTCGTTATCGCTGTTTTCAGCTTCTCTAACACCCCTTCCCCCTGACGCTCACACCACCCGCAATCGTGCTGAAGAACATATTGGGCATTATGAAACTGATGATCCGCCGCGGCATGGGGATAAGGGATGAAAAAAGTGGGAATTTGCGCAGCACACAACTCCCACAACGTACTGGCCCCCGAACGGCTCACCGCGAAATCGCTTCTGCGGCATAACTCTCCGATCTCAGTCGTGAAGCCGTACACTTCCGCATCAATACCACGTTCCCGATACGCCGCTTTAACCCTCTCTTCTTCTTTTAAACCGCATTGATGGATAATGTGAATCCCTTTCTCACGCAGCCAGGGGGCAATCTCCAGCGCTAAATCGTTAATGTATTTGGCACCTTGAGACCCCCCGAGAAAAATAACGGTTTGAACCGAATGCCGAATACGGGCATTCTCAAAATAGCCTGAATTTACCGGATAGTCACAATGATTCTCACCGCTCTCATACGAGCTGAAAAAACCCTTTGCATGGGAGCGGAGCAAGCGGTTCAACGTTCCCGTTACCGCGTTTTGTTCATGAATATACAAAGGGATCGACGTAGTCAAAGAGGCCAGTGCCGCAGGAGCCGCCGAAAATCCGCCGACACTGACCACTGCATCCGCTTGAAAATCGCCGATCAATCCCCTCGAGGCAATCAGCGCTTTGAAAATTTTCCATAATGCACCGAATTTTCCTAGCCCTTTTTTATTGACCACACCCGTCGTCTCCAAAAAATGGGTCTCTTCAAACACTGTGCTCTCACTGAACCATTGGCGATCCTGCCCCGATGTTGAACCGATGAACATCACGCGGTGTCCCCGCTCTTTTGCCGCTTCAGCCAACGATAAAGCGATTACGAGGTGTCCCCCCGTCCCGCCTCCGGTAAAAATTATCTTCATTTTTTATCACCCGGTTTATAATGAATTTTTTTTGAAAGCATCAAGACCATCCCTATCCCTACGGAAGAGGCCATCATTGCCGATCCTCCATAACTTAAGAAGGGGACCGATATCCCTTTAATCGGTGTCAATCCGCTGATACCGTAAGCATTGACCATGAACGCAAACGTAATCAACAACCCTACGCCGAGGCTGAACAGATACGCCGTATCGTTATGGGAACGGTTAGCAATTTTAAAAAGGCGGTGAAGCAGCATGATAAAAAGCGAAGTCACCACAAAAACACCGAGGAATCCGAACTCCTCGGCAATACCGGCCAAAACAAAATCCGTATGAACTTCGCTCAAAAACCCGAGTTTAAAGGTTCCTCCTCCCAAACCGGCCCCCAAAAGCCCTCCATTATGGATAGCGTTCAAGGAGTGGCCGATCTGATAGGCCTCTTCTGCGTTCTCTATCCGTAAATGTTTGGCAATCGATTCAGGGAAAAATGCCAAAATGGTACTCTGCGCCGAAGCCCACCACGATAGAATACGGTTAATCCGATGTTCCGAAGTAACGATAAAAAAGAGGAAAAAACCGACTGAACCGCCGATCAACGTCATAAAAAACCGAAAACTGCTCCCAGCGAAAAAGAGCATAAAAGCCAAGGTCAATGCGAGAACAATGACCTGCCCCAAGTCATTTTGCAAAAAGGCGATCAAAAACATAATAAGGACAAAAATAGCCGCATAGGGAGCAAACCGTTTAAACTCCTCCATGACTCCCATATCACCGTGGTGACCGAGTTTGCGTGAAAAGCTCCAGGCCAGAAAATAGACAAACCCTATCTTAAAAAACTCCACCGGAGCCAACGAAAAACCGACCAGTTTGATCCACCGTTTCGCTCCTCCGACTTCACTAACCAAAGATGAGGGGAGAAAAGGCATGATAAGCATCAACACTATCCCCCCGAAAAAGAGCCATAACCCTAGGCGATGGAGCCAAACATCGGGGTTCAACTGTGCCAATGACCACATTATCAGGATTGAAATGATTCCGACGATCAATTCACGCAAAACGAAATGGAAATTGTTGTATTCGAAAAAAACGACAATGTACGCCGACAGGGTGTAAGAGCAAATAATCCCTATCGTAATCAATGCAGTGGTTAAAAGAAATAATTTTTTATCAGGCATATTACTACTTAATCTTAATCCCCATGCATCATTTTTTCCGCATGGCGCTACTAGCCGCTAGGGCACAAAACAAGCAAACTACTCGGTAGCTTCGATGTTTACGGACACACTTGCCCCTCTTGAGGCAGATATTTTCTATAGTTAATGTATAATTTCTGAAAGTATATCGTTCTTTCCGCAAGAGTACGATAAAAGGGATTGGAATATTTTTTGCTTTAGAAGATTTGACAATCTATACTAGAAAGGGGTAAACATGGGAATCACTATTTCTCGATCACACGATTTGATGCAAAAAGCGATGGATTACCGTGCGGCACGTCAAGATATGATTGCCGGAAATATCGCCAATGCCGATACCCCTTTCTACCATCCGCGTGACATCCGCTTTGAAGAGGTTCTGGCACAAAAAAGCGCCTCTATTTTTGCCGATAAATCGCAAACGCTCCCGATGGCTCAAACCAACGGTGCCCACCTAAACGGAACCGAAACGGCTTCGTCGGCCAATGCAACGACCTTTTTCCGTGACGGACATATGGCGCGAAATGACGGAAACAGTGTCGATATCGATGTTGAAACAACCGAAATGGCAAAAAATTCGACCATGTTCAATGCCCTCACGGCCGCCCTTAAAAAAGATTCGGCCATTTTTAAAAGCGTGATCGATGCGTCCGCAAAAACATCGTAAGGATTAAGCCATGGCATTTTTAAACAGCTTTGATATCAGCGGCTACGGTCTCTCCGCCCAGCGGGTCCGTGTCAATACGATCAGTTCAAACATCGCCAATGCCCAAACCACCCGAACCGATGAGGGGGGACCGTACCGTCGGCAGGAAGTTGTTTTTAAAGCGATTGATTTCAACACGCTTTACAATCAGGCGCTCCAAAACGAAACGTCTCAGCTCGAATACAGCGATCCTCTGAAAGAGGGATTGTCCGGATTAAAACCGAATCCGGCTATCACCAGCGTTGTCGTGGATAAAATCACGCGCGACGATACCGCACCGAAGATGAAATACGATCCATCACATCCCGATGCGGATGCAAACGGGTATGTTGCCTACCCCAACATTAATCCTGTTGTCGAAATGGCCGATTTAGTCGAAGCGACACGATCGTACCAGGCGAACGTTGCCGCGTTTGAAAGCGCAAAAAATATGGCCGGAAGTGCCATCAGTATCTTACAAGCCTAATAAAGGATAGACCGTAATGGCCAATATTCAATCGATAAAATCACTTTCTACTGCTGACTTGCTCACCAACAAAAGCAACAATAACGTCGAAAGCAGCGGAACCGATTTTGCCCAAGAACTTAAAAATGCCCTCGGCAATGTCAACCAAATGCAAATTGACGGCGAAAAAGCGATGAGCGATATTGCAACCGGAAGCGTTAAAGATCTTCATCAAGCGGCAATTGCCATCGACAAAGCTGAAATCAGTATGAAATTAATGCTTGAAGTCCGAAATAAGGCACTCAGCGCTTATAAAGAAATTACACGTACACAAATGTGATTTAGCCTCCGATATGCGCCATTCCAATAAGTCTAAAAAGATACTTGCCCTTTTTCTTGTTTTGATGCTCGGCTTTGTCATCTTTTTGACAGTTATGCTTTACACAGCGCTTCACCCGCGCGATATCCCTTCAATATATTCCGAAGATACGGCCAAAGCACAACGTGGCTCTATTATCAGTGCCGATGGATATCACATCGCCACAACCCAAAAACTCTATAAGGCCGTCGTCAATACCCGGAATATTGATCCTGACAAAGAAGAATTGTTTGTTCAACTGTTCAGTATCTACAGCGGTATCGATCCGGCTGAAATTCGCCAACGGCTTCACACCCGCAAAGGGTCCGTAACCCTTAGCTACCACATCAGCCCCAAAGAGGCGATGTATCTCAAGACCCTAGGATTTGAACTTCGGCGTTTAGGGGTGTTTATCGAGTACGAAACCCCAAGCGGTAACCGCGTATTGCAAGGGCTCAATATTATCGAAAGCGGTGAAGCGCGTATCTACCCCTACGGCAACCTTCTTACCCCTCTTTTAGGGTATCCGAGAAAAATAGAAGAAGAGGGGTATACCCGGGTTTACGGGATCAAAGGGCTCGAAAAATTTTTTGACGAAGAGCTCAACCCCCAACAGAACAAAACCCAAAAAGCGCTGCGGGACGTCAACGGCTATCTCATTTTAAATAAACAAAGCGATGTCAAACGTCAGATAAACGGCCTTACCGTCAAACTCAATATCCCGATCATGCTCCAGGCCCGTATCGAAGCCATTACGGATCGGATTAAAGATCAGCTCCAGGCCGATGAAATCATCGCTACGGTTATGGAATCCAAAACAGGCAAGATCATCTCTCTTGCCAGTTCCAACCGTTTTGATCCAAGCCATATTCGGACCTCCGATTACCCTTCGCTCAACACCAATGCGATTGAGTACAGCTTTGAACCGGGGTCGGTTGTGAAACCGATTATCTTTTCACTAATGCTTGATCGCGGACTTATCAACCCTTACGATATGGTCAACGGACATAACGGCCGCTTTACCATGGGGCGAAAAACGATCGTTGATGAGCACCCTTTCAGCATGATCAGTGCCGAAGATGTCATTGTCCACTCGTCCAATATCGGGATTGCCCAGCTGGCACAAAAACTCAACGGTACTGAGTTTACCGAGGGGTTAAAACGATTCGGATTTACCCATTTCAGCGGGATAGATCTCCCCTACGAAAAACGAGGCTCGATTCCCAGTTCTACCCAACTGAATAATTACCTCTATAAAGCCATCACCTCTTACGGCTATGGAATGCGTTCCAACTCTATGCAGATGATTAAAGCCTATAATGTATTTAATAACGGCGGAAAGCTGATTAATCCTATGGTTGTTGAAGCGCTGTATGATGATAACGGACGGATGATTCCGATGCAGATACAAGCACCCACGCAGGTTATTTCCCCATCCACTGCCGAGAGGATGAAACAAATCCTGATCAAAACGGTTAACGAGGGGACGGGAACGATCGCCAAGACTCCCGGCCTTGAAGTCGGAGGCAAAACCGGGACAGCCCATATCGCGAAAAACGGAGCCTATGTAAACAGCTACCATACGTCGTTTATCGGATTTGCCAATGACGGAAAACATTACTATACGATCGGTATAGCCGTCATCGAACCACGCACCGTCTATTTTGCTTCCATTACCGCTGTTCCCGTATTCAAAGCGATTGTTGATTTGATGATTGAAGAAAAATATCTTACTCCGGACCCCGTAGCCGCAGCCGCCGCTACCGAGACGAGTCCGGTTCACCACCCCTAAGAGCTTTGCGAACGAGTACGGAAGCCTCTTTTTCAAACCGATAGTGTTTTTCTACGCCCCACACTTCAATCAGGGCATCCCCTTTAACCAGTAATTTTCGTTTGGACTGCATTATGCCGATAACTCTATTCGCATTGATCCCTTTTGGATCGATCCGAAATTCTAACGGAAGTCTCTTTTGGGTTCCTGATTCAATTAAAAACGGCTTGGCCTTATCAATTTTTGCATCCCCAAGGGCAACAATGTCTTTGTTATCGCTCAACGTAAGCTTTACCGAAAGAATCGTAATATCGCTATGCCATTTGTTAATGAATTTCAAATCTGTCCCGATTCGAATATCCTCTTTTTCTACCGGAGCTCCCAATAAGGACAAAACTCCGAGTATGATTTCCGTCTGAGAATTTTCCCATCGCACGTTGCCGGCCGGCTCTATCAAAAAGTCTTCCCCAAATTTTGGGGCACATCCCGTTATCAAAGAACCGGCCAATACTATCCCCAGAAATCGTATCATTTTACATCCACACGTTATCGATAAGACGGGTCGTCCCTACCTGGGCAGCGACCAATACGATCGTATCGCCAATTTTCACCTTAGAAATCGATTCAAACCGACGATTGACGATGGCGACATACTCTACTTCCAAAGGGGCTAAGATTTTATGCATGGCATCGGTTATCTCAACCGTACTCAAATTTCCCTGCATCACCATTTCGGTCCCCCGCTTAAGGGCAGATGAGAGTTTCAACGCCTCTTGACGCTCAGACGGATTCAAATAAACATTTCGGCTCGACAAGGCAAGTCCGTCTTTTTCACGTACCGTCTCCATTGGAACGATCACAATATTCATAAAAAAGTTCTCTACCATTTGGGTAATCAGTGCCAACTGCTGCGCATCTTTTTTACCGAAATAGACACGCTGCGGACGAACCATATTAAAAAGTTTCATCACAACCGTCAATACACCGTCAAAATGTCCAGGACGGGATGCACCTTCAAGAATGTATCCGCGTACATCGGGGGCACAAATACGTACTTCATCATCACCGTACATGGTTTGAACATCGGGATAAAAAAGGACATCCACTCCGCTCAATTCACATATTTTAAAATCCGCTTCCTCTTTGCGGGGATATTTGCTTAAATCCTCTCCCGGCAAAAACTGTGTCGGATTGACAAAAATAGACACCACAACACTATCATTCTCTTTACGCGCCGCTTCAATTAAGCTGCGATGTCCAATGTGTAATGCTCCCATAGTCGGAACGAATCCGACTGATCCGCTTTGAGTATGAAGTGCCTCTCGAAGTTCTTGGTGTGAGCGTGCGATAATCATCGTTTTAGCCTCTATAGAATATAATTGGCATTATATATTAGACTTCTCGTTTTCAAGAAGTCTTCTGCACTCGAGCGAGGCAAGCAAAACCGGCGGAAAAAATTCCGTCGGTACTTAAAAATTATCATTTACAGAAGGTATTCCTACTTATGGATCATTACGAATATACCGAATTACTTAAAACACTTAATACCAAAATGCAAAACGTCACCGATGTCGTCCGACCGAAAGAGATCAATGCACGGCTAAGCGAAATCGAAGCCCTAGAAAATTCAGACGGTTTTTGGAATGACGCAGCCGCTGCAGGAATTATCCAAAAAGAGAAAACGCAATTGGAACGCCGGCTTGCCAAATATTCCAAAACCTTCAACGCCCTTAATGATGCCGTTGATTTGTACGACATGGCCAAAGATGAAGGGGACGACGAGACGATAGAATCCCTTTTCGCCGATGCACCCGAACTCGAGAATCAGGTTAAATCGATGGAGATCGAAGTTCTCCTCTCCGGTGAACACGACAGCCATAACGCTATCGTCACTATCCATCCGGGTGCCGGGGGAACGGAGTCTCAAGACTGGGCGTCGATGTTACTGCGCATGTATACCCGCTGGGCAGAGCGCCACGATTTCACCGTCGAGATGCTTGACTATCAAGCGGGTGAAGAGGCCGGGATCAAAGATGCCGCACTCCTTATCAAAGGGATCAACGTCTACGGTTACCTTAAAAATGAAAACGGAATTCATCGTCTGGTCCGTATCAGCCCGTACGACTCGGCGGCTAAACGCCATACCAGTTTCACCTCGGTTATGATCTCTCCGGAACTCGACGACGATATTGAGATCGAAATCGAAGACAAAGACATCCGTCTCGATACCTACCGTGCATCCGGTGCCGGAGGGCAGCACGTCAACAAGACCGAATCGGCAATCCGTATTACCCATATTCCGACCGGCATCGTCGTACAGTGTCAAAATGACCGTTCACAACATAAAAACAAAGCAACCGCATTTAAAATGCTAAAGTCCCGTTTGTATGAGCTGGAGATGGAGAAAAAGCAAGCGGCGGTTGACGGTATTGAAAAAAGTGAAAACGGGTGGGGACACCAAATCCGTTCCTACGTATTGGCCCCGTATCAACAAGTTAAAGATACCCGTTCAGGAATTCCGTACTCCAATATCAGCAACATTCTCGATGGAGATATCGATGAAATGATCGAAGGTGTACTCATCTCACTCAGCCGCAAAGAGGAAGAATAGATTCTATTCTCTCTTTTTACTTATCCATCCGTAAAGCATAAATCCAAGACCCCCGATTATCATAACAATCAGCGTATAGCGTAAATGTTCAGCCTGTTTTTCTCGATACGCTTTCATAATCGGACTTTCACCTGATGGAGTTTGTGATGAAGAACTTCCTAAAATAACAACGGGGTTGCTTTGAACTTTTTGTGTAGCCCTCTTTGCTTCACTCGCTGCCGGGGTACCGGTATTATCCCAAAACAGCATCATCCCGGCCATAACGATTAACAATGCCCCTAAACTTATACTTAATACCTGTTTATGTTTTCGCATCCATTCTTGCATCCGCTTGCCCCCTATTCTTACAGCATGATTTTACGAAACTTATGGAAAAATCACCCTTATGAATATACTTAAAGAGTGTGCTTTGCACGAACCGTGCAGTTATATCAGCGGAAATGATCAGACAATTCACTATAAAGTCATCCAAGAGTGCACTAAAAGTCAATGTGAAACACTGATCCTGCGGGGATGGAGACGTTTCGGATCGATGTACTTTCGCCCGATCTGCTCAGAATGCCGTGCATGCGAAAGCCTGAAAATTGATGTTGAAAATTACCGCTTCAGTAAATCAGAACGACGGATTTTGCGAAAAAACGATCATCTAACGACCGTTATTCGACATCCAACGCTTACTCGGGAACATCTTGCCCTATTCGAACACTATCATCAATATAAACACCATACACGTCATTGGGATGCCCCTAAAGCTGACCCGAAAAACTATTATGCCTCTTTTGTCCAGGGGCACGGTGATTTCGGTTTTGAAGTACTCTATTTTGACCATGACAAACTCATTGCCGTTGATCTGATCGATATTTTAGATGAAGGGATCAGCGCTTTGTATTGCTATTATGATCCCGATTACAACGCCCAATCGCTGGGACGCTATACTCTTCTTCAGCAAATAGAATTTGCGCGCCGGTTAGGGCTCAAATGGATCTACCTCGGATATTATGTCGAAGGGTGCCAAAGTTTAGAGTACAAAGCCGGATATTCCCCCTCACGAGAACTGATCGGTAGGCCTGAAGAAGATGAAATACCCATTTGGAGGGCGATAAATGAACCATTGCCTCTTTGATTCTACCCCGATCTTTCCTACTAAAATCATATGTATCGGTCGTAACTACGTCGAGCATATTCATGAACTGAACAATGAAATACCTTCATCGATGGTTGTATTCAACAAACCCAATTCGGCTCTCACCGATACCCTCCGATTCATCTCATCCGATACCCGGTTTGAAGGGGAGATCTGTTTTGTGATCATGAAGGGTAAAATAGCCGGAATCGGATTCGGACTTGACCTCACCAAAGCCCAACTCCAAAATCATCTCAAAGCCAAAGGGCTCCCTTGGGAAAGGGCAAAAGGGTTTGACGGTTCGGCCGTGCTAGGCCACTTGGTGCGATTTGACGGCCCTCTTGAATCTTTGCGGATGACCCTTCATATCAACGATGTATTGGTTCAAGAAGCGACCTATGATCTTATGATCTACAAACCGTTGGAGATGATCAACGAGATACAAAGCTTTATGTCCATTGAAGACGGCGATATTATCATGAGCGGTACACCTAAAGGGGTCAATACCTATTCGGTTGGGGACCGCTTTATCGGACGCATTTTTTCTAATGAAGAGATGGTAGTGGAAAACTGCTGGTGTGTTACCGACTAAAAACTCTCTTTTTTATCACGCATGAGCTCTTCCAAATTATCCGGTATTGCGGTAATCTTCATAATTTTTATCTCAACCTCTTCTGCGTACAACGGTGAATCTTCGAGCAACTGCTCCATATCCCCTTCAAAATCGGCAATGACAAAACGATCCCCCCAAACTCTAAAGATAATATTCTTCGGCAACTTCTGCAAAAGAAAGTCTGCAAAACTGCCTATCAGCATATTTCCCTTCTCCCATCCGTACGTTTTATTGTAACGGTGAAAATTGACCAAGGAGACGATCCATACCATTTTCGGTTGCGGATGATGCGAGCGGCCGTTCAGCGTCATCGTAAAATAATCTTCGTTATAGAGTTTGGTCAACTTATCTTTGAAAAAATAGCTCATCCGTTCTTCTTCGAGAGGAGTACGCCCCATTTGGCTGATCGAACCGTCCACCGTTATTTTATCCAACACTTTTAATGCGGCATTCACGACAGCTGGATGGTACCAACTCCCGCTAAGTTCACTCAATTCTTTTAACGATTCGCTTACCTCTTTACGCGGCTTATAAATACGATTGGTCGTCATCGCATCGAAGGAATCGGCTACAGCCATAATATGCCCTAAAAGTGAAATTTCTCCCCCTTTTTTTCCGTAAGGGTATCCGCTGCCATCATAGCGTTCATGATGATCAATCATAATATCCGCTAACTCTTGATACAAATGGACATTCGATAACACCTCATACCCCGCTTTCGCATGTTCTTTAATGAGTTCGTATTCGAGTTTACTCAACTTTCCGGGCTTGAGTAAAATTGAATCGGGGGTCACAACCTTTCCGATATCGTGCAATTTAGCCGATTTTACCAACTTCTGAATCTCATGTTCCGGCAACTCCATTTCCCTTGCAATTAACTCCGAATATTCGGCAACCCTCACGGTGTGTCCCGCCGTATACGTATCACGCTGTTCAATCATATTTACCATGGCATCAATAAAACTTTCATAACTTTTGAGCCGTTCGTCATTAAGAGCAGTAATATGCTGTTGTTGTGCAAATGAATTAAGGGCAAAACCGATATCCCCGGCAAGTTCCTCAATCATTTTTTGCTCTTCGACATTAAACCCTTCCTCACGTCCGGTACATATAGTCAAAACACCGACGACTTCGTCACTGAACGTATTGCTTTTAAGAGGAAGAGCATAAACCCCTTTAATGTTATGCAAATGGGCATTTTCCTTGCACTCCTGGCTCATTGAAATATCATCCATATTGGTAAACATCAAATTCTTTTTCTCTTCGTAAGCCCTTCGGTCTATCATCGTAACATTATTCTCTTCTCCGACACCGTATACAGCAGCGACAGCCAATTCACCCTCTTTCACAAGAGAAATCTTCGCCCTTTTAAACGATTCGTTTGAACTCAGACAAAGGGTTGCCTTATCCACCAATTCTTCAATGGATCGGGTCGTAATCAGCATCTGATTGATATCGGCGACCGTACGTAAAATGCTCCTGAGATATTTTTCATTGAGATATGCTTCTTCGAGCTTAATACTCTCATGATAAAGGTGCTCGGTTTTTTCTTGAATTTTCTCTTCTAATGAGCTATTGAGATTTTCCAATTCCTCTTGCGTAGTGCGTAATCGTAAATTTATATTGCCGATGTGCAAAGAAACGACCATGGAGAGAAAAAGAAAGATAACGGCTAACGCGACATAGTGCCAATATTGCTCCATGAAGTAGACAAAAGCATCTTCTTTCAAGCTTTTATACGGCCCCATATTCAGCTCTTTCAGGCATTCATGTATACTTTGGTAATCCAGGGGAATAGTCCATCCCATACTGTTGGATGAAGAGGCAGCTTGCGATTTCTCATTCATAGAAATAAGAGCGACCGCCACTTTTTCCGCTAAAAAATTGGGGGTATGATTCGTCGTAGCAATCGGCCATTCAGGATAAAGTCTGGTACTTGACTGATAAAAGAAATCGGGATAATTTTTCTGATTGATAATGGAAAAATCGTTTAAATTAATTTTATTTTCATTAGCCATCCGCTCTAAAGTATCGGTCCGTACAAACCCGACATCGGCTTTTCCGTCTTGAACGGCAAATACAACCGATTCATGGGTTCCATAAAACGTTACGCTCAAATCTTTCAGAAGGATATTTTTATTTTTCAATTCCCTCAATTGCATAATCCATCCGCCGAACGACTCTTCATTGACGGCAGCAAATCTTTTGTCCTTAATATCGTCAATATTATGAATAATGGAGTTATCCGAACGTTTGAATATGACCCCGCCGAATTGCGTTTGGGCCTTACCGGTAAATCCCTTATTTTTTAGGGTTGCGATTCTGGATATTCCATAACGGTTTTCCAAATCGACGTAGTAAGCTGAATTTGTAATGACAAATCCGATTTTTTTATCCCTTAAATAAGGGGGAAACTCTTCAAAACGGAGGGGAATGATATGAAAAGTGTATTCCGGAATTTTCGAATTCAAATATTCTGCCGTAGGATCCCACATCAGGTGGGTTGACTCATAGTTTTTATGTGCCAACACACCGATATTGATTACCTCTTTTGCAGTCGAAACGGCTATTACTATACAGAACAAAAAGAGAGATAAAAGTGTCTTCATTAATCCATTATAGCGCATCCGAAAAAAATTTCTACTTTTTATTCAGGTTTTTTTAGTGATTTATTGGTTGTATATTTGAAGGATATAATGAAGGTCGAAGGGAATGCCCCGAAGGGCAAGAGGAGAAAGTCTCTTAGCTGTTACGCTTTTTGATAATCTCATCGGCAACGTTACGTGGAACTTCTTCGTAGTGATCGAATTCCATAGAGTAACTTGCACGTCCTTGTGTCGCTGAACGAAGGTCAGTTGAGTAACCGAACATTTCAGACAACGGTACGAACGCGTCAACAATTTTGTTACCTGAACGGTCACCCATGTTGTTAACTTGTCCGCGACGGCGGTTAAGGTCACCGATAACGTCACCCATGAAGTTTTCAGGAACTTCAACTTCAACTTTCATCATTGGCTCAAGGATAGCCGGGTTCGCTTTACGCGCAGCTTCTTTGAATCCCATAGATGCAGCCAATTTAAACGCCATCTCATTAGAGTCGACTTCATGGTATGACCCGTCGTATACAGCAACTTCAACGTCCTCGATCGGATAACCGGCAAGAACCCCTTTTTGCATCGCTTCTTTACACCCTTTTTCAACGGCTGGAATATACTCTTTCGGAATAACCCCACCTTTGATTTCGTTGTGGAAAATGAAACCAGTTCCAGGTACGCCCGGCTTAACACGAAGGTATACGTGACCGAATTGTCCGCGTCCACCTGATTGTTTCGCGTATTTGTACTCTTGGTTAACTTCGTTACGGATAGATTCACGGTAAGCAACCTGAGGTGCACCTACTTCCGCTTCAACTTTAAATTCACGGAACATACGGTCAACAAGGATCTCTAGGTGAAGCTCACCCATACCGCTGATAATCGTTTGTCCTGTCTCTTCGTCGGTGTGAACACGGAACGATGGATCTTCCGCAGCCAATTTCGCAAGAGCGATACCCATTTTTTCTTGGTCCGCTTTCGTTTTCGGCTCAACCGCGACCGAGATAACCGGCTCAGGGAAGTGCATACGCTCTAGAACGATGCGATCACGCTCGTCACACAATGTGTCTCCGGTAGTTGTATCTTTAAGACCGACAACCGCCCCGATTTCACCTGCGTAAAGTGCTTTAATCTCTTCACGTTTGTTCGCGTGCATTTTAACGATACGTCCGATACGCTCTTTTTTACCTTTGATGGTATTGATCGCGTATGATCCGGATTCAAGAACACCACGGTACATACGTACGAATGTCAATTGTCCTACGAACGGGTCAGTCATAATTTTGAACGCAAGACCGGCGAATGGAGCGTCATCGGTTGATTCTACTTCAACTTCTACCTCTTCATCATCCTCTTTTGTCCCTTTGATCGCCGCAACTTCAAGTGGTGACGGAAGGTAATCGACAACCGCGTCAAGAAGAGTTTGTACCCCTTTGTTTTTGAACGCAGTTCCGCAGGTCATAGGGATGATTTCCATTTTAAGACATCCGGCTTTGATCCCGCGCATAATTTCTTCATTAGAGAGTTCACCCTCTTCGAAGTATTTTTCCATCAATGACTCGTCGCCCTCTGCAGCCGCTTCCATCATTTTTGCGCGATACTCTTCTGCTTTGTCCATCAAATCAGCCGGAATTGCTTCTTCACGGTAGTTAGAACCCATAGCAGCGTCATCATCCCAAAGGATCGCTTTCATTTTAACGAGGTCGATAACCCCTTTAAATTGATCTTCCGCACCGATTGGAAGTTGGATAGGTACCGGATTTGCTTTAAGACGGTTACGGATTTGATCTTCTACGTTGTAGAAATCGGCACCGATACGGTCCATTTTATTGACGAAAACCATACGAGGAACCCCGTAACGGTTTGCTTGACGCCATACCGTCTCAGATTGTGGTTGAACCCCACCAACTGCACAGAATACCGCTACAGCACCGTCAAGTACACGCATAGAACGCTCAACTTCGATGGTGAAGTCAACGTGGCCCGGAGTATCGATGATGTTGATTTGTTTACCCAACCATTCACATGTTGTCGCTGCAGAGGTAATGGTAATACCGCGCTCTTGCTCTTGCTCCATCCAGTCCATAGTTGCCGCACCTTCATGAACCTCACCGATTTTGTGTGATACACCGGTGTAGAACAAGATACGTTCAGTTGTTGTCGTTTTACCCGCGTCGATGTGAGCGGCGATACCGATATTTCTTACGTCTTCAAGTTTATGGGATCTTGCCATGTAATAGCCCTTAATAGAGTTTATAGTGGAATGAAAAATGATAACCCGAGCGGGTTATCAAAAGGTTACGAAAATCTTACCAGCGATAGTGAGCGAACGCTTTATTCGCTTCAGCCATTTTGTAAGTATCTTCTTTTTTCTTGAACGCTGTACCTTTATCGTTTGCTGCATCTGATAATTCATTTGCCAAACGCTCTGCCATAGTACGCTCGTTACGTTTGCGTGCCGCATCGGTTAACCAGCGGATAGCAAGAGAAAGTTGGCGTACAGGACGAACTTCTACTGGAACTTGGTAGGTCGCTCCACCCACACGGCGGCTTTTTACTTCGATAA
>JAQULP010000002.1 GCA_028718525.1 Sulfuricurvum sp. | reverse complement strand
AAGGAGGGCTACAGGCGGTATCATCCAGAGAAAAAACTCACCGTGAGAAAAAGTCATTTCAACCCTTTTTGATACCGTCCGTATAAGTAGGCCAGCATTGCCATAAATCCTAAAAAGAGGGGGTAGATATAATAATAGTCGAAATAGCGCCTGGACGGTTCAAGCCTGAACGGCGGGTTTGAACGCCCAAGGATTTTTTCCCAATCGGGTTCTTCATCCGGTGTTACAATAGCCGTTTGGATCCCCTCAGGGAGCGCTTCGATAAACGATTTCGGCCGGTTTGTGAAGATGAGTATCCACTTTTTTCCTTCCTTCGATGTGGCAAAAAACCGTTCGATACGGCGATCAACCTTGGCTTCAGAACTATTGTTTCGTGATTGGAGCAAAACGGAGTTGAGGATTTCGTGTTCATGGGTCAGAGGGACGATGGTGTTTTCAGGAATCCATAAAGCCAAACGCTCATTCGGACGGTGATTAACGAATGCGGCAATCTGCTTCGGAACCTCCGTCGTACTCAGCTTCGGATCGAGAATCAGCAGTATATCCTTCCCGACATCCCCACGTACATGTGGATGATCCCGCACAGGCGACATCAGCGCAATAATCAAAAACGTGATCATTGCCCATTTCAAAATCCAAAGTGCTAAGGATGATTTGACCCCGACTTCACCAAAAAAGGGGGTTCGCGGAAAATAAAGGGCGTTAGCGCGCAAAGGGCAAAGCGCCTCACAGGCCAAAAAGAAAAACAGGATAAAACCGAGCTTCGGAAATTGGAAATAAAGCCCCTCAAACATCGATTATCTCAAGATACAACCGATAGTATCCCAACGTCTCCTCGTCAATAGGCTGAACGTTCAAAGCGTATTTATACGCTTCCAGCCGCTCGAAAAGGTTCTGATAGGCCCGTTCGGTGCGCTCGTTATCGTAGGCAAAACGGCGTCCGATTTCACTGATCCGGTATGCCGCCCGTTTCGGATCGGACAAATCGACCGCTTTTAACATCTGATAGGCTTGGGCACGTTCGCTTAAACGGCGCCCCCGCCATTTTTTCAAACCGAAGAACACGCTAGTAACCCCAACAATACCCACAGCCGCTACCATCCCAATTAAAAGATAGATAGAATAATCATTGACCTCAACCAGCGGTGCGATATCGTTAACCGGAATATCGGGCATTTGATTCATATTCTCCCCTCAAACAATCGGCGAAGGGTCACCGAAGGCGATCCGTCGGTATAGAGTTTCGTTGCGCGGATTCCGTCTCTTCGAAAGCGCTCAAACAGCTCGGCATCATGAGAACGAACCCTCTCATGGTATTTCATGACGCTTCTCGCATTAAAATCCCCTTCCACAACGGCTCCGCTTTCCGGATCGATGAGGGCGCTGAATCCCATCGGGGAAGGTTTCTCCTCAAACCGGTCACGAACCACTACCGCAACGACTTCATGTTTTCTCGCCAGAAGCCGCAGATCGGGTATCTCGAAAAAATCCCCGAGAATGATAATCAACGAACGTCTTTTTAGCCGTTTATACAGGGTCTGTGCCATTATAGTGAGTTCTGCCCGCCGTCCAATCAATTCCGAAGCCAAAATCGATTCAACGCTCTGTGCGACGGCAAAACGTTTTTTGCTGGCCCGTACCTCGTCACGCAAATTTTCGGAAAAATTGATATGGGTAAAAAGGTCACCGTTCGCCAGCGCAGAATAGCCGATTAAGGCCACCGCTTCGGCCAAACTCTCAATTTTGAACTGTTCACTTCCAAAATGGAGACTTCCCGAGAGCATGGCAACCGTCACAACACTCAGTTCGCGCTCTTCGCGAAATACTTTGACATAAGGGCGCTGCATTTTGGCAGTGATATTCCAGTCAATATGACGGGTATCGTCTCCGCTGACGTATTCGCGCAGTTCGATAAAATCGTATCCCTCTCCCCGGAACATCGAAGGGTTGTTACCGATACGGTCACCGATAATCTGGCGTCGCGCTTTCAGGAGAATATGACGGCTGTTTTTCATTACGGGATCGGTACGGCTTTGATAATCTGTTCAATCAAGTCATCCACAAAAATACCTTCGGCTTCCGCTTCATAACTCAATACGATGCGGTGACGCATCAGCTCTTTCACGATTGATGCGATATCGCTTGGGGTGACAAAATCTTTCCCTCGTAAAAACGCTACCGCCCGTACCGCTTTAAACATATCGATACTCACACGGGGGCTGGCTCCGAATTGAAGATACCGCTTAATCGACTGGAGTCCGAAATGTTCAGGTTCGCGCGTCGCCTGAACGAGGCTGATCATATACCGTTCGACCTCTTCATCGATATGCACCTGTTTTACAGCCTCTTTCAACCGTAACAGCGTATCGGTATCGATTACCGCTTCAATCGTCTCGGCGCTGGCGGAGGCGACACGACGGGCGATGGAGAGTTCCTCTTCGGCGGTGTTATACCCAACCGTTATTTTAAGCATGAAACGATCGAGTTGCGCTTCGGGAAGAGGATAAACCCCCTCGTTTTCAATCGGGTTCTGCGTCGCCATAACGAGAAACGGCAGCGCCAGTTTGAAGCTCTCATCCCCGAGCGTCACCTGTCTCTCCTGCATCACTTCCAGAAGTGCCGACTGTACCTTCGCCGGAGCGCGGTTGATCTCATCGGCAAGGAGAAGATTGGTAAAAATAGGCCCTTTTTTGATCTTGAACGTATTGTTTTGCGGATCATAGACCTCAGCCCCCAAAATATCCCCCGGAAGCAAATCGGGGGTAAATTGAACCCGTTTAAACCCGAGACCCAAGGTTTCGGAGAGTGCTTTAACCGTTGTTGTTTTGGCCAGCCCCGGGATCCCCTCAATCAGGATATGCCCTTCGCACAACAATCCGATCAACAATCCGTCGACCATTTTTTCCTGGCCGATGACCACTTTGGAGACTTCAGAGCGTATTTTATTTATTATATCAATCATGCTGTTACCTTTCGCGTAGTGTGACTTAGTTTCTTTTTGGCTTCGCTTAAGCTCATCGTCCCCGCTTCAAGCTCGGCGATGATTGGGTCATAACGTTTCTCTCCGCTTAACGCTAAAAGGATCGTCAGCTCTTTCACACTGGACGCCTGTTCCCAAAACCCTCTGCTCTGGCGGCGCGGACGATATTTCCACACCCACCGTGCACCTTCGCCTAAAACGATCCCCAAAAGTACCAATGCCGTATACATCCCGTACCGTTTCAGTGTCGCATAATCACTCAAGTCGGGAGGATCGAGTAGATTCAGAGGCTCATACCCCTCTTCCACTTCGATTCGGATCATCGGTGCCGTCAGTGTTTTCATCTTCCCTGCGCCCGTATCGAAGATCGTCAAAGATAGCGGAGGGATCGTATAACTTTTTTCGGCGACCAAAGCAAACTCTTGACGTATCTCCCCCTCATATCCGTCTACGGAGGGGGTTATATTTTTTTGCGGAGGTTCAGCAAATACCTTGACGCCGCTGATATTTAAATCGATCGGCGTATAGTGATCGAGATTCCCCGATCCTTGGATCATCAGGCTCACATGAACCGGTTCATGGGCGCGGACACTGCGACGGTCGGCACTGAGCAAAAAAGCAATCTTACCGGTCAATGCCGCACTGTTCGCTTTTGCATTGATGGTCACGGTAGGTAAAATCGCTTTTTCATCGTTAAAATCGTATTTTTTGACGTTATCGCGCCCGATGGTCGCGTTTTCGATCGAAGCAAACGTGGTGTGACGAATCAACGCATCCAGGGTGATCGTTACGCTCCCCTCCCGTTTTGGGGTGATCAGGATATCAAACGTCTGAATACGCTTCCCGTTGATCACCCGATCGGTTTGTGTCAAAACTTCCGCATCGTAAATCTCGGTACTGCTTGGTTTAAAGACGATCGTATAATCCCCCGCACTGTTTTCAAATGCACATTCATAGCGTATCACGGCACTTTGATTGACATAAAGTTCCCGTGGAGATTCCACAACGCTCCATCGAAATGCCTCGCCCCATACTACCGCGCCGCATATCACTATCCCCAGTACTATCCTACCAAGGCTTCGTCTCATGGATACTCCTTTGATTAATCAATTCGTATTGACGGGAACTGAGGGCGGCCTTTCCTTGTGCCATCGAAAGACGAGGATCGCTTTCTGCTTTTTTCCCATCATCTCCCCCCCCTCCGGAGGCCATATCGCTTTTCATATTCGACCCTCCTCCCGCTTTGGAAGGTTTCGATTCCCCCGTAGGTTTATTCTCGTCATGCGTAAATTGATCCTTTTTTTCTTTTCGGACATTCAGGGTTTGCTGTTCCTCTACCCCGACGATAGCACGAAGATTTTGATCGGCCCGGCGGCTGTAACGGAGCGTCAGCGATTTGAGCAACGCCTCCCTGGCAGATTCGAATTCCTGCAAACGGATATAACAGTTGCCGATATTATAAAAAATATCAGCCTTGAAATGGGGATCATCGCTTCGAAGTGAGCGGTAGAGATCGAGTGCCTCCTTGATTTTCCCCGCTTTGTACAGCGAAGAGGCCCGATTATACCGTGCCCTCGGGTCATCAACCTCCCGGTAAAGCTCTGCGGCACGTTCGAAATGCCCCTTTTCGTAATTGCTTTTCGCCAAATAAAGGTATCCGAAATCCAAAACGCCTCCGTTTGCCGATAATCCGATTAATCCACCCAGAAGGAGTATCTTCCGCGATATTTTTTTCCCGATTGTCGTAAACGTCACTATAAAAACAATTAACGCTATGGAGAGGGGAAGGTAGAACCATTCCTGATACCGCATCACGGAGGTGCTACCGGAAAAATCTTCATGAACCGAGTCGTTAATCAGTGAACGCAACGCACCGATATCGGCCCCCTCGATCACCCTTCCACCGTTAACAATCTCCTCAATCGCATCATTGCGGCTGCTGATAACAATATGTCCCTGATCATCTTTGAGTATCCCCCCATCCGATGGGAGGGTACTCCCCTCCCCTGAAGCCAACATCACAACACTCACCGCCAAATTATGTTCCCGGATGAAATCGGCCTCTTTTTGGTACGAGCGTTCATCCCCTCCATCCGTCAGTAAGATAACCGTCGGTTTTTCGGCATGGGACATTTTGCGTGAGAGCTCCAACGCACTCATGATATCGGTCCCTTTCGTAATGATCTGCGATTCATCCAATCCCCCGAAAAGGTGCTCCAGCAGTTCGGTATCCTTGGTCAACGGCGAGAGGACGATAGCGCTGGTCGTAAATCCGATCACGCCGAAACGGTCACGCTGATTACTGCGGACGGATGCGGTGAGAAGCTTTTTGGCCGCATCCAAACGGCTCGGCGAGATATCGCCCGCTCGCATTGAGTAAGAGAGGTCAACCGCAAAAATCACGTCCGATCCCGCTTCCTCTACCGTAATCGGTTTTTGCGATACGACAGGGCGTGCCAGTGCAAGGATCACCAGGGTATAAACGATCCAAAGCCCTATTTGAGTGTGCCACATCTGCGATCGTCTTTTCCAAAAATAGGCGGGGAGCGGAATCAACCCAAGCAGCCAAAACGGAGTAAGAAAACTCATAACGCTACCCTTCTGCGCCATATCAGCACCCATAGAATAAACACGACGGGGGAGAGAAGCCATTGATAATAGTGTTCAAAAAAAGTATGTTGCTCGCTTTTGATCGAAGAGCGTTCGAGGGTATCGATCTCATCGTAGACCGATTGCAGCTCTTTTTGATTCGTTGCGGCAAAAAATTTCCCCCCTCCTTGCGTGGCCAAATGTTCCAAAAGGGCATTATCAAACTCCCCCGGCTTCCCGATTCCGATCGTATAGAGTTTAATATCCCCTTTCTGTACCATGGCTATCGCCTCTTTGGGGGAGATAGAACCGCTGTTGTGTTCTCCGTCGGTGAGGAGGATAACAACCTTGCTCTTGGCTTTCGAATCGCGAAGCGCGCGTACGCTCATGGCGATCCCTTCTCCGATTGCGGTATTTTGTCCCGCCATCCCGTGCGAAAGATATCCGATCATTTCGGCAATAATCTCTTTTTCATACGTTACGGGCGAAGCGATAAACGCAAAATCTCCAAACAGTACCACACCGACATTATCTTCGATCCGCTTCATTACAAAATCCGAGGCGATCTTTTGTACGATTTCAAACCGGCTCATACGGCCGTTTTCTTCGTCCCCGAATCCCGATGCGTTCATCGAACCGCTCCCGTCGATGGCAAGAACCATATCGACTCCGTTACGGTTACGCGGGTCGGAATAATCAACCACAACCGGTGTGGCCAACGCAGCCGCCATTAAAAGCACGACCAGCGCTTTCAGGAGCCAGTCCAGATTTCCCCACTTTCCGACGTTCGCAAAAAAATGCAAATGGGGAAAATAACGGGGTGTCACTACAATTTTACACCGATACAAGCAATACCAAAGGGGGGGGACACTCAACACTATCCATGGCAAATCAAATGACCAGTTATACATAAGGACTATTATAACCTCTCACACAAAAATCTTCGCCGCCACCGAAAATTTTATTTCCCGATTCGCCCCCTCGCATCTGACAACGCCCCCGTTTCATCAATGATAGAGCTGAATAAACAGATTGATGAGCGATTCATCCAACTGCATGGTCATTTCCCGCTTCATTTTCAACAATGCTTCAAAACTGCTGTAGCTTTCCCGAAACGTCCGTTTCATCGTCAGCGCATCGAATACATCGCAAACACCGATGATACGGGCCATTTTCGGAATCATCTTGCCGTGTATCTGCTGCGGATATCCGGAACCGTCCATACGCTCATGGTGGAACAGCACCCCTTTTAAAATATTTTGTTTGACGATACCGTTTTCTGTCAAAATGACGTAGCTGTTTTGGGAGTGCTGCTTAATGAGTTCAAATTCGTTTTTCTCCAATGACGAGGGCTTATCCAAAAGTTTTTGATCAATCCTCAGTTTACCGATATCGTGCATCAGCCCGGCATACGTGAGATCGGTCAGCTCCTCTTGTACGATATAGGTCATATTTCCCAAAATAGCCGTGTAAAAAGCAACATTCACGCTATGGTGATGGGTTGTATACACATCCGGCATCAATTTGATGATAAAAGGGAGAATATTCGTTTTGGTACGGGCCAATTGGGCAATTTCATGAACACATACATACAGAGCTTCGCGCGGAAGCTTCTCTTTCGATTCCAAAAAAATACGTTCCATTAACTTTGCGGTCGTCGAATAGACAAGAGCAACTTTTTTCTCCAGATCAATAATATCGGCGACCGCTCCTTTGAGCTTCAATGCATCCGCCACAATATCTGGCTCATCAGGGGTATCCAATTCAATCAAGCGCACCCCGTCGGTATGCAGGTCGAGATACTCTTTCAGTTGATGGGATTCGCTATTGGCGATATAGATCAGTGCATTCTGCTGGATTTTCGCATACAGCTCTTCGTCTATCCGCGTTCCGGCTTCGACAATAATGACAAAATCGTTAAACCGTTTGATATAAATGTCAAAAGGGACGGCATTCCCTACTACCAAGATATCTGGTTTGATCGACATGTACGTATTATCAATCATTTTTCGGACTACTTTAGCCATCTCTGCCTTATCTTTATGCGCGTTTCACACACTACATGCGTTTGTTAACTTTAATTTACTCTATGTGCGTTAAAAAATCGATTAAAAGGGTCACTCTTACGGTGAAATTGGCTACAAGTTATCACTTATTTTCCATTTTTGTCATTTTTAGTGCAATACCTATTGACAAAAAAGGGAGTTTTGCCTATAATTCCCCTCACAAAACGTGCTGGAACGGTTTGTTTAGTTCTTTATGTGTCTCGTTAGCTCAGCCGGTAGAGCATCTCACTTTTAATGAGGGGGCCGATGGTTCGAATCCATCACGAGACACCACTTTTTAGCCGCATTTATGTGGCCCCATCATCTAATGGTTAGGATTCCAGATTTTCATTCTGGCCATAGGGGTTCGAATCCCCTTGGGGTCACCACTTTTACCCACAAACTCCCTAAAAATAAAATTATAAACCGTTTACAATTATTGCTTTTGCTATTTTGTCTGATTCCATTGTTCACCGAACTAACCGACTACCGTTTGATTTCTTCCCTTCCCTTTTGCATTATAAAGCAGTTCATCGACACGGCTCAATATGCTATCCGCCGATTCCTTTTCGTGCAGAGTCGTTACCCCGAAAGAGCAGGTAATCTTTCCGACACCGTGAAAATATTCCTGTTCAATGCGCATACGTAAATTTTCAGCGACCTGTGTCGCGGATGTTACACCGGTATTGGGAAGGAGGATAATAAACTCTTCCCCTCCCCACCGTGCGACGATATCGCTTTGGCGTAACATCCCTTTTACCAGTTTGGCAATCTGCCGTAATACCTCATCTCCGGCTAAATGTCCGAAAATGTCATTGACCTGTTTAAAATGGTCAATATCGAAAAAGATCACACTCAAGGATGAATGATCTCTATTGGCGATATGCATCGCATGTTCAAAAAGAAGATCAAAATGCAGACGGTTGTAAAGATGTGTGAGCGGATCGGTTCGTAATTGATTCAGCAACAGTGAGATATCGGTAAAAACAGCAATCGCTCTAAACTGATTGGTCTCCCCTACCTCTGAGACATCAATTTTAAAAATCGTGGTTTTCCCTTCTATCGTCATTTTGGCTTTGTGCTCATATTCGGGATGTGCGAGAATATAATTGATCCAGGTTTTATCGTCCATTTTAGGTTGAAGATACTCATCCATATCCCCTTCTTCGAAAAAATCACAGACACAGCGGTGTTCTTGTTTAAACGCCTCGAGCGTGGCGTATCCCAAAAAGGTGAGCATCGCTTTATTGGCACTGATAAGAAATTCGCCATTTGTGACAACGGTAGGATTGGGTGAAGCATCGAGGATGGATCTGGCATACACTTTCTCATAGGAATTCCTGCGGTACAACCAGGCGATTAATACGAAAAAAACGGCCGAAAGTGAGAACGAAATATAAATTGTATTGTTGTACTGTTCCCAGATATCGTGCAAAGTGACATCCGGGGCGTTTTCATAAGGGGGTATGTGTAATTCGCGTGCAAGTTCATCAACTACCGTGTAATCGGCCGGGATCGTAAATCCTTCAATACGTCCCTCTTCCTTGTTTTTGGGGACATACGTATAGATGGCGGCCGCAATTTCTTTAATCAACGAATCATTTAAATCGATTCGTGTCGCCACTGCCCATTCCGGATAAATATTGGTCGAAACCATCCAGGGAAAATTACTGAACTTTTGCTCATTGAGGATGGAGATATCCGATCGTTTGAGTTTATGTTCCAAGATCAGTTCTTCGATTGTCCCGGTTCTGACAAATCCGATATCGGCTTTTTTGGCTAAAACACGCTCAACCACCGCTCCATGCGTTTTAACCGGTAAAAGCACTGCGTCTTCAGGAAGGTGAACTCCGACTTTCGAAAGCTCATAATTTTGAACTTGATAACCGCCTAAAAACTTCTTTCCCGGAAATGCAATCGTTCGAAATCGTATATCCGACAGGGTACGGATATCGCTCCGATCGGATCGGGTAAAAATAACACCGCCCAAATACGAGGTCATTATCCCGTTGTACGATTTTACCTCTGTGGCAATGGCACCGGTGAGTTCACCGTGTTTTCGCAATGAAATAAAATGGGTAGGATTGGTTGCAACGATATCGATTTTTTTCAGACGTACTTGTCTCTCGAGTTCTTCCGAAGAGAGGATTTCCAACGTGACTTTGGTATGCAGCTGTGCAGCAATATAATCGGCTAACGGCTGGTATTGTTTTCTAACCTTCTCTTTCCCTTTATATTCCAATACTCCGAAAGTTAGAGTTTGGGCTATGGAAAAAGAGGCAACAAGTACTAAAATACCGACTATACGTACCACGCAAAGGCCTTTGATCGTTGATGCAGCTTATGCTCAACCTATTGTAATACTTTAACTTTAAACGGAAGCAATATCCCTATGAAGAGCCTATCGGATAAGATCCGTCGGCTCCCCGAAATAGTATCCTTGCGAATAATCGACATCAAATTCTCTTACTTTTTCATAAACGTTCTTCGAGTGGACGAATTCGGCAACGGTTTTAATGTTCATATTTTTGGCAAAATCTACAATTGATTTGGTAATCGTCTGCGAATTTTTGTCATTATCCAAATTTTTGATCATGGAACCGTCGATTTTAATATAATCCACTTTGAGTTTCATCAGATACTCAAAATTCGAATACCCCGTTCCAAAATCGTCGATGGAAATTTTCACGCCGTATTGTTTAACACTTTCGATAAACTCGATCACCTGATTAAAGTTTTCGATCCCTTCCGATTCAATTATTTCAAAAATAATTTTTTTCCCGATCTGTGTCTCTTCCAGCTTTTTAAATATGAAGTTGTATATCTCTCGGTTCAAAATATCTTCGACGGAGAGGTTAATAGAGACGAGATACGGAAGATCCCTAAACCGTTCAAACGTTTTTTCGATCATGATTTTCGTCAATTGATGATAGAGCTTATTCTTTTTGGCCAGTTGCAGAAAATGGACAGGTGCGATAAACAATCCGTTATCATCCACCATTCGGATCAGGGCTTCATACTTGACAATCTCTTCCGTCTGCGTATCGACGATCGGTTGAAATACCGGGACGATTTTATCCTCTTCAATCGCTTTTTTCAGCCGCTTCGTCCACTCAAAATTTTTCTCATACTCTTTTGCAACCGCCATGGTTTCATCATAGACCAAAAAGTTCTTTTTGGTCTTTTTGGCAAGTTTGAGGGCAATATCGGCATTCACAAGAAGCAACTCCGTCCCATAGGAGATCCCCATCGTCGAACTTAGACTGACCTCCCCTTTTTCATCGATGTTGAAACTTTTTTGGGCAATTTTTTCGTTTAGCGACAAGGCAAACGTTTTAAACTCTTTTAATTTCATCTCTTTGCTGCACAGAAGGGCGAATTCGTCCGAATGGAGCCGATAGAGGCCCTCTTTATCGGGGATCGATTCGTTTAGAAACTCGGCGAACTCTTTTAATATCGAGTCTCCCGCGTGATCGCCGTACAAATCATTGATCTCTTGAAAGGCGTCAATATTGATAATCATCAAAAAGAGGTTGCGTCTCTCTTCAAGTTTTTCGGTCAGTCTTCTTCGGTTTTCCAGCCCGGTTAAAGCGTCATAATAGAACTGATGCTCGATCGAATCGAGCATCGTATTGAAGACATCTTTGATGGAATCAATCTCTTCAATGTTGTCGTTCACCTCTACCCGTTTCTTCACATCGTTGGATGCCGTGATATTTTTGATGACGTTGGTAAAATTTTTGATCGGTTTGATGAGATATTGGTTTAATTCAAAAAAGATGGCTACATAAACGACAACCGAGAAAACAATGATAAAGATGATAAAAAAGTTAATCATGTCCGAGAGGGAGACCATCAGTTTCTCAACCGGGTACGAAATATCAATAACCCCGAGGACATCTCCGGCTTTTGCGTTCACATGACATTTCAGACAATCATTTTTCGCAACAACCGGATAAAAATATTCGATGGAATCCCGCTCGGACACATTGAGAACGTCTTCATGTTTAAAAGCGCGGATCACATCCGGATTGGAATTTCGGGCAATTTTGTCTTTCTCGATCTCTCCGAACAGTTCGGCAACCAAAACTCCCCGATAGATATTGACTTTCATATTTTCATCAACACGGTTTAACCGGTCAACAATCTCATTCAAATCGTCTTTATTCCACCCCCGCTGCATGGCTGAATAAAGGGATTCAAAAACCAGCATGCTGGTTTTTTTCGCATCAACGTGGGCAAGATTGGAGATCGCCTCCTTTTTCATGTATTCGCCGTATCCGTAAGCAACGATTAACGTAAAAAACATGATAATGAAAATAATTTTTGCCGCTATCTTGGTATAAGTTGTTTTGTGTGTCATATTTTTGTGCAACCGATGTATTCGTGGTATTTATCTAAATAATTAAATTATGCAGATAGTATCAAATAGATTTCGAAAGGTCAACCTGTCTACCCGTCTCGATTCTACGATTCCGGAAAATTTTAAGGAAAACCCGTGTGTTTTATTTTAACATTTGCTTTTTTTATTGCATCATTAAATTTTTTTTATAATGGATTAATATTACAGGGGGTGATCAGCGGAGCTATCGCTTCGATTTTTCTCCTCTTTTTGATCCGAAAACTTATCACCAACGGTCGGTGCATTTTCGGAAAAGATCGTGATTGCACCCCCTGATCAGCTATATTTTTACCGATAGAACATGCTACAATCACACCCATACCACTCTTTGTGAGAATCAATGACAAAATACACTATATTGCTATTGCTGAGCCTCTCGTTATGGAGCGGCGAACCGAAACAATGGGGTGAAAACGTTACGGGCGTCGTAACCACGTTCACCTCCGATAACAAAGAGGTCGCCCTCACTTTCGATGCGTGCGGAGGGAGCGCCAAAAGTTCCCAATTTGACGACCGATTGATCAGTTTTCTTATTGAAAATCATATTCCTGCGACCTTATTCATCAATTCCCGGTGGATACACAGCAATCCTGATATTTTTGCCCGTCTTGCTTCCAATCCCCTTTTTGAAATCGGTAATCACGGCACCGCCCACCGTCCTCTCTCGGTTGAGGGCAAAAGTATCTACAACATTGCCGGAACCGCTTCGGTCGAAGAAGTTCTCCATGAAATAAACGACAACGGCAGTTTGATCGAAAAACTTACCGGAAAGCGTCCCCGTTTTTTTCGCTCCGGGACCGCCTATTACGATGAGCAGGCTGTCGCCGTCGCACATGAAAACGGTGTCGAAATCGCCGGTTTCAGTATTCTGGGAGATGCCGGAGCAACCCTCGGTTCCCAGGAAGTTGCCCACCGTATTGCTAACGCTAAAAGCGGTGATATCATCATTATGCACATGAACCACCCCGAGAGCGGAACCGGAGAAGGGGTTATGGAGGGGGTTAATAAGCTCAAAGAGGAAGGTTTTCGATTTATCCGCCTCAGTGACGTCAAAAATCGTCTACAAAGGCTCCCCTAACGGTGTAATGCAATCGGTACACGCTATAATTGCGCCCATTCTTTTACAGGAACCGTTATGGAAATGCTTCTTACTCTCGCAATTGCTCTGGCTATGGATTCCGTCGCCGTTTCAATCGCTATAGGCTCAAAATACAAAGAACTCCTTTTTTCCAAGATTATCGTTATTGCTGCCATCTTTGGTTTTTTCCAAGGGGCCATGCCCCTAATCGGATATATGTTGGGGATCAGTTTTGCCGGCTATGTTGCCATGTATGCCCATTGGATAGCATTTTTGCTACTCTCCGGATTGGGGGGGAAAATGCTTTATGAAGCGTACAAAAATGAATTTGACGACGAGGTGGGCGATCTCTCAAATAAAACCCTCATCTCACTGGCCGTTGCGACCAGTATCGATGCGATGGCCGTCGGGGTGACTTTCGCCTTTTTGCAAAATGATATTTTGACCGCATCTTCCATCATTGCGCTGGTCACTTTTATTCTATGCTGGATTGCCGTATATGTCGGGAAAACACTCGGCTCTTTCCTCGAATCGAAAGCCGAAATCTTAGGAGGGGTTATTCTGATCGCTCTTGGGGTCAAAATTTTATTCGAACATATCTAACGGACTCAATCCCACCCGTCACGCGCATGATTATCGTGTTTTGATTTTTTATAGCGGCGGGCATTCACTTTTTTTTCCAACTGATTTTGTGCGTAAAAAAGTTCCTCTTTGATCGTTTCGATATCGGTGTCGCTTGAGCGGAAATCGAGAATCTTCTGCCCTAGAGCTTCCAGCTCCGTATATTCGTCTTTGTAGAGTTTTACCGCTTCATTTTTTTCCAAAAAGCGAAAGTTCGTATCGACTTTGTAATCGTACTGCTCTTTCGTCGGATTGTCACTCTTGGCCAAATACGAAAGTATCCCGCTGATAAAGCGCCCTAAAAGTCGAACATATCGAAGCCGTTTTGAATTTTCCTCTTTAGATGCGCCCATAAATCCTCATATTAATCATTCATCGATACAATTACGCCATTATACCCAGTAGAGGATTTAGAAATGCGTATCGTACTGTTAGCTTTTTTCTTTTTCGCCACCGCGTTGATGGCCGAATACACACGACAACCGATCGATCAGCACTTAATCGATTCCAAAATCAAAATTATCGATATCCGTACTCCGGGAGAATGGAAAACGACGGGGCTCGTTAAAGGTGCCATTCCCATTACCTTCTTCGATGAACAAGGAAATTACAATACGGAAGCATTCTTGGGACAGTTAAACAAGGTGGTTAAAAAAGGGGAAAAGTTTGCCCTTATCTGCAATAGCGGAAACCGTACCCAGGTGGTTGGAAGCTTTTTAGGCAAACAGCTTCAATACAATGTCATCGATCTACAGGGTGGAATACAATACGCCATTGCCAAAAAGATGCCGCTGGAGCCGTACAAAGCTAAATAACCGTTCCGCTTCATCTTGGATCGATACCCGAACTTTTCGGCAGTTAAGAGAATCCTTTGCTCCCCGGAACAATCGGGGATGGGATCGGTGCAATCAGCGTAAAAATTCGAGAAGTTCTATATACTCTTTTTCAATAACCCCTAGGTTTTCCAGCATCCGGATTTCATCAATTCCGGGATTGTCGCTTAAAAACTCCCGTCGCCACTGAATATTATTTTGTAACTCGCTCAATCCTGTCGTGAGATATTCAATCATAGCGTCAATATCCGCACCTCGCACCGCCTCTTCGGTATCCGCTTTGTAAAACAACAACGCATATTCCCCTGTTTCGTGCGAAAAACGGAAATCTTCGGCAATATTATGAACAATCGTTTTGATCCGTTCGTCTTTTATAAGTCGTTTTGCCATTCTCTGCCTCCCGTTTAAAGTCCCTTATTGTAATGCCTTTTGGTATAGGAGTTGCTTAGGTTATCCATCCAAATTAAAAAGATATATTCAAACCGTGGAATCACTCAAACTCAAGTCCAAACTTCTCTATTTATTGTTAATGCTCGGTTTTGGTCTTGTTATCATCGGATTGATCGGATACCTTAATATCCAAAATATCAAGCGTCATATGGATACGCTCTATTTTGGTTCCCTCCTTCCCCTCAGCGAACTCAACGCCATCACCGATACCTATCACAACGATCTTGCATCACCCCTTTACCGCTGGAGTAATCAGCTTCTCAGTGACGAACAAACCGCAACCAAAATCTCACTCGGCCTTGAGCGGGTCAATCAGCTCTGGGCCAGTTACCTCACCCATGACAAACGCCCCGAAGAGATGGCGTACGTCAATTATGCCGAGACCCAAATACAAAGTATCGAACGCTATTTTTCGCAGACGCGAACGCTTATTCTCGATCAGAACCGTTCGCTTCCCCTCTCCCTCAATACGCTGGATGATAATATTCAATCCATTCATAACACGATTCAGCAACTGATCGCATATGAAAATGCTTCCGCCAAATATGAGCACTCCATCCTTTTGGCGCATTACGAAAATGCCCTTATGCAGCTGATCCTCTTTTTAGGGGTCATTTTGATTTTGGTTATGAGCATTGCATGGAAAATCTTTGCCCGTATCGAACTTCAGCAACAGCAGTTGATCGAGTCAACCGAAGCCCTTCAGCATCTCAACCACAAACTGGAGCAGGCATCCTATACCGATTCACTGACGGCCCTTTATAACCGGCGTTATTTCAATATCGTCTACGAACGGGAATTTAAACGGGCTATGCGGTCCAATAAACCTTTTGTATTTATGATGCTCGATATCGATTTTTTTAAACAGTATAACGATAACTACGGCCATTTGCAGGGGGATATCGCTCTCCAAAGTGTCGCCAAAGTGCTCAAATCTACCTTGCAGCGTCCGGGCGATTACCCGTTTCGTTTGGGGGGAGAAGAGTTCGGGATTATCCTTTCCGACATCGATTGTAAAAACGCGCGCAGCATGGGTGAGAGGATCCTCGCCAATATCGAGAGTCTGAAAATTGAGCACAAAGGGTCTAAAATCCTTCCGACCCTCAGTGTCTCAATCGGCGGGATATGTATCATACCGACTGCCCATATGGGTGAAGATGCTCTGATCCATACCGCCGACACCAATCTCTATGCGGCTAAAGAGCGCGGACGCAATCAAGTTGTATTCAGCAACACGTTATAAAGGGAAATCCATTGCCGTATCAAGCAACGGGCAAAGTGTAGGAATAAAGTGGAAATTATTTCGGATTTTTGAATTTAAATCCCAATTTTTCGAGATTTTCACGTACTTTTGGGGCAATTTCTCCCTGAAACTCCATCCACCCCTCTTTATAGGCACCCCCACAGGCAAGTGACTTTTTAAGGGTCGACAGAGCTTTTTGGGCATCCTCTTCACCGAGGCTGAACGGGCCTACAAGGGTGACTACTTTCCCTTTACGTTTCTCTTTTTGAAAAACAAGGCGGTGAGCGGAAGGTTCCAAAACGGCAACCGTTTGAGAATTGTTTTCCTCTTCCAGACTCCAACCCTCAGCCCATGACGCTCCCAGTTCCAGAGAGAGTTTTGTCCCTCGGCTCATTTGGTCTCACCGCAATACGTAAAACGCTTAATACCGTTAGGAAGGGTCTCGTCAAACATTTCAAACGGCCGTACCCAAAGTCCCTGTTCACCGTATAGAGGACGGTAAACGACAACCATCTCTCCCGTTTCGGAGTGTTTTGCCACTCCGATCACTTCATAATATTTACCTTTATAATGGCGGTATAGCCCTTTCTCAAGCACGTTGAACCTTTTGGACCAATGCACTGATCCCTTCGGATTCGAACGCATTACGGTTGGCCATAGAGAGGATCGGATTCATGCAGTACCGGTCGTTATCGTAGACCACGACGATCACTTCATCCCCCTCCTGGAGGAAATTGGTCTCTCCGAAATGGGTATAGCGCGTTGCGCCGATACTGATAATCGCTTGTTTCGGTAATCCCGCATCCCGGAGATAGTCGCCTACCGCTTCCAACGGACCGAAATCGGTTTGGGTATTGATTTGATTGGTCATCCACTCGATCAGCTTGCCGTAGAAATAGCTGTAACCGATCAATTCCACATCTTCGCCGTAACGAAATAACGACCCTTCACGGCGTAAAAAAGAGGCGATGCGGTAACGTTCCATGATCCCCCCCTTTTCAAAGGTATCGATCGGAATCAGCGTTGAGGACACCCCTTTAGAGGCTTCACCCCAATTCTTTTTATGACTGATTTTCGCCGCCCCCTCTTTACGGAGAGAACAATCGTTGTAGGCGCCGAAAAATTTTGGCGTAATGGCGACTACCTTCCCCTCAGAATCGTACTCAAGATCGCATATCAGTGCCACCTCCGGTTCAGGCTGCACATTGCACACTTCGTGAGGGAGGATAATGGTATTATCACTTATCGGATAAATTCCGAGTTGTCCGTTACGTCCGGGAACGTAAAAAGGGAAGATCCCTTTAGGGCCGTTCGGGTCTTCGGTCACAACATCTTTAAAATCGGCACTTTCACCCGCTTGTTCAAGATGGAGGGCAAAATTGCCCGCAACTCCGAGTCCGACAAAGTTCTTATAGCTGTCCATGAACCATTCCCCCTGTTTTTAACCTCATCGAGTATGAAAAATTATAAACTTCCGTTCGCCTTGGCTTCCGCAAACTCTTCGTACGTCCCTTTGAAATCGACATACGTTCCATCCGCATGCAATTCAATGATACGCCCTGCAAACGCATCGAGCAACTCACGGTCATGGCTCACGCAGATAACGTTTCCGTCAAATTCGTACAGCGCTTCGCCCAAAGCGATAATCGCTTCCAGGTCAAGATGGTTGGTAGGTTCATCGAGAACGAGGAAATTCCCCCCTTCAAGCATCATTTTGGAGAGCATCATACGATGTTTTTCCCCTCCGCTAATTTTCTCGATACTTTTTTCCTGCTGTTCACCGTTAAAGAGCATGCGCCCAAGGCAGTTGCGAATCTCCGAAATTTCACGTTTCGGATCAAACGCGCGGAGCCAATCATACAAGGTCTCCGTCCCCTTGATACGGTCGGTTGTATCTTGCGGGAAATAGGTAGGCTCGATCGTTGCGCCCCATTTGACACTTCCGCTGGTCGGTTTGATCTCTTCCATGATAATTTTCAGCAAAGTTGATTTACCGACACCGTTCGCACCGATAACGGCAATTTTTTCGCCCGGAACAATTTTGAGATTAATATTGTGCAAGACGTTCAAATCGTCATAACTGTGAGATACATCGATAACATCGAGGGCTTCGTCTCCCATCTGACGTTTTGCTTTGAAAACGATACTCGGATCACGTCGTGAAGAGGGTTTGATATCCTCGATCGTAAGTTTGTCAAGCTGCTTTTGACGTGAGGTTGCTTGTTTTGCTTTCGACGCATTCGCCGAGAATCGGCGGACGAAGGCTTCGAGCTGCTCTTTCTCTTTGAGTTTTTTATCCCGTTCAAGCTGCGCTTGATTGGCCATAACGGTGGATGCCAGATACCAATCGTCGTAGTTTCCGGTGAATTCGCGGATCTTTTGGAAATCGACATCGAGAATATTCGTGACGACAGCATTGATGAAGTGACGGTCATGCGAAATCACGACCATCGTCCCTTCATGACGCTGAAGCTCATGCTCCAACCAGCCGATCGTATCGATATCAAGGTTATTGGTCGGCTCATCAAGGAACAATACATCCGGTTTCGGATAAAGGACTTGCGCCAGAAGAACTTTGAATTTTTCCGATGACGGGAGAGTCGACATCAAGTCATTATGGTGTTCCGCCGCAATACCGACATTTTCCAAAATTTTGGCGATTTGAACATCGTATTCATATGTAGGGTCTTCTTCCACACAAATCATTTCCAAATCGGCTAAACGGTTATTGACCGCTTCGTCTTCAAAATCTCCGGTTGCATAAAGAAGCTCTTTTTCTTTAATCGCATCGTATAGGCGTTTATTTCCCCACAAAACGGCATCGGCTATGGTGAAATCTTCGAATGCGAATTGATTTTGTCCCAAAACACCGACTTTAAGTCCCGGTTCGATGGAGATATCCCCTTCGTACTCTTTTATCTCTCCGCTGAGAATTTTCAGAAACGTCGTTTTCCCTGCACCGTTTGCACCGATAAGACCGTAACGTTTATTGCGGTCCAACTTGAGATTAATCCCTTCAAATAAAACCCGGCTTCCAAAACGCATTGTTAATTTTGTAACTTGTACCATTGTAAAACTCTTTAGACTAAAATTGCGCGATTATATCCAATTTCAGTTTATGCCCGTATTACAGAATATCACCTTTTCATTCAACCCTCTTCCCCCCCTCACAATGAGCTTACCATTTGTCTACCCGAACGGTTTACATCATATTTACGGATACCTGAGTCCTATCCAATGACAAATTCAGGAAGGTAGTTTTAAACTATAACAAATTACAATATCACAAAATAATCACCTTTTCAGGATCTTATGGAACACGAAGCCCCCCATTATGACGTACTCAATTATCTTCCTGACGGGATTATTATCGCGGATGAGCGGGGGGTGATTTTATTCGCCAATGACTCTTTTGCTGAAATGCTCGGATACGATACCGCCATGCTTCTAGGGCTCAATATGCTGAGTCTTTTGGCCGATATCGATGTTTTTCAAGCGTGTATCTCCAAGGTAATGGTTGAGGGAAAATCTCTTGATGAGGAGACCGACCTCATCCATCGTGACGGCAGCATTGTCCACAGTATCAAAAGTGTGCGGATGATTCGTCAGGATGAACGGATACGCTTTTTTGTCAATATACGAAATTTAACAGATATCAACCATTTAAATAAAGAGCTATTGGCTTCAAAAGAGCTGATCGAACTTCAGGCCCATGAACTTTCAGCCCTCCTGACCTCGAAAAATCAGGAATTGGAAGAGATATTAAGCAGCATAGACGAAGTCATTTGGTACATCGATAATCAGACACTCTCGCTTCGCTATGTCAATCATGCCGTGGAAGAGGTATTCGGCTTCTCCCGAGAAACGTTCCTGAACGATTCGACCCTATGGCAGCAGCGGATTTATCCGGATGACCATGCCTTGGTCCAAATGTTTTTTGAAACGCTCCTTCCGGGGCAGTCGCAAACCATCCGTTTTCGGATCCTCCATAATGACGGAGAGACACGATGGCTCAACAGCCGTATTTACCACCATCCCAAACTCCATTTTTTCATCGGTATCACGAGTGATATAACCGCACCGAAAGCTCAACGTGACGAAATTAACTTTTTAGCTTATCATGATCCGCTGACCCTTCTGCCCAACCGTGCCAAACTCAAGCTCCAAATTGAAAGCCGTTTTGAGCACTCTTCGGCGACCCCTTTTGCCCTTTTGTTTTTGGATTTGGACAATTTTAAACATATAAATGATTTCAAAGGGCATGAAGTCGGGGATAAAATCCTGATCGAAGTGAGCAACCGATTGAAAAAAACAATCGGTGAAAACGATTTTTGTGCCCGTTTCGGAGGGGATGAATTCGTCTTATTGCTGCACAACACCGACCGCCACGATATCGATTCAATGGCGACTCAATTGATTCAAACGTTTAAAGAACCGTTTGTCGTCCATGATGCCGACTTTTTCCTCTCCTCTTCCATCGGTATCGTTCTCTATCCGCAAGATGCCCAAAGCGACGATGATTTATTGAAACATGCCGATACCGCGATGTACGAGGCCAAACATAGGGGTAAAAATCAATTTGTCTATTATCACTCTTCCATGCAGTGTGCGGTACGTAATTTTTTACATGTGGAATCCTTGATACGGGATGGACTTTCCCAAAATCTTTTTGAACTCTATTTTCAACCGCTCATCGATACCAAAACGCTTCAAACGGAGGGGTATGAAGCCCTTTTGCGCCTTCCTCACCCGAAAGAGGGTTTTATATCGCCCGATATCTTTATTTCGGTGGCGGAATCCAACGGCGATATTCTCCTTATCGGTAAAAAAGTCCTGGTTCAGGCTTGTGACTTTATCGATTCGGTACGCTCATTGTACGACGAGCCTTTTTTTGTTGCGATCAATGTTTCATCCAAACAGCTTCATCAAGAGGAATTTGCCCATCAGCTGCTCGATTATTTATATCTGCGCAATATCCCCCCCTCCTATCTGAAAGTGGAATTAACCGAAAGCGCGGTCATGGAGAATATTGATATCGCCACCCGTCAGCTTACACAGCTCAAAGAGGGAGGAATACGGATCGCGCTGGATGATTTCGGCACGGGATACTCCTCATTTGCCTATTTAGCCCAACTCCCTATCGACACCCTTAAAATAGACAAGTCCTTCATATTGCCTCTATTCGAAGGCTCTTCCAACCGCCACATAGTCGAAGCCATATCCAATCTGGCCCATGTTTTGGGGATGAAAGTGACGGCAGAGGGGGTTGAAGAACCTTCACATTATGATTTCCTCATCGATAACAAGATCGATACGTTACAAGGATACCACCTCTCGCGCCCCCTCCCGAAAACTGAAATTCTCCAAAAACTGCAGGAACGTGCCCCCTATTTTACCGCTGTAACATCACAGCCAAACAAACAATAGATATCCGTTTTTGACCCCGTCTCCCCTGTTCTATGGGGATGGCCGAAGCGACCGCACACTCCTTGCAAAGATATCGTGTTCATGCATTGTAAAGTTTTTACATGCCTGTAAGACTAATAACAAAAATACAATTATTTTTAACATTCTCATAAGATTGTAATGGTTAAAATGTGTCAAGGATTATGCTGGTTATAGTTCGATTTTTTCACGGAGTACAATGTGACACAAATTTATGTCGGGAATATTCCCTACGGCAAAGACGAAAACGATCTTAAAGATCTTTTCGGACAATATGGTGAAGTTAGTTCAGTTAAATTCGTAAACGATAAAGAGACAGGCCGTTTCCGCGGTTTCGGTTTCGTTGAAATGGCGAACAAAGACGAAGCTGACAAAGCGATCACAGCTCTTGAAGGTAACGATTTCGGCGGACGTACACTTCGTGTTAACGAAGCTCGTCCACGTGCTCCACGCCCTCCGCGCGACCGCTGGTAATCATACCCATGAGGCCCGCAAGGGCTTTCATGCTATCTCGTTTTCTCCCAATTTCTACTTACAATTATATTTATATTCTAAAGATGCCCGATGACTTATACCCTTACCGAACCCTATATTGAATTGCATAAACTCATTAAACTCCTGGATCTTGTCGATACCGGCGGACAAGCCAAAATGCTCATCGAGAACAACCACGTATTTCGTAACGGCAAGATAGAAACCCGCAAACGTGCCAAAATCACCAAAGGGGAAAAAATCACAATCGGCGATGTTGTCATCGACGTCATCTAATCCATTGTTATTTAATGGAGTTTTCACTATAATTCCCTATCTTATTAACGGCTCCGCGTGAGGTTCGAAAAACGTATGAAAAACACAAAAATGATGGTTGTCGGTTTTATCAGTGCCGTCACAATAAGCGTTGCCCTATCTACATCCTTATTGGCCAAAAACAGTACCAGTGTACCCGCCGAAACCTCTATTGAAGCCTCACGTCTCCAGTCATTGGCCAAATTCACCAAAGTTCTCGGGATCGTCGAACAATACAATGTAGACGGCCTCACCATTGATCAGCTCATTGACAAATCGTTACAGGGGCTTCTCTCCAATCTTGATGCCCACTCCACCTACATGGATAAAAAAACGTATGACAACCTAAAAACCCAGACCGACGGCGAATTCGGCGGATTGGGAATCACGGTCGGTATGCGTGACAATGCCCTCACCGTTATTTCCCCTATCGAAGGGACCCCCGCAGATAAAGCAGGGATGAAATCGGGAGATATCATTTTAAAAATCAACGATCAATCCACTTTGAGCATGACGATTGACGATGCCGTTTCTCTAATGCGCGGTACGCCGAAAACTCCCATTGATCTTACCGTCGTACGCAAAGGGTCTGCTGATCCGATCAAATTTCATATCATTCGTGACATTATTACCGTAGAATCGGTTTATACCCGCAAAATCGGAAATGACGTCCTCTATGTACGTGTCACCAGTTTTGACAAGAAAGTGGCTTCGGATGTCAAAAAAGCGATCAAGAAAAACAGCGATAAGAGCAAAGGAATCATTCTCGATCTTCGCAATAATCCCGGCGGATTATTGGATCAGGCCGTTGAATTAACCGATCTCTTTGTCAATGAAGGGGTGATCGTCTCCCAAAAAGGGCGCAACAAAGCCGATGATGTTACCTACAGCGCTACCAAAAGTGCTACGATTACCGATCTGCCGTTAGTCGTTCTTGTCAATGAAGGCTCTGCCAGTGCCTCGGAAATTGTCAGCGGAGCGCTCCAGGATTTGAAACGCGGAGTTGTCGTCGGAGAAAAAACCTTCGGTAAAGGTTCCGTTCAAGTTGTCATGCCGATCAGTGAGAACGAAGCGATTAAACTGACCGTTGCCCGCTACTATCTCCCAAGCGGCAGAACTATCCAAGCCGTAGGTGTCGTGCCCGACATTGAAGTCGTCTCGGGAGAAGTCAAAAATCACGATAAAGCATTCAATATCAAAGAAGCCGATCTCAAAAAACATCTGCAGTCCGAAATTGAAAAGGAAGACGGGATGCTCGATGTAACCGAAGTCAATGCCAGCAACAAAACCGTAATCACCCCTGAACAGCTGAATAAAGATATTCAGCTCAAAGAAGGTGTCGACATCATCAAAGCACTCATCATAGTAAAAGGAAAGTAACCATGGAAAAACGCGATCTCATCTACGAAGGAAAAGCTAAACGGCTTTTTAGCACCGACGATGCCAATTTAGTTATTGCTGAGTTTAAAGATGATCTGACCGCTTTCAACGGCGCGAAAAAAGATAATGAAGCGGGTAAAGGGGCGTTGAATAACAAAATTTCTACGGAATTGTTTAAAATGCTCTCAGCCCGAGGTATCGAGTCCCATTTCGTTGATATGCTCGACGATAACCACATGCTGTGCAAAAAAGTGGATATCATCCTGATTGAAGTTATTGTCCGCAATATCGCAACCGGAAGTCTCAGTAAAAACCTCGGGATTCCTGACGGGAAAGTTCTTCCATTTACCTTGGTTGAATTTGACTATAAAAACGATGCCCTCGGCGACCCGAAGCTTAATGATCAGCACTGTTTGATCCTTGAATTGGTGAAAAACGAAGCGGAACTCGATCAACTTCGTGCCATGGCACGCCAGATCAACGATATCCTACGCCCTTATTTCCATGAAAAAGGGCTCAATCTTGTCGATTTCAAACTTGAATTCGGCCGAGACGCCGAGGGGAAAATCATCCTTGCCGATGAAATCAGCCCGGACAACTGCCGTTTTTGGGATTTAGAAACCGGTGAAAAAATGGATAAAGACCGTTTTCGCCAAGGGCTTGGCGGACTCAAAGTCGCTTATGAAGAAGTACTTAAACGTATCCTGAATTAATGACGAAACAGCAGAAGGAATAAAATGAAAGCAATTGTAAACGTATTTTTGAAAAACGGAGTTCTCGACTCTCAGGGGAAAGCGGTTCACCATGCCCTTAGCGGACATGGATTCGGCAGCGTTAAAGATGTCCGTGTCGGGAAACAAATTATTATTGAGATGGATGAATCCGATGAAACAGCGGCTAAAGAGAAAGTGGCCCACATGTGCGAAGAGCTTTTAGCGAATACCGTTATTGAAGATTACGAAATCGAGATCCAAGCATGAAAGTCGGCATAATCCAGTTTCCGGGGACCAATTGTGAGTATGACACTCAGCATGCGTTTGCGGCATTAGGGTGTGAAACGCAAATTCTATGGCATAAAGAGGAGAGTATCCCTGATGGTATGGACCTTGTCGTTGTGGCAGGAGGGTTCAGCTACGGTGACTATCTCCGAAGCGGTGCGATTGCTAAAATGTCTCCGATTATGAAAGCTCTCAAGATCTATGCCGATAACGGTGGAAAAGTTCTGGGGATCTGTAACGGATTTCAAGTCCTTACGGAAACCGGTCTCCTTCCGGGTGCCCTTAAACGAAATGAGGGGCTCCATTTCATTTCACGCCATCATCATCTCAAAGTCATTTCAAACGATAATGATTTCCTTCGTCACTGCCGTGTCGATCAAGTTGTCAATATACCGATTGCACACCACGACGGGAATTTTTACATCGATGCGCGTGGCTTAGAAGAGCTTTATGCCCATAATCAAGTGCTTCTCAAATATACCGACGCTTCGGGCAATATCGACAACCCCAACGGATCGGTCGACTCGATAGCAGGAATTTGCAATAAAGCTAAAAATGTTTTCGGCCTCATGCCTCATCCGGAACGTGCGATGGAGGCTCTGTTAGGCTCAGACGACGGACGAGCAATGCTCGAAGGGTTTATAAACGCTTGAAGACGCTGGTCCTTTTTTTCTTTTTAATCGGACAGTTTCTTCTTGCCGAACCCTCGGTATTAACGGATCCGACGGCAGAGTCGGCACCGGAGACTCCGGTAGAAACTCCTGCTCAACAACCCTCTGAAATCGATTCGCTCTTTGCCGGCGTCTCCTCTTCTTCGGGACTCACCATACAATTTACGAATCTCCCGACTCACCCCTATGTCGGTGAAATCGTCGCGCTGACCGTCAAGCTCACCCCCGTAGATGTTGCTTCCGGAAATATCGAATATACCCTTCAAAATGAAGAGGGGATACGGATTTTTAGCGATACTCCGCGCCGTAAAGTCAAAGAAGACGGAGTCTACGATACTTTTTATTTTCTGGTTCAATCCTCAACAATCCGTTTTCCCGACGTGACCGCGACCCTTACCTCTACGGGTGGCAGTTCCGAAACATTGAGCGGAACCACCTTAAGCGCCTCTGCGCTGACCCCTCCGGCAGGATATGCCAATGTACTGGCAGACAAATTTGAGATCATTGATTACAAAACCACTCCCTATAACAACGAAAGCAACGTCGTTATTTTCACCGTAAAAGCGTTACGCTGTAATATCAGCGACTTCTCAATACCAAACGCGATTAAACAGGGGTTTGAGTCCAAGTTCTCTAATGTCGGCGAATCACAAATGACCTATTATGCGATTATCCCCAATACGGAACAAAATCTCAACTTTTCCATTTTTAATCTTAAAAAACAACGATTTGAATCTCTCGTCATCCCTATCGTTGTGGATGATGACACTGTGTCAACGCAAAGCGATCTCTCTCCTACCGATGAGGGGCATACGGGGTTGAAAGTAGCGGCGGCCAGTGTTATGGTGCTGATCCTTGCGGCGATGTTTTATTGGAGACGGGAGAAATGGTATCTTTACACTTCGGCATTACCGATGTTTTACATCGTCTTTGCCTTGCTTCCGAATGAAAATATTTGTGTAAAAAAAGATGCTCCGATCTATTTGTTGCCAATTAAAAACGGAACGATTTTTGAAATGACCCTCAAAGAAGAGCATCTGGAAGCCGAAAAAGAGGTAGGTGATTTTATCAAAGTACATCTATCGGATAATAAAGTCGGATGGGTAAACAAACGTGATCTTTGCTCGAATTAAATGGCTTTATGCCGTAATCGTCATCTTTACGGGGATGACGCTTATGATCGCCACCTTCTATCTTCTTCCAAAACCTTATGCCGTCAAATTTTCGGCGTGGTTTATCCGACTCCTTGTTTTGACTCCCGTCCGTGTCAAAGGGCAACCCGATCCGGAAGCCCAAATGTTTTTGCTGAATCATCAAAGTGACATTGATATCGGCATTATGGAGACCATTACCACAAGAGATTTGGCATGGGTTGCCAAAAAAGAACTTTTTGACGTCCCGTTTTTCGGTCTTGTTGTTCGCCTCCCTAAAGATATCGCCTTGGAAAGAGAGAGTAAAACAGCTCTGGTCAAACTGATAAAAGAGTGTAAAGACCGACTGGACCACGGACGGGTCATTACCATCTTCCCCGAAGGGACCCGAACCGAAACGGGCAAGATGAAGCCGTTTAAAGCCGGTGCCAAAATGGTTGCCGATAAATACTCCCTGAAAGTCCAGCCGGTCGTTTTAATCGCAACCGCATGGCATTTCAGCAATAAACGCCGTGACTTCCGTCCGGGAACGATTACCGCCGTGTATCTCGATTCCTTCATAGCCGATAAAGAGAATCCGCAATGGCTCAACGATACCCACACTCTGATGCAAAAGGTTTATGATGATGAGCTGGCAAACCATCCTCGCTATCGGTAGCGGAGGGTTTTTAGGGGCCATAACACGCGCCTATCTGAACGGTCAGATCAACCACCATCTTCCCCATTCGCTCCCTTTCGGGACACTTGGGGTCAATCTGATCGGCAGTTTCATTATCGGTCTTTTATTCGCCTATTTTAGCTATACAACCCTTCTAAGCGTCCATCTCAAATCGTTTTTGACCACCGGATTTTTAGGGGCACTGACCACCTATTCCACCTTTGCCATGGAGACGGTTTTCCTGTTGGGAGGGGGGAATATTCTTCTGGCTGTAGCCAATATGGCCCTCAACCTTTTCGGTTCCGTGGCTATGGCCGCAGCAGGATACTATTTTCTTCGAAGCACCCTAGCCTAAGACAATAATCTCATCGGAACACCACCGTGCCAGATCTCCGTCATGGGTAATGAGCAATACGCCCATCCCCTCAAGGTTATTGACAATCAGTTTCATAATATCGAGCTGGTTTAAATTATCCAGCGCCGACGTCGGCTCATCCAAAAGGAGCAATTTCGGTTTCATCAACAGGGCCCGCAATATAGAGCATCGCTGAAGCTGACCGCCCGAGAGCTTATGGGGGAGGGAATCCAAAAAAGTCTCTTCCAACCCCATCTGCCCTATCAAAGCCTCATACCCCTCCATCGACGTCACCTCTTGGATCTGTTCACGTACCGTATAGGTAGGGTGAAACGAGCTGTAGGGGTCTTGAAAGACCTGAGAAAAGCGTTCTGCACGGAGGGTTCCCGAAAAAGGGCGGCGATATCCCAGTATAAGTTCGAACAGGGTAGATTTACCGACACCGCTGGGGCCGACGATCGCTTTGATTTCCCCTTCTTGGAGCGAGAGAGAAAAATCGTGAAACAGAATTTTCTCTTTTGTGTATCCAAACGTAAGAGAATTAATCTCTAAAACGGTATTCAACGAATTTGCCCTTTACCGTATACTTTGTATTTGTAGGTCGTCAACCCCTCGACTCCCATCGGCCCGCGTGCATGCAGTTTATTGGTACTGATTCCCACTTCCGCTCCGAAACCGAATGCACCTCCGTCGGTAAAACGGGTGGAGGCATTGACGTACACCGCAGCGGCATCGATCGCATCCATAAAATGTTCCGCCGTAGTGATATTTTCGGTAATAATCGCTTCCGAGTGGCCTGAACCGTAGCGGACGATATGAGTGATTGCCCCTTTCACTCCGTCAACGACCCGGATATTGAGGATATTGGCTAAATATTCCGTGTCGAAATCCTCTTCGCTCGCATGTTCGACCGTAATGAATTCACGCGTCAAATCACACCCTTTGAGCCGTGTTTCTTCACGATCAAAAGCCTCTTTCAACAGAGGAAGGACACCCGCAGCAATGGATTCATCAACCAACAGCGTTTCCATTGAGTTGCACACTCCCGGGCGTTGTACTTTGGCATTTAGGGCGATGGCAATCGCATTTTCGATATTCGCATCTTTATCGATATAGGTATGACAGAGCCCTTTATCGTGTTTAACGACCGGTACGCTCGCATTTTGGCTTACGAATCGGATCAGTGCTTCACCGCCGCGGGGAACGATCAAATCGACGTAACGGTCCATCTTTATCAGCTTAGCCACCCCCTCGCGCGATGAATCCGGCAACAAGGCAATCAGTTCTTTAGGGAGACCGTTACGGATCAAGACCCCTTGCAAAATATGGGCTATGGCGTTGTTCGATGCTTCCGCCTCTTTTCCCCCTTTGAGGACACATCCGTTGGAACTTTTAAAACAAAGTGCCGCCGTATCGGAGGTGACGTTTGGACGGGACTCGTATATGATTCCGATCACTCCGATGGGGATGCTCACTTTTTCAATTTTGAGTCCCGCTTCGGTGACCCACCCCTCTATGACCCGGCCGATAGGATCTTTTAACGCGGCAATCTCCTCAATCGCTACGGCCATCGATTCGATCCGTTTCTCATCGAGCATCAGCCGTTCTTTCATGGATGATGCCAGGTTGCTCTCATCTGCGGATCGCATATCGATCGCATTCGCTTCGATGATCGTCATTGTATTGGCACGAAGCGCTTCGGCCATTTCGCCTAATATCCGGTTACGTTCCGATCCCCCCATAGTCGCTAAAATTCGACTCGCATTTTTTGCTTTTTCTAAAAATAGTTCCATCCATCAATCCTTTTCATACATAAATAAATTTAGACCATTTCCCGCTGAATAAAATCCGAAAGGGAATCAAAATCTTTTTGTTGATTCCAATTTACCATTGCACTGATCGCATCGCTGCTGCGAAAATTTTTCTGATACCGCAGCACTTCTTCAATCAGATCCGTACAACGCAATTCATCTTTTTCATCCGATGCTACTTTCAGTTCGCCCAAAAGGGTCATGAAAAAGAGATTTTTCTTCAATTTGACAAAAGGGTCCTCTTCCGACACAGTGGGAATGGGAGCCGGTTGCGCTAACGCGATCACCGCCGGTTCAGAAATCTCATCCGTCATTGCTTCTGCCTCCTCAACGGATTCGGCACTCTGTGTTTCCGATATCACCGAAACCGGTGAGGCCTCTTCTGCAACCGGCGTATCCCTTTTCTCAGGACGGGTTCTATTTCTCTTCGCTAGGGCATAGAAAACGACCCCCGCAACGATAACCAGAACAACGATGATGATACTGCTACTATCTCCCTCTTCGGATGTGGCGGTATCCGGGGCTTCCTTAATGATTCCATTCTCTTCTGCACCCGTCTCGAGGGGATTGTGCCGGACAACTTCTTTGTCGGCAGCGGTATTATCCACACGGGCCGTTTCAGCGGTACGTCCTAAAAACAGCGTCCCCTCCGTAGGGCCGTAATACCCGTTGATATACGCATCCGGATAGAACTTTTTAAACGGCTTCAAAACCGTTTTTGCATCCGATTTTTTCTCAAAGGGTTCCAAAGCAAGGATAAATACTCTTCCTGAGGGGCGTGCAACCACTTCAAAACGGTATTTTTTTTGAAGGGAAAGTTCACGGGAATCCAGTTTATTCTCGAGTGCATACAGCTTCTCTTTCGTTTCTTCAAAAGTCGAAAACGACGCCAAGACGATCTTGTACCCTATCGCTTCTGCCGCCGATGCATGAATAAAACTTGAGAATACGATCCATACGATCCATAAATATTTTAGCTTATTGGTGTTCATGACTCCATTGCCTTTTCAAACGAGTTCACCTTCTCCATAACCTCGTTGATAATCGGTTCGATGAGCTCGTATTTAAGCCCCCATCCGTACAATTGCGCTTCTATCGCATCAATATCGCACATTTCGATTGAACGGACCAGTTCAAGCATTTCCCCGTAAAATCCTTTCCCTTCCAAAACCCCTTTTTCAATCTCCGCCGCCACGTTCAGTTTTGCCAAAACCTCTTCGTGGGGCATATGGAAAAGGAGATGGATCAGCGACAGCATACCCGTAAAATAGGCTGTTGAAATCTCCGACTTGGTCGCTTTCGGGTTGATGACTTTAATCAATGCGCTCATCAATTCCGTCCGGTAAACGACCATAAGCAGCAAAGGGACCCGTTTATCTGCACCGCTTCCCGTTTCGGAAAACATCATGAGCATAATCCATCGCGATAGCGGATCACGCCCCATCAGCGTTAATACCTGCCCCAATGAAGAGACCGGATTGCGTAGGGAAAATGCGGCCGAATTGATAAATCGGAGAAGTTTCAAGCTTATCGCATGGTTACTCTGAAAGGCCTCAATCAGCTCAGACATTTCACTATCTTTCTGAAGCAGATTCCATAAACGGAAAACCCCTTCATGTTCCGGGGAGAAGGTAGCGTTTTTGATGATATTGGGTTTAGAGATGAAAAACCCTTCAAAATAATCAAATCCCATCGATCGGCACAGTTCATACATATCGTGCGTTTCGATTCGGGCACCGATCACTTCGATCCCCAGTTCCCGCAGCATCGGAATACTGCGTCCAACCAGTGCTATATCGCTTTGGGTAACATCAATTTTAAGATAGCTGAGGGAGGGGAAAATCAATGCGTACCGCTGCGCCGTCTCTTCGGTATAGATAGCATCATTGAGGGCGAAACGGTACCCTTCCGATTTTAAAAACAGCATTCTCTCAACCAGTTTATCGTCAATTTCTGAATCGGCGAACAGGGCATAGACCACTTTTTCCTGGAGGAGGATATCGATTACATTTTCATGAAGCAAATCCGCATTGACCCGGATAAATCCGATATGTTTCCCCAAAACCGTATCCATAGAGAGGAGAAGGTTGCTGATAACCGATACGGTAGAGCCGATATTACCTTTATGGGACTTTTCACGATACAGCAAATCATAGGCAGCGATTTTAGCATTTTTGTTGATAATAGGCTGGCGCCCGATGTATCTTTCGCTCATATCAATCCTAATATAGATTATTAGAAAGATTATAACAAAGGTTGACTGGAGTTAGCTATAAGAGAGGGGGTACGCATCTGCCAATTTTTTGGCAGTCCCTTTCGTCATTTTCTTGAATGGGCATGCTTCCCCGAAATAAACCGACAAGAATTCATCAACGATACGCTCTGATCTCGTCTAGTAACCTCTCAAAATGGTGTTTATAGCGGTCAAGTAGGCTCAGGTAGCTCTGTTCATCCGTGTCACTGAGGGCAAGTTTCAAGGCCGAAGCGATTTCACCGATCGGGTGCGCACCGATATTTTCGGTGACACCGATAATGTCAAGCAGGTATGCATCGGCAGCGCGGATATTTTTAGAGCGTAACAATTCTCCCAACTTCACCGGAGAAGCGGCATAGTCTGCCATAAACTCCGATAAGATTTCACGGTAAAAATCTTCATCGCCTCCACACGTCTCAACCCCTTTGTCGATATCCAAAACGTTGGTGGTAACGGCTGCTTCTTTTGCCTTTTCCGGGTCGGTATAAGCATAGATGATATCGTACAACGCTTCCATTCTCAGCGGCTTCGCCAACTGTTCGGACATCCCCGCATCCTTCATTTTTTGTATGTCATCGGCTGCGGTATCTCCGCTGAGCGCTACGACCAAGATGTGATCGTACTGAGGATTTGCCCGTATAATGCGCGTGGCTTGAAACCCGTCGATTCGCGGCATGTGCGCATCCATCAAGATCATGACAAAATTGGTATCGCGTTCAAGTATATCCAGCACTTCCTGACCGTCATTGGCCATCACCAGCTCTATGCCGCTTTCCGCCAAAAGGCCCAAAATTACTTTTTGGTTGATAAGGTTATCTTCCGCCACCAATATTCGCTCGCCGGCAAATTCAGCAAAATTTTGTTTTGTAATTTTTCCGTGCTCGGGTACGGAACGTTTTGGGATGATTCGGTCACATTTTCTTCTGTTCAACGAATCTGTGCGCTGATCTTCCGAAATCGGCGGGACTCCCCCTCTCGTCTCGTCTCTCCCCTGTAAAGGAGTTTCGGGACGCGGCGGTGCACTGACCTCTTCCTTCTTCTCGGGAACGGCTTTGGCTCTCTCCTGAGCGGCAGTTCCCGGTTTTGTGTTGTTTTCCGCTTCTGGAGTCCCGGTCTGCGAAGCTGATTTTCGTTTGAAAATAAAGTAAAAAACCAAGACAGCTACCCCAATGGCTATGGCGGCTATAATCTCTTGTTGAAGTTCATTAAACATTCGTTACTCTTTTTTTTCTTTGATAATACACTATTAACACGATTTTTGCACCTCAATTTTGCTCAATCCATAAAAATTTTGGGGAGATAAGCTACCTAATTATCCATGTTGATCCACATTTTTTTCCTGACAGGCTTAGAGGGAGTCATTTATTTTGAGGTAACGCGATGAGAATGGTGGAGCAAAAGTGATTCCCCCAAAGGGGGAATGAGGATAAAAAAGGGGATTATTCGATTTCAGCGTCGATGACGTCGTCATCTTTTTTCGCTGATGAAGATGCAGCTTCGCCGCCTTCATTTTGTTTGTACATCTGCTCTGCCATTTTGTGGCTGGCATCTGCCAATTTTTTGGTAGCCGCTTCAATCTCTTCTTTGGTAGAATCGGTATTTTTAAGGACCGCTTTCAATTCTTCAAGAGCCGATTCGATTGCCGCTTTTTCACTTGCATCCATTTTATCCGCCATCTCTTTGAGCGATTTTTCAGTTTGGCTCGCAAGGGCATCGGCTTGGTTGCGAAGGTCAACAACCTCTTTGCGTTTTGCATCTTCAGCTTTGTGGTTCTCCGCATCTTGAACCATTTTGTTGATCTCTTCTTCAGAGAGTCCTGAGCTTCCTGAAATCGTGATCGATTGAGATTTACCGGTCCCTTTATCGGTTGAGCTGACGGTTAGGATACCGTTCGCATCGATATCGAAGGTTACCTCGATTTGAGGTACACCGCGCGGTGCCGCAGGGATACCGGTCAATTCGAACAATCCGAGAGATTTGTTATCGCGGGCGAACTCACGCTCCCCTTGGACAACGCTGATACTAACGGCCGGTTGGTTATCTTCCGCAGTCGAGAATACTTGCGATTTTTTAACCGGGATAGTGGTCCCTTTTTCAATAATTTTGGTTGCGATACCGCCCAGTGTTTCAATCCCGAGTGACAACGGTGTAACGTCAAGAAGAAGAACGTCTTTAACATCTCCGCGAAGTACCCCGCCTTGAATCGCCGCACCGGCTGCTACGACCTCATCCGGGTTTACCCCTTTGTTCAACGTTTTACCGCCGAACTCATCCGAAACCATTTTTTGTGCGATCGGAAGACGTGTTGAACCCCCGACCATGATGATTTCATTGATCTCGTTTTTGCTCAAACCGGCATCTTTCATCGCCGTTTTGATGTGAGAAATCGTCTCTTTTACAAGGGTATCGATCATCCCTTCGAATTTCGCACGGGTCAATTTAACAACCAAGTGTTTAGGACCGGTCGCGTCTGCCGTGATGAACGGAAGGTTGATTTCGGTCTCTTCCGCAGAAGAGAGCTCTTTCTTCGCATTTTCAGCCGCATCTTTCAAACGTTGAAGCGCCATTTTGTCCGCTTTAAGATCGATACCGTGGTCGGATTTGAACTCAGTCGCGAGGAAATCGACGATTTTGTTATCGAAGTCGTCCCCACCGAGGAACGCATTTCCGTCGGTTGAAAGAACTTCGAAAGTCCCCTCGCTGATCTCAAGAACCGTAACGTCGAACGTTCCGCCCCCTAGATCGTAAACGAGAACTTTTTCATCCCCTTTTGAATCCAACCCGTATGCCAATGCAGACGCCGTAGGCTCGTTGATGATACGAAGGACGTTAAGGCCCGCGATGGTTCCCGCTTCTTTGGTCGCTTTACGTTGAGCGTCATTGAAGTATGCCGGAACAGTAATAACCGCATCGGTTACCGCTTGCCCGAGGTAGCTCTCCGCATCCGCTTTGAGTTTTGAGAGGATTTTAGCCGAGATCTCTTGAGGGGTATATACTTTACCCGCTACGTCAACCGCTGCCATACCGTTTTTATCGACGATTTTATAGGTAACTTTGTCGTGCGCCTCTTTTGCTTTCTCTTCGTTCATCATCAGACCCATGATACGTTTGACCGAGTAGATCGTTTTATCCGGGTTAGTAATCGCCTGACGTTTAGCCGGGTCACCGACTAGGATCTCCCCTTTGTCCGTAAACGCTACAACGGAAGGTGTTGTATTTTTCCCCTCTTTGTTCGGGATGATTTTTGCCTCGCCGCCTTCATAGACAGCCACACATGAGTTTGTTGTTCCTAAGTCGATACCAATAACTTTTGACATTTTATTTCCTTTATTTTAAATTCGTTTTTTCTTTGTTTGACGCCGATGCCGGAAGTATCGGTGTGCGCATACGCCTTAGCGGCAAGCGTAGACTATCGGGGCTTAGCTCCGATGGTCGTTCAAATCAATTTGCAATAACGACCATTGCATCACGCAAGGTTCGCTCTTTATAACGGAACCCTTTTTGAAACGTGTTGACAATGGCTCCGCTCTCATGGTCCGGACTGTCCACACGCTGTACCGCGTTATGAATATTCGGATCAAAAGGTTCGGATTCATCTACCGGGGTTACCCCGTGTTTCTCGAGAACACCGAGAAGCTGTTTCATCGTCAGTTCAACACCCTCTTTAAGTTTCTCTAAGAGAACCGTAGGCTCAGCCTCGATTTCTGCCGCACCGATCGCCATTCCGAGCGAATCGACCACCGGGATAAGGTCCTTGGCGAATTTTTCGTTTGCGTACTCAAGCGCTTGGTATTTCTCACGCTCAAGACGCTTCTTGATGTTGTCGAAATCGGCATGTACGCGAGCGTACTTATCTTTAAACGATGCCAATTCAGCCTGTATAGTTTCTAATTCATTAATACTCTCTGCGACGGCTTCTTCACCCTCTTCTAGGGCAACTTCCTCTTCGCTGATCACTTGTTCATTTGTTTCAGTTGACATGATTTCTAAAGACTCCTTTGTTGAAATCTAGCGTTATTATAATGAATTGAGTCAAGTGTTGTCAAGGGGTATGTGAATTTTTTTATTCAAAATAGTTGAGCCTATGAATATCAAGTACAAATCATCGTCTCAAATGCTATAATAAGCTAAAAAAAGAGCCTTGATGTTGCTGACGCGGTTTATTCCCCTATTTGCCTTGATTTTATTTGCCTTTACTCTATGGTTAACCCCGCCGCCGCTCGGGTTGGGAGAGGGTGTTTGGCATCTGTTTGCCCTATTTATCAGTACCATCGCCGCTATTTTGTTTAATATCCTCCCTATTATCACCGCGGCCATCATTGCGTTGGCCGTTGGAGTGCTCGCCGGAGTCATCGAACCGGTCAAAGCGTATGCGGGATTTTCCGAGAGTTTTATCCTCCTCATTGTCGCCGCTTTTTTGGTATCGCATGCCGTCCATAAATCAGGCTTGGGCAAACGGATCTCACTCCATATCATCCGTCAATTCGGCCACTCAACCCTGGGGCTGGGATACAGTGTTATGGCAACCGATATCCTTATCGCCCCCGCATTTCCAAGCAATACGGCCCGTTCCGGTGTCCTCTACCCCATTGTCTACGGACTTGCCCATGACTGCGGTTCAAAAGTGGGAGACCGTACGCAAAAAAAAGCGGGAAGCTATCTTATGATGGTCTCTATGTCCGGGCTTACCGTCTCATCCGGGCTGTGGCTTACCGCTATGGCCGTCAATCCGATCGGGGTGGGAATTGCGGCAAAAATGGGGATACATATCACTTTCGCTTCATGGCTCCTGTACGCTCTTCTTCCGAGCCTCATAGCTTTTATCGCTATACCATGGTTTTTATACCGTATTTATCCCCCTCAGCTGCGCGATACCCCCGATGCGCCGCAACAGGCGATCGAGGCGTTGCGACATATGGGACGCATCAGCCGAAACGAATGGATTACGGCCGGGGTATTTCTCTCGATGCTTCTGCTATGGTCGCTCTCGGGGATATTTCCGATTGACAAAACCGCCGTTGCCTTCGGAGGATTGGGGATTTTGATGGCAACGCGTGTCTTCGGTATAGAAGATTTTAAAAGCCAGGGAGAAGCCCTCTCAACCCTGATTTGGTTTGCCATCTTGTTTGCCCTCAGCACCCAGCTGGCAGAGCAAGGGTTCATGAGCACCGTCGCAACCTATTTTACCCACTATCTTACTTCGCTGTCATGGATCAGCGTTTATCTTTTACTGATTGTCGTTTATGTGCTGATCCACTATCTTTTCGTCTCACAAAGCGCCCATCTGCTTGCGTTGTTCGGTATTTTTCTCTCTGTCGGGATCAATGCCGGAGTTCCCGGAGAACTGATGGCCATGATGCTCCTTTTGGCAACCAATTTTAATGCAACGATCACCCCCCAGGGATCTTCGTGTAATGCTATCTATCTCAGTTCAGGCTATATCGAACCCCGAGATATCTATATTTACGGCGGAGCGGTTACCCTGCTCAATCTGATTATTTTTCTCCTTATCGGTACCCCATGGATTTTGGCGCTTTCATGAAGTTCTTTCACCCTGTGTACCGCTCATGGGAGGGGAGGGTCTCCCTCGGTATTGTCGGAATCCTCCTCGGTATCTATCTCCTCCTCTTTTCCGCATGGGGAAACAGACTGATGCTCCCCTCTGTCGAACGGGCTTTATCTTCAGCTTTTTCGACTCCCGTCACCATCCGTGAGTTTTCTTTACGTCATAACCGTTATCGTCTCGTGGCTCACGACGATAGGAACAATACCTTCGCTTCCGATGGCAATTTTTCGCTGTTCGATTGGCGCATAAAGGCACGGTATCGGATGGAATGTCCCCATTCAGAGGGGATGAACCTCCTCGGGACGTCCTATAAAGCCGACGGCAATCTCAGCGGAGGATTCTCGGACCTAACCGTTAGCGGAGATGCTAACCTCTTCGGAGGCGATATGATCTATCAGGTTCAGCTCCACCGCCTTCACCTTTCATCTCTGCGTCTGACACTCGGTGATGTAGGATATGAGCCCCTCTTGCATTGGCTTGAATTCCCTTCGGATACCGATACCTTGCTCAACGGTACGATCGACCTCGAAGGGTTTGAACGGCGGGACCTCAACGGATCGATCCGTCTGATGGCCAAAACGCGTCGATTCTCTCCGACACCGATTAAAGTGAACGAGGAGCCGTTTGATCTCAGAGCTTTCTTGGCCGATGAGTACGGACGGATCAAACCTTTTGACGTCAATATCTCGCTTAACGCTTCGATTGAGCATTTGGGTATTTTGGAACAATTTACCGAAATTTCCCTCAAAGGCTCCGCCCATATCAGTGCCCTTTTACACGGGGACAAAGAGTTTCTCCGTCTCAATGCCCACACCGATGCGGCCAAAAGCGATACCTCGCTGATGCTGGAGGTTCCCGATCTAGAACCTTCAAAAGTCGTTGTGGAGATGAAACATGCCGATGCGGAACAACTCTTTTCCCTCTTCTCTTCCCCGGCCCCTGTTCGGGGAAGCATTAGCGCAAAGGGGCATTTGACCCCTTCAAACGCTCTCGTAAATGTATCCGTCGACCACGGTTCCACCGTCCCTAAAGTACTCAAGAGTGTTTATCACATCACCCAGCCCCTCATCCGTTTTGATGCGTCGCTCGGAGCCGATATCACCTCAAAAGGGGTCCATTACCGCGGTATGCTCCGAACCGATCTCAAACGGATGGAGATCGATAGTTCAACAACCCACGATGCAATGCTTCGGGAACTTTTAAAGAGCTTGAACTAATTTTGGGCTAAAGGGGAAATTTAACGGTTTTAACCGACAATCTCCCCATGAAAAACATTACAGCCGTACTCGACTATCACGACCGGACAAAACACCGTCCTTACCGTTATGCCGCAAGTTTGGGATATATGGACTGGTCAACTCAGCCCAATCCTTTTCGACGTTATCTCAATGCCCCTCTCGTCCCCTTAACCTTTACCGATATCACGGTCCCCTACCATTTACTGTTTCAAGATCCACCCCTCCCCGTTGCCCCCCTCTGTCTGGAATCACTCTCGCAACTGCTCCGCTACTCGTTGGGTCTGGCGGCAATCAAAAGTCACGGCGGATCGCAATGGGCATTGCGCTGCAATGCCTCAAGCGGCAATCTCCATCCAACCGAATGTTACCTCATCGCTCCGCCGATAGAAGGGATAAGCGATTCTGCGACTTTGAGCCACTATGCCCCGAAAGAACATGCACTCGAGATACTCCAGAGCTATGACGAACCGCTCGAGCAAGGAACTTTTTATATCGCACTCAGCTCGGTTTTGTGGAGAGAGGCCTGGAAGTACGGTGAACGATGCTGGCGCTACTGTCAGCTCGATGCGGGCCATGCCTATGAAGCGATCCGCGTCTCAGCCGCCGTATTGGGTTGGGGGTGCGAACTTCTCCCCATCGATACCGCGGCAATCGCCACCCTCTGCGGCTTGAATCAATATGACCGCTTTGACCCGCATGAGCACGAAAGCCCCGATATGCTCATACGCCTTATCCCCTCCTCATCCCGATCAACACTCCCCTCGCCCCCAAAAATCACCTTTGCGGCTAACCGTCTCAGCCCATCGCATCATGAATGGCCGATTTTAGAGGTGATCGATACGGCGGTGCAGGGGATCTATCCCCCCTCATCTGAATTATTATCCCCGCGCACGCCCCCATCCCCTTCCAAAAGTGCCGGCGAAATTATCCTCAAACGCCGAAGTGCCCAAATGATGGACGGAAGTTCCGTTACGTATGTGCAGTTTCGCCAGCTTCTTGATGCCTCCCTTTTTTGTTCGGATACACCGGATGTCACATTCATCCTCTTTGTCCATAAAGTTGAGGGGTTGGAAAAAGGGTTGTATGCCTATATCCGAAATCACGGTGAGCTGCAATCGTTACAAAAGGCGATGGATTCGGCTTTTGAATGGGAGGATCTAAACGATGGCCTCTACCTCTTGCACGCCGGAGATTATCGGGGTGCCGCACAAATGATCTCCTGTAATCAGGAGATTGCCAAAGAGGGTGCTTTCAGTTTTGGAATGCTCTGCAATTTCTCAAAATCGCTGGAAACGCACGGTTGCATAGGGTACAAAACGCTCTATCATCACTGCGGACGGATCGGCCAGATTCTCTATCTTGAAGCTACCTCCCTCGGACTGAGTGCAACAGGGATCGGATGCTTTTTAGACGATGAGTTTCATGCACTGCTGGGGCTTAAAGATCAGCGTTATCAATCACTCTACCATTTTACGATCGGGCGGGCGATTGTCGATACGCGGATCAGTACCCTCCCCCCTTATAGAGAATAAAGTTTACCTCTCCTATAATCAACTTATCTTAAGTCTGGGACGGGAAACGGATGGAGTTACAGAGGGAAGTTTTTAGAAAAGAGCTCGATGCCCTCTTCAAAGCGCTGCCGGTTCCCCTGTTCATGTCATGGTTTAATTCCATGTTTCTCGCAGCTCTCTTGCATAACCGCATCGATGCCGATTATTTGTATTTTTGGATTATCGCCAGTACCGTGATTACCCTGTTGCGGTATCTAGCGTATTTTCACTATCGGCGCCATAATGAGAATCTGCTCAAATCCCATCTTCTCTACACTTCCGGCCTCACCGCTTCGGCACTGTTATGGGGGACAAGCGTCTTTTATCTTCTCCCCGAATCACAAATATACGGTATGATCGTTATCTTCGTAGCCGGAGGGATGGCAGCAGGGGCATTAGGCTCGGTCTCTTATCGTTTTGAAAGCTATCTGCTCTATAACCTGATCATCCTCATCCCGTTTATCCTGATACTCCTGTTACACCCTACGTTTGAGTACCGGATCATGGGGTTTATTCTGATCTTATTCAGTGCGATGCTTCTTATCTCCAGTAGAAAGTTTTACACCCAATTCAATAATGCCCTCACCCTTCAAATCGAACAGCAAAAACTTGCCGAATCCATCTCGGCTGAAAAACAGATGACCGAGCAGCTCAATCATCATCTGAGTAATGAAATCATCGAAAAAGAGGTCATCCACAATCATCTGATTCAGGCACTGGCCGAAGCTGAACAAGCGGCCATCGCCAAAGACGCTTTTTTCGCCACCATGAGTCATGAACTCCGAACCCCGCTCAATGCCATCATCGGATTCTCCCAAATTCTTCTGCGCAAACAAGAGATGCCGAGCCAGTTTGTCACGTACATGGAAAAAATTCTGATTTCGGGGAACCATCTGCTCACATTGGTTAATTCGATCCTCGATTTTTCAAAAATGCGTTCCGGTAAAATGGAACTGAACCGAAGCACTTTTTTACTCTCCGAACTGTTCCAGGAACTGAGTGTCATCACCGAACCCCTGGCCGAGAAACAAAATCTTCACATCCATTTCTCCAATCCCGGTAGGGCTACGATTGTGGCAGACCGTAAGCTTCTCTACCAAATTTTGCTCAATCTCTTAAGCAATGCCATCAAGTTCTCTCCATCCGGTACCACCATTACCGTTACCCATACCCTTAACAACGAACACCTTTTCTCGGTATGCGATCAGGGCAAAGGGATTTCTCCCGAATTTCTCCAAACCATTTTTGACCCTTTCGTCCAGATTGACCGGAAATCCTCAGAGCATCAGGGGACCGGATTGGGTTTAGCCATAGTCAAAGAGATGGTACAGGCACACGGGGGAGAAGTATGGGCGGAGAGTCAGATCGAAGAGGGGAGCTGCTTTTATATCGCTATTCCTCTTATTGCTGAATAGCACGCATCATTTACTGGTCTGTGCATCTGTCAGAGTAAGGCAAAGGATCACTTTTTTTCCGTTGGCATGGAGCACTTCCGCCGCTTCACTTAAGGTTGTCCCCGTCGTAACGATATCGTCGACCAAAATCACCTCTTCCTGATCAAAAGGGAGATAGGTAAATCCTCTCGGATTCAAAAGCCGCTCCTCCACACTTTTCCCGGCATATTTATGGTCATTTGTAGCACGTAACTTTCCGTAAATCGGTGTTATACGAGGTGATTTCAAGGCACGGTTGAGGATTGCCGTGTGACTGTATCCGCTTTTTGCATGATCATCGATTCCGATAGAACTGACACGATTTTCATACTGCCACTGTTCTGCAAAAGCAGCAAGGGAACACTTCGCTAAAATCGAATAAATATAATATCCGATATCCGTATGTTTAGTTAGCAATAACGGTTCAATATCATTATATGGGAAAAATGAGTACACCGGTATCGAACCCAGGACTTTGCGTTTATGGAGCGTCGGAGAGAGGAGAGAGCTTTGACACGAAGAGCAGATATGTGAGAGGCTGAAACGCTCACACATCATGCAGCGCATATCAGTCCATTTTAAGAACGGACATAAACGCCTCTTGGGGAAGCTGAACCTTCCCGATCGCTTTCATCCGTTTCTTACCCTCTTTTTGTTTGTCAAGAAGTTTACGTTTACGGGAGATATCCCCCCCGTAACATTTGGCGGTAACGTTTTTCCCCATCGATTTTACCGTCTCGCGGGCAATAACGCGGTTTCCGATGGAGGCTTGAATCGCCACTTCAAAAAGCTGACGCGGAACGATCTCTTTCATATTGGTTACCAGCGCCCGACCACGCGACTCCGCACTGGTGCGGGGGACGATAACGCTCAGCGCATCGACGACATCTCCCGCAACCCGGACATCGAGTTTGACCAGATCACCCTGACGGAACTCGATCGGGTCGTAATCGAAACTCGCATACCCTTTGGAGGTCGATTTGAGTTTATCGTAAAAATCGACGACAATCTCGTTCATCGGCATGACGTAGATCAGCATGACACGTGTCTCGTTGAGATACTCCATCTTCTCCTGCATCCCCCGCTTCGCGGTTAAAAGAGTGATGATGTTCCCCAAATAATCGGTCGGGACGATAACCGTTGCACGGACATACGGTTCTTCAATCCGTTCGATATTCTGCGGTTCAGGAAGTTCGCTCGGATTTTGGACTTCCACCATCGACCCGTCCGTTTTATACACTTTATAAACAACCGAAGGGGCGGTCGCAATCAGATCGAGATTAAACTCCCGCTCCAACCGCTCCTTGACCACCTCCATGTGAAGCATCCCCAAGAACCCGACACGGAAACCGAATCCCAAGGCGATAGAGGTTTCCGGCTCGTAGCTGAGAGAACTGTCGTTGAGCTTGAGCTTATCGAGGGCGTCGCGGACCGATTCAAACTCATCGGTATCGATCGGATAGATTCCCGCAAATACGAACGGTTTGGCCGGTGCGTATTCACCGACCGGCTCTTTAGCCGGATTGCGCGCATCGGTGATCGTATCGCCGACACGGATACTTCCTACCTCTTTGACACCCAGAATCACGATCCCGATCTCTCCGGCTTTGATCGCTGCCGTTTTTTGACGGCGCAGCGGATGGGGATACAGGAGTTCGAGAACCTGATGGTTCTCGTTATTATGCATCAGCTTGACCATCTGCCCGGTTTTGATCTCGCCGTCGAATACACGCACGAGCGCCATCGCCCCTTGGTAGGAGTCGAACCACGAATCGTAAATGATCGCTTTGGTCGTCGCTTCGGGATCACCCTTCGGAGAAGGGATGCGATCAACAATCGCATCGATCAATGTACGGATACCGACACCGGTTTTGGCCGAGATCATCACCGCATCGGTCGCGTCGATCCCGATCGTCGTTTCAATCTCTTCGGCGACCCGTTCCGGCTCGGCGGCTGGAAGGTCGATTTTGTTAATGACGGGAATCAGGGTGAGATCGTTCTCCATCGCCATATAAACATTGGCGATCGTCTGCGCTTCGACCCCCTGCGCCGCATCGACGATCAAAAGCGCACCGTCACTCGATGCAAGGGATTTGGAGACCTCATAACTGAAGTCGACATGGCCCGGAGTGTCAATCAGATTGAGGATATAGTGTTTGCCGTCTTTGACGTAATCGAGGCGGACACTTTGCGCTTTGATCGTAATCCCGCGCTCTTGTTCGATATCCATCGTATCCATCATCTGTTTCGTGAGTTCACGGTCGCTGACCGCACCGCACTCTTGGATAATACGGTCGGCTAAGGTACTTTTTCCATGGTCGATATGGGCGATGATTGAAAAGTTGCGAATATTGTCCATCAGGTTAATTACTCATTTATTTTATAGTGTAGGAATTATAGCAAAACGTTGCTTAGGAGGTCGGGCATCACGCCCGGTTAGGAGAGAGAATCAGCTAAACAGCGAGTTAACACTCTCATTGTGATACACGCGGCGAATAACTTCGGCAAACAACGGTGCAACGCTCAGGACTTTAATCTTGTCACTTTGTCCGCTCAATACGAGGGTGTTCGAGATCACCAGTTCATCCAATTCGCCGTTATTAATGTTATCGAACGCTTTTCCGCTGAGTACACCATGGGTTGCACACGCCATAACGGAGGTCGCACCCCGTTTTTTCAACGCTGCCGCCGCTTTGACCATTGTTCCGGCCGTATCGACCATATCATCGATCATAATGACGTCTTTCCCCTCAACCTCACCGATGATGTTCATCACTTCGCTTTCATTGGCTTTTTCGCGGCGTTTGTCAACAATAACCATTTCAAGCCCCAGTTTTTCGGCAAAATAACGGGCGCGCGCAACTCCACCGATATCGGGAGAGGCAATGATCGGGTTAGGGAGTTTTTTCCCGCTGATATATTCTTGGAAAATGATGGCACCGTAGAGATTGTCAACCGGGATATCAAAGAAACCTTGAATCTGCCCCGCATGCAAATCGATGGTGACAACACGGTCAATCCCCGCCGTTTCAAACATATCGGCAACCAATTTTGCGGTGATCGGAACCCGTGGAGCTGCCTTTCGGTCTTGTCGCGCATATCCGAAATACGGAACTACCGCAGTGATCGAATTGGCGGATGAACGGCGAAGGGCATCGGTCATGATCAACAATTCCATTAAGTTGTCATTGGATGGGGCACCGGTACTTTGGATAATAAATACATCGCGTCCACGGACACTTTCAGAGATTTGTACGTTAATCTCTCCATCACTAAAACGTTTCACTGACGCCTTGGAGAGGGGAACGTCAAGAGTTTTGCACACTTCCGCCGCAAACTCGGTACACGCTGAACCGCTGAAAATTTTATATCCGCGCATGGGTCTTCCTATTACCTGTAAATTAGCGCGATTATAGCAATTGATCACTTAGTGAGAGCTAATAAAAGGGAAGAAAAGGGGACAAGTGTACGTAGACTTTCTACCGAAGAGATTGGAGGGCGAGGCTACAAAACGTAGCGTTATCTTAGCCGAACGGGGCTTTCACAGAGACATTTTCGCTTTTAACTAAAAGCGACACCCTTGTTTTGCTCCGTCGGCATTAACCTTTAGGTGCGGTAATCCGCATTGATTTTAACGTATTCATGCCCAAGGTCACATCCGTACGCGGTGAATTCCCCATCTTGGAATCCGATGTCGCAATGGATCGTAAAAGCACTTTTTTGCATAACGGCTGCGGCGAAGGGCTCCAGTTTTTCATCAAAAAGGAGTTCCCCTTTTTTATAAACACATACGTCGTCAAACCAGATACTTAAAAAAGCTTCATCACACATGATTCCGCTGGCACCGATTGTCGAAGCGATGCGTCCCCAGTTGGGATCTTGGCCGAACAAGGCGGTTTTCACCAATAAAGAGTTGCTGAGTGCTTTAGCCGCAATTTCGGCTTCCTTATCATTGATAGCCCCCGTTACTTTATACGTTACCAGTTTGGTGGCCCCTTCCCCGTCACGGACCATCTCTTTGGCCAAAAAGAGCATAATCGATTCCAATGCCTCTTTAAAGGCTTCTTTGTGAAATGCTCCGCTTTGTTTATTCGCCATGACCAAAACGGTATCGTTGGTCGAGGTATCCCCATCAACACTGGCAGCATTAAAGGTAGTATGGACACACTCATCCAAAATTCCCTGCATCGTCTCTTTGTCAACGTTTGCATCGGTTGTGATAAAACAGAGCATGGTCGCCATTGCGGGATTAATCATCCCTGCCCCTTTGGCCATTGCACCGATTCGAAAGGATTGACCGTCTTCCAAGACAACTTCATAAGCGATCCGCTTTGCAAAAGTATCCGTGGTCATAATCGCTTCGGAAGCCTTGATCCCTTCACGCTTCGAAAGGTCAAAAGTCAATGCCCCTTCGATAATTTTGGTTTTCGGTAGACGTACGCCGATCACACCGGTCGAGCTCATTACCGGATTCTGAACTTGAGGGAATTTCGCCTGAACCGCTGACAACACTTCATCGATATCATCAATTCCGGCTCGTCCGGTCATTGCATTGGCATTTTTAGCATTAATGAGGACGAAATTCCCTTCAAAATCACCGCGGGTTTGAAAATGGCGTATCGGGGCAGCCGTCATTTTATTCGTGGTGAATACCGATGCAACCGAACACAACGAAGAAGAGTAGATAAACGCCAAGTCATACGCCCCCTCTTTTTTCAATCCGATATGGATTCCATCGGCAAAAAAACCCGTTGCCGCACATACTCCGCCGTCAATTGCGTTTAGTTTATACATATTTAAGTTCCTCCGGTTTTTCTTGTTTTTTGACTAAGCTTTTGGTAAACAATATCCCTTTTTGGGTTCCGATAACCAACAATTTACACTCACTCATAACCAAAACATCCCCTTTGGGCATTGGGATGAGTTTGCCGTCTTTTTTGGTAATACCGATTACCGATACGTTTGCGATATCCCGTAGATGGGTCTCTTTCAATTTTTTAAGGACCATCCAACTCGTTTTAGGGACAAAAATTTCTTCCATATCCAATGGGGTATCGCTTTTATACAGAAATTGCTCCAGCAAATTTTCCATATCGGGACGTGCCGCCATAGCGGTAATCCTCTGTGCGGTCAATTTCATCGGTGAAACGACGGTATCCGCCCCCAATTTTTTGAGTTTGTCGATATTGTTGACATCCTCAGCCGCACTGATCACATAATAGGGTTCCGGAATGCGATGTTCTTTTTCAAACAACCGTACGGAGGTGATCAGCGCAATATTGTCCGCAATCGAACCGGATAAGGTAATCAGCCCTTTTGCCGAACTCAAATGAGCTTTGAGCATGGCCTCTTCGGTATGGGGTTCAGCCTGAATATAATACGGGTATTTGTATTGTTTGGCCAATGCCTCCAGATCGTTTCGGGGATCGATGACAATAAACGGAATATGGTTCGCACGCAGTTGCTGCGACACCTGGATGGCATACTCATTATGATAGCAAATGACGAAATGTTTTTTGAGACGGGCAATCCGGTACAACATTTTTCGTTCCTTTAAAATTCGTTTGAGCTCACCTTTATTGATGACATCAATAATGACCCCTAGAGCAAAGACAAAAACCGTATACCCGAAAATGATCAAGGTTACGGTAAACAGTTTCCCCAGCGGCGAAAATTCCGCTTCGCCCAAAGATCCGAAACCGACCGTTGTAATCGTATATCCCGTCTGGAAAATTGCATTAATGAGGCTGTGACCTTCAAGTTGCATATATCCGATTGTACCGAATACCATACACAGCTGAATTAAGATAAGGGGAGTTCTAAAGGGGAGTAACTGAGCGTACAGCTCAGCATTCAAAGTGATATCAGGCTTGGGAGAAGACTCCCATTTTAAGAATTTTCGTATCTTTTGGATAAGATTCAACGTGAACCCTTCAGGGGACGTTTACGAATCTTTTTTTAAAGTACGTAGTTCAGAAGCAGCGATTTTCAATTTTTTGGTAGTACCGTCTTCAAGCGTTACGCGAACAGTACGAAGGTTTGGTAAAAAACGACGCTTAGTTCTATTTTTCGCGTGGGAAACATTATTCCCGCTCATTGGGCCTTTACCGCTAATAGCACATTTTCTTGCCATTTTGAGGCTCCTTGCGTAAATTTTAGTTGCGAATTTTACCCAACCAAACCCAAAGTTTACCTTAAGTATAAGTTTAAATATTCTAAAGGCTTCTTTAATCTATAGACAATTACAATTAGTCACCCTATTAAATTACATAATGATCGGATACCTTTAGCCTGTGGTGACAAAAGAAGAAATCTCCTCATATATCGAAAGTATCCCTCCGCCGCCACTCATTGTACAGCGAACCCTTGAATTTGTCCGTAACGGTGATTTGATCAGAGCGGCTAAATGCGCCGAAGAAGAACCGGCGCTCAAACTTTATCTTAAAATTTTGGTGAATCGTCCCATCTACGGATTCCGGAACGAAGTTCAGGATGTCTCTCAAATTTTCGGCATACTCGGGCTTTCGACGGCTCAACAAATTTTGTACAATTATCTTCTTACACTTCTGGCGCCCAAAAAATGGAAGCTGTTTACGTTGAACAATCCCAAGTTTTACGATTTACAGGCATCGCTTAGCCGAAAATGGGAAAAAATCCTTCGTCATTTAAATCTCTTAACCCATGATCATGAAAGCGCTATATCATTGCTTCCCGCAAGTATCATCGTATGTGATGCACTGTTCGGCGATCATAAACAGGAAGTGGAACAACTCCGCAGTGTCAAAGCACTCGATTACAATACCATCCTTTTTCGGCTAAGCAAACAGACGCTTTTTGATATCTGCGGACTGATTGCCCAAAAATGGGAGATGTCCCCTACTATCAGTCGGATTGTGCACGCCGCATCGGGTCAGGATCAGGCCATAACCCCCGAAGAGGAGTTACTCGCCAAATGGATGCATCTGCTTTTATTTTACGAATTAAGCCAAAGTATTTACGTTGAAGCGGGTCTCAATGAATTTATTGAATTTCAGATCGAATTCGTTCAGGATATATACGAATCTTTCATGCAGGTGGTAGGAGCAGAATGAGAGCAACGGTCAAAGGGCGAGTCGCCGTATTTCATCCCCAGGGATTTCTCGATGGCAATAATGCCCCCTCTTTCTTAACGCTTGAAGATATCAAAGCAACCGAAGCGTTGAATATTGACATGTTATTGGTATCCTTGAAAAAAGTAATTTTCTTTAACCGAAACGGTCTCGATGTTTTTATCCGATTATTGCTCTCCATCCGGAACCAAAAACATATTGCGGTGGGTTTGTGCGACTACGATTCCACCAAATACAAAGCTATCAATACGTTTTACGGTGAGAATCTCAATTTTTCCCTCTTCCGCAGCGAAAAAATTGCCGAACTGTTCACGCCGACCAATAAAAGCGATTCCAAAACCGTTCTCCTTTATAATGAAGATCCTTCCCAGCGTTCTGCAATGGCCATCGAACTTTTTGATTACGGGCATAACCCGATCATTGCCCAAAGCAGAAAAGAGTTTGACGAGAAAAAACAAAATCCCGATCTCTATTACGCCATTATTGAAGAGACCTATTTAGGACTATTCGGACAAAAGATTGCCACCCGTGTTACCGGCAACGCTATTATTTATACCATTTCAAACTTCTTGGACAACGAAATCGGATCGACGTTCAATATCTCCTATCACAATAATTCGCTGAACGTAGGATTCCGCCTCTTCATTTTCGACGCTTACAAAGTGGTATCCATGAACGTTCATGCCCTCAATTTTTTTACCAAACTCGCTTCATCGGCGGCGGAATACAATGCGACGATCTGTTTTGTAGGATTGACGTTTGAAAAAACACCGGAAAGTTTTAAAAACGATCTTGAAGATGCCGGAATGCTTTTTTATGACAATATGGATGATATTTTAAAAAACAAAGAACTTTTACATGAACTGGGAGGGAGCGCTGCCGCCGCATCCAAGCATACCCGTACCCTCAATAAGGCACTGGTCAACGAACTTCCGCACTTCATCGATGCAACGGTTTCGACCATTGCCATGATGACCAACGCACAAGCAACCAAAGAATCGATGAACGTTCAGACGTTGGAGATTAAAAACAGCGAGAACCAATTTGCCAGTTCTATCGGATTTTACGGAGATATAGACGGAATGATTATTCTTATCTTTCCCAAAGATATCGCAAAAAAGGCGTGTGAATTGCTTATCGGCGAGACGACGGAGGATGAAGAGGCTATCCTCGACTCCTTGGCCGAATTCGTCAATATCATCGGCGGACGGGCCAAAGCGCTTTTAGCCGAAAAAAAACATCGTGTTGATATTACCCTTCCCCGTACCTACGCCAATGTCGATGCGTTAATGGAGATGGCGCAAAATAAAAAAGGGGTGCAAGTCAATTTAAGTTTTGAGGGGAGTCGCTTCGTCTTCTTTTTAACACGATAGAGGTGCTATCGACGTCAATGGAGAACCTTGGACAACATCATCCCCTTCTCGGATAAAATATTATTGTTATAAACAAGCACAAACGTATCTTTAGTGACAAAGCAATCTGCAAATGTTTTTCGCTAAAATAACGAAAAATATTCGAAGGTACCATTATGCTTATCGCTCCCAGTGTCCTCTCAGCCGATTTTGGAAATTTAGCGCATGACGTCCGTGCCATTTGTGATGCTGGATGCGACTTCGTACACGTTGACGTCATGGATGGACATTTTGTCCCCAACCTCACTATAGGGCCTGTCGTCGTCAGTGCCATTGCCAAAGCGGCTACCAAACCTCTCGATATCCATCTTATGGTAGAGAATAACACTTTTTTCGTCGATTTATTTGCCCCTTTGAAACCCGGTTTTATTACGTTTCACATTGAAGAAGAAAAAAATCCCCATCGATTGGTGAATTATATCCGTTCTCTCGGCATCCGTCCCGGTATCGTTCTTAATCCCCATACTCCGGCAGAAGCAGTCGAATATCTGCTCGGGGATGTCGATATGGTTCTTGTTATGAGCGTTAACCCAGGATTCGGCGGGCAAAAATTCATCCCTACCGTTGTTGAAAAAATTCGTCGACTAAAGGCTTTACGCGATCGTATCAATCCCGATTGTCTGATTGAAATCGACGGCGGTGTCGGAAGTTCCAATATCGAAATGCTTAAAGAAGCCGGAGTCGATGTCTGTGTCGCCGGAAGCTATGTCTTCGGGCAAGAGGACTATAAAAAAGCCATCGACAGCTTAAGAATATGAGAGTTAAAATCTGCGGCATCACTAATCTAGACGATGCAATGACGGCAATCGATGCCGGTGCCGATGCGTTGGGATTTGTCTTTTATCCCGATTCACCACGATACCTCTCACCCGCAGATGCCAAAACTATCATCTCAAAACTTCCGCCGTTTGTCGAAAAAGTAGCCCTCTTCGTTAATGTAACCGCCGATTATGTAAATTCGGTTTGCCGCGAATCCGGATGTACCCTTGCCCAAATCCATTTTGATGCCGATGAGCATTTTTTCTCTCAGTTAACGGTCCCCTATTTGCGTGTCATCCGTGCCCGAACCCTGGAAGATATACTTGCGCATCAGGATGAATTCCGACTTATTGATGCTTACTGTGAAGCCTATGGCGGCGCGGGCAAACGGCTTAACATTGAATGGTTTAATCACGTTGATTGTTCTACCGTCATTCTCGCCGGCGGACTCGATCCGGACAATGTCGAAAGCCTTAAATCCTACGGTTTTTATGGGGTTGACGTCAGTAGCGGCGTTGAAGCCTCCAAAGGGAAAAAGGATCCCGAACGTGTGGCCTCTTTTATTGCAAAGGCGAAACGATGATTTCGCTTGATCCCAAAATCATCCATCGTTTATCCAAAGCCGGTATACCCAAAAAAGAGTTTGAACATCTATTGGGTGATGGGTGCGACCTTACCCTGGAACTTCTCAAAGCACAGGGGATGAATATTCTCCTTCATGAGGGCGTTTATCGTTTCCAAACCTCTCTGACGTCAATTGACGATACCCTCTTTTGCATCGTTGACATTGAATCAAACGGTTCCAAGCCTTCCCATCATCAAATTATTGAAATCGGAGCCGTAAAACTTCTCAACGGAACCATAATCGATACCTACGAAAGTCTCGTTTACTGTACCGATATTTCTGAGCAGATTCAGGCGATTACCGGAATAACCGTCGAACAGACGTTAAATGCACCTGCCCTTGGAAAAGTCATGAGAGAGTTTCGCCTCTTTTTAGGTGATGCCCTTTTTGTCGGGCATGATGCAAAATTTGATTACGGTTTTGTCTCGGCAATGATGGAACGGGTAGGCTTAGCCAAACTTCTCAACCGTTCGCTGTGTACCATCGATTTGGCTGAACGAACCATTGAAAGCGAGCGATATGGGTTGGCCTATCTCAATGAACAGCTTGAACTTTACAAAGAAGCGACCCATCACAGAGCCCTATCGGATGCGATGACAACAACCAAACTGCTCAAACGGACCCTTAAACTGCTTCCTAACACCATCAGAAATGGCGAAGAGTTAATTGCATTTTCAAAAGAGAGCAAAAAATTAAAACGATTGAAAGCAAAAAAAGAGGAGAAAAACCCGATTCAGGAATAAGAAAAACGGGTTGAGAGAAAGGAGAACGGCGCTCTCCTTTATTTTTATTCGGTATAGCGTCCCATGCCGACAAGACGCTGATATCTTTTTTCAAGACGCTCTTCGTCCGTGAGCGTTCTAAGGGCGGAAACTTCTTTCAAAAAATAATTTTTAAGTGCATTAACCGCCCCTTCTTTATCACGGTGGGCACCGATTAGAGGTTCGTCGATAATATCATCGATTAAATCAAGTTCTTTCAGATCAGCACTGGTAATTTTTAACGCTTTTGTCGCCGCTTCTACTTTTGCAGGATCATTCCACAAAATTGCCGAACACCCCTCAGGAGAGATAACACTAAAGACGGAATAGCGCATCATCGCCAAGCGGTCCGCAACACCGATTGCCAATGCACCTCCGCTTCCCCCCTCACCGATAACGACGGAGACCGTAATCGTATTGAGGTTGGAGAGTTCCAATAGGTTACGTGCAATCGCTTCGCTTTGATTACGCTCTTCGGCACCTAACCCTGGATATGCACCCGGAGTGTCAATCAGCATCAATAACGGAATATTGAATTTCTCTGCCATTTTAGCGGCACGAAGCGCTTTTCGATATCCTTCAGGATGAGGCATACCGAAATTGCGTTTGAGTTTGTTTTTGGTTCCGCGCCCTTTTTGTTCGCCGATAACCATTACACGCTCACCCCCCATATACCCAATGTAGCAGATGATGGAGAGATCATCACGAAAATGGCGGTCTCCGTGAATCTCGTATTTTTTCTCCAACAGAAGATTAATGTAATCAAGGGCATAAGGACGGTCTTGATGACGTGCCAATTGCAACTCTTGGTATGGAGAGAGATTGCTGTAGGTTTTTTGAACCTCTTTTTCCAAATCCTGCTTGAGTATCTCTACCGCATGATGGTCATAGCGTACTTCTGCCGCTATGATATCTTCTTGAATTTGGCGAATTTTTTGTTCAAAATCTAAATAGGTAGCCAAAGGCTTGCCCTCTTATATTTTTTTGAAAATGACGACACCATTGGTGCCGCCAAATCCAAAGGAGTTAGACATAACGATATTGAGGTCCGCTTTACGCGCTACATTCGGAACAATATCCAAATCGCAGTTCTCATCCGGGGTAACATAGTTGATTGTCGGCGGGATAATACCGTCACGCATTGCCATAATACTGACGACCGCTTCAATTCCCCCCGCCGCACCGAGACAGTGTCCGGTTTGCCCTTTGGTCGAGCTTACCGGAGGACAGTTCTCTTTTCCGCCGAATGCGATTTTCAACGCAGCCGTTTCATTTTTATCATTCGTAGGGGTACTGGTTCCGTGCGCATTGACATAATCGACTTTCGGGTTGCCCGCCATTGAAAGTGCCGCTTTCATTGCACGAAGAGGCCCTTCCAAACTCGGTGTTGTGATGTGGTTCGCATCGCCGCTCTCTCCGAAACCGATCAGTTCGGCATAAATACGGGCACCGCGGGCAACCGCTGCATCATACTCTTCAAGTACCAATGCCGCTGCCCCTTCGCCCATAACGAACCCGTCACGATCCGCATCAAAAGGGCGTGATGCGTGTTTCGGATCGTCGTTACGTGTGCTGAGTGCTTTCATCGACGCAAACCCGCCGATTCCTACACCTGAAATCGCTGATTCCGCCGCAACGACCAGCATTTGATCCGCACCGCCGCAAATAATCGTTTTAGCCGCTTCGCTGATCGCATGCGTTCCCGCGGCACAAGCCGTTACCGCAGAGAGATTCGGCCCTTGCAGTCCATGGTCGATGGTGATAAAACCGCCGAGCATATTGACCAATGCTCCCGGAATGAAAAATGGAGAGATCCGTCGTGGCCCTTTAGTTTCTAAAATAATCGAGTTTTTCTCAATAGAGGGGAGTCCCCCGATACCGCTTGCCGCATCAATACCGAAACGTTCTTTATTAAAATCTTCCGGAAAATTGGCATCTTCCATCGCCTCTTGCGCGGCTTTGATTCCGAGTTGAATAAATCGGTCTGCTTTCTTAACCTCTTTTGGGTCCATTACGGTTTCAGGATTGAAATCTTTTACCTCACCGGCAATTTGAGCGCTTTGCGTCGACGGATCAAAGATTGTAATTCTGTCGATCCCGCATTCTCCCTCACAAATCGCTTTGAATGAGCTCTCTTTATCATGACCAAGGGCATTGATCATTCCCATTCCGGTTACTACTACTCTTTTCACATTCTCTCCTGATGGTGGATGGTCTGAAACTTTGACTCCGTTAAACCAAAGTCTTAGACCATAAAAATAAGGGTTGGATTGTCAAGGCATATGCCTCGACGATGGTTTTAGTTTTTGCTTTGGATGTAGTTGATTACATCTTGAACAGTTTGGATTTTTTCCGCTTCGTCGTCAGGAATTTCGATATCGAATTTCTCTTCAAGAGCCATTACCAATTCTACAACGTCAAGGCTGTCAGCGCCAAGATCTTCTACGAATTTAGAATCCTCTTTAACTTCGTCCGGGTTAACGCTCAATTGCTCAACCACTACTTCTTTAATATCGTCGATAAGTGCCATAATAGCTCCTGTTCTTATGAATAAAATCGTCAAATTATAACATAATTAGCTTAAGAGGCAAAATAATCCCCTTTGCTATTCATTTACATAAACATGCCGCCGTTAACTTTCAATGTCTCTCCGGTGATATAACTGGCATGGTCACTGAGTAAAAATGCCGTCGCTTCGGCTACCTCTTTGGCATCACCGAACCGTGCCATAGGGATTTTTGCGGTGAATGCCGCTTTTACCTCTTCTTTGAGTTCATCCGTCATATCCGTGGCAATAAATCCCGGAGTCACACAGTTATAGCGTATTCCGCTGGTTGCCGCCTCAATTGCAAAACTTTTAGTCATTGCAATCATCCCCCCTTTGCTTGCCGCATAGTTCGTTTGCCCGGCATTTCCGGTTTCACCGACAATAGAAGCCATGTTTACGATACTTCCGAATTTCTGTTTACGCATCGCTTTCATTGCTTCACGGCATCCGATAAACGCTGACGTAAGATTGGCGTCCAGTACACCGGTAAACTCTTCGACTTTCATACGCAAAGCTAATTTATCGTTGGTAATCCCTGCATTGTTGACCAAATACGACAGTTCACCGTCCGCATCCACAATCGTTTTGATCGCGTCTACAAATGCCGCTTCATCACTGACGTCAAATCCGATCACTGCCGCCTTTCCGCCCGCCGCTTCGATTTCCTCTTTAACCGCATCGGCCGCACTGGCCCCGCTTCTATAATTAATCCATACCTTCAGCCCGTATCCGGCTAATACTTTCGCTACTTCAGCACCGATTCCGCGGCTTGAGCCGGTCACTAATACATTTTTACCCGTGAATTTCATCTGAATCCTTTATAGTGTAATTTTACGTGGTATCGGAGCACATTTGATCTGCGTCCATGATACCGTTTGATTAAATAAGCGCCATATCCATATCTGAAGGCTTTTCAAGTCCCATCAGTTTCAAAACGGTCGGCGCAATGTTATTGAGTGCACCCGGATGGACTTCGTTGACCCCTTCGGCCATCACGAAACACCACACTTTCCCCACCGTATGATTGGTCAGGACATTGCCCATCTCATCTCGCATCTCTTCACAATTACCATGATCCGACGTAATAACGACGGAGTAATCGTTTCGTTTTGCGGCTTCCAAGATCCGGCCGAGCTCAGTATCAACCGCTTCAACCCCTTTGATTGCCGCTTCAAAATTGCCGGTGTGACCGACCATATCCCCGTTTGCAAAATTGACCACGACAAAATCGTACCCTTCATCCATAGCCTTAACAACCACATTACCCACTTCAGGGGCAGACATCTGAGGCTGCATATCGTAGGTTTTCACTTGCGGACTTGGGATCAAGACCCGTGTTTCATTTTCATACGGCTCTTCAATCCCACCGTTAAAGAAGAATGTAACATGGGCATATTTCTCCGTCTCAGCTGTATGCAGTTGACGCAATCCGGCCTTGCTGATCACTTCGGCAAGGGTGTTTTTAGGAGCATCTTTAGGGAAGAGTACCGGATACGGGAAATTTTTATCGTATTGGGTCATCGTTGCCAAATGGGTCGGAATAAATACCCGACTAAAGCCGCTGAACTCTTTGTCTCCGATAGCACTGGTAAGTTCCCGCATCCGGTCACTTCGAAAGTTAAGGGTTAATACGGCATCCCCCTCTTTAAATCCCTCATATCCGTCAAATGCCGAAGGGGTGATAAATTCATCCGTCTCTCCGGCAGCATACGCGTTTTCAATGTAATCGGCAACGCTTTGTTCACTTTTGGGCGTAGCGGAGACAATAGCTTCATATCCCTTTTGGACCCGTTCCCACCGGTTATCGCGGTCCATTGCGTAAAAACGTCCGCCGAGGGAACCGATTTTGACATTAGCGTACCCATGTGCATTTACCGTGTGAAGAAAGAGTTTCGCCGACGTAGGGGCGACATCCCGTCCGTCGGTGATCAGATGGAGCCAAACCTCTTTACCCTCTTCGGCAGCGATTTCGGCAACCCCCATAATGTGGTCGATATGCGAATGGACACCGCCGTCACTCATAAGGGCAATCAAATGGAGCCGTTTGCTCGTTTTAAGAAGTGATGAAAATACCGGGTTATGGGCAAAGGTTCCCTCTTCCAAAGCAAGCGATATTTTGACCAAGTCCTGATACAAAACACGGCCGCTTCCGATAGACATATGTCCCACTTCGGAATTGCCCATTTGCCCCTCCGGAAGGCCGACACTCAAACCGAACGTATCAATGAGAGAATGAGGAACTTCACGAAACAATTGATCGTAGGTCGGCTTGAGCGCTGCATGAAAAGCGTTATATTCGCGTTTCGGCGAATAACCGATACCGTCTGTAATGACCAAAACCGTTTTTTTGTTCATATTGGCTCCTTCGATTAATCAAACTTTGGGGGGATTATATTAAAATGTCACTTTTGCATTGCTTTACAAAAATAAATCATAAAGAGTTCACAGCATGTTATATTGGTTTCACCATACCCTCGGCATTAATCTTTTTCAATACATTACTGTCCGTGCCGGTATCGCCTTTTTTGTCGGTCTTTTTCTAACCCTCTTTTTAATGCCCCGTTTCATTGCATGGGCGCAGCGCTCCGCCCGTGTACAGCCGATTAACGAATACGTCAGTGCCCATCAGGGGAAAGCTAAAACGCCGACGATGGGGGGAATTGTTTTTGTGACGTCAACCATTATCGCATCCTTGCTGACCGTCAACATCATGAATCCATTCGTTATCGGCGGCCTCCTTACCCTTGTTTTTTATGCTTACATCGGATTTACCGACGATTGGGGGAAAATTCGCGGCGGGCATAATCTTGCAGGGCTCAGTGCCCGTGCCAAAATGGCCCTTCAGCTCGTATTCGGACTGGCTATCGGCGTCTTTTTGATTAAAGTGGCTCATCTGGAAACCGGTTTTTATCTCCCGTTTATCAAATCGAGTCTCTTTGATATGGGATGGTTCAGCGTGGCGTTTTGGGTTCTGGTCATGATTGCTACCTCCAATGCCGTTAATCTGACCGACGGATTAGACGGCCTGGCCACCGTTCCATCGATTTTTGCCCTTCTGTCGCTCAGCGCAATCGTCTATATCGTCGGAAATGCGGCATTGGCCCATTATCTTTTGATGCCTAAAATCCCTGCGGGAGAGGTGGTTATTATTGCCAGCGCCCTGATCGGATCACTCGTCGGTTTTTTATGGTTCAACTGCCATCCGGCTCAAGTGTTCATGGGTGACAGCGGTTCGCTTACCCTGGGAGCATTCATCGCGTATATGGCCATTATCGGAAAAAGCGAAATCCTCCTCATTTTAATCGGCCTTATTTTCGTCATCGAAACCGTCTCGGTCATCTTGCAGGTAGGAAGCTATAAACTCCGAAAAAAACGGGTCTTTTTGATGGCCCCTATCCACCATCATTTCGAGATGAAACAGTGGGCAGAAAATAAAATCATTGTCCGTTTTTGGATTATCTCGCTTTTATCAAATATCCTCGCCCTAATTACTTTAAAGATTCGCTAATGGAAAAACGTAATATCGCCTGTTTCGGGTACGGCAAAACAACCCGAGCCATCGCCAAACATTTCGGCCCGTGTACCTTTTTCGATGATAAGGTGACCAAGCCCTTCACCGATGAAGAGGGAAATTTTCTCAAACCGGTCAGTGAATTTGATACCCGCCTTTTTACCCATGAAATCCCCTCACCGGGTTTTCCTCCATCGCATCCGTTGATTCAGCAAGCAAGCCACCTCATCAGCGAATACGATTTTTTCGCTCCGCAAATGCCTTTTTCCATCTGGATCAGCGGTACCAACGGTAAAACAACAACAACCCAGATGGTAGAACACCTTCTCATCGATAAAGGGGCCATCAGCGGCGGCAATATCGGTACCCCTTTGGCGGACATGTCGCTTGATGCCCCTATATGGATTTTGGAGACCAGCTCTTTTAGTATGCACTACAACACTATCGCTCGGCCCAATATTTATACCCTCCTCCCGGTTACCCCCGATCATGTCAGCTGGCATGGGAGCATGGAAGCCTACTATGAGGCTAAACTCAAACCCCTTTCGATGATGAAAGAGGGGGAAGCGGTTATCGTGCCGAAAATGTTCGCCGATGCACCGACGAACGGATTTAAAATCATTTATGAAGATGAAAAAGATTTAGCCAAATATTTCGGATTTGATCCAAGCAAAATCAAATTCAAAGGGGCATTTTTAATGGATGCGATGATCGCCATGGGGATCGACAAGATCCTCTACGATCGTCTTGACTACGACCGGATTAACGCGTTTGTACTCGATCCTCACCGCCAAGAGGAGTTCCGTGATTCCCGCGACCGTCTCTGGGTTAACGATTCCAAAGCGACCAATATCGATGCCACCCTCGCGGCATTGCGTACGTACAGCGATTATCCGATCCATCTGATCCTCGGCGGTGATGATAAAGGGGTAGAGCTTGAAGAGCTCTTTACGCCGCTTAAACGCTACGATGTGACGGTTTATGCGATCGGTGCCAATGCCCTACGTCTCGAAGGGCTGTGCAAACAATACGATATCCCTTGTACACTATGCCATACACTCGATGTTGCCGTAGAACATATCAGTAAAAAACATAACCGTCATACCATTGCAATGCTCTCGCCCGCAGCGGCAAGTTTGGATCAATTTACCTCGTACGCACAACGCGGAAATCTCTTTAAAGAACTTGCAAAAGGGACAAAATAACGTTTAAGCTTACTTTTAAGGTTGTGAGGCTATAATTTCGGCCTCACAAACATGGCTAATTAGCTCAGTCGGTAGAGCAAATGACTGAAAATCATTGTGTCCTTGGTTCGATTCCGAGATTAGCCACCACGACCTCTTCAAAAATCCTGTTTCAGGAAGTTTGAAGAGGTTTTTTTCGTTATACACCCTTCCATATAAATTTCACCGTCAATCTCTTTTAAAATTAAAACGTTTTTTCACGTTCTTACACTATTTCTCTGCGTTGTTAGTTTCATCATTATTTTTCTGGGATATAATCATTCACTTTAGTTGAGGATAACGGTATGTTGCTAAGTGATCTTGTCTCCTACAAAAATGACCGCATATCTGTAGATGCGACACTGGACGAAGCCATTCGACAGATGGATCACGAAAATGGCAGTCACGTTATATTAGTCGAACATCATAAAGCCGTCGGTATTTTGACACTCAAAAATATTATCGCCCTTTATCGGACCGGAGTAGACGGGAATCGCCGTGTAATCGAATTTGCAATGTATCCGATTATTTCTCTGCATGAAGACCGTCCTCTCGATATGGCCGTAGAGATGATGATCGATTACGAGATACGTCGCGTTGTATTATTGGATGAGAATGAACACTATCTCGGTACCCTGACCCAAAGAGACATCTTAAAATATTATGAACTACAGGTCCAAACAACCCATGAAATATTTCAATGTCTCAATAAACGCAATCGTGCGATACTGATAGAGCATACGGAAACGGTATACAATGCGATTACGTTGCTGCAAGAAAAGAACCGGGACGTATTAATCGTTTGCGAACAACAAAAGCCGATCGGTATTGTCACCGAAAAAGATTTTTTAGAGTTGGCAAATCGCAAAATCCCGAATACCGATCTCATCGCTTTGTACATGCACACGCCGATTACCTCCATAAACATGGATGAGAAAATCCATAACGCAATCGATTTGATGTACGAAAAAAACATTCATCATCTCATGGTCACCGGAGGAAATGATGAACTGTATGTCCTCACTGAAAAAGATTTGGTTTTAAACTATACGACAGCGTTGGAAGTTCGATTGGAAGGGAAAATACGCGATGCCAAAGCTACGTACAATCTTTTGGGAATCGCGTATTGTGAAATTATCGATCTGGGTGAGAGCCAAATCATCAAATGGCTTAATGCCGAAGCGATGATGACGTTTCAAGTCAAGATAGACGATCCGGTCTCCAAAATGTTTCCTCTGGAACTTTGGAATTCGATGATGATGACATTGCGTACAAGCGGCGGAGTAGAACGGGAAAAAATTACGGTTCATGAGAACGTCTATGAAGCAACGTTATTCGAGGCGGAAGTCAATAATCAGAGCATTTTAAAACTTTTTCTCAATGATGTTACCACCTTGGTTCATCTTGGGGAGGAACTCCGCAAATCTTACGAACGTACTATTGAACTGGAACAAGAGAAGAGCCGCCTGTATCTTGAAGTCGCTGCTATCATGTGTCTTGCCTTGGATGTTGAGGGCAATATCGTTCTTATCAATCCGAAAGGGTGCGAAATCCTCGGCATCACGAAAGAAGAAGCCATCGGCAAAAACTGGTTTGATACCTTTGTATCTCCCCATCAAGCCGCCGAATCCAAACAACTTTTTTTGAATGTCATCGCCGGAAAATACCCGATGGTGGAGTATTATGAAAACAAGGTGCGTACCAAAAACAAAGAGATCCGGACTATCGCCTGGCGTAATGCCTTAATCCGGGATAACGAAGGTATCGTCATAGGATCATTTTCTTCCGGGGAAGATATTACCCGACTTCAAGAATCGGAAAGGGAACTTGAACGGATAACCCATTATGATTTGTTGACGAATCTTCCCAACCGATTACTGCTTAATGCACGGCTAAACCACTCGATTGAACGTTCAGAAAGGGAACGGACCAAATTGGCCGTCTTGTATATCGACATTGACAATTTCAAAGATATCAACGAATCCTTCGGATACGTAACCGGTGATGCGGTCATTATGGAAGTCGCTTCCAAAATGGAGCGGATTATCCGTCACGAAGATACCATCGGACGGATCGGAGGGGACGAGTTTATTGTCGTACTGGAATCGATTCAAGACCTGCACGAATGCGACCGGATTTTAAAAGAGATCGTCCATGTCTTTGAGGAGACCATCCACACCGAAGAAAATGATTTTCAGCTAACGGCCAGTGTCGGGATTGCCCTCTATCCCGATGACGGAGAAGATGCACAGTTGTTAGTCAAAAATGCCGACATCGCCCTTCGGCGTGCAAAAGAAGCAGGACGAAGCAACTACTGCTATTTTGCTCAAGAGATGAGTGTTCAGCTATTTGAACGGGTTTTGATGGAACGGGAACTCCGTAGAGCCGTCGAGGAGAAGGAGTTTGTCGTCTATTATCAGCCGCAAATCGATCTGCAAAGCGGAGCGGTGGTTGGGGCCGAGGCTCTGGTACGGTGGCAGCACCCCTCTCTCGGAATCGTCCGACCTGACATGTTTATCCCTCTGGCGGAATCCAACCACCTGATTATCCCTATCGGAGAGCAGGTGCTGGCGCAAGCCTGTATAACAACGAAGCATCTCATCGAGGAAGGTTTATTCCACGGAAGGATATCCGTCAATGTATCCGGAAAACAGTTTGAACGTCCGGATGCAGTCAAAACCCTCCACCGTATTATTTCCGAAAGTACGTTAAGCCCTGAGTTTGTCGAGTTAGAGATCACCGAAAGCGTCTTGATGAGTGATCCCAAAGCGTTGGGCGAAAAACTCATTGCCCTTAAAAATTTGGGGATTGAAGTGGCCATCGATGATTTCGGGACGGGGTATTCGAGTTTGAGCTATCTGAAAACCTTTCCGATCGATAAACTTAAAATCGATCAATCATTTGTGCGCGGAATTCCGAGTGATGAACAAGACAGCGCCATTGTCAAAGCGATTATCGCCATGGCGGATGCGTTAGGGTTGAAAACCATTGCGGAAGGGATTGAGGAAAACGCACAGGGGGACTATTTAAAAGCATACGGGTGTCAGCAAGGGCAAGGATATCTGTATGCCCGACCGCTCAGTGAGGAAAAATTTGTCGAGTTTTTGAAGTATAATAAGATATCTAAACCTGAAGGATGAAAAATGGCCTATATTACACAACTTAAACATTTGATTCAAAACGAATTAATCCCCGATGTAGAGGAACATATTGACGATATTTTTGAATCGATTGCATCGCAAAAAGACGCAACGACGGAAGAACGGGCACAACTCGAAGACATGCAGGCGCTTCGGGATGAGTATAAAGATCTTCTAAAAGAGCTCAATAGCGGCGATATTGACGAAGAAGAGGCGGAACAGCTTTATACCGAGCTCACCTCCATGCGTGAAGGTGATGAGGAAGATGAAGATGATCTGTATTACGACGAAGACGAAGATGAAGACGAAGACGATTACGATGAATTTGATATTGATTCAGAAGACGATCAGTATTAATGGCTAAATACGTCTTACTCGATACCGAAACGACCGGAGCGGGAGAAAGTGACCGCATCATCCAATTGGGATACATGGTTTTAGACGGAAAAAGTGTCGAGGTACACAACGATATGTGCAGCAGCGAAGTTCCTATCGCCTATGGCGCCATGGAGGTTCACGGCATCACCCCGGAGATGATCGAAGGGAAACCGCCGTGTACACAGACGGCAGCCTTTCAAGCCCTGTGCCGATTGAATTCTCCCGAAAATGTCCTGATTATCCACAATGCGCCCTTTGATTTAGGGATGTTGGCTAAAGAGAATTTTACATCGCAAATGCGACTCATCGATACACTCAGATGCGCAAAACACCTTTTTGATGAGGAAGAATCGCACCGGTTACAATACTTCCGATATCGGCTTGGGCTCTATAAAAGTGAACAGGCGGAAGCGGAAGCTTTGGGAGTTGAAGTAAAAGCCCATGATGCTATCGGCGATGTTTTGGTACTCAAACTCTTTTTGAGCGAATTACGAAAACGGTTGCAAGAGCGTTTTAGCGGCGTCAATCCCATCGATAAAATGGTGGAATTAACCCAAACCCCGGTATTTTTCAACCGACCGATGAAATTTGGAAAGTATAAAGGGAAAACACTGAGCGAAATTGCCCAAACCGATAAAGGGTATCTCTCCTGGATGCTCGGAAACATGGAGAATTTGGATGAAGATATGCGCTATTCGATCCAGAAAGTCTTAGAATAAACCCCTCTCAATTGTGATTGACGGGGAGGGAAGAGTCGACAACGATATTATTCATATTATGGGTAATCGCGTATTCGACCAGATCAAAAAGGTCATGAACCATTTGAAACGAATCGGTATAGTTACTGGCCGTAACAACCGCCATATACAGATGGTTCGAAAAAAACTGAGCTTGTATTGCACTCAAAATATTATTAGACGTTTTAATCCCTTTTTCATCATCGGTTGAATCTAAAAAGATGGCGTACAAATGTTCGTTAAGTTTAATAAAACCGTCGCTTTTTCGTAAATAATTGGCCACATTGGAGAGGTCTGCCGCTTCCGATACATACCCTATAGCTACCGAGTAATTGATGTGGTATCGAGAATAGCGATAATCAAAAACAGCAATTTTTTCGACAAGCTCTTCTTGAAACATTTTACGATGCTCATTAAATAGATTGACCATCTGTATTCTCCTCTTAAATCATTAAGTATATGGATTATAGCATAGTGGGTACTAAAACGTCGTTTTTGTTGACGTTGCGATTTCGCTCAGGCGATAGGCTGCATCCACATGACCGCTTCGCATCGCTTTTTTCCACCACTCCATCGCTTTATCAATGTCTTTTTCAACCCCTTCGCCGTAGAAATAGATCATGCCCAAATAAAACTGAGCCTCAGGATCCCGTTTATACGCCCCTAAAGGGTATAACATTTCGTAAGCTTTCGTAAAATCTCCGGCATCATATGCGGCTATCCCTGCGTAGAGTTCGTCCATAGTAAAAAATCCTTTAAGTATTGGCTGACATTATACCCTGCATGTAAATTTTTTAGGGTGGTGCGATTATAATGCGCGCATGAACTATACTGAGCTAACCGGAAAATCGATCTTGCTGTTAGGGAAAACGCGTGCCTTGAATACGGAAGAGTTTGACACCCTTTTGAAAGTGCATAAAATCAAACGCGCTAAGAGTTATGATCAAGAAGTCTCCCTGATTATCGAAGGGCGGATGATGAATCCGTATGAGCAGGAAGAATCGGCGCGTCTTTACGAGACAGGGGAAGCACCCATTATCGAATTATCCCAATTTGAAGAGTGGTTGTGTCAAAGCATCGAACCCAATCGGCTACTCATGAGCCTCAAACTCTCCCGGAACCAGGAACGACTCGTCGATTTTTTGCAGAACCCCTATATCACGGATGAACTTTTTTTCAAGCTTCTTCACCTCTATGACTGGCAGAATGAAGGGTTGTTTGACAATGATACCAATCGCGATGTCACCGCCTCAATTATCGGACGTTTTTACCACGATTTGGATCGAAATCACAACGTACAGTATGCGATGAGCGGGTTGGCTCATTTGATCGAACGTTACGGAAATACCCCATTGATTGAGGCGATTTCCCAGCTAGCCCCCATCGCCCGCGAGATCAAAACCCCCTCTGATCGTTCCTATAACGGAGTCCTGGATGCAATTGCGCTGCATCCGGATACCCCCGTATCACTCCTTCGGCTGCTGCTTGCGGAGCGTTCCGAGCTCTTGGCGCATCGGGTTCCCCTCTCCCTTGAAACCGAATTACTGAATATCGAAAAAGTTCACCCGATTTTGGCACACAACGAATCCCTCTCTCGCCAAGGCGTAGCGTTATTATCCGAATCCTTCGGTGATGTGATAGCCGCCCACACTCTTTTGGATGAAGCGCTGTTCGAACACTTTTTTACCCTTTATCCAAGGCAATTGGCATCCAATCCGAGCCTGAGCGAATCGATGCAGGAGCGGTTGATCCGAAGCGAAAACGATGAGGTATTAAAAGCACTGGCATCCAACGGTGCCTTGAGTACATCGCGATGCACCGACCTTTACGCATCAGGCCGTTTTTCGGCGGCATTGGCAGCAAATCCCTCTTTGCCGGATACGATGTTAAACGCGTTGTCCCAAAGCAATGATCCCTCCGTTTTAGGGGCGCTAGCCGCTAACCCCTCAACCCCGATCGATCTATTATTCCAACTCTCACTCGATCAGCGATTTGAACGGAGCGTTAAAACCAATCCGGCTTTTGGGAAACATATACAAACTCACAACATAGGATGGAACTGATGCGCACCAAAGATACGATAGAGACGATGCGCTCTCTGATCGATTCGAAAATACCGACCTTCCTGTGGGGGGCTCCGGGGATCGGTAAATCCTCTATTATTAAACAAATCGCCCGTGAAAACGGTATCGAATGTATCGATCTGCGTCTGTCGCTGATGGATCCGACCGATCTCAAAGGGATACCGTTTTACGAGAGGGATTCACATACCGCCGTATGGGCTCCTCCGTCATTTTTGCCGCGGGAGGGGAGAGGGATTCTTTTTCTCGATGAACTCAACTCCGCCGCCCCTGCAGTACAAGCATCGGCGTATCAACTGATTTTGGATCGCAAGGTGGGGGAATATACCCTCCCTGATGGGTGGGCGATCGTTGCGGCAGGTAACCGCGAAGGGGACCGCGGGGTTGTCTATCGTCTCCCCTCTCCGCTGGCAAACCGTTTTGTCCATATCGAAATGGAAGTTAACGCCGTCGACTGGCGCGACTGGGCGCTTCGCCGAGGGATTGATGAGAGGGTTGTCGCCTATATCGGCTTTAAAAACAGTGCGCTGTTCGGGTTTGATCCGCTGAAAAATGAGCGAAGCTTTGCAACCCCGCGCAGCTGGGAAGCGGTCCATACGATAATCAACAGTGCGTTATCCAAAACGCTGTGGCTCGAAGCGTTCGCCGGTGCGGTGGGAGAAGAGGCTGCCGTCGATTTTTTAGGGTTTGTACAGGTTATGGATAAGCTTCCCGATGTGGATGCGATTTTGAGAGGCGAAGCGGTGAAAACGAGCGAGGATCTCTCCACCCTCTATGCCCTCTCTTCGGCATTGGTATCGCGTATCCTTCTAAACCCCTCCGACGAAGCCGTCTCCCATGTTATCCGTTACACCCTGAACCTCAAAAACGAGTTTGCGGTGATGATCGTTCAGGACCTTCAGCGTCAAGGAGTTTCAATGGAACATCTCGATGCCTTCGGCGAATGGGTTGAGGCCTACGCCTATCTGTTATGATCGATTTTTCTCCCCTTAAAGCCAAACTCCTCCTCGAATACCCGTTTTTCGGGACGATCGCTTCAGGGATGGAGATGGTACTCAATGACCATATCGAAAGTTTCACGACACGTGAAAACACGATTGAGTACCGCGAAGCCTATATCGAACCCCTCAGCAGTGAGGAGCGGCTGTTTGTCCTGTGCAACGGTGCACTGCATGAAGCACTCTCCCATTCCCTTCGCAGAGGAAACCGGAGTCCGTGGCTGTGGGCCATGGCGTGTGATTATGCCATCAACACCCTTCTGATCGACAACGGCTTTACCCCTCCCCCGAAAATCACGTATGATAAACGTTTCGGCAATCTCAGTGCCGAAGAGATCTATACGGAGCTCTCCCTTGAGTTTTTGGATCAGGAACAAAACGATCGGGATGCGGATGATCGCAGAGACGGAGAAAGTGCCGATGAGAAACTCTCCCGAGCCCAGCGTGAACGCCGTACCCGAGAAGCGATGGAAAAAGACGATCCCCTCACAGAGGCATTTTTACGGCAGTTCGGTTTACAGGCGAAAAGTCGGATCGATTGGAGAAGCGAATTGCGCGATTGTATCGGAGGACACTATATCAGTGACTATACCCTAATCCCGCCGTCCAAAAAACTTCTCTATGAGGGGATATATCTGCCGGGATCATCGTCGCGCCATTTGGAACTCGCCATCGCGATTGACAGCTCGGGATCGGTGGATGAGGTACTGCTCTCCCGTTTTATCGTCGAGGTGGAGTCGATTATGGAGACGTTTGGAGCGTACAGTATCGATTTGATAATCTGTGACGACCGGATCCGCAGCCACACACGATTTGAAAACGGGGAGAACCTGGAGTACGTACTAAACGGCGGAGGGGGGACCGATTTTAATCCGGTGTTTGAAGGTATCGCGTCGTGGATGCACCGTCCGAAAATTCTGTTGTATTTTACCGATCTGGACGGTAAATTTCCCCTGTATGAGCCGCCGTACGAGGTGGTATGGATAGCACCGCTACGTGCGGATGTACCGTTTGGAAGGGTGATTGAACTCAAGGACGACAATGGTTGAAACGGCGTTAACACTTTTGGAAACTTCCAATCTTTTCATTACCGGCGGTGCGGGGTCGGGGAAAACAACCCTTACCCGTGCGCTGATAGAGGATGCGGTGCAGAAGGGAAAATCGGTGGCCCGCCTCGCTTCCACGGGGATGGCCGCGACACTGATCGGGGGGCAGACCCTTCACAGTTTTTTTGATTTAGGGATCGCCAATTCCCAAGAAGAGTTGGAGCGCAACGGGAAACTCGAACCGCCCAAGAAGATCATCAAACTGATCCGTTCCATGCAGATCATCGTCATCGATGAGATTTCGATGGTGGGGGCACCGCTGCTGGACATGATCCGATTGCGATTACTGCAGGCGGAATTTGGCGGACGGCTTATCGTGGTAGGGGACTTTTTACAGCTCCCCCCGGTAACGCGGGGCAATGAGCCGATCTATTTTGCGTTTGAGTCTCCGAGCTGGGAGCGTTTCGGATTTGAGACGCTCCATTTGGAAGGGTCATACCGTACCCATGAAGCGGAGTTCTTGACTCTTCTGGAGCAGGTGCGGCATGCCCGTATTGACGAAGCGGCGACCCAGGCACTGAATGGATTAATCAAACCTCTAAACCCCGATATGAGTACCGTGACCCTGCTGTTTGGAAAAAATATCAGTGCCCAGAACCATAACCGCTCCCAATTGGAACACCTGCACGGTGAGATCGTCGAACTCTCCACCTATGTGACGCTCCACGATAAAAAGATGCAGGAGCGCGATGTCGAGCGGTTTATGGTTGAGAGCCGGATTGAACCCGTATTGGCACTCAAAGTGGGTGCTCCGATCCTCTTTACCCGTAATGCCTGGAACTATTATAACGGTGAGCGGGGACGAATCACCTCGATCGAAGAGGAGGTTATCTGGGTGAAAAAATCAGACGGCGTAAGTGTCAAAGTAGAGCGGGTCGATACCACCAAAACACGGTGGGTGGAAAAAGGGAACACAGCAAGCGAAGAAAAGTTGATTACTCTCAGTCAGTTTCCGATCACACTCGCCTTTGCCATCACAATCCATAAATCACAGGGGATGAGTTTGGCCGATTACGTGATCGAGACCAATGAGATTTTTGCCCCCTCACAGTTTTACGTCGCACTCTCGCGCTCCGTGTCAGCCCATCGCGTGACACTAATAAAACCGAATCGCGGATGGGAAAAACTCTGCTTTGTCCATCCCAAAGCAATTAAATTTTTGGATACGCTATCGGAGTAAAACCCCGATTAGCTACGCTAACACTGAGTTCTCTTCGGCAGAGTGCCCACGCGCACTTGTGCGCTTTTAATACTGGTTTTTTGTATTACTAAACGCCGCTCCGATAATGGTCCGATAGGAGAAAAGGACACTGAATACGGCAGAAAGAAGCGCAACCGCGACCATCATATACATCACGGCCAACTGATACGAAATCGCTTTAAGCGGATCGGCACCCGCGAGGAGCATCCCCGTCGTAATCCCGGGGATATGGATGATCCCGACCGTCTGGAGCATATTGAGTGTCGGGATCATAGAGGCTTTGACAGAGGCTTTAGACGCAAATGATAGAGCCTCTTTCAGAGGTGCACCCAGTGCCACCATCCCCTCGATCGTCTCAATCGTATTTTTAACCTCCCCTCGAAAACGCTCGATGCTTTGGGTATAGACATTCAGGGCATTACCGATAATCATCCCCCCAATCGGGATCATCTCATGGGGGACCAAATGGATGACACCGAAAGCCATCATCGATAAAAAAACGATGGATGAGGAGGCCCCCAATGAGTACAAAGCAATTTTAAAACTCCCATCCCCCAGCGGTATTCGGTTTTTCGCCGTATAGGCACCAAAAACAACCATTCCCAGTAAGACGAAAAATAAAAGCGAAGGGTGGGAGATTTTAAAGAGATAAACCAATACATATCCGAGGGCTCCCAATTGTACCATAGCCAAAATAGAGTTAGTGAGGATCTTTTTTTCAAGCCCGAACTGTTCGCGGCGCGAATACCATAAGGCAAAAATGATAAGAGCGTATGAGGCTAAAAAAGAGTATTGCATAAAGGAAGAATAGAGAGTTTTGGATTAAAAGAGGCTTCCCCCGCGAGGGAAGAAGAAAAATTATAACTCTTCTGCGTGAGCGGCAAGATATTCAGCAACACCTTCAGTGCTTGCTTTCATCCCTGCATCACCTTTTGACCAACCTGCAGGACATACTTCACCGTGCTCGTTGGTGAACAACATCGCATCGATCATACGGAGCATTTCATCAATGTTACGTCCAAGTGGAAGATCGTTGATAACCGCATGGCGAACCGTTCCGTCTTTGTCGATCAAAAATGATCCGCGAAGGGCAACCGATTCACCGAACAATACGTCGTAGTCACGTGAAATTTGTTTGTTAAGGTCTGCTACAAGCGGGTAACGTACTTGACCGATACCACCTTGGTTTACCGGAGTATTTTTCCATGCGAAGTGGCTGAATTGTGAGTCAACCGATACACCGATAACATTGATTCCACGTTCAGTGAACGCATCAAGACGGTGATCAAACGCGATCAATTCAGACGGACATACGAACGTAAAGTCCAACGGGTAGAAAAACAATACGGCACCTTTTTCACCGAGGTTTTCGTAGAGGTTGAAGTTATCAACGATTTGGTTGTTACCAAGGACGGTTGTAGCGGTAAAGTCAGGAGCTTTTTTAGTTACGAGCATTGAGATTTCCTTCTGTGGTTTAGGTTAATGTAGGGAAATTGTAACACACGAAGATTAATTAAACTGAGAGGCAAAAAGTTAACTCTAAATTCTAAAGGATAATTTTTATTATTTAGAACGGGAGTTGCATTAATGACGGCTTTGAACTGCTATAATCCCGAATAACTCTCTCTTGGAACGTTGATGATTACTTTCAAAAATCTTTTTTCGATGATGTTGCAGTATAAACGCTCTCTCCTATGGGGAAATATCATCGCCATACTGGCAACCTTAATCTCGATACCGATCCCGTTGCTGATCCCTTTGATGGTAGATGAAGTATTACTGAAAAAAGGGGGGGAAATCACCGAAGTCATTGACGGGCTGATTCCGTCGCAGGAACCCATCCTCTATATCGCGATCGTATTAGGGGTGACGATAGCGCTTCGATTTTTATTTTTTATCCTGAGTGTCGCTTCGCAGCGTTTTTTTATCACCCTTTCCCAGGAACTGAGTTTTACTATCAGGGTACACGCTTTAAACCATCTCAAGTCGGTCTCGATGAGTGCCTACGAGCGATTAGGCAGCGGGAAAGTGATTACCCATCTTGTCACGGACATCGATACCCTGGAGCAGTTTTTAGGCAATGCCCTTTCCAAACTGATCGTTTCGATAGCCACCCTCATCGGAGTAGCCGCCGTATTAATTTGGATCAATCCCCTCTTTGGCATTCTGATCCTCATTTTTCAACCTCTGATTATGATTGTAACCCGCAAAATTTCAGCCCGTGTAGGAACCCTTAAAAAAGAGCAGAACCGCACTATCGGCGAACTGTCCGATACCCTGACCCAGATGTGCGATCTTTTCGGGCAAATCCGTGCAAGCAATAAAGAAGAGCGTTTCATCAGCAATGCGATAGATCAGTCAAAACGTTTACGCCACAGTGCCAGCGAATACGGCATCAAAGCTCTGATGGGAGAGCGGTACTCTTATACCCTCTTTTTAAGCGGTTTTGAGATTTTTCGGGCGCTGGGGCTGGTAATGGTTCTCTATTCGGATCTCTCTATCGGATTAATGTTCGGTATTTTCGGCTATCTGTGGTTTATGATGACACCCGTTCAGGATCTATTGTCGCTCCAATACAGTTTTGCCAATGCCAAAAATGCCCTATCACGTCTCAATGAGCTGTTAACGCTTCCGAAGGAGCCGACATTCGAGGGCTTTGCCCCTCCTTTCGAAGAGACCAAGGCCCTCTCCATTACAACACGCGATCTTATCTTCGGCTACGATGAAAAAGAACCCGTATTAAAGGGGGTAAACCTCTCTATCCCCGCCGGCAGTACCGTTGCGATTATCGGTGCAAGCGGAAGCGGAAAAAGTACCCTATCACAACTTTTAGTCGGATTTTATCCTCCGATATCGGGAGATATCCTTTATAATGACGTCAGTGTTACCTCTATCGGATTTTCACGTATCCGCGATGAGGTATTTGTCGTCTTGCAGCAACCGCTGATGTTTAACGAATCGCTCCGTTTTAATTTGACGATGGGAGACACCGTTGAGGAGGAGAGAATCTGGGAAGCACTTAGACTGGCCCAACTTGCCGATTTTGTTCAAACCTTGCCGCTGGCTCTTGAAACGCAGGTGGGAAAACTGGGAATACGCCTCTCCGGAGGTCAACGTCAACGCCTCTCCATCGCACGGATGATCTTAGCCAATCCCAAAGTCGTTATTTTCGACGAATCAACCTCTGCACTTGACGTGCATACCGAATCGGCACTTTTTGAAGCGCTGGAGACTTTTTTAAAGGAGAAGACCGTGATTATTATTGCCCACCGGCTCAGTACCATTACCCGGGCCGATTATATTTACGTCCTCGAAAACGGCGCGGTTTTGGAAGAAGGGACCCGCGAAGAACTGGAACATCTTGAGGGGAGCTTTACACGCTTCGTCCATCATCAGCACTAATAGGAGCAGTAATGGAGAATAAACTTTTTGTCCGATTTATGATTTTTTCCGCTTTAGGGCTTGCGATATGGCTTTTTTTCCCTTTTTTAAAAAGCTTTTTTGCCGCTTTCTTATTGGCTATCGTCGTTTTTCCCCTCCATCACATTCTTGAAACCAGATTACGCATTATCCCCCTCTTGCGGCCTGTATCTTCTATCGTTTCGGCAGCTCTCGTTACCTTGGGATTTTCCCTTATCCTGTTTATCCCTATCGTTTTGTTTTTATTCCAGCTCTTTGACCGACCTGCCGATACCGTTGCCATGATCCGCAATTTAGGCGATAAAATCGATACCGTTCCCGAACATCTCCCCTCGTATCTCCTCTGGATTAAAGAACCGTTGCTTCATCTCATCGAAGTAGCCAGAATACATACCGATGAGATCATTGCAACCCTTGCGGCATGGCTTGGAAACGGATTGAAAATCTTTTTCTCCATGCTTGCCGAAATGACGATGATTGTGGTCTTTTTCTTTTTCCTTACCTGGTATGGACGCAGTATTTCCCTTTTTATCCTTCCAATTGTCCCTCTCTCACGAAGCATCAAACGTGAACTCTTTTCCGAAATGATGACGACGACAGCCGTCGTCTTTTATACCTTCGGAGGGGTGATATTGGCTCAGGGGATCGCTTTTGGAGCGTTTATCGCTTTTTTCGATGGATATAACCCTCTCTTGCTGGGATTTATGGCCGGAGTCTCTTCAATCATACCTATTTTCGGAACCGCACTCGTTTGGATTCCTGTTGCTTTAAATGAATATTTTCTGGGACATATCGTCAATGCAGTCATTATTGCTGCCTATTCATGGGCAATGATGGCATTTTTTATTGATAACATCGTCAAGCTGGTGATTTTAAATTTTGTCAATAAAACAATGAACAGCGGTAAACACAGGATGAATGAATTTATAATTTTCTTTGCTATTGTCGGTGGATTGGCGACATTCGGGTTTTGGGGGTTTATTTTCGGTCCGGCGATCGTTGCTTATGTCCTGACTATGCTGCGGATGCTTAGGAAGACAAACCGATCCTGGCATCCGTAAGCAAAATCAACCCGCGCTAAGCGCCTTGACCTCTTCTCGAAGTCGGGAAAGTTCAGCCATAATTTCCGTAATTTCGTCGGTACTTTTCGTATCGTTCCCGTGCGTATACCGTTCAATCGTCGACTGAACGTTTTGGGTAAGTGAATCCAGTTTGGTTTTTGCCTTATCAATAAGGGCATTGTGATCGATATTCAGGTTTCCTTCGAGTTCATGGATCTTATCGACGATCTCGTCTTGGTGTTTAAACAAATAGTAACCGGCAATACCGCCGAGTGCGGCACCGACAATAAAACTTAATGTATTATTCTGATTCATTATTTTCTCCTACGAATGATTTTTTTTCTTTAAAAATTGCGATAATGCCCCAATTGCAAGTGAGCCGATGGTCACTTTGGCAATACCGTTGGATGCTTTCAGTGCTAACGTTTTCGTTTCATCATGGACAAAAGAGATCAAATCATGCAGCTCATGCAATGAGAGTTTCGATTTGTCACTCAACGATTTGGTCTCTTCTTTCAGATGCCCGAGAAGTTCATTGACTTCATGCAGTGTTAAAGCCGCTTTGGTCGAGAGGAAACTGAGCTCATTCTGGACATGCAGGATAAATTCATTGACCTGTTGCATCGTCCGAAGCATTTGTAATCCGAACATCACAACAATCACGGTCATAATCACCATGCATACGGCGATAATACCGATAAATACCGTAAGCCAATCCATCCTTGCCTCTCCTTCCCTCTCATCTCTTCTATCCCATAGTAGCCAAAGATTTCTTAATTGCAAATTTTACGTTGCGTTCATCCGCACGCCCCAAAAGGGTACTACGGAACAAAATCACTGCACGATTCTGGCGATTTCCAATAAACTGTCAGGAAAACTAAAACGGTTTTCTTTCAATGCTTTGGCATTAATCATGATAATCGGAGTCCGCTCCATTTGTACCGAAAACAAAAGGCCGTCCTCCCCCAGCTTATCGGCATCGTACAGTGCAGTTACGGCACCCGGGGCAATATTGTGGACTTTTTTCAATTGGGACAGACTCGCTTTCAAAGCATACACCAGATGGTATGACGCCGAGTTATCCAGCTTGTCAAACGGCAGTGTCGTTACGCTCAACGGATGACCGTTTAACCGGCCGTTGAATTTAGTGTTTAAAATTTTGCTGCATGTTTCGGCTGTCCGTTCGTCACCGCTGTCGTAAGCGATTAAAATTTTAATCGGAGATTTTGCCGGAGATTGCGTAAGATTTTTTTCCAACATAGCGATTTTCGGTAATAAAGAGAGCTGCGTATCGAGTAAAAAGGGGTCATACGATCCGCCCCATCCAAACGTCACCAGGGTTAACAACATCATTGCGAGTTTCAAAATGTCCCCCTGAATGTTGCTAACAAGGTACGCCCTATTCCGGGATAATCATCCTTATAGGTTCCCGAGGGGCTTGGGTAGAGCTCTGTCGTGTCAAAAATATTTTTAATGCTTAATTGCATTTCACTCTGAAAACGGGGAAGTTTATAGCCGATGGAGCCGTCAAGGATGCCGATAGCTTTCATATCGCTTCGGGGATCGCTAGGAGTTCTCGGTGTTGCACTTTGCCACCGCCCCGCAACCGACCCATACCAGAGTGCATTGAGATCATGGGTGACAAACCCTCTCGCACTCTCTTTTGGAGCATTCGCAAGCGAAAATCCATTCCCGTCTTCCGCCCAAATACGGGTATAAGCCGCATAAAAAGAGGTCGAATCATACCGTTTACGCCATTCAGCCTCTATCCCCTGAATCGTGCTTTGCGAGCCGTTAACGTATTCATAGCGGGCCAATGCGGCATTGTATTGCGGGTAAATCTGATTACTGTTATTAAGGTGGAAGAGATTGAATGAAAGGGTATGATCCATTTCAAAACGGTGGATCCATTGCGTTTCATAGGCCAATACCGTTTCGGGAAGCAAATCGGAGTTTCCCCAACGCGCCCGGTTGTTCAGAGTAAACATCTCCTGCCACGAAGGATTCCGATGGGCATGAGATATCGACAATTTGATTAGATTCGATTGATCCAGCGTATAAACAGCCGCTACCCTTGGATCAAATTTAGGGGACAATTTATTCCGTTTATCAACCGTCAGCGAAACGTATCCGACCAATGAGGGGGATAGCGCCTCTTCATAGGTCATATACGCCATGACATCACTCACTAAACCATCCGGCTTAAAAAATGGGAGTATCGTCGAATAATCGGTCATTCCGGTTCCCGTATCGCGATCCGTTGTCAATGTTTTTTCAGATGCTACACTGCTTCGGGACCCATTCAGACCGAATGTCATCTCCCCTCCGAAAAGTGCTCCTTTCATCATGTTTTCGACACGGTACGTTCGGATAAAGGCTTCATGATGACCGTAAAAACCGTTCGGATACGTTACGATGGAGGCCGGAGGGGTAAGGGAAGGCATCATAAGCCCCGCCGGAGCCAGCAGAGCATGGCTTACAAAACTATCCTGCGTCGTCTGTACCTGAAACACGCCACTCAATCCGCCTACGCTATAATGGGTACCGGCACCGATATACCATTGATCCACATTGTAATGATCGTCACCGGAGGCAAGCGCGTAATTGATCCCTCCGGCCGAGCCGTGTCTATAAATGGAGAGGCGACTTTCGGCAAATAGGTCCCCTTTCTTGATTTTTGCCGACATCATCGTTGCATCGGTCGCTGAGGGTGCCTCTCCGGAGCGAGAGAGTGGAGCATTGGCCGCTCCGAGAAGATTATTGCTAAGACCGTCTTTACCGTACGAGAGGGAGAGATTATCATGCACCGTATAGATATCTGCGGCAAATGCAAAATCATCCCGTACCGTTGCATACGAACCGCCTGCTTTGCGTATGCCGTAATTTCCGACCGATGCGAACCAGCGTCCCTCACCCTCTTTAGGAGCCTCCCCTTTATACGTTGTGATGATCACCGAACCGGCATATCCCCAATGCCCGTTACAATAGCTACCAGGCCCCCTTACAATCTCCATACGTTTAATCATATCGATCGGCATTGCCAAATAGGCCGTATACCCGTCAAAAAAAAGATCGTTGACTTCAACACCGTCGACAATCAATTTGCTTTGTCCGTATGCGACGGGATTGGAGCCGCGAAAGACAGGATTGAATAACGAGAGGTTGTCACTGGCGATATTGACGCCGGCGACAAGGGTTAGCGCCTCTTTGAGCGAGGAAGCGCCGGCATGTGCAAGCTCTTCACCTTGAAACACGGTCATGATATAAGGGAGATAATCGATATTGGCACGCTGCGATTTAGCGGTTTGGGCAATGGCATTAAGGTCATTCGTTAAATTTTGAAGCTCATCGGCCCCATTTTCGGCACACCAGAGGGAGAGAGGGGCTAACAATAGTGTGAGGAATAGACGACTCTTCATGGATATTCTTGCACCCTCTCTCGATTAGATCCCTAAAGATAGTCAAAAAACCGTTAATCACAGCTGAAAAAAATATTCTCAAGAATTATTACATCATTTTTATACTAGAATACCCCCTGCTCTTTATTCATGACGTACATTGATATAAGGTTTTTTGATGAACCATCTCGCCAAGATGTCCCTTTCTTACAAGATTGTCGGCTCTTTAATCTTAATTTTTCTCCTTATTTCGATATCGCTCGGCGTCATTATCGGTGTCATTTTTGAAAATATGTCCCTCGTGTCTGAAAAACAAAAAGCTGATTTACTGTTACAAACGGTTGAAAAACCCCTTCAAATGACCCTCTACCTAAAACTCTACGACCAGATTGAGCAAAAAGTTTCATCGGCAATCGCAATCGAGGATGTCATGAAACTGACCGTGCGTGATGAGAATAATCATTTGCTCTACCGTTATTCCAAACCCGATCAACAAGCCCGTTCCAATCAACCAACGGTCACCCTCTCTCATGACATAAACGAACCTATCACCGGAGAGCTTATGGGATCGGTTAGTGTTTCTTATAAAGATCTGTCGCATGATGAGATGCGTCGCTCCATCCAAAATATCCTTTACGCCATTGCAATCAGTGTGACCGTTATCTTCTTTATCGCGGTATGGTGGGTCCGCTATCTCCTCTCACCTCTTACGAAAATAGCGCAAAAAGTACGCAGTTATGAACTTGGCAAACCGATCATATTCGATAACGGCGGAAGTCAGGAGATTGAACAGATTGCCCTTGCATTTACCAAGATGCAAGAGACGACGCAAAAGCATCTCCACCAAATCGAATCGATGAACAGCTCTTTAGAGATCACCGTTAAACAAAAAACCCTTGAGCTTGAAAAACAATACTATTTTGACCGCCTCACCGGTTTGCCGAACCGCTACCGTTTGCAGGAAATTTTAATGAGCGGGAAACATACGGCTCTAGCCATACTCAATCTCGATGACTTTAAAGAGGTCAATGATTTCTTCGGTATTACGATCGGCGATGAAGTGCTAATTCAGATCGGTTCATGGCTCAAAGAGATATCCGATAATTGCTATCGACTGGGAGGGGATGAATTTGCCCTGGTATTTTACGATTTGGTGAACCAAGACGAGCTGGAGCACCGATTGTCTCTGCTTATCAAATTATTGGAAGAAAAAACCTTTTTAGTTCATGAGGAGAGTTTGAATATCCGGGTAAGTATCGGTGTCGCGATGGGCAATGAAAAAGTGCTGACCCGTGCCGATATCGCACTCCACTTTGCCAAAGAGAATAAAAAGCAGATTGCGTTTTACAATCAGGTTGAAGGGATGGAAGAGCAATATCGCCTAAACCTGACGATGGCATCGAGTATCCGAAAAGCACTCTTTGATCACCGCATTATCTGCCATTATCAGCCGATTCATAATCTCCATACCGGATCTATCGAAAAATATGAGACGTTGGTTCGGATGGTTGATGAAGACAATCACCTCATCGCACCATTGCTTTTCTTGCCTATTGCAAAACAGACCAAGCTCTACCCGCAAATAACCCTTGAGGTCATTTATCAAGCATGTACCCTGTTTGCCGCACGTACAGAAGAGTTTTCCGTCAATTTATCCGACAGTGATATTCGAAATCCCCATACCGTGAGCGAAATCATCAAAATCATCACCGCTACCGGGACCGCATCTCGGATCGTTTTTGAGATTTTGGAGTCGGAGGGGATAGAGAGCTTTGATGAGGTCAGTCGCTTTATCGCCCAGGTTAAAACATTAGGGGCAAAAATAGCCATTGACGACTTCGGTACGGGGTATTCCAATTTTGAAAATATTTTAAAATTGAATGTCGACTATATCAAAATCGACGGATCGCTAATCCGGGAGATCAATGTAAACGAGCGCCATCGGATCATTGTTGAAACGATTATCGATTTTGCACAGAAAATTAACGCACAAACAATTGCCGAATTTGTCACCGATGAGGAGACCTATACCACGCTAAGAGACTTGCATGTCGATTATTCCCAAGGATACTTTACCGGTAAGCCGGAGCCTTTAGCGTAAATCCATCACTCTATGCTGCCGAACGCTCCAGTACGACATGGCAAATAACCTAAAATGCCTTGCCGATTTTCACCTGATTTCTCCCGCTTGCCTTAGCCGCATAAAGGGCATCGTCAACTCCTTTAAACAGACTCTCCAGGGTTTTTCCCTTTTGATATTCAGCTACACCGAAACTCGCCGTTTTTTGACCCGATTTCGAAAAGAGACGCCGTTCCACCGCGACGCGAAGATGTTCCGCAAGGGCATAGGCCCCTGCTTGGTCGGTATGCGGGCAAACAATTAAAAATTCTTCCCCTCCCCAGCGACCGATAAAATCGCTTTTACGGATATTTTCTGATAATACTTCAGCGAATTCCTGTAAAACAATATCCCCGATTTGATGACCGTATTGATCATTAACCTCTTTAAAATGGTCAATATCTACCAAAATGATTGAAAAATCGTGTTGATACCGATTGGCACGCCGTTCTTCCTGCATCAGAATTTCATCCAGTTTAAAACGGTTAGGCAAAGCGGTTAAGGAGTCGGTTTCAGCATTTTTTTTGAATCGCATTTTTTCATCAATATTCTCATAAAAAGCGATATAGTCTACTAAATGGTTATTTTCATCATAATTGGGGGAGATAGATACTTGGTACCAATTCGTCCCTCCCCTGAAATTTCTGTCTTCGATTTCGTGGATAAACGACTTTCCGGAACTAATCGTATTCCACAGCTCTTCATATTGGGCGGGGGGAGTACGCCCGGATTTTAGTATTCGGATATTCTGACCGATTAAATGATCTCGTGTACATTGCAAAAATCGGCAAAAATTACTGCTGATCTCCTGGATAACCCCTTCCGTATCTACTTTGACGAAGGAGACATAGGAATCAATAATATCCAATAGTTGCGTATTGCGTTTCAAAGCTTTTTGTAAATTTTTTTGTAACGTATGGCTGCGTACATGATTATCGACTCTAGAATTCATCTCCTGCAGCTGAAAAGGCTTGGTAATATAATCCACCGCACCTGCATTAAACGCATCGACAATGGTTTGTTCCGAAGTGTCACCTGTCAGAAAAATAACCGGGATATGAGCGGTTCTAACGTTATTTTTTATCCATTTCAATACCTCAAATCCATTCATTTCGGGCATATGGACGTCGAGCAAGATCAAATCACAGGATTCATTTTTCAATATTTCAATAGCAACGGCTCCGTTTAATGCCACCAATATCTTGTATCGGCTTTGCAGAGAATAGGCCACTAATTTGATATTAGCGGGCTCATCATCGATTACAAGGATTTTCGGTTTATCCATTTAATTTTTCCATAAGCACTTCAAGAGCTATTTTAGCCTTATTATAGTCGAATAGGATTAAATCCTGTTTTATCTGTACCGCCGTCTCTTTATCAAAAAACCGCTCAATGTGATTCGAAAAAATCTCAATCGATTCATCATCGATAAACTCCCCGTGAGAAAGGAAAAACAAAAATTCATTCAGTTTTTTCTTCATCTCCTCCTGACGGATAGTTTCCGTATCCGGTACCGCGTGAGCAGGAATCAATTGATCAACAGCCCTGATTACTTTGCTGATTTCGTCAATCAGTTCAGGAAGAAGATCGGCTTGTCGCTCACGATCCTGATTCATATGGATCTCGCAGACTAAAGGGTAGATAGAATTTAATGATGCGTTGCCGCTCACTCCTTTGAGACTGTGTATCATTCTAAGAAATTTGTCACTTCCGATAGGTTCGTTTTCAATCTCATCCCCGAAACTCCGATACCCTTCGGCAAACGTATGCAACAGATGATACATCTTTTCTTTAGTTCCCAGCTTACGCGTTAACTCGGAAACATCCACCCCATAAATTGAATCTAACGGTGTGATAGCATCGATACTTCGCTTGACAACGTTACTCTTTATCGGCAAATATATGTGTAATACCCTTTGCAGTTCTTCTAAATCAATGGGCTTGGCAATATGGGCATTCATCCCCGAATCAATGGTCAATTTTTTATCAATCTGAAGTACGGCGGCACTCAATGCAATAATCGGAATATCGATATTCAGATTTCGAATTTGGCGTGTTGCTTCAAACCCGTCCATAACCGGCATTTGGATATCCATCAAGATTAAATCATACCTCTTCTCCTGTACCATCTCTACCGCTTCTTTTCCGTTTTGAGCGATACTGACACGATATCCCAGCGTCTTTAGGTTCTCCTCGGCAACAATCTGATTCACTTCATTATCTTCAGCCAATAGAATATGCCCCTCATGCACTCTGTGCCGATCTTGATCGCTTTCCAATCTTTTTACCGGTTTCTCTTCATTATTGGGATTGAATTTTTCAAATGACGCAGTAAAACCAAAAATGCTCCCTTCTCCCGCCAGACTATCTACCCATATTTCACCGCCCATCATCTGTACCAATTTTTTGGAAATAGCCAATCCAAGCCCTGTTCCGCCGAATTGACGGGTAATTGATGTATCCGCCTGCGTAAATTCATGAAACAATTTTGAGACCTCTTCTTGCGTCATACCGATACCGGTATCTTTAACCCTGAATTCGGTTACGGCGTGATGTTCATTTTCGCTTGTTATGGAAACTTCCAGCGTAATGGATCCGGATTTGGTAAATTTGACCGCGTTGCCGACAAGATTCGTCAATACTTGCGTTAAACGGAGGGAATCTCCGAGTAAAACGCTATTAGGACAATGCATATGCACATCCATGCATATCCCTTTTTGAAGTGCCTGAAACTCAAAAAGATTCATAATGTTTTGGAGAATACCACTCAATTCAAACGGTTTAGCCTCTAACTCGATTTTACCCGCCTCTATTTTAGAATAATCCAAAATATCGTTGATAATTGAAAGCAATGCTTGAGAGGAGATAACCGATTTTTCGAGAAAATCACGCTGTTTCGAATCCAAATTGGTTTTCAAAACCAATTCAGTCAAACCGATAATGCCATTTAACGGCGTTCGTATCTCATGACTCATGTTGGCCAAAAAATCTGATTTAGCTTTGGTCGCTTGTTCTGCCGCTTCCTTGGCTTTTTTTAGTTCATATTCACGTTTTTTTTGTTCGGTAATGTCGATCCCAATCGTTATCAGATATTCCATTTCTCCATGATCATCCCGAACCAGCGCATTCGACCATTCAAACATCCGTTCTTCACCGCTTTTTGCAATCCACGAATTTTGAAAATTTTTGACTATCTCCCCTTTTTTCGCATTCTCTATGATTCCGATCACCTTATCTCTTATCGATGGCTGTAAAAATCGTGACCAGAAATACGGTTCAGAAGAGATTTCCGCTTGCGTATAACCGACAAATGCCTCACCGTAAGGGTTAATGGTTCCCATGACTCCGTTTTTATCAATAACGGCGATAATGGAGTTGGCACTATCTACAAGCGTTTTATTGAAATTACGTTCATGCACCAGGTTGTCCATCAGTTCATTCAAATTTCGGTTGCGTTCAGCAATGCGTTGCTGCGAAAGATACAATGCATGGGATAAGACTGACATCTCATCTCCGTTTTTTCCGACATCTGGAATAGCTATATCGTCATTTAGGGCAATTGCTTCCGCTGATTTGGTTAACCGGCTCAATCCGTTGGTCAGTCGATAACCGATGAGATAAGCTACCAAGGAGCTTAAAGTGATTTCAAAGAGAATCAATAAATAGGTTAATCGTCGGTTATCATCGATTGTCTTTAAACTGCCGGTAATCTCAAATAATATTTTCGCTTTCCCTAAGGTCTCTTCTCCCAATTCAATTGGGATCATTACCAGACGATAGGTCCTCTCTTCTCGGGTAATATCCTCCGCTTTTTCTTCAAAACTATTAATATCGATACGCTCATCATTGGATTTACGTGAAATCAAACGCCCTTCCCTGTCAAAAACCTCAACCGCAACAATATTTTTAAGGCGTGTAAATATTTCGGATTGATTATCCAATGTCCCTAGATCATACACAATGAGAGGCGTTTTTATCATTTCCGAAAAAAGCGCGGTACTGGCGTCGATCTTCTCTTCTATGAGCGAACGGGATAAATGGGTTATTGAGGAAAAGTTGAAAAAAACGATCAACGAGATAAAAAAAACTTCTATAGTTAAAAAAGAAAGGATAAACTTGTATCGAAACGATAATCGCATTCTGAAATCTTGTTATTGATTTGACGGTAATACATGGACAATGTCACGTACGGCATCATATTCACGATCGGTAATCTCTTTCATCTCTTTCATATTTAACGCATTCAACAAATTTTGGGGTACGTGTAAAAGTGCTTTGGTCATCTTTACTTTGAGCTCATTCGGCATGGATGGCTTATAGGCAAAAGGGTGACTCGGATACTCTTTTGTCTTGTATAAAATTTCTAAGGACTCTTTGGATTCTGCATCATCTAAATTTTTAAAAGTACGTTCAATCCCTCCCCCGACATCGCCGATTCCACGCGCGACACCTTTGTAGACCGAATCATGTGAATTTACATAACGGAAGTTTTTTTCACCCTCTACATTGATAGCATAGTGTTTTAAAAGCTCATATTTTGTTAATAACGTCGCGGCAAAAGCATCCGGAGCGGGGAAAAGAAAATGTTTTCCACGGAGCATTGAAAGCTCACTAATACCACCCCCTTTTTTGACGACAAGGATCCCCGTCAAATTTTTACTGTCCCGCACACTGGCAACATATCCAGATTTTTGGTGTGCAATCACGTAATGGTAAGGATTCATGTAGGCGATATCGTAACCGCCGCTGTAAAGCACTTTTTCAAATTCAGGAATTGACCGCTCAATTTTAAGGACGATTTTTTCCCCGGTTGCACTTTCAAGATAGCTAATTATCGGCTGCCAGTCCTTAATCAGTTTTACCGGGCTCTGTTGCGGAACAACACCGAAAATCAATACTTTAGCCTCAAGTGATATATTCAATAAGGCAATTAAAAAGAGAAGAGAGACTATTTTCATACCGACACCCCTAACACCGTTGATGGATTCAACTATAGGAGTGATAATATCATGTATCTATTGAAAAGTCATACGGATCTTTTGGAAATGTGATATCGCCATTCACTCACCTCAAAGCAACCGTCATCCGCACCTGAATGGTATACACGATGTTTTATACTTATTTGAACTGGCTATTTGTGAGGAAATGGGAGTTTAACGGTAAAAATAGCCCCTTCTCCTTCGGATGAATGGGCATTTAGGGTTCCGCCCAGCAGATCGGTAATCATTTTGACCAGACTCAGCCCAATTCCCGAACCGTCACATTTTCTGCTGATAGAAGAATCCACCTGATTGAAAACGCAATACATCTCATCCAGTTTAGATTCGTCAAATCCGATCCCGGTGTCCTTGATGCTCATTATCAGTGTATCCTCTTTGATATTGGCCATAATGGTGATTTTTCCATTATGGCGGTTAAATTTTATCGCATTGCTTATCAGCTGATAAAAAACATGCTGTATCAGTTTGGTATCGCATTCAAACGGTTCTCTGAGATGTTTGCTACAATAACTCAGAATTTCCAGTTGCTTTTCATCTCTTTCAAGCTCGAATTTTGCAATCCACGATGTAATAAGGCTATCTAAAATGACAGGTTCCGTTACAGGCACATAGGTCCCATTGGAAAGGTATGAAAGGTCAATCAACGAATTGATCATCTCCATCAGTTTGGAAGAGGCTCCATCAATTTGATTCAGATGGGTTTGAAGTTTGGAATCATCAATTTTATGCTGTAAAAGTGAGATGTTGCCGATGATATGGTTCAGCGGTGTTCGAAATTCGTGGGTTATATTTCTAAGAAAATCATCTTTGAATTGGTTGGCTCTTTTTAATTTATCGAGGGCGATAACGGCTGCTGTAATATCTTGATTAATCGAGATATATTCGATGATATTGCCACTTTCATCTACGATAGGGGCGATAGTCATCGAAAGATAAAATGGGTTTCCACCTTTGTCCTTATTCTGGATGACCCCTTTCCAAATCTGTTGCCGGGTGATGGTTTTCCAAAGGGCTTCATAGAGAGAATCCGGCGTCTCTGGATGACCTATCAGGCTGAATCTCTTTCCGATGAGTTCGTCTCGATCATATCCTGAAATCTGGGTAAACCGCTCATTGACGTAAATGATATTCCCCTGCGGATCGGTTTTGGCTACCAATGTACTTTCATCAACAATCATTTTGTATTCTTCAAGAAGCAGTCTGGTTTGTACGGCCTCTTTTTGCATTAAAAGCCGTTTTTCGATTTTGGAAAGGTTCTGAAGGAGCTCATCAACTTCAATCGGTTTAACCAGAAAATATTCTGCATGAAGCCGGATAGCGTCTTGAAAATAGTGTGGGTCCGTAAAAGCTGATGCAAAAATTACCGGTATATCCATATTTTTGTCTCTCAGATGCTGGAGCATTTCAAGCCCGCTCATATTTGGCATTTTAATGTCACTGATAATGACGTCGGGCGTCAATGCGTGGAAGGCTTCGAGGGCTTCTAGAGCATCGGAAAAGGGATATACTTCACGCACATAACGTTTGAGAATGTTTTCCAGTGTCGTTAAAAGCTCCGGTTCGTCTTCGATCAACACTACTTTCAATTGATATTTATCTAAAATGGTACAACCTGAGTTAAATATATTATTAGAAGCACTATAAAAAAATAACCCTTAAAGCTTACAATGTTTTTGACCAAAACCGGCTCTAACATTGAATGGAAAAAACGGACGTACAACGTTATGCACAATCTACAAAACGTAACAATATAAAATGCAAGGGATGCTTGAACAAGTTTTGTTTGTGAAAGGAAAATTGTTAAGAAATGGATAAAGAAGATGTTTATGATTATATGGTGCGGACGGGGGGATTTGAACCCCCACACACGTAATGCGCTACCACCTCAAGGTAGTGTGTCTACCGTTCCACCACGTCCGCCTAAAAAAGGGGTCAGCCGAAGCTGACTATTGAGAAAGTCGAAACTTACGCCGCCAAATATGGGTTAGCGTAAAGAGCGATAAGAGCGATAACAAGTGTATAGATAACTTGTGCTTCGATCATAGCAAGAGCGATGAACATAGTAGTCATCAATTTACCGCCAAGACCTGGGTTACGAGCTGTACCAGCGATAGTTGCAGCAGCAGTGCTACCCATACCGATAGCTCCACCAAGTGCAGCCAAACCAAGACCAACACCAGCAGCGATCATAGAATACGCTTTAAGTGTTTGGTTCGCTACATCACCGTCTGCACCGAATGCAGCAGCAGCAAGAGCGATCATAAGAAAAAGAACTTTTTTCATTGTTGAATCTCCTGAGTTATATCAAAGTCCGTTCGGATATGTGTCCCTACTTATCACTTTGTGGACGGAATTATAATCGTCATGAGCTAAAAGATTACTTAGCTCTTCCTAAACCGATTTTATTTCCTTTAAACTCAACGATTTCAACCATAAGTTCATCCCCTTCGCTCACTACATCGCTCACTTTGCTAATATGTCCGTCAGAGAGTTTTGAGATATGGATCAATCCGTCAATACCGCCCGGTAATTCAATGAAAGCACCGAAATCAACGATTTTTTTAACTTTCCCTTTTACGACGTCACCTACTTTGTACTCTACTTTTTCAACCGCAGAAGAGCCGCTGACGATCCCTTCGATGTGATCACGAGCACCGCGAAGCCCGTCACGATTTTTTCCGGTTAATTTGACGGCACCTTTTTTCTTATCGATATCAATCGTTACGTCAAAACGCTCGATAATATCACGTATTGTTTTGCCGGCCTGTCCGATAATATCTCCGATAAAACTCGGATCGATGTGAAAAAGATCCGTACTCGGTAACGTCCCTTCGTTCAACTCGATGTCACCCTCTGATGAAAGCATGATATCAATAATATGAGAACGTGCCTCTTTGGCTTGATAGAGGGCCTCTTTCAATACTTCCAGACGGATGCCGCCGAGTTTAATGTCCATCTGCATTGCCGTTATCCCCTCTTTGGAACCGGCTACTTTGAAATCAAGATCTCCGTCATGGTCTTCCAGTCCCATGATATCGGTTAATATCGCATGTCTCTCCCCTTCGGAAACCATCCCCATCGCTACACCGGCAATCGGATCGGCCATCTCGATATCACCCGCCCGAAGCGCCATATATCCGCCGCAAACGGTTGCCATTGAGGAGGAACCATTGGATTCAAGAATTTCAGAGACTAAACGGACGGTTTGGCCGTTGCGTACACACGCCCCCTCCAATGCCCGTTTTGCCAGATTACCATGTCCCAATTCACGTCGGCGCGGAGCTCCGATCGGTGAAGGTTCTCCGACACTGAAGCCCGGAAAGTTGTAATGGACCATAAACGCTTCATTCTGCGTTCCGCTGTCGGTAAGGTTTTCAAACATCTGCGCGTCTTTTATCCCCCCAAGGGTTAAAACAACCAGAGCCTGTGTTTGGCCGCGCGTAAAGAGTGCGGATGCGTGTGCGCTCGGCAATACGTTCGTTTCAATACGAATCGGACGAACTTCGGCAAGTCCCCGCCCGTCGGCACGCACTTTTTCATCCAAAATCTGAGCGCGAACCATAGAACGTTTAACCGCTTCTATCGCTTTTTTAAGCTCATGTTCATCCCATTGCGGTTTCTCTTTCAAAATAGTTTTTCGAATCGTACGCAGTGCGGTACTGCGTTCGGTTTTCGCCATTTGTTGGATACCGCGTTGTAGATCATCCGTGTGGTGGGTACGAACGAATTCCATCATTTCGGCATCGGTTTCACTAATCTTGCATTGCAATTCAAACGGTTCTGAAGCAAATGGTTTAAACGCATTTTCGTAGGCGTTATTGGCTTCATGTAATGCCGATTGCGCGGCAGCCAGAACCTCGATTAATTCATCTTCACCCATTGCATTCGAAACCCGTACCGGAATTGCGGGAAGACTCATGGCCGGTTCGATAATAGGATCAACAAGAGCTATATCCAGTATCTCCATTTCATCCGAACCGAGCGTTTGCATTTCGATCATCAACATATCATCTTTGCTTCCCGCTAAATACAAATCGAGTGTACTCTTGGCCAACTGGCTCAACGTAGGATTGAAAACAATTTCACCGTCGATTTTTCCAATCCGAACGGCACTCACCGAATTAAAAATATCGATATCCGAAACATACAATGCGGCTGATGCGGCATTAAGGGCCAAGACCTGCAAATCAGCTTCACTATCGGCACTAAGAACCATGACGGTGATTTGAATCGGATTTGCAAACCCTTTTGGAAATAACGGACGAAGCGATCTGTCAACAATACGTGAGGTCAATGTCTCAAAATCACTCGGTTTTGTTTCCCGTTTAATGAATCCCCCTGGAAACTTTCCGGCTGCATAGCTTTTCTCAATGTATTGTACGGTAAGAGGTAAAAAATCCTCATCCACAAAATCGGTTTCATCAATAACGACAGTGGCTAATATAACCGTATCTCCGCATTTAAGCCATGCGGCTCCGTTTGCTTGGGCGGCTACTTGACCGAATGCATAGGCTTCGCTTTTATTTTTTAATTCTAATTCAACGTTGTATTTCATCTCTTTTCTCCAAAATGGTCTCTATTGTCTCTTCATCTACCGTCTCAAATTCGTGGTAATAGTACCCCGTATCGATATAGTCTTCAATCTCTTGAAGACAAAATATTCCGTCAACGATCGGATCCAGCGCTTCTACGACACTGGATGGCATAATCGGTGCAGCGACGTATACCGCTTTCGCTTTTTGTGAAAATGCAGTTTTGATAGCGCACATAAGCTTCAAACCGGTTTCACTCCCTTCGTCAATCAAAAGGATATTTTTCCCCTTCATTGATTTAAAATGTTCTCCCTTTCGATATTGATAAATCGCACTGAGTATCTTCTCCTCATGTTTACGCGTAGCTTCCCCATAAATATAATCAACCTGAATATCAAACGCATCCACCAAAGCTTGATGGATAACAATCTCTTCCGTTTCACTGACCCGGGCCAATTCACAATCAGGATTTTGAGGAGCCGTAATTCCCGCTGAAAAAATAAAATCTATCGGCAGTTTGAGACGTTTATTCATCTCCGATGCAATGACAAGCCCTCCTGATGATACGGCAATGATGTTCCATACCTCATATTTCATCCGGTCCAGCGGAAGAAGTTCTTTCAGCTGGGCTGCGGCATCGAGTCGGTTTTTAAATAAATAGCGTTGCGTTTTCATGTGCCGTTATCGTTTCATCGACGAAGCACCGCCGATTATGTATTTAAGATCATTATCGATAAAACGGATTCCGAGCCCCAAATAGACATTTTGTGATTTCGGATTCAGGAAATCATCCCATCCCCCGTACAATTCAAGATGTTTAAGCATTTTGTAACGGGCCTGTGCTTTAAGATGGGCACGGGTTGCACGGATATCGTTGACGGCGTTAAAATCAAATGCTTCTGCCGTAAATTTCAGACGATCATGGTTCATAAAATAATCGACACCGACGCCTCCGGTCGATTCGATGGCTCCGAAACGGAGAAGGGTATTATCAAAACGTTTCCCGTATTGCAAGGAATAAAGAGTGTCGCTTTTATCATGTTTTGCGGGGGCTGCTGTTGATGCCGAATAATCATCTTTGCTGATCAAATCGAACATATAATAGGTTTCCGGATTAGGGAGATAATTTACCCCTAAATAGATTTTTCCGTATTGATCGCGCATCATATAATCCGCGTGCATTGCCACTTGCAGCTCACTGGCGGTAAAAGCACTCAAGAGTGCATCCACCTTATTAAACGCTTCCTCTCCCCCTTTGAAAAATGCCCCGGCTGATTCGAGTGTCGTTTTGATCGGAACACGATTTTCATCAATTATCTGACTGACGTTATCTTCAATTTTAACAAATTTATCTACCGCTTCAGGAAGTTTTTGTTCCAAAGCGCCACTCATCGTATCCATACGTACCGTTAGCGAGTTGATTCTCGCCATCATCTCCGGTAAATCTTTATTGATCGTATCCGCTGCCTGACTAAATCCGGCACTCATAGCCCTGAAATTGGTAATTGCGGCATGCAGGTCATCTCTATTTTGGACAATGACTCCGTCTAAATTGACACCTACATTGCGAAACGCGATGATGGCTTCTTGGATCGCTTTGCGATGTTCTTCATCCAAAGTCCCCCTGAAATCATGCAAAAGAAGCTCAAGCTCATTCGCTGCCGCATTGACCGAATCACTGGTCTGATCGAAAGAAGCATATCGTTTGGATTGGGTTAGCGTCTGGCCGCTTTGAAGCGTTCGTTCCGAATCTCCGACAACGATATTCAGAACTTTTGAACCCAATAAAGACTCTTGGGTAACCATGACTGACGAGTCTTCCGGTATGTTTACCCCAACATCAATCGAGAGGGTCAAACGTACACGCTTTTTATCAATCATAATCTCTTCAACGTCTCCAATGGTTACCCCGTTCATCAAAACATGAGTATGCTTTTCAACCCCGGATGCATCATCCACATAAACGTGTATCGGATACCCCTCTTTCCCCCATTTTCCTAGAGAAGTTACTTGTGTCGATAGAAACAGGAGTGCGCCCAACGCCATGATGACAAAAAGACCGATTTTCGCTTCTAGTTTCATATCCATTCCTTTCTAGTTGTTGGTCAATTTATAGTTGAATCCTGATCCGCCGATAGGCTTCAGAATAATAGTAATAAAAATATATGAATTCGCTACCGAGTCATTGGCACTCACATTGGTTGCGATCGGCTGACGGTTTTGTACAAATTTCAAACCGAAATCCAGACATCGCTGCGAATGTAAAAATCCTATTTCCCCTCTTTTGAGCAGACTGTTATGATAGTCATACGCGATCAGGCCGGAAAAACGGTAGTCTGCACCATACCGGTAAGATGCGTCTGCCGTTACGTAACTCGTATAGTTAATCTGATTTCCACTCAAAATATCCGTATAATAGTGACTCATATTGGCGGCTATTATTTCATCATTATAGCGTAGTGTATTCTGCTCTTTTGTAATGCGGTTTCGGTCATGATTAAATGAGCTTTGGTTGTAATAGCTCCATCCGCTATTGATCGTCCATTCGAGTTCATTTTGCAGCTCTCCCGAATAGGATCCGTATTGATCATAACGGTAGTTTTGACTAAGTCGATCGACAAAAACTTGTTTTCCACCCTCAAATAGGTAGTTATTCAAACCGAATCCGAGAGAATTGCTCGGTTCGCTGATGGTATAGAACTCGCAAGGGGCACCCGTATTATTTTGATTACACGTATTTTGATAGGTCTCGTAATACCCTTTGTAAAATCGATTTCCGGAAGAGGAGTACACAATATCGGGATTCAAAACATGTGTGAACCCGTCATACTGACGGATTAGCATCGATTCAATCTTGAGTTCATGATCCAGTTGAGCGAATCTCCCGTTCGAATATGAATTTGCCGTATTATCGGTGCCGTAAAATCCTATCATTCTTGCCCGTGCATTAGCCGTATAACTCATATTCATGTAATCATTCAACAGCGACGTTTGGAATAACAATGGGATATTCATATCCGACTCTACAGCCCGGATTCCGTTTGGACGGTACAGATTCGTTACCGTTGCATCCGCATTGACCAGTAATTTATCCTGTAAAAAACTCTCAAGATAGCGATGGTATTGCACGGTAGGAAGTGTTTGTATCGTTTGGGCATTGCTGGCTAAATTCAGATATTGACTGTATTTAAAATACGCTCCGAAATAGTCTTGCTCATGGCTGTAATAACCGTTAATCCGGGAAATCGCTTGATTGCTTATCACATTATGGAGCTCATTGGTATGACGCAAATTAAGATAATCGACATCATTCATCCACCGGCCGTCTACATACAGCCCGGATTCTCCCTCTAAGTCCGATCCGAACCATTGACGTAAAAACTCGCTATTCTGATAAAAAAGTTCGTATCCATAGTGCTTATTATGTGCTAAATTGTGTTCAGCAACGTATCCGTTCTGTTCATTAAAAAGACCGAATTTCACATACCCTTTAGATACCGGCGAGTCGACGAAACGAAAATCACCGTATACCCCCTCACCCCTGTTCATCCGTATTTGCGGTGTCAATTCCAAATCCCACCACGATCGAGGGGCAAAATAGATTGGCTGTTGATAATAAAATCCTTCGGTATTCGACCATCCCAAGGTAGGGATCAGGAGTCCGCTCCGTCGGGTGCGATCCGTCGGATAACCGAAATAAGGGAGATAGAACAGAGGAAAATTTCCGATTTCTATCCGTGCATTATAGAGATTGACCCACATCGATTCCGTATCGTAATCGGCACTGCTAAAACGTATCTTCCACAGTGGATCGCTGGAATCGCATCCGGAAACCGCTCCGCTGAGTAAATCGATCTCATTTTTGCACGAAGTAGCTTCATCCGTACTCATCCATAGTCCGCTACTGTGATCCAATCCGTAATAAGGATGAGAATAGCGTTTATCATTGAGCAAATCGACCCGCATATGTTCACTTTTCGTGTAATACTGCTGCCCTTTAAAGAGAGAAACCGATCCATTAAGCTCAACCGTACTTGAATTACGGTCATAAACAATCTGATCGGCACTTAAAATCTGATCTTTATAAATTAAAACGGGATTCTTTGTGGCCGTCGCGGCTGAAGCGTTGACCTCCATAACCTTTCCAAACAGTTCAATCCGTTCACTACCGAATAAAACGGTCGACGAGACAATTAAACTTATCCAACCAAGGTTACGCATTCACCACCAATGTCCGGGCGCTTCGATCATGCCAACTCCGCCGATAAGGATCCAACATCGCCCAAATAAATCCCATATAAAACAGTATTTCGCTAACGACACGAAAAACACTCCGGTTAAACGCACATAAAAAACTTGGGTTGGAAAGGGTAGAGAGTTCAATGATTCGAATCTTCATAATTATTTTTCCGATGCTGGCACCGTATTGCATCGTAAAAAAAGTATGATAGACAATTTTAATGGCCATAAACTCCAACAAAAAATTATTGGTTACCGCAATCATTGATTCTAACGTTGAAGCACTGACGATAGAGTCCCACAGAATAACGACCATTAAAATCGATAACAGAAGTTCATCTATGCCGAAAGCTGCTGCCCGTTTCTGAATTGTAGAGAGTTCCAAACGCTCACGCTGAATGAGCGAATCGAGATGTTCATCCATTATCGAAGCGCCTGATAGGCAATATCGGTACGCAGTTTTTTCCCGGCGAAATGAACCTGTCCGCAAAGCATATAAGCGCGGTCACGTGCTTGTTTGATGCTTTCACCGACACCGACGCACACCAAGACCCTTCCACCGCTAGCATACAATTTTCCATCTTCTTCGCTCACCCCTGCATAAGCGATATGGGTGTTTTCGGCGATCTCGTCATGATGGACTTCGTCTACAATAATCTCCGCCGGTTCGGAATTGTCGTACGGATAATTTCGGCTTGCCATCACAACGCCGACTGCATAACGGTTATGGAATTCGACATTAAGCGTATCGAGCTGTTTGGTTGCCGCTTTGTAAAACAGTTCACTTGCCGGCGTTTTCAAAAGCGGCATTAAAATTTCACATTCCGGATCGCCGAAGCGGACATTAAATTCCAACGTAATCGGTTCCCCGTTCACAATCATCAAACCGATAAAAAGGACCCCTTCAAACGGAGCCCCTTCTTCCTGCATCCCTTTTAGGGTAGGACGGACAATCCGATCTTTCACTTTTTCATAAATGACGTCATCCACAAGCGGTGTCGGAGCGTAAGCCCCCATCCCTCCCGTATTCGGCCCTTCGTCATTATCGAGAAGGCGTTTATGATCTTGTGCTGCGGGAAGTAGGATAAAATCTTTTCCGTCGCATAAAGCAAACATCGAGAGTTCGTATCCGTCCAAAAACTCTTCAACGACTACCCGTTTACCGGCATCGCCGAATGATTTCCCACTGAGCATTTCGGAGACGGCTACTTTTGCCTCTTCATGGCTCATCGCGATAATGACCCCTTTGCCGGCACAGAGTCCATCGGCTTTGACGACTATCGGTGCGCTCAGCGACTCGATAAATTTAAATGCATCACCGATATGATCGGTTTCAATGTAACGTGCCGTAGGGATAGCGTGCTTTGCCAAAAAGTTTTTCATATAAACTTTCGATCCTTCAAGCTGTGCTGCCGCTTTTGAAGGGCCGAAAATGACCAAACCTTTAGCTTTGAAGACATCAACGACACCGTCGCTTAACGGCCCTTCAGGACCGACAATCGTCAAATCGATCGAATTGTCAAGCGCATACTGGGCAAGTTCTTCATAATCTTTGATAGCGACGTTTTCGCCAAGCATTGTTGTAGCACCGTTACCCGGAGCGAAATAGAGCGCTGTAACCGCAGGATCCTCTTTCAATACTCTTCCAATTGAAAACTCACGTCCGCCACTTCCGATTACCATAACTCGCATAGATCACCTTGAGAAAAAATTTAATTATCTTATCTGAAACACGTTAACGTTTCTCAGATCATATAACATAGCCCGGGCGGGCGTTTCGCAATAGCTTTGGTTCTCAAAGCCGAATAAAGCCACTCGAGCGCCTTTAACCGGCGACAATCTCTCATGCACTGCACTCAAACAAGACCATCAACACTAAAAGGCGACTACGGCTGTGACTACGTGTATATGTAGAACCCTCAAAATGCGATTAGTCGCTACGCCCAGAGAATAGAATTATAACCTCAAAATGCTTAAAAGGGGGAAGAGTTTTGAACGATTTCCTGTGCCAGTTCGACGGCTGAAGCGACACTGGTTTGAGGGCTTACCAAGACTTCTTTTGCATCGCTAAAAGCATTTTTAGTTGTCTCACCGATGACGACAACAGTATGAGTAGGGAGTATTTTATAGGCTTCGCGAAAACACTTGATTGACGAGGGGGAAGTAAAAACCAAAATGCCGTTGTCCGCTATACAGTGGTTATACGCCTCTTTATTACAGGTTGTTTCGTACAGTATCGCTTCATCGATGATGTACCCTTCACTGCGGGCTGTCTCTAACCACTCTGTGGCAATAACTTTCGGACGCAGATACAGCCACTTCCCCTTACGCTCTTTCCGGCGTAAAATCTGCGGAATCGATTTCCCGTATCCGTCGCCGGTCTCAATCTGTACCGCACCGGCTTCGCGTGCTGCTTGAGCGGTATTTTGCGATACACAGATATATTCGAAATGTTCCCGGTCAAACGTATAGTGTTCCAAGGCTATAAGAGCTTGTTTCGATGTGATGATCATCCCTGTATACTGAGCAAAATCGATATTTGGATTTAAAAAAGAGATCGTAAGGATAGGGATATGGATAACACCCTCATAGGGTGTTTTGGAGATGAGATATATCGGGCGCAAAGAGTGCGCCTTATTCCCATTCGATTGTTGCAGGCGGTTTGGAACTGATGTCATAGACAACACGGTTGATACCGTCAACTTCATTGATAATACGACGGCTGATACGCTCCAAAAGGGTATGAGGCAAATGGGCGAACGTCGCTGTCATTCCATCTACGGCTTCAACGACACGGACACATACCGTATTGTCATACGTACGGTTATCACCCATTACGCCGACCGATTTTACATTAAGTAATACGGCAAATGCCTGCCATGTTTTGGTGTAATAGCCGCTTGCTTTTAATTCATCCAGCAAAATGGAATCCGCTTCACGAAGCAAATCAAGATCAGGTTTGTTCACTTCACCCATGATACGGATACCCAGACCCGGCCCAGGGAATGGATGGCGATTAACCAATGAATCCGGTAAGCCCAGTTCAAGTCCTAATTTACGCACTTCGTCTTTAAATAAATCGCGTAGCGGTTCGATCAATTCAAAATCCATCCAATCCGGCAATCCGCCGACGTTATGATGAGACTTGATGGTCACTGACGGTCCGTTCACCGAAACCGATTCAATGACGTCAGGATAGAGTGTCCCTTGAGCGAGGAATTTGATCCCGTCATGTTTTTTAGCTTCCGCTTCAAACACTTCGATAAACGTATGCCCGATAATTTTGCGCTTGGTTTCCGGATCGGTTACCCCCGCAAGTTTTCCTAAGAAAATATCCGATGCATCAGCGACGACAAGAGGTACTTTGAGGTGAACTTTAAAAATATTCTCAACCGATTCACGCTCCCCTTTTCGGAGGAGTCCGTTATCGACGAATACCGGGATCAACTGGTTTCCGATCGCTTCGTACAACAATGCGGCAACCACCGATGAATCGACTCCTCCGCTAAGGGCACAAAGGACTTTCCCCTCACCTACTTGGGCACGAATCTTAACAATTTGTTCTTTGAGGAAATGGCCCATATCCCATTTATCGGTAATGCCGCAAATTTTGCGGGCGAAATTACGGAGCATCAAATACCCCTCTTCCGAGTGGTTTACCTCCGGGTGGTATTGCATCGCATACACCATTTTCTCTTCATTGGCAATTGCCGCATACGGAGAATTCGGTGAATAAGCAATAGGGACGAAACCTTCCGGCAAGACATCCACTTTATCCGAATGGCTCATCCATACCGTTCGCTCGTCTTCACACCCTTCGAACAAGACAGAGTGTTGTGTCATGTCGATCGTAAGTTCCGCTTTCCCGTATTCGTGATGATCGCTTCGGATGACCGAACCGCCAAAATCGACGGCGATACGCTGCATACCGTAACAAATTCCAAGGACAGGAATATCTAATGCATAGACTCCCTGATCGACTTCATACGCATCTTTATTATAAACCGATGAAGGTCCTCCGCTGAGAATAATACCTTTGGGATTTTTAGCTTTAATAGCATCGATTTTCGTGTGGTACGGAAGTACTTCACAATAAATCTTATCTTCACGAAGACGACGTGCAATCAACTGTGTATACTGTGAACCGAAATCAAGGACGATAATATTGACATCTTTCAAAGGAGAGCCTTTAATTGGAGATAATCGGGTAGGGAGTGGGTACCCATTGCGTTAATGAAAGGGTACCCTATTGTAGTTTAATTTTGAATATGACTTAGTAAATGCCCAAAATAATGAACTGCACATACCAGATTCCGACTGAAACGACGTATCCGACCAATACCGTCCATCCGAGTTTGAGATGGGATGCGAATGTATAGATTCCATTCATTTTGCCCATAACACCGACACCTGCCGCACTTCCGAAGCTGATCAATGATCCACCGATTCCGGCAGTCATCGTCACCAGCATCCACTGCGCCTGATCAATCGCCGGATTCGCTTTCAATACCGCCGACATTACCGGTACATTATCAACAATCGCCGAAAGGAACCCTACCCCGATATTTACCGCTGTCGGACTGAACATGGTATACAGCTGTGCCGCATATTCCAAAAAGCCGGTAAAATGGAGCGCTCCGACTGCCGCTAGAATCCCGAAAAAGAATAAAAGGGTGTTGTTCTCAATTTTACTCATGGCTTCAAAAATGCTGACATCCACGTTGTGTTTTTTCTTAAGAAAATACATATAAAGCTGCAAGATCGCAAGACCGAAGAGCATCCCCCACATCGGAGGCAAATGGATAATCTGTTTTCCGAGAACCGCCAAAGCAATCGTCAATGCACCGAATGCAATAATGACTTTTCCCCCCTTAAGGATCTCGATTTTGGCTGCCGCTGCCGGATCGCCGTCTTTCAACGGATCCAGATCAGGCACGTATCGGCTTAAGAGATATGCCGTGACGCCCCATCCGATAAACGATGCCGGGAAAAGATAAAGGAATTCGACAAATGCCCCTTTTTCCGCTGCCCAAACCATCAAAGTCGTAATATCGCCAAACGGGCTCCATGCACCGCCGGCATTCGCCGCAACAACAACGTTGATCGCACTTGGGACTAGGAAAGCTTTGTTTTTATTGTCAATCGTCAACAATACCGTTGAAAGAATCAGCGCCGTTGTCAGATTGTCCGCGACCGGAGAGATAAAAAATGCCAAGAGTCCTGTGATCCAAAAGAGTTCACGGTAACTGTACCCTTTAGCAATCAGTTTCGCTCGCAATGCACTGAATACACCGCGCTCGATCAAGGCTTCGATATAGGTCATTGCGACAAACAAGAAGAAGAAAATTTCGGAAATTTCCAAAATCAAATGGTCAACTTCATGCTCAAACGGAGTAAAACTCGCCCCTTCAAAAGCGTAATATAACCCGATAAGGACAAACATAAAAGTTCCGGTAAAAAGTGCCGGTTTCGCTTTGTCGATATGGTATTTTTCTTCACTCGCAATAAAGTAGTACCCCACCACGAAGATGGCAAGCAGCAGCCATCCGAATGGACTGCCTACAAAATTTATTGCTGCATGTTCTGCAACTTCTGTTGTCATTGACTAACCCCTTATGTTATATAATGAACACCGATCGATTCGGTTCTTTTTTCTGCACTTTCAACAATAGCATGAGCCGTTAAAAGACGGAGCTTCAAGAGTCTACCACACTTTTCATGCAACATAGCCTCAATCACCCCTTTAGTATGGTGCAAACCTTCCACCGTACGTTTTATTGATACATTCTCCCACATAATTCGACGTAAAAAATCTTTTTTCTCTTTATCGGAAATCTCTTCAAGCGGCTCTTGAGTAACCTCAAAAACTTTTTCACATGGTCGAACTGAATTTACAAGAATGGACTCAGCCGCTTTTTGCCCGTACACCAGCCCTTCAAGCAGTGAATTACTCGCTAGACGATTGGCCCCGTGTACTCCGGTAGAAGCCGCCTCTCCAACGCAATAAAGCCCTGTTACTCCGGGGACACTTCCGTCTAAATTCGTTTTTATCCCTCCGATTGCATAATGAAAAGCCGGCGAAATCGGAACCCTCTCTTTGGGGAGCTGAAAGCCTAAATCATTTAATGATTTATAGATGTTCGGGAAACGCTCTTTAAAATATTCACTCTCAAAATGTTCGCATGAGAGATAGACCTGTTTCCCGGTACGCTGCTTATAATCAAAAATGGCCCGACTGACAATATCACGCGAAGCCAATTCGCCGCGTGAGTCATACTCAAATAAAAAACGGTACCCGTTATCATCAACGACATGGGCCCCTTCCCCTCGAAGCGCTTCCGATAAAAGCTGTTTGCGTGCCCAATTATTCGCGACAAAAACCGTAGGATGAAATTGCATCATCTCCATCGACTCCAGGGCAATCCCTTTTTCGATACAGATCCCGTGGATATCTCCGCTGATCGTCGAAGCATTGGTATGATATTCGTACAATGATCCGACTCCGCCGCTGGCGATCACTACATTATTCGCCAAAATGATTTTTCGTTTCCCTTCGGCAATCACTTCCACGCCGCAGCATTGATTATTCTCGATCAATAAATCGATAACCGACGCATCGCTTAACATCGGATGGGGGTTTTGATTCAGTAAAAAGAAATGGAGATGCCTCCCCGTTGCGTCCCCTCCGGCATGTAGAATCCGGCTACGGGAATGAGCGGCCTCTTTCGTATAGAGCAAATGCCCTTCATGGTCCTTATCAAATGAAAATCCGCGCTCGATCAGATCCCGGATCACCCCTTGGGAATTTTGACTCAATAACGCCACGGCATCTTCATTACACATACCGGCACCCGCATTCAGCGTATCTTGGATATGCAACGCGATATCTTCATTATCATACGCAGTTGTAACCCCTCCCTGAGCGTAATAGGTATTACACTCCCACGGATACGATTTGTTAATAATCAAAACCTTTAACGTTTTCGGCAAAGCAAGCGCCGTATACAGACCCGCTACCCCGGAGCCGATAATTACTACATCATACCGCAACGGAAAACTCGGCTTTCACGGAAGCGTTTTGATAAGACGGGGGAGCTTTATGACCGCATCCGCTTAGAAATATAGTTATGGCGATAACGGCGGCACCAAACGGTATTTTTGCCATCTTCCCCCCTTTTTCTTTAATGACGGATGGTATAATAGCTTCAATAAATTATTCATTAAAGAATCGCGCGATGATTGATCAAATTCGTTCATTACCCCATCAGCCAGGCATTTATCAGTACCTTGACGAAAAGGGGAGAATTCTTTATATCGGCAAAGCCAAAAACCTTTCCAAACGGGTAAAAAGCTATTTTAATCTCACACCCAATCTCTCCCCAAAAACAACGCTCTCCCTGCGAATTCAAAAAATGCTCTCGGAAACGGCAAAACTCCATTACATCATTGTCGAAAATGAGCATGATGCTCTCATTCTGGAAAATTCACTGATCAAACAGCTCAAACCGAAGTACAATATTCTCCTTCGTGATGATAAAACCTACCCCTATCTTTATGTAGACCTTGATGAGACCTATCCCCGATTCGAGCTTACCCGCAAAATTATCAAAGGGAAATCCGTCCGCTACTTCGGCCCATTTTCAGTAGGGGCGCGGGATATTCTCGACTCGCTGTACGAGCTCCTCCGACTGGTACAGAAAAAGAGCTGTCTCAAAGGGAAAAAAGGGTGTCTGTTTTACCAGATGCAGCAATGCCTGGCCCCTTGCGAGTTCCCCTTGCCTCGTGAGAGCTATCTTCCCATGGTGATGCAAGGGATCGAATGGATTAAGAATAAGGAGCTTTTAATTCAGCAGCTCCGGACAAAAATGGAATTTTATTCCGAATCACTCCGTTTTGAAGAGGCGCTTACACTTCGAGACCGGATAGAACGCATTTCAAAAAGCGAAATCTCTTCTCAAATCGATCTGGCTTCTACCGAGAACTACGACCTTTTCGCCATTGCCCAAAACGAAACACGCGGATGCATTCTCAGACTCTTTATCCGGGAAGGCAAGGTGGCCTCGTCCACCCATGATTTTCTCCCAATCACCTCCTATTTTTCACGTGATGAAGCTTACGAACGGACGCTAATCGGATTTTACGGTACGGAAAAACCGCCCATTATCGCCACGATCCTGACCGCACACTCTTTTGAATCCAGCGAATGGGTCCAAGAACACCTCAGTACCCTTTTCGGGAAAAAGGCCTATATAGAAACACCCCAAAGGGGTTCTAAAAAAGAGCTGACTGATCTGGCACTGACAAATGCACAGGAATTATTAAAAGCCCCTCTACCGTCCAAAGAACTCCTTTTGGATCATATTCAAGATCTCTTCTCCCTAACTTCCCTCCCAAGGAGAATTGAGGTTTTTGACAACTCTCATCAGGGGGGATCGGCCACGGTAGGTGCCATGATTGTTTACGAAAACGGAACGTTCGATAAAAAAGGTTACCGTACGTTTCATCTCCATGCACACGATGAATATGGGCAAATGAAAGAGATGCTGACGCGGAGAATTGACGGATTTATCAAAAATCCTCCGCCGGATCTATGGGTACTTGACGGCGGAGCCACCTTACGTTCCTTGGCCGTTGAACTCCTCAATTCGCACGGTATTGACTTGGATGTGATTGCCATCAGCAAAGAAAAAATTGATGCAAAATCCCATCGTGCAAAAGGGTCGGCAAGAGATATCCTGCATGGTATCGATACGGCGTTTCAACTCGAAAGCTCCGATAAACGGCTGCAATTTCTCCAAATGCTCAGAGATGAAGCGCACCGAAGTGCTATCTCCTTCCACAGAAAAACCAAACTAAAACGTGATCAAGAGTCAAAATTGCTTAAAATTCACGGTATCTCCCAGCCAAAAATTTATAAATTAATCGAATATTTCGGCACCTTTGAGGCGATCGCCCAAAGCGATTTTGAAACCCTATCCGATTTAATTGGTCCTCGAGATGCTAAAAATATCCAAAATTACTACCGAAGTAGCAGCGTCTAAGTAATCTTTTATGGAGTTTATGCCATATTCCATAGCAACGTATATTCAGCAGTTTTTTAGCTAAGGGGACAAAGGATGGAGCAACCTATTCCAATAGACGAGGAATACTTTTTCGACGGACGGGCCATTGTAAGTGAAACCGATTTAAATGGGATCATAACCTTTGCCAACCGGAAGTTTTGCGAAATTTCCGGCTATACGGTTCAAGAGCTTATCGGACAGCCGCATAATATCATTCGTCATCCGGATATGCCGCGTGCCGCATTTGCACAAATGTGGAAAACGATTCAATCCGGTACGTTATGGCATGGATTAGTCAAAAATCTACGTAAAGACGGCCGTTATTATTGGGTAGATACCGAAGTCACCCCGACCTATGATGATAACGGAAACGTAAAAGGGTACATGGCCGCGCGCAAGCCGGCAGCACGTAAAAACATCGAAGAGACGGCAGCGCTGTATAAACGAATGCTACTCGACGAACAATAAGGGGAATGAGTGTTATTTTATAATCATAAACACGAATTTATCGGTATCGATGAAGAAGGTTTAAAGCTTCTGAATTACCCTTCGCTTGAAGCCTTATTGGAAGTATGTGATGATGTCGCCGATCTTTTTGCGAAAGAACCGGGCTATATCCATAATTTCAAAAGTTTTGGATGGATCGACTTTTTACTCCATGCCGATTCCGATGCCCGCTCGGCAATCGTCCACGGTAACAAACGGACTTTTTCTTGTACCTTAGCCGTCAGCAATCTTTTTTTGTGTGCAGATCCTGCACAGAACGGTTTTATTGTTGAATTGCTTCATGTACAGACCCTGAGCGGAGATGAGATCAAGCCTCACGTAATACCGCCCAAACGTCCGATTGAAGCCAAACCTATCCTATCCGTCCCTCCGGTTGAACCGGTTTTGGATATTCTCCCTGATTATACACACATTACCCCTACTGCACTCAAAGAACCCGGTACACTTGATGTCCCGGATTTTCATGAAGATGAATTCAGCTCTATCGGAGCCCCTGTTGAGGATATCCACTACACTGCCGACGCTTCGTATTATGAACCGGAATTTCCGGCGACGGAAGAGCTTCCGCTGGAAGAAGAACACCCAAGCGAGCGCCCTATGCTTGGGGATATTTACTACTCCAATGCTGAAAAAGATTACCTTACCAATTTAAAAGTTGACAAAAATTACCGTTTTGATCCGAATGTTGCCGCGCATGAGCTTGGATTGCCGGTCGATTTGATCGAAGAATTTATCGGTGACTTTATTCAACAATCGTATGAGTTTAAAGCAGAACTTTTCGAATCCGCGATGAAAGGTGATTTAAGCAATCTTAAGATCCTTTCACATAAACTCAAAGGGGTTGCCGCAAATCTTCGTATAGAAGATGCTTTCGAAACACTTAGCATAATCAATTCTTCCAACGAGATTGTAGAAGTTGAAGCCAACCTCAAATATTTTTATACGATTATCAGTAAATTAGAGGGGAAAGAGATCCCAGCCGAAGAGACCCACTTTATTCCTGAAACAAAAGTGCAGCCAATCCTTTCAGAAGAAGAGGGAATTATCCCTTTAGAGATAAAAGAAAAAGAGACAATCGTATCCGAACCGGCTATTGCTAAAGAGGCTCCTCTTCCACAGGATGACGATATTTATGAATTTATCCTCAAGGAGCGAACCCCTTCTTCTTCGCCTGAACCGGTCACAGTCGAAACAAAAACCGACACCTTCATTGCTGAACCTTTAACCCCGGTTCTCCCGATAACCGAACCTATCGGAGCACCTGAATCTGCGCCGTTAAAACTGCGTTTGGACAAAGTGGCCATTTCCGGGCAGCTGGGAATCGGAATCCATTTCTTCGACGAATTGATTGATGAATACAAGCAAGATGCCCTTATCACTGCCGAAGCGATCGCTAACGCTATCAGCGCGTTTGACACCCATACATGGCAAGAACAATCAAGCCAACTTAAAGGAATTAGTGACAACCTGCGTCTAAATGAGATTTCAGATGAATTGGCAATCTTGTCTAAAACCAATGATGCCCAGGAAGCCCATAAAGCCTCCAAACGACTCAATAGTTTTCTTGAACAACTGTAAAAATTAAGGATAGAGGAGATCCCATGCAACTAGGACTTAGAAATCGACTTCGACTCATCAGTCTCTTACCGATTCTGATTCTTTTCACGTTAGCGAGTTATTACGTTTTTAATGCGTATGTCAGCTATCAGGGTGCACAACAATTACAAGTGCGCCTGGAAGGCAATAAACAGCTCACCGATTTGATTAATAATCTTTCCCGTGAACGGGGTATGACCGTGATGTATATGGGGAACGGATCGCCGGCTACACAAAGATCCCTTCATGCACAACGATCTATTGTTGATCAAAAAATTGCCGACTATCAAAAATATTTATCTTCGGTAGCCGATGCCCACAATGCCGAAAGCGATAAAGCCGTCAACCTTAATTCAGTCATTGCCAAACTCAAGACCAATATCAACCAATCCCGTCCTACCGTTGATGCCCAAACGGCTGACTTCAATCAGATCTTTTCCAATGTTTACGGAAAATCGCAAGAGACCCTTATTAATGAATTAACCGAGTTGGCGGGGCTCCATTTCGACGAAGAGATCAATGCCCTCTCCGGTACCTACCTCTCATTGGTACGTGCAAACGAATACAGTAGTATCGAACGGGATTACATTACCTATCTTCTCTCCCGTGCTACCCCCCTTAGCGCCGATGAACTCGATCGATGGATCGCCCTTGTCAGTAAAGCCGACTCTCTCACCATAGAGGGGATGAAAGACAAAGAGATTCAAGCTCAACTGCAATCAACCCTGTTCAATGAAGACAATACCGAACTCTTTCAAGACATTACCACCGAACGAACCGGTATATTGCAAGCCAGTGCAACCGGCGCCTACGAAACACAATCGGGGGTTTGGTTCGCAATGATCTCCGAAAAGATCAATGCGATTGACGCAGCCCAGAAAGTACTGATTTCCGCCATGGATGAACGGGCATCGACCGTTCAACACAATGCCGTTCAACTCCTCATTATTGCCGTTATCGTTTGGGTCGTTGCTGTTTTGGTCGGGATTCTGGGCGTATTGCTCTCAACCGAAATCACCAAAAATATTAAAAACCTTGAATCGGTTCTTAAACGGGTTGCTGAAGATGCCCATGATACCGAGGCCGAAGCATTAAGCCATACCATCAATCTCGATACCGCAGAGGGGACCGCCCAGGCGTACTCATTGCTCGAACGTATCATTGAGCAAACCCTTAACGATAAACAATATGCCTTGGAAGCATCCGAAGCCAAATCGATGTTCCTCGCCAACATGTCCCATGAGATTCGTACACCGTTGAACGGTATCGTCGGATTTACCGAATTGTTAAAAGATACCGAATTGCATGATGAACAGCGTGAATTTATCGACATCATCGAAAAAAGTTCCGAAAATCTCCTTGAAATTATCAATAATATCCTTGACCTCTCTAAAATCGAGAGCAATAAACTCGAAATTGAAGAGATCGTCTTTAATCCTATGGATGAGTTTGAAAGTGCCGTCGAGGTTTACGGTGTCCGTGCTTCCGAAAAACATATCGACCTTGCCTGTTATGTCGATCCGAGTCTTGAGCGTCCGCTTAAAGGGGATCCGACCAAAATCAAAGAGGTCATCATCAACCTCCTCAGCAATGCTGTCAAATTTACCAATAGCGGCGGATCGATCAGCGTCGATATCCGTCGTGTCGAATGTGAGCACCTTAATCGGGCACGCGTCCGTTTTGAAGTCAAAGACAACGGTATCGGTGTCACCAGTGAACAAAAATCCCGTATTTTTGAAGCATTTTCTCAAGCGGATACCTCTATTACCCGTAAATACGGCGGTACAGGTCTCGGTCTAACCATTTCGAGCCGTTTCGTAGAGCTTATGGGATCTAAACTCGATCTTGAAAGTGAGCCGGGTAACGGAACAATGTTCTTCTTCACCCTTGAATTTGAAGAGATCGAAACCCTGAACGATCCGCTTAAAGGGTCATTTTCAAACATCAACGCCGTAATCTTGGAAAACAGTGCCAAGAAAAAACTCCAAAATACCTATCTAAAAGAGTATCTGGATTATTTCGGTGTCAGCTATACAACCTTCCATGAGCTAGACGAACTCAAAATGTTAGAGCGTCAAGTCAATTATGACCTTTTGTTTGTCGATAACGACTACACCAACGAAAATGATCTGTTGGCGTACGCTACGGCACAGGAGCAGTTGGTACTCATTACCAAATCGTACTACATGAAAAAAATCGACTCGATGGGAATCGATATTTTCAAAGTTCTGTATGAACCACTCAACAGCTCAAAAATTCGTTCCACACTTGATGCCTACGATGCCGAAGCGTTCAGCAACCGTAAACAAAAAGTTACACGCCGCAAAAAATTCGATGAAAAGAACTCACGCTTTGCGGCGAGTGCCTTAGTTGCCGAAGACAATATTATTAACCAAAAACTGATCCGAAGAACCTTGGAAGATATCGGATTGGAAATTACCATCGCCAATAACGGTCTTGAAGCATTTGAAAAACGTAAAAACGGCAATTTTGATATTATCTTCATGGATATCCAAATGCCGGTACTTGACGGTATTGAAGCAACGCAAGAGATATTGGATTTTGAAGAAGATTATTCACAGCACCATATCCCGATTATTGCACTCACCGCAAATGCCCTTAAAGGTGACCGTGAGCGTTTCCTAGCAGCCGGTATGGATGAATATACGACTAAGCCGCTTGTACGTTCTGAACTGATTACCTTACTCAATAATTTCTTGTCTCACAAAATCGTTGATATTAAGGCTGTTCCAAAATCCATTCACGATATCGCTTCCCCTGCCCAGCCGGTAGAAGATAGCCATTCAGCGGAGATTGAAATTGCCGATGAAGCGGTTGTGGAAACGGCCGATGAGGGACTTTCTGCATTCGAAGATGCGGGTGAGTTAAGCAATGAATCCGTTGATACGGTGGATGAGAGTGCTGCCCTCAGTGAAACGGTAGAGGAAAATACCCCAAGTATTGAAGAGGTACCTGCGTTTACTGAGGAAATGGACGAGGAACCTATGGTCAACGAAATGGCTGATTCACCGATAACTGTTGATGATGAAGCCGTCGATGAGGAGATAGCTACAGCCGATGAGGAACCTTCAGTTGAGACTGTTAGCGAGATCATGGAAGAAGAAGCGATAGAAATCATGCCTAATTATTATGCTAACGACGATCTCGTTTCGGCTAATGATGAGATAGAAGAAGAAGTGCTTATCTCTGATGATCACCGTTCTGCGTATGATGCGGATATATTAATTGCAAAACAGAATCCTCTCGAATTAAAACTCTTCTGCCGTATTTTGGATGACTTGGGGTACACCTATAAAAGTGTCAGCTCAGTCGATCAGATGGTAGATGAGATTACGGAAAGACGTTATAAACTGGCATTATTTGATAAAACGTTACAGGGGCTTAATCTCAAGGATCTCTATGATATAATCAAGTCGTCCAATAATGATATTTCGTTGGTTATGTTAACCGATCCAAGTACACCGAACGATAGCGAAGACACTATGTACGTTCATGAGATTATTAAAAACGTTATTAATAGAGACCTTTTGCGCCTAGTGTTCGAAAAATTTATCTAAAGCAGGGAAAGTAAATGAGCGATAAAAAATTAAAAGTACTTGCGGTTGATGATGATATGATCAATCTCAAACTACTCAAAACTATGCTGATGAAAACACCCAATGTCTCCCAAGTTGTCGAGGCGAAAAACGGAGCCGACGCTATCGGTGTACTCAAGACGCAGGATGACATCGATATCATCCTGCTGGATATTATTATGCCGGTGATGGGTGGGATCGAAATGCTCAAAGTCATACGCGCCGATGAATCCCTTCGCCAACTTCCGGTGATCGTCCTTACGACCGATGAGACTAAAAAAGGTGAAGCGCTTGAATGCGGAGCAAACGGCTTTCTGATGAAACCGGTACGCGAAAAAGACGTTGTCGCTAAAATCTCTCAACTCGTCTTATAATATTTCTTCCTATTTCTTCCAAAGAAATATCTTCCCTTTTGGGGATTTACCCCTTTTTAAGAGCCGTCTATAATTTTTGCCAAGAACGTCTATGAACCCGTATCGGTTCCGTACTCAGATTATGATCGGTAACCGTCGTATCAATCAATATCATGGTAGTTTTCCCCGTTAATGAAGCTAACGTCGTACACGCCGGAGATGTCGCCGCTCCCATAAAAGAGTAGGCTAAACTAACATTAACATCGAACATAGGATTATTCGAAGCGTCATTTACCGTAATATTCAGCTCGTTCAAACAGCTGTTAGCGGCATGAGCGTCCCCTTGTGCACGCATAACCGCAAATTCCGTAGCACTCTCAGCCAGAAGTTCGGCTTGGGCTTTCAGATAATTGTCACCGATTGATTTGCCCCGCAAAGAGGCTTTATTCAGGAGCATGACCCCACCCATAGCCACCAGCAATACGACAAAAATAGCCAATATCATTGCGAATGCAGGGCGTTTAGTAACGTACATGTACCGTCCTTTCTCTGCAGATATCATTAGAGCTTGAACTGCTGTTGCTTAAGTTTGTATCGATCCCCTGCATACATACTTTTAATCGCCATATCAACCCCTGTGTCGATTCATTGGCATCTGAGGCGTAATTCACGTAGAAGTGGGCAACATTTTCACCCAGCGTGTTATCTCTTCCGGTTGAATAAGTTTCCCCTTTCCAGGGTCTGAAATTATCATACATCACAAATTTTCCGTCAGATTCTACCTTAAAGGCGTAACCGCTGCGCAACAGATACTTTCGTTTACCGTTTGCGGGGGTCGTCTGCAGCGTAAGGGTATGATCGGTATGCGCCGTTATCAGATTGTATTTGGTGGTTGTCGAGGTACTGTTCCATTTATAATCGTCACAAATATTGGTATTATTGATGTCATCATCAAAAAGGGCATCGTTATTATTACTGATTCCACCAGCCGTATAGTTCGTGTCACTGGCCGTCACAATCGTGCTTCCCGTTGCCGTCATAACCTCTTCGCTCCATGTCGGGCTCCAGCGGATACCGTCCCAGATCCCTTGCAAGCCGTCACGGTCAACCCCGACAAACGCGACCGTATAATTTCCGCTGCTGCTCGTGTCCGGCCGCCCCAAACATGTTTCCGAACTATCTATATTGACAATGGAACTGTCAATCGCATATTCAAAATATTTTGAGAGTTGATCGAGAATGTGATCGGCATCGGCCGATCGTTTGGCGTATTCTCCCGTTCTGTAGATCCCCTCATAGTATTGGCGAACCGCTTCAAGCGCGAGCCCTCCGACAATCCCCAAAACAACTATGACAAACAGAAGCTCTATCATCGTGAAGGCAGGTCTAATCGTAACCTTTTTCATCAGTTCCCTTTGTTGGATTTGAAAAAAGTGAGCGTGATGTTCGTATCAGGACTCTCAAACCGTGTTACAACCCGTTTGAGATGAGTCCGCGTATTCATAGCCGTCCCGACAGAGCCGTCCGGCACCATATCTCCTGAAGATCCCAATCTCCAAACCGCCGTTTCGGTATTGCCGTTACGAACCACCGTAGAATCAACGTAACGGACACTGTAGGTCGCATCCACGCTATAGGTTACTCCACCCGTTGCCGTTACGCTAATCGTCTCGCTACCGCCGTTTAACTGTTCAATCCCCTGTGAGACGTTTCCGTCACCCGGAGCAGGGATAACCGATGGATTAGCGGCTGTATTGCACTCCATTGAGGTGATATTTTCATCCGATCCCCATCGGTACCTACCGTTACGGGTACAATTCAAATCCCCCGTATCCGGGTTCATGATCAGCGGTCCCGATCCTCCGGTCTGATAATTTTGATCCCAACGGGCCTGAAATTTATCAAAGACCCATCCGCTTAGGCGGGGGATGATATCATCATCGATTACCGCCTTTTTCGTCGCATTGTCGGCGATATTCATCATGGAGGGTATCGTCATTATGCTTATGGCAATAATGACGATAGCAAAAATCAGTTCGATCATCGCCATTGCCGAACGCATCGGTAACCTCATCGGATCGAAGGAGCGTATTCGCTCGTACTTTTAAAGGTGCTGCCGGATTTGGCACTGTTTACGGTTGATTTGCTCCCTTTGTTTTGCTCGGCTCCGCTTTTTGCACTTCCCGATGCCCCTAGCGGCTGAACCACATTGATATTGAAACACGGATGGGTAAAGCAATCCATATGTGTTCCGTCGGGATCAACGTAACCGCTAGCATTGATACCGTACCACAGCCACGAGTCGGTATCGATATGCGCTTTCGCACTGTACGGCGGTGTTTGCCCGACGAAAGTATACGTCTCTATCCCCGTTGCATTCGATACCGATGTTAACGGCAAAGCGACACCCGTAGGAGCCGGGCTTACACGACTCACCGAAGCGTCTCCATCGGTTGCATCGTTATGTAAACTGTTGATATACCATCCGCTTTCATTGCGGCTTGGGACTAACGCCGTTGCTCCGATTGCCGGCGCAGCAAACACTTCATACCATCCATTGGCGCTGAATCCGCTGTTACCGAAAACCCGTACGTCTCTTGGGATAAAACGGCCGTAAACAAAAGTAACATTCATATCATTTGTTCGATCAAAATCATTACCACTCGTTGAATTTTGATCAATAATTGACGTAATATTAAAATCGTTTCGAGCTATATTAAATGAAGGTTCAGGAATGGTTTGATTTCTATCAAAATTAAAATACCACTTAATTGGGGCAACACCATTTGTAAAATTTCCCTCTCCACTTTTAAAAATAGCTGATGGTCTTATTTGACTCATTTGTTTTGATGTTATATTTAAATCATCATAAAAATTAATTCTTGTTTTTGCCGTATTCCATAAAAGTGGTTTATCATTTACTAATGATATTGATGTGTTAATATCTCTTGCAAAACAGTTAGCAGTATAATTGGTTGCTGTTCCACCACCTTCTATGGAGGCAGTAATATTGACATTCATTGGTACTGACATATTTCGCTCGTTTGATAAATACGTATAGCTTCCACTTGAAGCTTTGTTGACTATTGTCATCGCTGCATCCAACTGTTTTGGGAAAAAAGTTACCTGTTTTATCCCTTTGATCAAACACCCGACTTTTCCATTTTCGTCAATGGAATTTGAAGTGCTTCCTTCTACACAATCACTATCTGAAGGTGAAGAACTATTCAAATCTGCCATAACCCAATTCTGATCAGCTACAGTAATATTCACATCTCCAACATTTGGATATTGCCATGCTAAACTTCCATCCCCACTGTTAAAGGTTATCGATTGATTCAAAGGTATAGGAGATGATGCCAACGTACAACCCGTTGGAACAATAAGTTGCATAGTTCCATTTTTATCTGATGTATTATCAATTGTTTGTGTATACCCGGCTGAAGCTGTCGTGATCCCGTATTGCGTTGCATCCATATTATATTGGTATAACTTTCCTCCAATCAATCGTGTCTCATTGACATCAATATTGATTCGATCAGGACGGATTGCGAATACATCTTTAGAACAGGATGTTTTTGTATGGGAGGGACCAAAAACACATTCAACACATGCTGGAGTTTTTTGATTGGCACCGCTACCACCACCAGGCTGACATTCAGCGCTGCAAGGAGTATTGGCATTATTTCCGAATGTACTTACAAGCATTCCCCAAATACACGCATCTGTATTATTCGTGCAATTCCATTGAACTGTACTGTTTGAGCTATTGACAACATATCGAACCCGAGCAGCTGTATTACTTGATGCAGTAGGAATAGCGAAGGAAGTCGCACCGTTATCGGTTTCTACAGCAGCACGCCCTCCTCCTTGACTTGTACCAACAAATCCAGCGTACAATGTAGGGCTTCCTGCCAACAATGGAGCATCCGCACACGTATCATACGGAGGCGTAATAAACTCAACTTGAACCACCCCTTTAAATCCAGTATTTATTGTTCTTAAATCATCTGCCAATGATAGAACATCGAGTGAAAAATTCTTATTTGTTATTTGGGTCAATAATCTATTTTCGCTGTAAGGACTTCCATTATCACTGCCATCAGTTACCCGACCTGTCATTACCGTATTAAATTTTCCTGGAATTGGAACTTGGATACCGAAACTATTATTGAAATCCTGACATTTACGGATCGGGATTCCGGTAAAATCTACCCCGAGCTGATCATTTCGATAACTGACAAGATAGATATTTTCACTTGCATTCTGATCACCAATTTGGGTATTGTATTTAAACTTGGTTAGAACGTCTTTGGCAATGCTCCCACCCATTCCCGCAGATGCACCCGTTCCTAAGAAAAATTTTGATGTATTGGTATCACTTGCAAATTCTGCTGTATCATCATTGAGTGTATCCGTTTTGCTCGAATACGTGGTTCCCGGAATCGGCGCAATACTCATGCTGTTGGCAACATAAGTAATCTCACGAGGCTTATCGAAAACTTTTTCGATAAAAACCCCTTTTGCAGTTTCATTATTTTTATTGGTAATACCGACATCATACGTCACTACATCGCCACTTGATGGTAAATTACTTGATGAAACTGGTAAGTTGTTAAAAAGAACATTTTCTGTGTAACAGACATCTGGAGTATACAATTCGGTTGAAAATGCAAATACCCCTGGAAAATATTCATCTCCTCCACTGGTAAGTGTCACTGTTGTCTCTGTTTGAGCATTCCCAATGATAGGTGTTGTAGAACTAGTAGAACCAACATTAAACGTATCGATATCAACGCCTATAGTATTGGCACAAGAAGGGTTGCGCGATATGACATTCACTCCTTCAATCTGTTCACTGGAGTTAAAAACATTACTCCCGAATGATTGAGCTGTATTGGTATTATCTGTCATAGTTACACTATCAGCAAGTGATATATCCCCTTCCCCGGCAAAGACTAAAAATTTAGAATTAACATCCCCACTTGTAGGGGTTAAAAAACCTGATAAAGTAACCGGTTTATTGTTATAAATTCCGTTCGTTCCACTTGCCCCTTTATAGATACCCATGAATCCATCATAGACCGAAATATTTTTAAGAGACGCTGCTTGTTCTTTATAAACGATTACCAATGACCAAGCACCATATCCATTACTCATCTCTTCAGCATTCACATTGGCTACCCAATACGTTCCATCCATTCCACTTTTGACATAATCGGTTATATCGGCAACACCTTGATATTCAAATTGACTGGTTGTCCAATTAAACTTGCTTGGATCCGTCTGAATAGTCACATAATCGTTCATGGCCGGCGTTTTTAAAAGAACACTTTGCCCGTTTGCTTTTTTGGATGAAGAACTGCTTAATCGACCCTGCCAGTACAATCCTGCCCATTCTATATCATCCGCTACAATACCATCCGGAAGCGATAAATCGGCAGACGTTGAGTTGAAACGTGTAAATGTTGATACAGCTGTATCTTTATTCGCAAATTTAAGCGTTAAATTATTATTGTTGGTTGTTGCCGGAGCACACTGCGTTCCGCTTAACATGACTGAGTTACCAATAATTTGCATGTTACCATTTATATTCGCACTAAATGTTTTTGTAAAATCGCGTGTACTAGGGCTAGACGTATTAATTGAACATGAAGCTAGCTGACTTTGATAAGTTTTGCCCCCTTTTGTATATTGAGCGACATATTCCATTGTTCCCAAGTTGAATGCAAAGCCCGTTCGATCATATACCGTATGGGATTCACTTGTTCCCCATGGGGAAGAAGTATCTGGGCGATAGACAATCCCTTTATTGTATGTTCCGCTAAACCCGAAATTTGAACCGAATGAAGAAAGAGCAGCATTTGTTTCCGCATTATCAGTATCCGTTGCAGTTGTCTTAGCGGTAGCATCAATTCCAATTGCACTGATAACCCCCATGCTGATCCCATTATACGCTTTAATCAGTTGAACATTGTCTAAAGCGACCCCACTTTTATTCCTAATCGTTGTCGTTACCGTACAATTCAATCCTGCCAATCCTGTACATACTCCACTTGTTGTCGGAGTATCATAACACATGTCATTTGACCCAAGAATAACTCCATCATCATCATTGATTGTCCCTATTCCTGTCGCACCGTCGATACTTGCATTCACCGGATTCGAAAGTGTTATATTAAACGTTTCATCTACGGTATCGGTTGTATCACCGCATACCGATACCTGAAATGTCGCTGACAATGTATTATGAGGTATGGTTACCGTTCCTGTTTTAGTAACATAATCGACTCCGCTGGTACAACTTGTTCCCCCTGTAGCGGTTCCATTTGACGTAGCATACGATACAGTTACATCTTGTGCTGGATTCAATGTATCGAGTGAAACGGTAAATGTCATTGGATTGCTACCGCTGTCACCCTCACTCAAAGAAGCATTTGATACAGAAAGTGCCCCATTATCACCCGTTACCGATGCTGTAGCAGTATCAATGACACTGGTACCGCTTGCCCCTTTGATCGTAGCTGTATTGGTTAATGTACCACTAGCTGCTACGGTAGCGGTAACCGTTATTGCAACACTTTCATTTGGAGAAAAATTACGGCTTCCATTACAGGTAATGACTTGTCCGCTTCGTGAACAGCTAAAATTTTGTTTGTTTTCATTAGCTGATACATAGGTTAATCCTGCTGGTAAAGTATCAATAATCTCTATTTGTGTACTGGAACTGCCATTATTTTTCCCTACGATCGTAAATGTAACCTGATCTCCAATTTTTGCACTCGGGCTATCAACAGTTTTAGTAACATCAAGGGTGGTAGTACCTGATCCGCCGGCCGTAAAGGTAAATTCAAGACTGTATGTCTTCGAACTATCTTTTCGATTTTCATACGCAATGACAATCTGTTGACCGGCCGCTACACTGATAGCCGTTGACGCTTTAGAATCCGTATTATCAGTCTGGCTCCATAAATTCGAACCGCATCCATTTTTAATAAAAAGAGAATTTTTACTACTACTCCCGCTTGAATTAACCTGTATCGTCCCCGTTACAGCAGGGGTAAATTGATAATAGTAGGTTGCGTTTGCCGAAATAGATCCACTTGCTGAATCGGTAGCACTTGCCGTTGCACCGTTAAGATTAGTGATAATTTGTCCGGGACAAGTCGAAATTGATCCTCCCCCTCCAGAGTCGTCATTGACTATCGTAATGGATTGATTACTTGGCAGTGTAAAATCTTGCTCATTATCCGTATCATTATCTTGAACTTTCGCGGTAAACGTTTCATCACTTTCTACTGACGTATCACCATTAATTTCAATAGTAAATTCTTTATTTAACTCAGATGTGTCTTTATTAAATTTAAAATCATCATCCAGTTTATTATAATCATTGTCATTCGTTTTTGCGGTACCGTCAGAAGTCTTAATCGTCAGCTTCAAATCTTTGGTATTGGGTGCCTTATCCAATGAAACCGTACAAGTGACATTAGTTTTTCCGCTGTTCCCTTCATTCAGACTAAGAGGAGAACAACTCAGCGAAACAGCGGGGTTATTTGATGAACTTCCACCACCTCCCCATCCCCATCCTGAAACAGCCAATATTACCATCACACCAAAAACGGCGATCAGCCGTGAAAACACACCAAAAGCTTTCATTTCATCCTCCTTGGGACTTTTTATGGCACTCGCCATCAGGGCTCGGTAGCAGTCAAACAGTAACGCTGAGCCTACACTTCCAATCATATCGGCCAAATGACCCCGTTTCTAAAATTTTAGAGAGGTCGTAACTTGTTTGATTGTAGTGCTATGTAGATTAAAAATTGTTGAATAATCACCGATAATCATTTCAGACGGATAAGCTCCGGTTTTTGTCCAAAACCCTTGACGTTTGATGTATGTGTGTTATAATCAACTTTTCTCCAATATTAATACAAGGTGGACATTATGAATATCTCTCTCGTCGGACGCCACATCGAGCTCAGCGATGCCATTAAAGATCATCTGATGCACTCTATCGATACTCTCAGCAAATATCATCTCGACCTTATCAGCGTCAATGCGGTTGCCAGTGCAAACGAACGCAAAAAAGGGGTAACGATCGAATTTACGATCAACGTTGCCGGAAAAAATACTATTGTGATTACTCAGCGTGACGATGACCTCTATGCCGCAATCGATATCGCTATCGACCGTGCCCAAAAAGCGCTCCGCCGCCTTCATGACCGTCTAAGCGATCATAAAAACGAAGGGTTGAATGAGGCAAAAAATTCGGCTGCGCACGGTATTGATCTGCATGAAGCGCATGAAGCACTCGAAGATGAGATTGTTCCGGCGGAACCGATTCTTCATAAACCACAGGAAGTTGCCGAAGTGTTGGAAAGACTCAAAGAGAGCACGAATAAAGTCTTTGAAGTGTTTTACGACAACGACGGAAAAATGAGAGTCCTCTACAAACGCAGTGACGGAAAATTCGGACTCTATTAAAAACGATTTTTACTTTTCTTTTTAATAAAGAAAAGTAACCAAAGAAAATCGTCCTCACACCAAAACGCTTGCGGTACGCTTTTGCCCTACGGCAAGCGACCTTGCTCTGGGTGTGGTGTGAGGGCAGAATGATTATTGTCTAACCACTTTTTAACTTCAGCTACTATAGACTCATCTTCTGCGATATCCGCCCAGCGAAATTTCTTACCGCTTTGGATACTCCCTTCCAGCAAATCGCCGCTTGATCGGAATTTAAGGTCCAGTGCCGCGATCTCAAAACCGCTGGTACACGTACTAAACGATTCCAAACGTTCGTTTTTGTCGCTTTTATTGGTATAGAGATAACAATATCCCTGCAATCCCGTACGGCTGACCCGGCCGCGCAACTGGTGCAGCGTCGAAAGGCCAAGCCGCTCTGCCCCGACAATCACCACGGTAGAGAGGCGCGGCAGCGAGATACCCACTTCCACGACGGTAGTAGCCAGAAGAATATCCCCTCGCTCACGAAACTCCATCAGAACCGCCCCCTTCTCTTTATCCTTTCCGTGGGTAACGTAGACGTTTTCAAAGTTTTTTTCCCAATATCCCCGTGCTTCATCGATGCTTTGGTAATCAATGGTCTCGCTTTGCTCCACCAGCGGATAGACGATCAATACCTGGTGACGCAACGAAATCTCGGAACGGATATGTTCCAACAACGAAGGAAAATCGCTTTTGCCGATCAGACGGGTAGCAATCGTCTTTGTAAACGGTGTTTGAACGATCAGGCTTACATCGATATGGGCGGAATCAATCATCGCCTGCGTTCGGGGGATCGGAGTAGCTGAAAATTGCAGATAATGCGGTGAGGTGGCGTTATCGGTCAGTTTACTCAGGGAATGGCGCTGTGCCGTACCGAAACGGTGCTGTTCATCGACCATCACCAGCCCCGCTTCCGGCAAATCGCGATGCAACAGGGCATGGGTGCCGATAATAAAATCATACCCTTCCAACGGCCCTTTTTTGGTTGCATTGGTGACAAGCGCAATCCGCAAATCGGGCAGAAATTTTTGTGCCTCTTCATAAAGCTGCGCGGCAAGGATTGTTGTAGGGGCCATGAGGATAGAGCGATAAGGGCGCATCAAAACGACGGAAGCCAAAATCACCATCGTTTTCCCGGAACCGACATCGCCGACAATCATTCGGCGGGAAGCGTATTCGCCCGCAAGGTCTTGCCGGATCTCGCCGATCGCTTTTTTCTGATCGTCCGTCAATACAAAAGGGAGGCTCTCCATCCATGACTCCACGTTTCTAAACGGACGGTAACGGGTCGCATGGTATCGGCGTTTGAGGCTAAGTCGGCGCATATAGTCAAAAAGCTCGCCGAATTTGAGGGCATAGAGTTCTTCCTCTCCGAGCGGTTTCGGAAATAGCGGGAAATGGATCGAATACAGTTTTTCGGCTATCTTCTCGGGGAGTCCGTCCGCAATCAACGATGCAACCGTCACGCTTTTTTCGATCAGGCGACGCATCACATCGACGCGCAACGGCGATTTATACATCGGAACCAATGACCCGACCGAAGTGATTTTCAAAGGGTGGATAATCTCCCACACCCCTAGATTCAGTACCGCTTTGCCGCTGAAAAATCCGCGTTGACCCAGAGGAAACTGATGGAGCATATACGGTTTTGGATGAAAGATTATCCCAACGATCGTCTGATCCAGGTTATGGGCAAAAAAAGTGATTTTAAGCGTTTTCGGAGTTCGGAGTAGATGCTCTACCGTCGCATCGATCACGCATACGGTGTTCATCAGCAACTGGGTGCTTAAGCGGCGGTCTTCAAATGAGGAGGGTGCGATCAGGGAGAGGGCGGTAACACTGCCGACCCCTAGCCGTTGGTATTTCTCAGCGTCCTCATTTGGTAACGATAGCATAACTAAGGCTGGTTATTTCATGATGGCGTTTGATAAAATCGTTCAGTTCGTCCAGGGTTAGATTTCGGATACGTTCAAGTTCCTGAGCACTTGACCCCAAAGGTTTCCCGGAATAGTATTCGGCAAAAGTTCTCCCTAAACGCTGAGAGAGGGTCTCCACCCGAAGCGGTTCGGAACCGAGCAGAAATTTACGTGCCTGATCCAATTCGCTCTGTGTGACTCCATCACGGACAAACGTATCGATCACCTCTATCACCGTTTTTTTCGCTTCATCCCCCGACTCGATTTTGGTTTGGAGATAACCGCTGAAATAGGTATTGGTTTTAGCCACCGACAGACGGGAATAGGCCGAATACGCAAGTCCCCGTTTCACCCGAATCTCCTCCATCAATCGACTTCCGAATCCGCTCGATCCGAGAATAAACATCGCTACGCGTGCTTTGTAAAATTCACTGTCCCCTTCTCGCATTGCATAAGGGGCACCGAAATAGAGATAAGCCTGTTCTGTCGAAGGGCGTTTTACGATCGATTCGTTCGGTACTTTACGCGGTTCGTAATAACGGGGATTTCCGGCTTTTCCCACCTGAAGGGGTGTTAAAACCTTGATGATTTTCTCTTTTGCCGTTTGGGCATCCATATCGCCACCCACAACGACGAGCGCATTGGAGAGGACGAGATGAGAAGCGATAAACGATTGGACGGTTTCGAGTTTAATCGCTTGGATACTCTCTTTTGTACCCATGTTCGGAACGGCCATCGGTGTCCCTTCAAACAGCACTTTCATCAGCTCGTTGGAAGCGACCGTATCGAAATCGGCCTCTTTACGGGAGATTTCGCTTTGCGTCATTGTTTTGATTTTTTCTAACGTTTTAGGAGTTAAATTGGGTTCGCGCAGCTGCTCGCTCAAGAGAGAAAGGCCGGTATCGAATTCCTCTTTCAGTGCCCCGAGTTCAATCACAAACGTCTCATTTCCGGCGGTAGCGCTAAGCTGTATCGCACGCGCATCGAGGGCATCGGCAAAACCGACCGATCCGCGGGACTTGCTCCCTTCGTTGAGCATTTTTGCACTTAAGCGTGCCAAACCGAACTCTTTTCCCTCATCGACACTGCCGCTTCCGGTGAACACTAGCTGCATCGAGACGATCGGCAGACGCTTGTCCTCCTCAAATATAACCGGGATTTTCACCCCTTTAACCTCTACAAAATCAACCGTGCTTGCCATAAGTGCTTGCCCCAAAAATAAAATAATAACCGTTAAAAATTTCACTCAAACGTCTCAAGTATCTCATACGCCGTATTTCGGATGGCCGGTGTTTCCCCGATATCGCGGATGAGACGGATCATCTCATCTTTGGCCATACGGAAACCGGCACCCGCACTGCGGACAACGTTCTCTTCCATCATAGTGGACCCCAAATCGTTTGCCCCATATAACAATGCCATCTGTCCGATATAGGGCCCTTGTGTAACCCACGAGCTTTGGATATTCGGGAAATTATCCAAAAACAGACGCGATACCGCCAAAAGGCGAAGGTAGCGGTTACTGGACTGTTTCTCGATTTCGGGGTGTTCTTCCATCAGCTGCGTATTTAGCCCCTGAAACGACCACATAATAAAAGCACGGAATCCGCCCGTTTCCTCTTGAAGGTCACGGATCAAATTCCAGTGTTCGATGATCTCTTCGTCGGTTTCAACCGTTCCGTACATCATCGTAGCCGTCGATTTAATACCTAATTTATGGGCTTGACGATGGACATCCAGCCATACTTCGCTATCGATTTTTTTAGGAGCGATAATGTCGCGTACCCGGTCACTCAGAATCTCCGCCCCTGCACCCGGAATGGATGAGAGTCCTTTGGCATGAAGCCTGGAAAGGCACTCTTGAATCGTGATATGGGACACTTTGGCAATGAAATCCAGTTCTATCGAGGAGAATCCGTGAATCGTGATTTGCGGATATTTCGTATGTATGTGTTCCACCAAATCTTCGTACCATTTGATTTTCAGTTTGGGGTGAACCCCTCCTTGAAACAGGATCTGGGTTCCGCCGATTTCCAAAAGCTCTTCGATTTTTTGATCGATCTCGTCAAAAGTGAGGACATAGGCATCGTCGTCTTTGCCGTGGCGGTAGAAAGCGCAAAATTTGCAATCGACCCAGCAGACGTTCGTATAGTTGATATTGCGGTCGACGACAAAGGTGGTGATCCCGTCGGGATGAAGCTCTTTTTTCCGTGCGGTTGCCATTTTACCCAGTTCCTTGAGATCCGCATGACGGATCAGATGGAGGGCTTCTTCTTTACTCAGACGCATCGGGGTTTATTTATCTTTCGAAATGGCGTCAAGGACACCGTTAATAAATTTTGGCGATTGTTCGCTTCCGAACGCTTTGGCCACTTCGATCGCTTCGTTGATAATCACCGCAGAATCGAGCTCGCCGAACATGATTTCGTAGCCGCCTAAACGGAGGGTTGCCCGCTCTATTGAACCTAAACGGTCAAAATCCCAATCTTTCAGGTGTTTGATAATCGCATCGTCTACTTCCGACAAATGTTCGGTTACCCCTTTGAACAAATCAAGGGCAAAATCGCGCTGTTTATTACGGATCTTTTTCTCTTCGAGAATTTCATCGCTGAAATCGGCAATGCTCTGATTCCCCAAATCATACGCATACAAAAGGCTGACAACGGCCATACGGGCTTGATGACGTGTTGCCATTATGCACCGATCGCTTCGTAGAGATCAAGCATTTCGATCACAACGGTCATCGCTTCAAACCCTTTGTTCCCTGCTTTTGTCCCTGCACGTTCAATCGCCTGTTCAATCGTGTCGGTTGTCAAAAGACCGAACGATACCGGTTTTTTATGTTTCAGACTAACCGTGGCGATCCCTTTGGTCGCTTCGGCGGATACGTAATCGAAATGGGGGGTCGAACCGCGGATAACTGCACCCAATGCACACACAGCATCATATTGACCGCTGGAGAGAAGCTGTTCGATAACCATAGGAAGCTCAAACGCGCCCGGCGCCAAAACATGGGTCAAATCGTCGCTGTTACCGCCGTGGCGGGCATAGGCATCTTTTGCCCCTTCGACAAGACGATCCACGATAAAATGGTTCCAACGGGTACTGACAATCGCTACTTTTTTATCCGTGCGGACACGAAGTTGTCCTTCAATTAGCTTCATACTATTCCTTTTTTATTAATTATGCTGTCGGCATATTTCCCGACACTGTTGATTAGTGTATTGCGTTCAACTGCAATAATGTTTCGCTGAGTTCTTCCAGTTGTTCTAATTTTAACATATTCGGCCCGTCACTGAGGGCACAAATAGGATCAAAATGGGTTTCAAAGAAAAATCCGTCTACCCCGACCGCTGCCGCGGCGCGTGCAAGGTGGGGAACCATAGAACTGTCTCCGCCTGTTTTTCCCGTCCCCGTTCCCGGCATCTGTACCGAATGGGTCGCATCAAAAATAACGGGGGCAAATTGGCGCATAATCACTAACGATCGCATATCGACCACAAGATTACCGTATCCGAAGCTTGATCCCCGTTCGCATAAAAAGACTCCGTTTTTCTGCGCCGCTTCATAACTCAATTCGTCGCATCCTCGTGTTTTGAGCACTTTCATCACCGAATATTGCATATCACCCGGAGTCATAAACTGCCCCTTTTTGATGTTGACAATCTTATCGGTTTTTGCCGCCGCGACAAGAAGATCGGTTTGGCGGCACAAAAAAGCGGGAATCTGGATCATATCAACCACTTCGGCGGCGATAGGGACCTGATAGCTCTCATGGACGTCGGTGACGATTTTGTATCCGAAATCGTCTTTTACTTTTTGTAAAATCCGCAGCCCCTCTTCAATCCCGGGTCCGCGATAGCTGTCGAGAGAGGTACGGTTGGCTTTATCAAAACTCGATTTGAAATAAAAGTCAAAACGGGGATCATTCTGATAGCGTTCGAGAGATTTAGCAATTCTAAAAATCGATTCTTCGCTTTCTATGACACACGGTCCGGCTAAAAGTATCATCCATACTCCTATGAGTTAATAGTGATATTGTACTGTGAAAAAATTAAAATCCCTTTCGGCAGGACGGATTCTTTTTTTGCAGCCGTTTTAACCCTCTGGCGCATTGCGCATTGATGCGGTAACGGTAAAAGCCCATTGCGATTGTCTTGACCCAATATCCCCCTAAACCGCTCAGCCGGATCCACCCGAACAACGATGCGCAGGCGTATGGTCCCCCTAAAGCGATCAGAGTTCCCCGCATCCGCAAATCGGCGGCCGTTCTCTTTTTATTATGCATGAGGGCAAGGATGTTTTTGGCGCCGCAGATACCGCTTTGTTCGGCACTTTGGGCTGTTGGCGGAATGATATTCCCTTGTTTGTCACGTAATTGGGCTATATCTCCAACCGCAAATACATTCTCATAGGGGGGAAGGGATAAATACTCATCTACGATTAATTGCCCTTTTTTATTTTTCGGAACGTCCAAAGATGCCGTTAACGTCGATGCGACAATCCCTCCGGCAAAGATCATGAAGTCAAAGCAGAGGGACTCTTTCTCATTGAGGATCAGGAGATGCTCCTCAACCGAAGTGATACGGGAGTGATTGATGATTTTGACCCCGAGTTCCAACAGCCGTTTGGTCGCCTGCTGAACCATATACGTTTCCATACCGTCCAGAACGTTTTCATGGGGAATAATTAAAAAAATATGGAGGTTGTCGCATGTGAGGGTATTGTCCAGATGAAATTGACGAATGTAAAAAGCCATTTCGGCGGCGATTTCGACACCGCTTAACCCACCCCCGCCGATCACGATATTAAAAGGTTCGTTTCGCCATCCCCCTTCGCTTTCCATTTTTTCATACAAACGCTGTTCAAACTGCTGTTTAAACGACAAAGCGCCCAAAAGCGTTTTTACCCCGTGGGAGTGTTCTCTTAACCCGACGATCGAACTCTGATAGGCCGTACGGCTTCCGGCGCATAGCAGCAAATAATCGTACGGATGCCCCGAATTTTCTCCGAGTACATGCCGGTTTGCAAAATCAATCTCCCGAACCGTATCTTTGACATACAGGACATGTTCTCCGTAACTCAGGCACAGCGCTACCAGATCGATCGTAACCGTCGTCATCGAGCACTCATTGGCGATCAACTCATACGCATCGGTTTGGAGATAGTGATAGGGGTGCTGATCAATCAATACAATGTCACACACCCCTGACGTTGCCAGGATATTCAACGCCTTGACTCCGGCATACCCTCCGCCGACGATAACGACGCGATGACGTTTCATTCTCTTCCTCACTGCATAAGCGTTGGCGAAGATTATATCACTGTTTTATTATTGCGGCGGAACAAACCACAGCGGAGCTAAAGGCCCACTGGAAATTATATCCCCCCAATTCTCCCGTTACATCGACCGTCTCGCCGATGAAATAGAGCCCCCTTGTTTTTTTGCTCTCCATCGTAAAAGGGTCAATCTCGTCGCACGCTACTCCCCCCCGGCACGCTTCGGCTTTACTCATCCCGAAAGTACCTGACGGTGCCATAGAATAATTACGGATTCGAAGCACTTTTTCCCACTCTTGGGGATTGAGCCGATTACACGGTTTGTCCTCAAGTTCCACAGCATCCAAAAATGCTTTGATAAACCGTTTGGGAAGCGGCAGTGCCGTACTGAGAAGTTTTTTCTCTTTTTTGACACTGTTCAAATCAAAATCGGGGCAAAAATCGATTACGATCTCCCCTTTGTGCCAATAGAGTGAAGCGGAAAGGACAACCGGACCGCTGATCCCTTTGTGGGCAAAAAGCAAATCTTCGTCCAGAACTTTTTCGCCGACACGGATACGTGCGGGAAAACTGATACCGCTCAACTCTTTCATCCAAAACTCTTTGGGTTGTAACGTCAGTCCAACCAGTACGGGAGAAAAAGGGAAGGTTGTTATCCCGTAGCTTTGAGCTATTTTAAGACCGATATCACTTGCTCCGAGTTCTTTATAGCTCGCCCCTCCCGTAGCTACAACCACGCGTTTTGCCTCAAATCTCCCTTTGTCGGTAACGATGCAAAAAGGATCTGTACCGCTGAGCGAAAGGATTTTATGCCCCGTCAATAAATCGCTTCCGGAAATTTTCCCCATCAACACGGAAATTACCTCATCAGAACTTTTCGGGCAGAAATAGTACCGTTCTTTACGGATAACCGGACGGATGCCGCCGGCTTTAAAATAGGTCAGAAGGGCGTGCTGCGAAAATACGTTCAGAGCGTAGGAAACGAGCGCTTCATCGCCTAAAAAATGGCTTGGGTCTACTTCGACGTTGGTGAGATTGCATTTTCCCCCTCCGGAAGCTTTAAGCTTCAATGCCGGACGATGGTTCCCCTCAATAATGGCAATCGACAGAGAACTGTTTTGGCGTAGCTGTGCCGCACACATAAGTCCGCTTGCACCGCCCCCTAAAATCATGACGTCATAGCGTTTCATCGTTTAACCAGCCGCATTGCCAAAAGCATCAACAACACCCCGACAACCGTCACATGGCTAAAAGTAACGGTTTTATGACTCATCAAAAAGTGTACGGCAATCAAAACTACTGCAAAATAGACCAGTTTGTGCCACCCTCTGAATTTTGGATAGAGTTTTCTCGTTGATGTCAGCGCCATCAATAACAAGATGGCAAACGCGCCCATTCCGAAAGCGATAAAAGGTTTCGTGATCACCTCGTGCGCTGTTGCGGCAAGATCAAACTGCTGATCGACGGCTATAAACAACAGGGCGTGAATCAGCGCATAGAAAAAAGCAAACAATCCTAAAAAGCGGCGGTATTTCAAAAAATTGATTTTCAGATAACTGCGCAAAGGGGTAATGCTCAACGTGACGGCTAAAAGCCACAAACCACTGTTCCCACTCAAATCGGTCAAAAATTTGAGAGGATCGGTCGGTGTTTTGGTCAAAACAATCCGGGCATACCCCTCGATGAAGACAAAAATATCACGCAGCCATACAGGATGGAATTCGGCACTAAAACGGATTGCCGCATAGACGATCGGCAGCAGCGCCCCAAACCATATTATTACTCTCATTGAACCTCTTTATTTTCTCGTTCTAACCGCAACCAAGTGTACGCAATACCCGTTTAATAGTACTTTTTCAAATCCATATTTTTATACAAATGGGCGACTTCGTTGCCGTACCCGTTAAACGCCAGGGTCTCTTGTTTAAAAAATTTTCCCAGTACCCGCTCCCTCGACTGTGACCATCTAGGATGATCTACCGAGGGATTGACATTGGCATAAAATCCGTATTCCTGTGGAGCGATCTGATTCCAGGTCGAACGGGTTTGATGCTCTTTCAGGGTGATGTTCACGATACTTTTGATACTTTTAAACCCGTATTTCCACGGTACGACCAATCGGATCGGAGCGCCGTTTTGGGGCAGCAGTTCTTTGCCGTATAATCCAACCGCCAAAATTGTCAGCGGATGCATCGCTTCATCAATCCGCAACCCTTCACGGTAAGGAAACGGAATATTACCGAAACTTTTCGATTGCTGCGGAAATTGTACCGGATCGAAGAGCGTTTCAAACTCAACGTATTTGCTTTTTGATGTCAGTCCGGCCTGTTTTAGAAGCGATGCCAGAGTGAATCCTACCCATGGAACCACCATCGCCCACCCCTCGACGCAGCGAAACCGGTAGATTCGCTCTTCCAATGGTATCTTTTTTATCAGAGTATCGATATCCAACGTCAGACTTTTTTGAACTTCTCCCCCGATAGTGAGCGTCCATGGACGGATTTTAAGATTTTTGGAAAGCTTTGCGGGGGATTCTTTATCGGTCCCGTATTCATAAAAATTGTTATAGGTGGTAATCTGATCAAACGGTGTCGGTTCCAACCCTCGTTTCGATTTTTCAAAATCCAATGCGGCCATTAAAGGGACACTTCCCATCAATGCCGCCGAAGCTCCCAGTTTCATAAACGCTCTGCGTTCTTGATAGAGCGACTCGGAAGTAATCTCGGATGAGGGGATCAAACCGTAATTGTTACGTCTAAGCATCTTCAACCTCCAGTTGGCTATAATTCCATCATAGTATCCAAGGGTTGGTAAATGTCCAAAAAACTCCCTATCGACCTCTTGATTGTGAACGCCGAATAGGTTAACACTATTGGGCAATGCTGCCGCTACGGCACTCAAATTTCCCCAAACCGGGAAGAAAATAAAATGCAAGGTTATTTATGTCCAAAAAGCTCCACATCGTTTCATTAGGCTGTACTAAAAATCTCGTCGATACCGAAGTCATGCTCGGACGGCTCAAAGATTTCGAAATAACCGATGCGAGTACCGAAGCCGATGTCATTATCGTCAATACCTGCGGATTCATCGATGCGGCAAAACAAGAGTCGCTGAACACGATTTTCAATCTCGATGCCGGACGCAAAAAAGATTCGGTGCTGGTTATGGCGGGATGCCTCTCTGAACGCTACAAAGAGGAACTTTCCAAAGAACTCAGTGAAGTCGATATCTTTACCGGTGTCGGGGATTACGATAAAATCGATGAACTCCTCGCCGCCAAACAAAGCCGTTTTACCCCTGAGGTTTATCTGATCGACGGGGCGGAGCGTGTTGTAACCGGTTCGACCTATCACGCCTACATCAAACTTTCCGAAGGGTGCAATCAGCAATGCAGTTTCTGCGCCATCCCTTCATTTAAAGGGAAACTCCACTCGCGTGATTTGGAGAGTGTCGCCAAAGAGGTCGAAGGGCTGGTAGCCAAAGGATACGTCGATTTCAGCTTTGTTTCTCAGGATTCAAGCTCCTATCTGCGTGATCAGAACATCAGCGACGGATTGATTCACCTCATCAAGCGGATCGAACTGATCGACGGAGTTCAAAGTGCCCGTATTCTGTATCTTTATCCATCCACGACAACCCTGAAACTGATTAAAACCATCGGCGATTCCACAGTATTTCATAACTACTTCGATATGCCGATCCAGCACATTAACGACGATATGCTGAAAATCATGAAACGCGGATTCGGAAAAGAAAAAACGGTAGAGCTCCTTAATGCGATGAAAGCTTTGCCAAATGCGTTCATCCGTACCAGCTTTATCGTTGGTCACCCGCAAGAGAGTGAAGCGATGTTTAATGAAATGGCTGATTTTACCGCATCGTTCGGATTTGACCGCCTTAACGTCTTCAGCTATTCGGATGAAGAGGGGACCAGCGCTTACACGATGGAAGAAAAAATCCCTTCCAAAACCATCAATGCACGCGCGAAAAAATTGGGAAAAATCGCTTCAACCGTCGAAGATGAAAGCCTCCAAAAAATGGTCGGTCGCGAAATTGCAATCGTCATAGACGGGATGAGCGACGAGCATGAATATCTCCTCAGTTCCCGCGCCCTCCTCTGGGCACCGGATGTCGACGGGGAAATCTACGTTAACGACCGCGAAATCGAAGAGGAACTCAGTTTCGGAAAAATTTACCGTGCCCGAATTACAGAAATTGCCGGGAAACGGCCGTTGGCTACCGTTACGGGAAATGTCTAAACTTCTCCATCTTGATCGTCTCAAAGAGGGGAGAGTTCTCCTCGCCTTCTCCGGAGGGGTTGATTCCACCGCCCTTTTTCATCTCCTTCGTGAACATGACATTGCGTTTGACATCGCCCATGTTAACTACCATACCCGAGAATCCAGCGACAGCGAAGAACAAAGCGCAATTGCTATGGCCGCTTTCCATGGACTAACCTGCTATACCCACTCCTGCCGTCTAAGCGGATCCAATTTCGAGTCCCGCGCCCGAGACGAGAGATACCGTTTTTTTCACTATCTGATACAAAAATACCGTTACCGCTATCTCCTAACCGCCCATCAGCTTAATGATCGGCTTGAGTGGCTCATGATGCAGATCTGTCGCGGATCGGGATTGCCGGAGATGCTCGGAATCCGTTCGCACGATACGCGTGAGGGGATCGAAATTCTCCGCCCTTTGCTGGAATGGGATCGCGACTCCATCGAGGCCTATCTGCATGAGCACGCCATCGATTATCACATCGATGAAAGCAATGCGGATGAACGCTATACTCGCAACTTTTTTCGCCGTCACTACAGTACCCCGATGATGCGGGATTACCGTGACGCAATCCGCCGAAGCTTCCGCTATCTCGAAGAGGATAACGATACGCTGATCGAACCGATGGAATTTGCCTCTCTTGAGGATTTTGCATACGCCCACAACCCGCCCAATCTCCGTTCGCTTGTTTACGGCATTGATCGCTTTTTTAAATCGTTGGGGCATGTTTTGAGTAAAAGTGACAAAGAAGCGCTTAAACTGGGGGGAGAACACATTATTGCCCGACGTTTCTGTGTTTCAATCGACAGCCGCTATACGTTTGTTGCCCCGTATGAGGAGAAGGTCGTTATGGACAAGGGGTTTAGGGAGTCGTGCAGAAAATTGAAGATCGGCACGAAACTCAGAGGCTACCTCTACGGAGCCCCCCGTGCCTATGAACTTATCCGTCGATTAAAAGGCGAGTCAATACCTCTTCGATCCGAGTAACACCGACAATCTCGATGGCTGCTTTCACCTCATCGGGAATATCGCTCAAATCACGATCGTAGTTTTTTTGCGGGATCAGGGCGAGTTTCATCCCTGCACGGTGTGCAGCAATTAATTTCTCCTTCAATCCCCCGATCGGGAGCACGTTCCCGGTAAGAGAGACTTCACCCGTCATGGCAATATCGGCACGCACTTTTTTATTGGTCAAAATCGATGCGATGACCGTAGACATTGCGATACCCGCACTCGGACCGTCTTTCGGAGTAGCCCCGTCAGGTACGTGGATATGGAGATCAAACCGCTTATACACTTCACTGGCATCGATCGGAGTATCGCTTTCTCTCTCGGCAGGGGAGAGAGGGATAATGGAATGATCGACATTCAACTTTCCGCTGTCAATCAGGGTTTTAACGACCGAAAGGGCAATTCGTGCCGACTCTTTCATTACATCCCCCAAACTTCCGGTGAGCTGTAATGCCCCTTTTCCATTGATGCGGATCGCCTCAATTTTCAGAACGTCTCCCCCTACTGCCGTCCAGGCTAGGCCGTTGACGACTCCGACTCGATCCACATGATCGGTACGGTCGATTTCGAAAATGGTTTTATCCAAAAATTCTTTGAGATTTTTCAGACTTACCGTCACTTTTTGGGTACCCGGCTCTTCAAGAATTTTCTTAGCCGCTTTTCGAACAATATCGGCAATACGACGGCGCAAGTTACGGACCCCCGCTTCACGGGTATGTTTTTCGATGACTTCGGCCAATACCGTTTTCGAGATAGAGATCTCAGAAGGTTTAAGCCCGTGTTTTTTCAGCTCTTGCGGAATCAAATACTGTTTGGCGATCTGAAACTTCTCCTGCGGCGTATAAGAGCTGACCGAAATAAACTCCATACGATCGCGCAAAGGACCTGGAATCTGCCCCACGTCATTCGCCGTTGCAATAAAAATCGCTTTGGAAAGATCGAGATTAAAATTAAGATAATAATCTCTAAAATGGGTGTTTTGCTCCGGATCGAGAATCTCCAGCAATACTGCCGTCGGATCACCCCGATGCGACTTCGCCACTTTATCAATCTCATCCAGGACAATGACCGGATTCATCTTTTTCGCTTCGATAACCCCCTGAACAATGCGCCCCGGCATGGCCCCGATATAGGTTCGGCGGTGTCCTCGCAATTCGTTGACATCTTCCAATCCCCCCAATGCGATTCGGACGAGCGGGCGTTTCAACGCTGTGGCAATCGAGTTTGCCAATGAGGTTTTACCCACACCCGGAGGGCCTGCAAAACAGAGGATAGCCCCGCGTCCCTCTTTATCGCCGATACCGCGCAATTCAAGAAGTTCTTTGACCGAAAAATATTCCAAAATACGCTCTTTCGGCTTTTTGAGCGAAAAGTGGTCTTTATTCAGCTGATTTTCCACATCATGGACATTCAATGCTTTCTTGGCCTCTTCGCCGTAAGGGATTTCCAGTACCCATTCCAGGTACGTTTGAATCATCCCCGCATCCGCACTGTCGGGGTGCATCCGTGCAAAACGTTCCAATTGCTTGTTAATCTCTTTGTAGGCATCCGGATGCATTTTCTCTTTTTTAGCTTCGAGCTTTTTACGAAATTCTTCAATCTCCTCGTCGCGGTGGGCATCGGTCCCCAACTCTTTTTGAATCTGTTTGAGCTGTTCTTTTAAAAAATACTCTTTATTGACTTTTTCAATGCGGGTATGCACTTTTGAACGGATCTCTTTTTGAAGTTTGTTGGCTTCCGTCTCTTCAATCAGTTCATCAATCAACATTAGAAAACGTTTTTCAGGATCCCGCTCAATAAACAGTTTATAGGCATTCTCTTTTTTCATCTTGATTGAGCTGCAGATTAAATCGACGATACGGTTGTACTCATGATTCTCTTCAATCGTTCGGAGCAAATCGGGAGGAAAAAAATTGCTTACCTGTGACAAGGCACGCACTTTCTCCCGCAAGATTTCCAAAATGGCGTCCATTTTGAGCTCATTGACACTGGTCGATTCGATCAGATTGACATGGGCCCGCAAAGGGTTCTGATGGACCATCTCAACGACATGCCCTCGCGCAAGCCCTTGAAACAGTACCTTGATTCGACCGTCCGGCAATACGACCTTGCGCATGATCGAGCCGATGACCCCGGCATCATAGATCGAATTCCCATCCCGTTCCCCTTCATGGTCCGGTTTGACCGGACAGACAATGATGAGGGAATTGTTATCGATGGCTTCGGCGGCTGCGGCAATATTTTTTTCATCGCTCAAAAACAGCGGGGAGATCATAAACGGATATAAAAAAAGTTCATCTTCCGCAATAACCGGTAAATTGGTCGGAAAAGAGCTGTAATTACTTAGTTGCATAATAAAGATTTCCTATTTTCAAAATTTAAATTTTCATATAGTACCGTAACTATTGTTGACTCGCATTGTCATCCATAGAGATGACACTGCGTGTTTTCGGGATTAAAAAATCGTACCAGCTGCTGCTTCCGTCTCCCTCAAACATTCTACGATACCACGGAACCTCGGCACTGACGATCTCTTTAGGATCAATCCAAGTAAGCGGTGAAAGATCACGATAGATCTGAGCCCCTTTCGGTTTTCCCAAACGATCGTACAAATCCGCGATTTGCGCATTCAATGACCGTTTAGAGATCTGAAGCTGAGTTTCCATCGAATTGACCAATGGAAGATACGTTGAATGGGGATAAGATTTTTTAAAACTTTCCACGCCGCTAAGCGTCTCGTCAATAAGACCTTGGTCACGCCCCGGATTCGGCAGTGCCAGAAACTTCGATTTGATTTTCAGGAACTCGGCATATTCGCGTCCTTCAACCGTTGCGTAGCGACGAATATACTCGCCTAAAAAGTGTTCTGCCAACAGATACTCTTCATGGGCCATATGGGCCTGTGCCATGATCATCGTTGCTTCCGCCAGAAAAGGAGAACTGATATGTTCGCTTTGCAGTGAGCTGTAATAGCTATCCGCTTTTTCCAAATTGCCGTTGGAGACCGATGTCACCATTTTTTCGTACCAATACTCTGCGGGCTTATTAAATTCCTCAAGCTCTTTACTGCCGCATCCGGCCAAAAGAATGAGTACCGCCATTGCCGTGAACCACGTTCTAATCATACTGAAACCTACTCTTCTTTTTTGGGCTATTTTACCGTAAAGAGATTAAACACCTCTACAATAGGTTGAAACTTTTTACTTACATGTGTTAAAATCAGACCATTATGTCATAAGAAGGTAGTTATGCAATTTGATTTAAAACTTCCCCTGCTCGGTTTCGAAACCGTATCCCAAATGGAACTGCAAAAAATCGATGAAATTTTTTTACGTCTTGAAACCGTTGGAGAAGGCCCTTCCTTTACGTTGATCAACCCTTTTGCCCTTCGTGAGTATTCATTTGATATCCCCTCGTCTCTCCAGGCTTTGATGGGGATTACGCCTGAAAGCAACCTTTTGATTTACAATATCATGATTCTGCAAACACCTATCGAAAATTCGACGATCAATTTTGTAGCTCCCCTTATTTTCAATACCGATAATCATACTATGGCACAGATTATTATCGACAACCGCAGTGACTTCGGCATTTCCGAACCGATTAAGAACTATCTAAAAGGATCAGAGGATGCCCAATAGAACCATCACCCTTGTCGGAAACGGTAAAATGGCCCTTGCCATAGCTAAAGGGCTATGCAAGACTCATGCTATCGAAGTCATCGGTCGTACGATGACCGCCCTCGAGCAATTTGAATCGGCACTTCAAACACCGATCAAAAAGACTCTCTATGCATCAGCCGATATTACCCATAAAACGGTTATTCTGTGCGTTAAGCCCGCCAATCTTTCCGAAGTTGCCCCTTTGCTAAAAGGAAAAGCAAACGTCCTGTATTCGGTGCTTGCCGGAACTCCCCTTGCTTCTCTTACCCTTATCCCTGCGGAGCACTATTGCCGTGCTATGCCTAACCTTGCCGCTGAAGTTGGCCTATCAATGACCTCCCTTGTAGGGGATCATGCCATCTCAGCCCAAGCGATTTCCCTTTTTGAATCGATCGGAACGACATTGTGGCTCAACAATGAAAAAGAGCTGGATATTGCTACCGCCCTGGCCGGAAGCGGACCGGCTTATTTAGCCCTGGTTGCCGAAGCGTTATGCGACGGAGCGGTACGCGAGGGGTTAAAACGTGACGATGCGATGGTATTAATGCGCGGATTATTCTCAGGATTTGGAAGTCTCATCCAAAATATCCATCCCGCACAGTTAAAAGACAACGTCATGAGCCCGGGAGGAACGACAGCGGCAGGATATGGAGCGCTGGAAAAGGGAAATGTCCGTCACGGATGCATGGAAGCGATCCATGCCGCTCACGAACGGGCAAAAAAGTTTTAGAATAGCTTCTTTAGGGAGAGGCTTATTTCTCCCCCTTCTTCACTTCATTGTTATGTACTTTCATTGTAAACGACGAACGGATTTTATCCCCGTCTCGCTCGAAATGGATAGGAAAATTGACTCCGATAATCCACTCGCTTTTATTGACTCCGTCTACAAAAGTATAAAAGCTTTGGGGAGAGGTAATCTTTGAGGTTGCATTCACTTCATACACTTTAAAGGTCCCGTTCGAATCCGATGCCGTCATCTCCGTGAGATAAAGGTCGGTAAACTCTTTTTTATACAGTTTCTCAAAACGTTCTGCATTAAATTTCGTCTCAAATGCCGTAATGGTATGACGATTTTGGGCTTGGAGGTCTTTCAAACGGTTATAGGTGTTATCGTAGCGATTTTGCGTTAAATCGAGCTGCTGAAACTCCCGTTTGCTCTCCAACCTCAATAAACGGTACTCTTTGCCTTTAGGGATTAGCAAAAAGAAAGAAAAAGCGATGACTACCGTTAAAAGAATGATGGAGAGAATCACAATATAAAGTGTCTGGCGGCTCATTCGATCTCCTCAGATTTTTCATCATCCAAAAAGTTGGAAGAGACGAATCGGTACCATCCGTTTTCGATGGGATAAAATCCGGTATAGGTACGATGAAATATCGACCGTAACGGTGCATGAAGCATGTATTCGTACGTATCTTTATTCGGCGTTATACCGTACAAAATCAGCGAAGAGGAATCCAGCTCGGCACGGGTCAGGGTAATCCCATCCGGCACAAGATCAAAAAGGTTATGAATGCTCTCTTTTAATACCGCATTATCGGTAGTAACCCGCTCCGCAATTTTCGCTTCAAGTTCAATCGTTTTGATCTGCTTTTCCATTTGGTCAATCGTTTTTCGCAGAGCCGCCTCTTTTTGTACGACACTTTTTCGTTCATGCACAAAATCATACGTTTTATAAAAAAGAAAAAGATAGGTGGCGGCTAACATCATCAGAGTAACCACAAAAAAGAAAAGGACAAGTTTCAACTCGCCACTGACAAGCTTTTTAGGTCGCGGAGTAATGAAACTGTGAATCACGACTCCTCCTCTTCCGTGATCGCAAGTGCCGCCACTTCCTCCACAACATCTATTTTGCGGATAAGGACATTGAGGAACAGCTCTTCTTCCAGATATCGTTTCAGCTCCGTTCCGCTCCCGTATGCATCAGCGATATAAACCGTTTCGACAAATCGCCCGTGACAATATTCGCCGGCATAAAAATGGGCTAACGTTTTTTGGATAAATTCAAATCGTGAATAATCATTACCGAAACGCTCCATTTCACCTTTGACCTCATCAGCACGCGGTACTGCGGCACGTTTCTCTTCAAACGTTGGCGCATCTTCGCTAAATTCGATAATTTCATCCAGCGAATCAAGATCTTCGATATCACTCAAATCATCCAATTCATCCAGAATATCCAGATCGTCCAGACTCTCGATCTCATCGAGATCTATCCCTTGCTCTTCAACCTCTTCTTCCTCTTCCGCGAATCCGAATCCTGCCCCGATCTCCTCATCTTCCAATTCCAAAGAATAATTTAGATTCATGGGATAATGGTGGGCATATTCGAGTTTTCCCCCCTCAAAAAACGCGATACTGAAAGAATTTTTTTGCGCCAAGGCGTAAAGGGCGAATCCCTCGGAGATTTTATCCGCAAAAAAGCGTTCCAAAACCGAAAAAGGGGAAAAAATATAATCGAGGCCTACCCGGTCGTAACGCTTTTTGAGCCCTTCCAATTCCCGGATTGAAGCGTAGAGTAACCATTTTTTGTTGCGGCATAACGTTTTGGCTCCGCTTAGTGCTTCGCTGCTTTCATGGGTAGAACATCCCGCCAATCCCCCCTGATTATTCTCAGGGTTTAGTAAAGCGATATAAAAAAGAGGAGATTCATCGCATTGTTTTTGGATGTAGGACAACATCTCTTCTTTGGGTAACACCCCCTCGAAACGTTTGTTTTCTTTAAAAAGCAGTTTTTTTTGCTTGTATACACGTACCTGGACATCATGACCCGTTCCGTCAGGGACAATGGCAATAAATATTTTACGGTATAACCACGCTATCACAAAGTGTCCTCATGAGATCGGCATAATGGATGGGAATGTCGGTAATGGTCCATCTTCAGGGAATTACCCAATTTGGTATAAATCTGTGTTGTTGCCATGCTTGCGTGACCTAATAATTCACTGACGTCAGCAATACGTGCCCCATTATTTAACAGCTCAGTCGCATACGTATGGCGCAGTTGATGTGGGGTCACTTTAAGTCCAACCTTTGCAAATGCCTTGGTAATCATATATCTTAGACTATTTTCGCTTAATTTTTCACCCAAAGCCTCAAAAACATACTCTTTGGACGGATGAAGCTGCCGATATTCTTCCAATACAGCACCCATGGTTTCGACCATAGGGACATCGCGTTGCTTATCCCCTTTCCCCCGAATACGGGACCATCCGTTCTCCAAATCCGCATACCGAAGTGCTGAAAGCTCTGATATCCTAAGCCCTAAAGTATACAGCAATAAAATGGCCAATTTTGCCGTCGGTTCCGCATATTCCAAAGCATGTACGATATGTTCATGCGCAATCGGTTTCGGGAGTGTTTTAGGAATTTTGACACTCTCATCTCCGGTTAGTTCTATCGTTACCCCGTTCATTCGAAGGTATTTGACAAAGCTGCGGATTGCACTGAGCTTTGTCGCAATAGACTTGGGATTCAAAGCCGCAACTTTAAGTCGAAGCGGCATAAGATTAATGGTTATCGCCTCCGATTCTTCATGAATCTCCGCGTACTCGATCATCGATTCGATCGAATCGTTATAGCTCTGTATCGTCAATGCCGAATATCCTCGAATCGCATCGAGGTATTTTAAGAATTCCTCTTTATTTCGGTGAAGTGAGTTCATCGTGGAGCATCTTAAACTGCTTGTAATTTTCTGCCGCATTAGCGACTAAACCCTCATCGGTAATGACGCTTGGAGCAATTTTACTATACGAATCAACCATAATCGTGGAGATCATTTTAATCTTCGCTCTCTCCTGAGGTGTGACATTTTTTTGGGCCGCTATCCGCCGGATCTCTTTTTTATATTTCTCTGCTTGCGCATTATAATAGACGTATTTTAGGGCTATCTGCGACTGAGCCATAATCGTAGAGGCCATGCGATTGTACGGATCGAGTTCAAAAGATTCTTTGGCAAGAGCATACGCTTGATCGTAATGGCCCAGCGTATAAAAAAAACGTGACTCTATCGATTTTTGATAAGAGGGGTGAAACAGAATCCATCCTCCCAGTCCGAGAACTGTTGCGATGACGATGATTAACCATTTAGAAAGCATGCTTCATCAACTCCTCTCGAATCAGATCTTTGGCACGTTCCGTCTCTAACCCTTCCGTATCAATCGGCTCTGACGCGTAAAAATCGATAGTGCCAAACGGTTTAGGGATAATAAAACGATCCCAACTGCTGAGCTGCCAATACGATGAAGGAGAACAGCTGAAAACAACCACTTTCGTCTTCCGCTTCTGTGCCAATATCACTACTCCGTCGCTCATGCTGTAACGGGGTCCTTTAGGGCCGTCGGGGGTGATCCCGATATCATACCCTTCATTCAATGATTTAAGGCCGTTTATCAGTACTTTTGCCCCTCCGCGCGTTGAGGAGCCGTGAATAGTACCAAGATGAAAATAGCGAATGGTTCGGGCAATGATTTGACCGTCAAAATGGTCCGAGATCATTACTTTGACTTTGGGAATTGCACGGTAACGGTAATACAGATACGGCTGCATTAAAAGATTCCCGTGCCAAAAGGCAAAAACAACCGGCTCGTTGGGAATGGCAGCAGGAAGATGAAAGCGTTTTCGGTTAGTGAAGTAGATGAGACGAATCAATAATGCCCCCAGCGGGGGGATAACCCATAATGCCAAAGTGCGTAAAAAACGTTTACGCAACGATCTCTCCGTATTGAACGGAACGAGAAACCTCCGTAATTTTAACGCGTGCGATACGCCCCAGCCACTCTTCCGAGCCTTTGACTTTGACGACCGCATTGTTGTCGCTCCGTCCGGCGACGTACCCGTCACTGCGAAGCTCTTCAAAATAGACTTCAACCTCTTTTCCGAGCATCGCCGCACTGATGGAATCCAGAATCGTATCTTGATAGGCCTGCAATGCCGAAAGGCGGTGAGAACCCACTTCCGAATCCACGGAATTCGTAAATCCTTCCGCCTCGGTCAAAGGACGGGGAGAATATTTAAAACTAAAGACCTGCTCAAACCGCACCTGTTTCATAACATCGAGCGTATCTTCAAAATCGGCATCGCTCTCGCCGGGAAACGCAACAATAATATCGGTACTGATACTGACGTCGGGGACAAGCGAACGCAGTTTTGCCGCACGGTTTAAAAACCACTCTTTCGTATACCCCCGTTTCATCGATTTTAGGATCTCATTCGAACCGCTCTGAAGCGGCATGTGCATTGATTTACAGATTTTAGGGTTGCGTGCAAACTCCTCGATAAACTCATCATCCATATGAAGCGGATGCGGAGAGGTAAATCGGATACGTTCCAACCCCTCAATGGCGCTTACACGACGCAAAAGCTCCGTAAAGTTTATTTTCTCATTCTCACCTGAAAATCTGCGTCCGTAGTTATTGACGTTTTGCCCCAGTAAAAAAACCTCTTTGGCTCCGTTCTCTACCGCTTTACGTGCTTCCGCTACAATCAAATCCGCCGGAATCGAGATCTCATCGCCTCTGGTTTTAGGGACGATGCAAAACGTACACTGCTTATCGCATCCGATTGAAATATTGATATAGGCTTTGTACGGACTGCTTCGAAAATCTTTAAAGGCAAACTGAGATTCATCATAGTCAATCTCGATTTCAACCGCCTTATCCCGATGCAAAACATCCGCTATCTTGGAAACGTTACGCGCACCCAACACAAAACTGACGTAAGGAGCCCGTTTAATGATCTCTTTGCCGAGATGCGATGCGGTACATCCGCATACGCCGATCTTTGCATCGGCTTTTTTCAGCTTGTTAAAAACACCTAATTCGGAAAAAAGCTTATGAACGGGCTTTTCCCTTACGGAACAGGTGTTGATCAGAATCAAATCGGCCGATGAAGCGTCTTCAGTCAACTCATACCCTTCATGGGCATTCAACTCTGCGATCATATGCTCGGAATCGCGGACATTCATCGCGCATCCGAGGGTCTCAATAAAAAGTTTTTTGGACATTATAAGATGTGGACTTCGTACATATATTCGTTAGCCGAAAGGCCGAAACGGACTTCACGCATATAAAAACTTTTCCCTTCACCTTCAAAATGATCCTGCAATGCCAAAAGATCTTTGTGAGAATTTTCACGGTCAAAATAGAGGATCAGCGAATTGCTTTTTTCTACCATTTCGCTAATCTTTTTAAGATCGATTTTCTTTGGTTTTGCGTCTTGTTCGTTGCGGGCGATTTTGAGTTCCATACTGTATTCCCTTGATTTTAGAAATTTCTTGATATTAGGGGGATTATAGCGGGGATAGGATAAATATCGCATTAAGAGAAATTGGGGTATAATGTTTATCCTTCATAAAAAAGCTTTCCCAACCAACACAATTTTTTATGAGTTACCGCCACGAACAAGGATAGTCCTATGGAAAATATTTTAGATATTATTGATTCAATCGCCAATGAAAAAGGGCTTAGCACCGAGCATGTTCAAGAGGCCATCAAAACGTCGTTTATTCAAACGGCTAAACGGATCATCAATCCGACATTTGCTTTTGAAGCCGATATTGATACGCGCACGAAGCATGTCAAGTTACGCCAGATCATCACCGTTGTCGCGGATAACGCCCCGGAACTCGAGGGGGAAGAGTCCGGTGCGTTTATGGGAATAACAACAGCTTTAGAAATTGACGATGAAGCCGAAATCGGCGATCAGCTCCAAATGGAACACGATATCGAAAGCTACGGCCGAAGCGCCTTTGCAACCCTTCACCGTGAAATCGAGTTTCACATCCAGCGTCTGGTTGAAAACCTCCTTTTTGACAAATACAAAAGCAAAATCAATCAAATTGTCTCAGGACGGGTAACCCGTGTCGACAGTGAGCAAAACACCACGATCGAAGTTGATGAAATTCGTGCTGTTTTACCGATGAAAAGCCGTATCAAAGGGGAAAAATTCAAAGTGGGCGATGTTGTCAGTGCAATTGTCCGCCGAGTTCATGTAGACAAAAGCAGCGGTATTTCAATGGAGCTTTCACGCACCTCTCCAAAATTCCTTGAAGAGCTTTTGGCTCTCGAGGTACCCGAAATCAAAGACGGTATCGTTATCATTGAAAAATGTGCCCGTATCCCGGGTGAACGTGCAAAAATCGCCCTCTATACCAACCGTCCTCAAATCGATCCGATCGGAGCCACCGTCGGTGTTCGAGGGGTCCGTATCAACGCCGTCAGCGAAGAACTTTGCGGCGAAAATATCGATTGTGTCGAATACAGCGCTTCTCCGGAACTCTTTATCTCTCGTGCAATGTCTCCGGCAATCATCAGTGCCGTAGTCGTTCAAGAGTCTGAAAGCGGCGAGAAAAAAGCAATCGTCACCCTTCCGAGCGACCAGAAGTCTAAAGCGATCGGTAAAAGCGGTATCAATATCCGCCTTGCATCGATGCTGACCGGATACACCATCGAGCTTAATGAGATGGGGGGAACTGCGCAAATGGGTGAAAAAGCTCAGGAAGAGAAAAAAGAGGGGCTAAGTTCTCTCGAAGCACTTTTTGGAAACTAGTCCTTTCCGGATCTTTTCCATACCTCAATACCAAATTCTCTCTTTCTTTTCTTTTTCACAAGAAAAGAAACAAAAGAAAATCACCCTCACACCAAAACGCTAGCGGTACGCCTTCGCACTACTGCAGGCGACCTTGCTTCTGGTGTCGTGTGAGGGCATAATTAACTATAGTCCCGTGATCCAATACCAAGAGCCGTTCCGAAGGCAACAGTGCCGAAAGGAACGAGCGTTCTTGGATCACGGTATGTTCTTTTGGTACTTTTCTGACTAAACAGAAAAGTACATCACCGCTTAACGAATGGATTCAATTTAAGCAAGATTGCATCCGCAATCTGATTACCGATCAGCGTCAAAAACGCACTCATCATCAAAATTCCCATAATCACCGGATAATCCCGGCTCATTGCACTGAAATAAAAAAGCTGCCCCATCCCCTCAATCCCGAAAATCGACTCTAAAATCACCGATCCGCCGATCAATCCCGGCAAAGACAATCCGAGCATCGTCACAATAGGGGGCAACAGATTCGGCAAAATATAGAAACGGATGATTTTACCCTCCTCTATCCCCCGCGAACGGGCAAAATAGATATAATCGCTTTTAAGAATTTCAAGGGTAAGGGAGCGGATGTAAAGGGCCAGGCTCCCTATGCCTACAAAAACCATGACAAAGACCGGCAGCGCTAAATGCCACAGCATATCCGTATAATAGTGTATCCCCTCAGGAACCTCCAGAGAATGCATCCCCGCAATCGGAAACCACCCTAACGTTACGCTAAAGAACATAATCCCTATCAAAGCCAGATAATACGACGGCATTGCAAAGCTCAGCAGAAAGAATTGGCTGAATAGGGAATCTTTTGGTTCACCATGGGCCAATGCCCCTTTGATACCCATCCACATCGCGATACAAAAGGTCAGCACCATTGCACTAAGGTTCATCCAGAGCGTCACGGGGATCCGTTCCCTGATGACTTGGCTCACATCCTCTCCGCTGACAAAGGAAATGCCAAAATCAAGGAGCAAAAGATTCGTGACCCAATCGGTGTATTGAACGAAGAGCGGCTTGTCAAGCCCGTATACGGCCCGTAAATGCGCAATCGCTTCGAGAGTCATATTCGGATTCAACTCACCCCCGAGAAAGCTGTTAGGAGCCATATGAATCGCACCGAAGGAAATAAGGGAAATCAAAAAAAACATGATGAGCGTATACGACAATGAGCGAAGAAAGTATTTCATCTGGTGATTATAACGAAGAGGTATGGAGGAGTCAAGCAATAGAGAGGACCAATGATAGCCAAGAGCTATCATTGGCTTTGGGATTAGTTAAGAACAACAGTTCCTGTATACCCTTTAAATCCGGTTCCTAAAATTGCACTTTGATCAAACAAATTAGATGTCGTAACGCTATTGATACCATATACACCGACCGTAACGGTATACGTAGCTTTAACAGCCAAGCGATTCAAAATTTGTGTTCTTGATGCATTGATAGCCGTTGCATTGGTAGAAATCTTATTCAATAATGCATTCATTGAAAGAGACATTGTATTCAACGTTAATGCGCTGTCCAATTTACCGGCAGCACTGTTAACACTTTGAACACCGTTAGAGTCAACCGTTACATTGGCTCCAGAAGCGATAGTCATTGTCAAGGCACCGTCGGTTCCGGTCGTAACTGTCACACCATCAACACTGATAACAAGATAGTTATTCGCATCCAAAGCAATTTTTGCTTTCAATACGCCGTTTGTTACCGCAAAACCGTTAGCACCCGTCGCAGTAAAGCCAAGAACGACATCAGTCGGTGTTCCAGCAGCCATAGTGGTACTGAAGTTATTTCCGTTTACCGTAGCTGAACTGCCTAAAGTCAAGGTCATATCGCTTACTGTTACACTCGGAGCGTTTGTTGTTCCTGCAGCCGTATTGGCAGCCGTGTTTTGTGCAGTTTCATATGTTGTTTTGTCAACAATTGCTGTACTACCTGTGTTTGTTGCATTAGTATTGTTTGCAGCATTAGTCGTATCGATCGATTGAATTGCTGTTCCTAGCGCCGAGTAGTCAACAACCTTTCCTGCCGTCGTATTCGTGTTAACGTTCGTAACGATGGTTTGAAGGTTTGCAATACTAACTTGTGCAGATGGATTGGCAACAATCATAGATGCTGCAACGGTAACCGCTTGCTCGACAACTTTTGCTGCATCTGCACTTGCAAGAGCGGTTGTTGTCGCTGTTTTTTGTGCATCGATTGCAGTTACCAAGGTTCCAATCTCAGGAGCAAGCGTAGAGAGATTGTTTGCTTGTACAGCGGTAGCAACCGATGCACTTGCTTGTGCATAACTTTGCCCTTTTGCCACCAAAATTTCGATTGCTTTTGCCATTTTTACCGATTCAAGAAGAAGCTTGGCTCCCGCCGCACTTTTCGTACTTTCAGCAATAGGGTCTTTCAACAAATCTGCTTCAGCGACACCGGTTTGTTGTGCAACATCTGCTTTTGCTTGCGCTAGGGTCTTACCGCTTTTAACCGCTTGAACAACCATTAAACTCATAGGAGAGACAACAGTCGACGCTGCACCCGCACCGGCAATCGCTTCCAATGAACCTAGAAATGCCTGGCCGGTTGAGATATCGATACCGCCGCTGATTTTGACGATCGTATCGCCTGTTACTTGTCGGTTAAATGAGTAATTACCATTTGCATCCGTAGTCGTTAGCTCATCAGCGCTTTCTTGACCGTCTTTATTAAAGTCTGCCCATACTTTTGCACCTTTTAAATATCCATCTACCGCCGTCCCGGTGTATGATGATTTTTCAGCGTCCCAATTGCCGCATCCTGTTAATAATGTCCCTGCTATAACAGCGCTTGCTGCTAAGCTAATTAAATTTTTCGTAGTCATTTGCCACCCTTTTTCATGTATTAACTTTGCTAATTCTATGTGCTTTAAGCTTAAATACAGTTGATTAAAAAAGTATTTTAACATATTTAAGGTAATATGACACAATATTCTACTGAGGTAAAACGAATGAAATCTCCAAAAATTATCCCCATTGGGGTAGCACTGACCATTACTTTTTTGCTTACAGGATGCGGTGGAGGGTCAAATTCGGTTACGCAATTAACCACTGAAAATAACATTTCTGTCGACACAAACACTACTCCCGTTTATTACGATTTGAATACAACGCTTAACCAAATAGGTGACATCAATATCACACTCCAAAACGGTATTTTTCAAGGGTTCGACAAAAATAGTTCTACCATTACAACACAAACCGAGTTAGTGAACTATATACTCCAAAATTATGATCTTACCCTCCAATCCAACAAAACCATACTTTCCAAGCCGGTAATTGGTATTAAAATGACTAAAACTTCTTCCGGTTCATCCTATTATTATGTTGTGGACAGCAATACGTCGTATGTTCAAATTGCCAAAACCGATAAATCCGGATACATTGGAACCAGTAACGTCACCAATCCTGTAACACTATCGTCAACGTTATGCAAACTCAATTTTAGTTCGATCATTGATTATCTTATCCTCTCCGGATATTCAACTTTATCGGAAATGAGCACTCGTTTCACCTCAAAAGAGTCTTATCAAATGGAAATCTACGCAACCAATATGGAGATTGGCGGAGCTCAGAAACTCTCCAATCCGGTTGTTTTTGAACTCACCAATGTAAAAAGTCAGATTTTTCCAATAGGATCATCAAAACTCGAAGGGAATATTACGATTCAATGAAAAAACGATTTTTACTGTTGGCCCCTTTTACATTATTCGCTAATCAACTCCCCTATTTTGTCTCAGACAAGCATGGTTACCTCCCGCCGAACAATCTATCGCTTGGAATTACCCTGTTAAACATGAACGATCAAATTGATCTGTTAAATATCAAAGAGAACGAATTTAGCGGAACACTCAGTGAAACAGCTATCGGAGATATGCAGGGTGGGGAAATATTCTCACGATACCGATTCAATAATGATTGGATGGTAGCAGGCCGTTTTCAACAATCGACAATCAGCTATGGAGCAGGCGAACTCACCAATTACCAAAGTGAGCTCTATGCCCGCAAAAATATCGGTTCCAAAACGTTTGCACTCGATGTGGGAATGGTGCATAATGAAGGAGATGACATCGTCACCCGGGATATCAACCAAATCAATTCCGTAGTTTCACGTTTTATCGGGACAGGCGGTAAATTTGAGGGTTCCAACGGAGCCTACGATATCGTGTACAACACTTCTCAAGCGCAATTACGGACATCCGCTACCATTACCCCGTTTATTTCGAGTCAAAATCTCGAAGACAATACACTCTATCTAAGGGCGATCAAAAGCTTTGTGGCCGGTAATGAGAGTATTGATACCTATCTCAGCTGGAATTACACGGCTATTAAAACTTTGGTCGATAGCAGTATCCATTATGAGAGCGATGCAACGCTGCAAAGCGAACTGACCAAAAGAGGGATTACCCCTTATAAAAATCTCGATCGCAGTGAGCAAAAAATTGCCATAGGGGTCAATTACAGTGCTTTCGTCGGAAAATTTTCACTCGATGCAGGATACGAATACAACTATTTTATTCGTGACAGCGGTTTGGACTACATCAATCATAACCATAAAATCGAACTTTCAATCGGCTATAAAGCGACTCAAAATCTAAATGTATTTATTGGTGGGAAAGCGATGAGTAATCAATTTAACGGAGAAATTCCTTATTTGTATAATCAATATACACAAACCAGTTTTGATCACAAATACGGCTGGGCCAAAATGGGGATAATCTACAATTTTTAAATGATTTTTTAAAGAGGATTCATTCTCGCAGATGCGAGAATGAAGAAGAATACTATTTCTCTTAGAAATTAAGAGTCAAATACGCTTGTACGGTATTGTATGAAGAAGCTTGAACAGCAGTATCTTTAGTGTTCATAACCACTGCGGTAACATCCAATGGTCCGAATGAACGGCTTGCAGTCAATGCCAATTCTTTCAAATCACCAGTTGACGCTGTATCATTGCTTACAGAAGTATAATAACCACCGAATTTAGCAATATCTTTTGCGTTGTATTCAGCTGTCAAATTCATAGAAGTTGCATCCGGAGCACTTACTTTTCCATACGTCCAGAATGACTCAGTATAAAGTTTTGATTGACCGCTACCTGCAACGTTCCCAGCTTTAAGACCACCCGCTTGTCCAATACCTGAAACATCTGAATATGCCGCAGAGATGGTTAAGTCAGGAATTGCAGTATAAGCCGCTTTAAGAGCGAATGCTTTGGTATCTTTGTTTGTAGTTGCAACGACTACACCAACCCCTTTAGGAGACAATGCTGCATACTGTGCACCCAATTTTACACCTTTTACCAATTGGCAATCCCAATCGGCTTGCAACCAGTATGCATCCGCTACGTCAACAACATTGTAATACCATGCTTGCGCCGTCAAGAATTTCAAAGAGTTGTTAACCGCTGCAGCTGCATACGCACCTTTAGCAGCAAAAGTACCGAACTCTCCGCCGATTCTCATAATTCCGTCTCTAGCAGCACCAGTAGCCGCTGTATGCGCAGCATCACGACCGTTAGAGTTTCCAACCCATGCACCTACCAAAGTAGTGTCCGCAAGGTCTTGATTGATAGCAACCGCTGCTTCAAACGTATTTGGAGTAACCGACCATGTTTCACTGAACGCTAAAGGAGTATCCAGTGACATACGACCAACTTTTGCGGTTGTTTTAGCTACAGTCGTTGCCAACCATGCTTCACCGATCCATGTATTGTCACCAACCGCTGTAGAATCGTGTCCTGCAGTCCAAGTATTAGCAACAAGATTTTTTTCGAGCCCAAGTGTACTAACAGTATACCCGGTTACGCCGAATGATACACCTTTGATCAAATCACCTGTAACACCCAAACGAATCGCTGTATCCGCATAGCTAGATCCTTGATCCAACAAGCCTGCAGTTCCTATATCATCTGTACCGTAAAAAAGTTTAGCATCTCCGCTTACTTTTACATTGTCGAGTGCGAAAGCACTTGCTCCGAGCAATACTGCTGCCGCAAGACTCATTTTAACTAACTTCATTGATTCTCCTTAAGTTAAGCTTGACCTTATGTTTTTGTTTCGTCAATGTTAATTGTAACGACGCTATTCTTAAACATTGCTGTAAATTAAACCTTATTTGAAAGAGTGAGGAAAAAGGGTACAAACCCCTATATTTGGGAATGTGACAAATTTGTAATTTATTTTTTTCTTTAGAATCCACACGACTTCTTGTATCATTATGTTATAGTAAGAATCTAATAAGGATAAATCAAATATTCCAAAGGAACTGAATCGATGAAATTACCTGCACTCTATCTTATCGGTGCTTCTCTCTTGATGCTTCAAGGCTGTACACAACACCATGGAGTCTCTCCTAACCAAAATCAGACCCTCAATGTTATCTCACCCAATACGACGTCACGTGCAAAGGGCGGTGCAATGCAGCGATCGCTAGATTCATGGCTAAAAGAAGAGTGGCTACCCCTTAGTTCTCCTTCCGCAGACGGATCTGAACAAAACCGATCTTCGGTAGCGAAAACGGAAACACCCTCTTCGGAAGAGAGCTCTTTTTTACTGCAAAACTATGTGGATAAATGGAAAAATTACCATACGAATAAAGCGGTAATCGATAGCGCGAAACCCAAAGAGCCCTCGTTGAACGAAGAACTTAACAATTTCCCTGTCATTGGCAAGTAACATTCGGTAACATTTGATAAGAGTATAAAGGAGAGAATCCACCCTACAGGGTGGGTTAGAGGGTGATTATCGGATTGAGGAAAGGGTTTACTTTCGCTCATCCCATACAAAAACGCTTTTTCCTTCTGCATTTTTCTCGACCGCAGCCATCCCCATAATATTATATCCCGCGTCGACATAATGGATTTCACCGCTTACACCCGTCGAGAGATCACTCAAAAGATACATAGCTGAATTGCCGACCTCTTCGATGGTGACGTTTTTGCGCAACGGGGCGTTTGCCTCATTCCAGTTCAGAATCTGTTTGAAATCACCGATCCCGCTAGCTGCCAACGTTTTAATCGGACCGGCACTGATAGCATTAACCCGTTGCCCTTTGGAAGTTCCCAATTCAACCGCCATATAACGTACCGTCGATTCCAGTGCGGCTTTTGCTACCCCCATTACGTTATAGTTAGGAATATATTTAGGACCGCCAAGGTAACTGAGGGTAATAATCGATGCCCCTGGGGCTAAAACACTCTCCAAGCGATTGGTCAAATCAATCAACGAATAGACTGAAACATCCATTGCGATCTGAAATGCGCTTTTAGAGGTTTTCATAAAACCTTCCGTAAGCGCCTCTTTTGGAGCGAATGCGACTGAATGGACCAGAAAATCGATTTGACCGAAATCTGCCGCCACTTTAGCGGCGATTGCTTCCATATCCGACTCATCGGATACATCCAATTTATAGACGGGACTGTTATTAAAACTTGCCGCGATAGGCTCAACACGTTTCTGCAACGCTTCATTAAGATAGGTAAACGCCATTTGCGCCCCTTGCTTGTGAAGCGCCTGTGCAATGCCGTACGCAATTGATTTATCATTAGCCAATCCGACAATCAGCCCTTTTTTACCTTGCATTATCATAATTTTATTCCTTTATCCATTTAATTCAGAAGCTTGAACGATCATCTCACAAAAATCGTTTGCACTCAAAGCTGCAGATCCGACAAGAACACCGTCCACGTTTTCAAGTGCCATAATTTCGCCTGCATTATCCGTCTTCACACTTCCTCCGTACAAAAGAGGTGCGGCAGTTTTGCTTCTAAGCTCTCTGTGCACCTGTTCTATGTCGCTGTTAGACGGGGTTAATCCTGTACCGATTGCCCATACCGGCTCATACGCTATGATCAAATCACTGTAGTTCAAATCGATGCCATCAAACTGTTTGTCAATATAGTCCATAAGAGCATCATGCCCCGCTTCACGGATTGCCAAAGGTTCGCCGACACAATAAACGATAACAAACCCCTGCTCAGCAAAAAAACGGAATTTTGCAGCGATTTGTTCTTGTGTTTCCCCAATAATATGCCGACGCTCAGAGTGGCCGATCAAAATTGTTTTGATATCAAACTCTTCAAGTTGTTCAAGGGCAATTTCTCCCGTATAGGCTCCGTTACGAACCGGATAGGCATTTTGTACCCCTATCAGAACATTACGGGAAAGATGTTCCAATGCCGTATACGGCGGAAATACGATAATCGTATCCGAGATATCATTCGCACTTACAAACGACTCGACTACCGCCATGTACGCTTGCGTCTCTTGACGTGTCTTGTTCGCTTTAAAGTTGGCACAAACTATCATAACAATCTCCCTTCTTTCTTTGTAAAATTTTCTTGGGGAAACGATAAAACTACTTCATCAACGGTTTTACGCCCGGAAGAATTTTACCCTCTAACAATTCCAATGATGCACCGCCTCCGGTTGAAATAAACGTCATCTCTTCATCCAAACCGATACGTTGTACCAAATCCGCCGTATCGCCGCCTCCGACTACGGTTGTCGCGTACGAATCCGCTACAAAATGGGCTATTTTGTTTGACCCTCTTGCAAAACGATCCATTTCGTAAACACCCATAGGACCATTCCACAAAATAGTCTGAACGTCGTTCAATACCTGACGATACAAACGTACCGTGGCCGGCCCGATATCCAATCCCATCCAGCCTGATGGGATCTCCTGGACACTGCAAAGACGGCTCATAGCATCGGGAGCAAATTTTTCTGCTGCAACCACATCAACAGGCAGATAAAACTTTACTCCGAGTTGTTTGGCTTCGCTCATAATATTAAGCGCTTCATCCAGAAGATCATCTTCTACCAACGAATTGCCGACATCATGCCCTAACGCTTTTAAAAAGGTAAATGCCATACCGCCGCCAATAAGCACTTTATCCACTTTCGGCAATAAATTGATTAAAGCTTCTAACTTTCCGGATACTTTCGATCCACCGACAATAGCGGCAAACGGTCTAACCGGACGGTCAAGCAAGGTTCCGAAGAACTGGATCTCTTTTTGGAGTAAGAAACCAGCAGCTTTATGCTCGTTATCAAAGTGTGCCGTAATCCCCTCGACAGAGGCATGCGCCCGATGACTCACCCCAAAAGCGTCATTGATATACACCTCAGCCATAGAAGCAAGTGCCGCGCTCAGTTCAGGATCGTTTTTCGTCTCCCCTTTTTCAAAACGTAAGTTTTCAAGTAATAATATCTCTCCGTTTTTCAACTCTGACGAACGTTTCTTGGCATCTTCACCGATAACGTCCATTGCCATTTTAACCTCAACTTTTAACAATTGATGCAGTCTGCGGGCAATCGGAGAAAGCGAATATTTTTCATCCGGTTCCCCTTTAGGACGTCCAAAATGGGAGGCCAAAATAATGGCACACCCTTGATCAAGGCAATAATTAATAGTTGCAACCGCAGAGCGGATACGGCGATCATCAGTGATATTTCCGTAATCATCCATCGGAACGTTAAAATCACATCGAATAAATACTTTTTTGCCGTGAATATCACACTCTTTGATACCGAGTAACTGCATGTTTTTCCTTCTTACTGTAAGATTTAAAATGTTTGTTTCATAAAAGAGTCCGAACGCTCTTTAGTGATAAATAATGCCATTTCGATAAGACGGTTGGAATAGCCCCATTCATTATCATACCACGCCATAATTTTGATGAGATTCCCGTCAACAACCTGAATAAGGTCATCCGCCACTGTGGCACTAAAACGGGAGCCAACAAAATCCTGCGAGACACGGTAACGTTCATCTACCGCCAAAATCCCTTTCATCTGAGCGTTTGCATACGATTTAAAGAGCTTACTCAGCTCCTCTTTGGAGGTTTCTTGACGAACCAAAACGTTTAAATCGACCATTGATACATCCGGTGTCGGTACACGTACACTCTGTCCATGAAGCTTACCCTCCAAATTCGGCAAAACGATACTAATCGCTTTTGCCGCCCCTGTCGTAGTCGGAATCATATTCAAAGCTGCTGCACGAGAACGGCGTTTATCATCGCCATGAGCCGAATCGATAATCGCCTGACCGTTCGTATAGGCGTGAATAGTCGTCATTAAACCTTTTTCAATACCAAAGGCCTCATCCAGTATACGGGCAATCGGGCCCAGACAATTCGTCGTACATGATGCATTTGAGATGATATCTTCACCTGCGTAAAGGTGTTCATTGACCCCCAAAACGAATGTCGGGATATTCTTATCCAATGTCGGAGCCGATAAAATAACTTTTTTAACCCCTTTTTTCAAATGGTGTTTTGTTAATTCTCCGGTCAGGAACAGACCGCTGCATTCAAAAACGACATCTGCTCCGAGTGCAGCAAAATCAATATTTTCCGGGTTTTTTTCGCACAATACACGAATCTTATTTTTTCCGATACAAAGGTAATTGTCTTCCGAAATAAACGTTTCCATTTCAAAAGAACCATGCACTGAATCATTTTGTAATAGATAGAGAATCATATCGAGTGAAGCCATATCGTTAATAGCAACAAGTTCGATATCGGAACGCTCAGCTATGAGACGGGTAACACAACGACCTATCCGGCCAAATCCGTTAATAGCAACCTTCAACGTCATCACCTAATCCTAAACACAAAATAGGGGAAGATTTTACCAAAAATCGGTTATAATTTTAATTAAAAGAAGTTAAACCTTATGAAGCTTGCACTTTACGGCGGCAGTTTCGATCCGCCGCACGCAGGTCATGTTGCTGTCGTGACCGAAGCGTTAAAGATTTTACCAGTAGATAAAATCATTATCGTTCCCGCATCACGAAATCCGTTTAAAACTTCTGTAATTGCAAGCGGTTTACAGCGCTATGCATGGTTAAAAGAGATTTTCAGCCCCTATAAGCAGGTGGAAATTAGTGATTTTGAAATATCACAGCGTCGTAGTGTCTATACTATAGAAACAGTTAAACACTATGCCCAATCCTATGATGAGATTTATCTCATAATCGGAGCGGATAATCTCGAAAAACTATCCGATTGGTACTGCGCCGATGAGCTTAATGCACTCGTGCATTGGGTTGTTGCGGCACGGCAAAACATTCCTATCCCGAAAACCATGATTCGGTTGGATGTAGATATTCCGATCAGCTCGAGCGATTTTCGTTCATCCTATTGCCCGTTAGGACTTGAAACAGATATCGAAAACAAAATTATCACCTATTATAAGGAACACAATGAACCCGCGAATTGAAAAGATTAGTGCGATTTTAGATCAGAATAAAGCAGAGGCCATCGAAGTCTTCGACCTTAAAGGGGGAGATTACTTTGCCGATTACGTTGTCATCGCTTCGTCATTAGGAGAACGTCACACCTTTGCCCTTTTGGACCACTTAAAAAAAGGTCTCAAACCGGATGAACAATTTTTATATATTGATGAAAGCGGTGATTGGATTGCCATTGATTTGGGTGACATTCTTATCCATATTCTTACCCCTCAATTCCGCATCAAATACGATCTTGAAAGCTTCCTAGCGGAAGTTGCCGCACGTAAAAACAAACAATAATCACACGTGAGGGTTGCCTCACACACTCTCATGTTCATCCTCATTCTCAATTTTTAGGAATACACGACGGTAAATGATTAATGCATAAACGCATTTAACAAAAATTAATATTTCGCCAATTCAAATTTAAAGTGCAACAGGGTTGATCAAGAGGTTGTAGATTAGAGTCGATTTTATCCGACCAGAGATAAAGGGACTTTCATGAGTTACAACCAATTGACCATGGTACAACGATACCA
>JAQULP010000001.1 GCA_028718525.1 Sulfuricurvum sp. | reverse complement strand
TCAGATTTATCCCTTCTTTCTTACTAATCCTAATTAATTAACCTTTTACCTCTAACTGTGACTCTAAGCACTAACAACCCAAACCTAATAACCCAATTCTTTATCTAAACCCGTGAGAACTCTTTTTATTCACTTGTTCTCTTGAATAACATTATTTGACTATTTTTATTTATAATTGTAAAATAGTTTAATTTTTACAGGAGATCAGTTTATGGTGAAATTTTTTTCCCTCTTATTACTTGTCATTTCGTTGGCCTATGGGTCCATAAATATTAATAAGGCTAGTTCTGCACAATTACAAACTCTTAACGGTATCGGTCCAACCAAAGCACTAGAAATTATTAAATATCGCAAGAGCCATGGTAATTTTAAAAATGTGGACGAATTGGTTAATGTCAAAGGGATAGGTCCTAAGACGGTGCAAAACTTAAAATCCCAAGTGAGTATACGTTAGGGTATATAAACCTTATCGATCATTTCCTCATATTCCCGTTTGCAGTTGCTATCGGCGGTAATACCGCCACCGCTTTTATAGATAAGTTTATTCTCTTGTTTTTCTATAAAACGTATAGCGACAGCACTGTAGAGATTTTCACCGTCATAGAAGCCGAAAACACCGGTGAAATATCCTCGACGATACCCTTCGATTTGTTCTATGATTTCAACGGTTTTTCGTTTCGGTGTACCGCTGATACTTCCGGCCGGAAGTAAATTACAGAGCAAGGTTCCTGCATTCTCTTTCCATTTGATATCCAATATACCGCTTATATGGGAACTTACCTGATGTAACTGTTTATCTCCGGTATTGATCGTTGTGATATAGCGAAATTTTTCGACACGGATATTCTTTGCAACTATTCCCAAATCATTACGCAAAAGGTCAACAATCATGGTGTGTTCGGCTATCTCTTTGGGATCCTTTAAAATGGTATCCGCAGCACTGGGCAATGAAGCGTCAATTGTCCCTTTCATCGGATAGGTATGGATAATATTATTCTCAATCGTAATAAACGGTTCAGGGGAGAAACAGACAAAAGAATCTTTGACTCTTAATTTATAGGGGGCATTGGCCATCGTATAAATCTCTTTTAGGGTATAGCCGGATTCTATTTCTGTCGGTTGTGTTAAATTCAGGAGATAGGTGTTTCCGCTGCGAATATGTTCCTGTACCGAAGCAAATTTTTGTTCATACGCTTCATACGACACCGGTGAAAAAACAGGTTTATGGGGAGAATTTAATCTATGGGGCATACTTTTGAAAGAGAATTCAATATCGTGCTGTTTTAGCTCATCCAATGGATAGCAATGGAAATGCGCCCCACTAAAATCGGTGTAAAAAAAGCATGGGATCCCGGATGAAACCAGGTCACTGAACCTTTGGTGCATCAGGCAATGAGTGCTTTAAGGACAGCCATTCGGATAGCTACACCGTTGCGGACTTGTTCCAATACCTTGCAACGAGGATCTTTGAGCATCATATCATCAATATCGATATTGCGATGAACCGGCCCGGGATGAAGTAAAATCAAATCACGGTTGCCGACAAGTTCTTGTGTGATGCAAAAATCACTGGCATAATCTTTTAGTGATCCGTAAGTTTGATGTGAGTGGCGTTCCGTTTGGGTTCGTAAACTCATAATCGCATTAACATTGTCGATAACGTCATGGAGATTATGTGTTGTTTTGAGAGACGTATCGGGGAGAAAATGGGGAGGTGCGACAAGGGTAATATCCATTCCGAAGCGTGTTAATAGCTCAATATTGCTGTTAGCGACACGAGAATTTTTGATATCGCCTACAATCGCTATTTTTTTCCCTTGGAGATCACCGAAATGGCGGCGGAGGGTAAAAAGATCGAGTAACGCTTGTGTCGGGTGGGCATGGGCTCCGTCTCCGGCATTGATGATAGATGCATGGGTATTTTCAGCAAGGATATTGGGAACTCCCGCATGGGCGTGACGTACGATCATGGCATGCGGCCCCATTGCATCTAGATTAGCGGCTGTATCGACAAGGCTCTCCCCTTTTTGGGTAGAACTTTTTTGAACATCAAGATGAACGACTTCCGCACCCAGGCGCTTTGCCGCAATTTCAAAAGAACTTTTGGTACGGGTTGAATTTTCAAAAAATAGCGTAATAATTATTTTTTCTTTGAGTATAGGATCGAATTGTCCCTGGAGATAATGTTCAGCATCGTGTAAAACCTGAAGGATTTGGTCAGTCGTAAAATCATCCGTTCGGATCAGGTGTTTCATGGTCTCTCCTTTAATGTTCAATATACAGGAACGCTTACGTGTCGTACGAACCGTTTTTCGGTGTAAGCATACCGCGAAATTAATGTGTAATTGTATCCAAAAGTGCTTTGGCTATCGCATCGATATCTTGATCAATGCGATAGATAGTTTCAAACCGGTGGGAAAAATAGGGGAGCGATGTCGTTTCAAATGATGCGTCATCCTGCCGGCAATTCAGGGCCCATTGATAAGGGATGGAAGCATCTTCAAGGGCCTTGATACTCAGAAGGGTATCATTGATGCATCCAAGATTGCAGTGGGTAACGAGTAAGGTAACGGCATTGAAATGGTGCGGTAGATCAATCATCATATTGACTTCATCCAAAGGAACCATGAGCCCGCCGGCACCTTCAATGAGGACAAGATCACAGAGCGCTTCAATTTTTTCCAAAGATTTTTCAAAAAGTTCAAAAGGGATGGGTTGTCCGTTATTGGCCACAAACGGGGCTGCTGGAAGCGGAAGCGAGAGGGTAACGATATCTTTGATGGATAACGATTCGAGAGCTTGGTTGTAGCGTAAAGCGCATTGGAAAAGGTCATCGCCATCAGGAGGTAATGTATCAACACCGGTTTCGATCGGTTTATACACGCCGACACGTAACCCCATACGGCTAAACGCTTCAATAAGCTTTTTGGTTGTATATGTTTTACCTATATTGGTATTGGTCGCGGTGATGAAGATTCGTTTAGACAATGAGTTGCCCTTTTTGGTTATAATTGCCCAATTTTAATATAGGTTTGATGATGAATCGCTTTGAAGAGTTTACAACCCGCATTGTTCAGCAAGTCGGAAAAAAAGAGGGGGCTATAAGCCCGGTAATGGTTAATTCCGCATCGTTTGGATATGGGAACAGTGAAACGGGAGAGGGAATTTTTGACGGGTCGGTTAAAAAACCCCTTTATGCCCGTGTAGGTAATCCGACTTCAGCCCAGTTGGAACAGATATTAGCCTCTATGGACGGCGGGATAGGTGCCGTGGCAGCCTCTTCGGGGATGGGAGCGACGGCGATGGCCACCTTGAGCCTTCTTCGTGCCGGTGATGAAATTATCAGTATCGGAGGGCTCTTTGGCGGGACATATTCGTATTTTTCAGAAACGTTGAGCCGTTTTGGAATTACTACCCATTTTTTTGATGTCGATGAATTGGATGCGGTTGAGGAGGCGATCAATACGGCCACCAAAATTATTTTTTTAGAGAGTGTCGGTAATCCGAATATGCGTTTGCCCGATATTGCCGCTATTGCCCATATCGCGAATCGAAACGGCGTCGTCTTGATGGTTGATAATACGATTACGCCTCTGAGTGTCGCACCAATCGCTTTGGGGGCTGATATCGTAGTTTACTCGACAACCAAAATTATTAACGGTAATGCTTCGGCACTTGGGGGTGCCGTTGTATTCAGAGCGATTGCGGAAGGGGAAGATAAATTTAAATCCGAACGTTATCGTGATCTTCACCCATTTATCAAAAAAATGGGAAATATGGCTTTGGTCGCCAATGCCAAAAAGAGGGCTTTGCGTGATTTTGGGATGTCTGCAAACGGTTTTGGCAGTTATTTGACCATGCTAGGTCTGGAAACCCTTCCTCTTCGTATGGATCGGATCGTTTCCAGCGTTGAAACGGTGGCTAAAGCCCTACACGAGCACGGCTTTATAGTCAATCATCCCTCTTTGCCTCACCATCCCCATCATGGACGTTATAAAGATCAGTTTATGAACGGATGCGGAACCTTGTTAACCATTGATATGGGGACGAAGGAGAGAGCATTCGAATTTCTAAACCATTCCAAATTGATTACTATTACGGCCAATATCGGTGATAGCCGTACACTGGGACTGCACATGGCTTCGACTATTTATCGTGATTTTGATGAACCGACCCGTGAATTTTTAGGGATTACACCGGGACTGATTCGGATATCGATTGGCTTGGAAAGTGCTGAAGCGATTATTGCTGACTTTATCCATGCGGCAAACCTTTAATAAGATAAGGTATAGTTGCGTATGACACCAAAACATGAACATTCGACGAGTTTAGATATTTCCCTGGAACATCCAAAGCAATATAAGGTATTTTTGCTCAATGACGATTATACTTCGATGGATTTTGTTGTTGAGATTCTGATGAAAATATTTCGTAAGAACGTACAGGAAGCCCACCGTATAATGCTTGAAGTCCACCAAAAAGGGCGAGGTCTATGTGGGGTTTATTCGTATGAATTGGCGGAAACGAAAGTACATCAGGTTGGAAAGCTGGCACGGGAGAACGGGTTTCCCCTCAAAGCAATCATGGAGGAGGCATAAAGGATGGTAAGTACGGAACTGAATTCGGTTTTTCAAAAAGCGGTTGCCTTTGCCAGGCATCAGCGTCATGAATATCTTACCATCGAACATGTTATGTTGGCATTGCTCAATTCATCGGAAGGGGAAGCCATTATCAAAACGTGCGGGGCAGATGTCGAACTGATCCGGGAAGCGTTGGGGACCTATTTGGTGCAGACAATGGAGCCGTTACCCGATGACGTGGAACAAGAGCCATTTGAGACGGTTGCATTGGCCCGTTTGATCGACGTCATGATGCACCATGTCCGCAGTGCCCAAAAAGAGTATGCCGATATCGGTGACCTGATCGCCGCGGTGTATGAAGAACACCATACGTACGCATGCCTGTTGCTTGAAGAGTACGGCATCAGCCGGGTAGATGTCCTTGAAGCGATTTCTCATCGGGAGATGGATACGGTGCACGATGAGCCCCAAAATGAGGGGGCGCTACAAAAATACGCCATTAATCTAATTTCCCATGCCCGTAAAGGGAAAATTGATCCGGTTATCGGACGGGTAAACGAGATTGAACGTGCGATCCAAACATTATGCCGCCGAAAGAAAAATAATCCGCTTTTGATCGGTGAGCCCGGTGTCGGAAAGACAGCCATAGCGGAGGGATTGGCACTGAGAATTCTGTCGGGAGAAGTTCCTAAACTTTTGGAAGATGCAGAGATTTTTGCCCTTGATTTGGGGGCGATGCTGGCAGGAACCAAATATCGGGGGGATTTTGAAAAACGGCTTAAAGCGGTCATGGATGAAGCAGCCGAACATCCGAATGCGATTCTATTTATTGATGAGATTCATACGATTGTGGGAGCCGGTGCTGTGGGCGGGGGGAGCATGGACGCCTCCAATCAGCTTAAACCTGCACTGGCATCAGGTGCCCTGAAATGTATGGGAGCGACAACGCACGCGGAATATCGAAGCATCTTTGAAAAAGATCGCGCCCTCAGCCGCCGGTTTGCCCGTATCGAAGTGGGTGAGCCTTCCGACGAAGAGAGTTTTCTTATCCTTAAAGGTCTGCGTGAACGGTATGAAAAACATCATGGGGTCAAATATACGGATAAAGCACTGCGTGCCTCCGTCGAACTCTCAAAAAAATACATTACCGACCGTTTCCTGCCCGATGTCGCAATTGATTTAATGGATGAAGCCGGTGCCGCTTTCCATTTAAAAACCCATAAACGGACGACAATCACACCGCATGATATTGAAGCGATTATCACGAAAATGACCGGAATCCCGACATCGAAAATGGGGGGTGATGTACGTGAAAAACTCTCTACCCTCGAATCGGATCTCAAATCTCTTGTGATTGGACAAGACCATGCCGTCGCGCAGGTTGTCAAATCGATTAAGCGCTCTTATGCGGGGCTTAGTGCACCGCATAAACCGATCGCTTCCTTTTTGTTCTCCGGTCCGACGGGGGTTGGAAAAACCGAATTGGCAAAATCGTTAGCAAGTGAACTGGGGATTTATTTTGAACGTTATGATATGTCCGAATATATGGAAAAACATGCATTGAGCCGTCTGATCGGTTCCCCTCCCGGGTATGTCGGATTTGAACAGGGAGGATTGCTTGTCGAAACAGTCCGGAAACACCCTTATATGGTTTTGCTGCTTGACGAGATTGAAAAAGCGCATCCGGATCTGATCAATGTCCTTTTGCAGGTGATGGATAATGCAACCTTAACCGACAATACCGGATTTAAAGCCAACTTTTCAAATGTCGTATTGGTTATGACATCGAATATCGGAGCAAGTGAGCGGAGTGTAATGGGATTTAATGCGGATAGCTCGATTTCCCGTCATGAAGCCCTGAAATCGTTTTTTACACCGGAATTTCGTAACCGTTTGGATGGGATTATTGAATTTGCTGCATTGCCGATCAGTGTTGTCGAAGGGATTGTTGATAAATTTATTCGTGAGCTCAATGAACAGTTGAAATCGAAAAAAGTTGTGGTTTCCCTTACCGGCAAGGCAAAAGAGCATATCGCTAAAATAGGGTATGACAAATTGATGGGAGCACGCCCGCTGGGACGTGTCATTGCGGAAAAAATAAAAGATCCGTTGGTTGATGAGATGCTTTTCGGCCGTTTGGCGCAAGGGGGAAAAGTATCGGTAGAGTACACCGATCAGCTGATATTCGATTATTGTGAATGATTCCGAAACTCACGTATCAGCTCGCGTTTCCCCATCCGTCTCAGGCATCTGAAGAGGGGATTGTCGCCTATGGAGGCGATCTTACCCCATCACGCCTTATGATGGCATATCGGATGGGAATTTTTCCGTGGTACAGTGCTACAGACCCGATTCTTTGGTGGTCTCCTGATCCGAGACTGATTATGGAACTGGATGATTTTAAACTTCGTCGTTCTTTACGTAAAAAAATCTCCCGATTTGAAATCCGCTTCGATACCAATTTTTCGGATGTCATTCGTGAGTGCTCGAAAGCACCGCGTCGAGGCCAGAACGGCAGCTGGATCATTCCGGAAATCGTTGAAGCGTATGAAGCGTTGCACGCACTAGGGTATGCGCACAGTGTCGAAGCGTATCAGGAGGGAGTATTGGTAGGCGGACTTTATGGAGTAAGCGTCGGCGGGGTGTTTTGCGGAGAATCAATGTTTGCCAAAGTCTCAGATGCTTCTAAAGCGGCTTTCGCAGTGTTAGTAGAGTCCTTGCGCAGCTGGGGATATTCGTTTATTGATTGTCAGGTTCCAACCGAACATTTGAAAAGTTTAGGGGCAAAAGAAGTTCCCAGAGACTATTTTTTGCGACGGCTCCATCAGGCGATCGAAGCGGATATTGCAGAAAGTCAATGGAAAATGAGAATTTCTTAAGGTTTATTCTTTTATACTCTTTGTTAATTTTGATGAAAAAGGGGTTTTTATGAAAAAAGTTTTATTCAGCATTGCGGCTATCGCAGCACTTGCAACAGCAGGTTTCGCATCGGTTAACAGTCAAACAGGGTGTGGTCTCGGATCACAAATTATTAAAGATGACAGTTCAGCTTTGATGCTGGCATTGCAAGCAACAACAAACGGTACTTCAGCAAATCAGACTTTCGGTGTTACATCAGGCACATCCGGATGTAAAAGAGCACCGCTGGTGATGAATGAGCGAGCGGCAGAATTTGTTGCTTCCAATATGGATCAGCTTTCCCGCGAAATCGCAATCGGTCAAGGAGAGAGTGTCTCAACCTTGGCAGAGCTTTTGAACGTAGAGGATAAAGCTGCATTTGCATCAGCACTTCAAGCCAATTACAACGCTATTTATAGCAATGAAAAAGTCGATATGGCAACCGTTTTGGATAACGTTTCGACTATCGCAGGCTAAAATAGAAGTCCGTGAGGGGAGAGGGTAACTCTTTCCCCCCTGCTTAAGGGCAGCAGGTTAGAAATTAAGTATAAATTTCTCTTCGTCGAAGGGTAAAAAAGGTTTTTGTTGCCGGTAATTTTTTTGCTATGTGCGTTGAGTTTAGCGGTCTTTGCCACCACGACCGATGAATTGATCGCACAAGAACACTCTCTTAACCTCTCTGAATCCCGCTATTGGCATTTATTGATGCATGCTCCAAAAGAGAGCAGCGAAATCGATGATGATGCTTTTTTCCTCTCTCCAATAGGGAAAGAGAATCTTGATGAAGAGTTAATCTCTACCCTCCGTCATCTTAATGAAGATTCCAATCGTAGTGACGGCAGTGTGTTTTGCCGGTTTCCCGCGCGGAGGGTTTGGTTGGAAAAATCATTAAACATCTCCTTTGGGGAGGGAGAATGTCGCGAATACGAAACGCTTTTGGCAAAGCTGGATCCGCAGAAAGTTACCCTTGTCTTTCCAAGTGCCCATATTAACTCCCCTGCATCGATGTTTGGTCATACGTTTTTACGGATTGATTCCTCTATGGAATCCAAATTGATGTCCTATGCGATTAATTATGCGGCGCAAACCGATGAAACCAATGGAGTTGCCTTCGCGTATAAAGGGTTGTTTGGGGGATATTACGGATATTATTCCATGCTCCCCTATTATGAAAAACTCAAAGAGTACCGTGACAGCGAATCGCGCGATGTCTGGGAATACGATCTTAATCTCAATCATGACGAAGTGATGGCGATGGTACGTCATATCTGGGAATTGCAGCATATTAATTCATGGTACTATTTTTTCGATGAGAATTGTTCGTATCATATGTTGTGGCTCACCGAAATCGCACGTCCCACCGCCCGTTTGCGGGACCATTTTTTCTATTACGTTATTCCACCTGAAACGGTTCGGGCTTTTGAAGAAGAGTCGTTGGTCCGTGAAAAACATTTTCGACCGTCTAAGCGTACCAAAATATTATCGTATGAACGTCAACTGAAACCTCAGGGAATTCAGGCCGTCCGATCGCTTGTCAACGGCGAAACGGATATGAATAAGCTGAATTCGGCAGATTTCACGGATCAGGAACGTCGGTATATTTTTGAAGCCGCAGCCGAACTTGTAGAATATGATTATATCGAAGGAAAAATATCCAAAGAGGTTTACGCCCTGCGGTATCATACCCTTCTCACACGGCGTGCTGCATTAGGGGAGGGGAAAATTATCCCTATTGAGCCTAAGCCCAATCCAGACAGCGCCCATCGATCTGCCCGCATAGGGATTGTTCAAGGGTGGTTTGAAAAGCGATCTCCTCTGCTTATTGGATGGCGTCCTGCATTTCATGATCTTTCGGAAGACGATACGGGTCATTTAAGCGGAGCTCAAATTGAATTTTTAGATACGTTGATAGGGATCGATAAGAATACCTTCAGTTTGGAGAAATTGACGCTCCTCTCCTTGTCTTCACTCCCTCCGGTCACTCATTTCTTTAAGCCGTTTTCATGGCGCATGAAGAGTGGATGGGACCGTGACTACACTGCGGACACGCTCAGCTTTGTAACTCGTGTCGGAGCCGGTGCTTCGATCGGAGATGATCAAATCTATGCTTATTGGCTGAGTGAGCCGGAAATTCGACTCGGTTTTAAGGCTGATGCAGGCATTGGATTTACTACAGGTGGGGGAATAAACTGGAGAAATCGGGTTAAAAGCCGCATAGAGGCTGGACGAATTTTCTATATGGACGGTGTAACCCGTACACATCTGATGATGACCCATTTGTGGGGATGGGGTGCAAACGGAGCCGTCTCTGTAAGTTATGAAACGGCACATCAGAATTATCGGGAAGATCGGTATAAATTGGGAGTCAACCTCTATTTTTAATTTTTTTTCGGCATAATCATTTACCTTTTTGTCACGGAGTTATGATGTATATTGCGGAAGCGCGTTTCGCCCTTTGGGCTGATTTTATTGAACGAACATTTTTGGATGAAGGTTTTAAAGAACTGATCGCAAAAGGGATTATTAACGGTGCTACGTCAAATCCGGCGATTTTTAAAAACGCCATTTTGTCATCGGAAGCGTATAAGGAACAACTTGCCTCGTTAGGTGCAATGTCTCCAAAAGAGAAATACGAAGCATTAGCCATTTTTGATATACAAAAAGCGGCCGATATCTTGCGACCGTTGTACGATGCTGGAGATGACGGATATGTAAGCATTGAAGTTGATCCGCATTTATGCGATGATGCCGAGGCAACGGTTTCGGAAGGAATTCGATTGCACCAAAGCATTAACCGTCCCAATGTCATGATAAAGGTTCCGGCGACGGAGGCAGGATACAGTGCAATGGAAACCCTCGCTTCTGAAGGGATTGCGGTTAACGCTACGTTGATCTTTTCACTGGATCAGGCACTCAAATGTGCGGAGGCGTTTGAACGGGCTTCTAAAAAATCGAGTGTCGATACCGTCATCAGCGTATTCGTCAGTAGAATTGACCGTGCCATTGATGATATTTTACGGACAAACGGGGTTGCGACCGGATTAATGGGTATTATGAATGCCGCTGAAATCTATAGTCGCGTTGAAGCGATGTATGTCCCTAAATGTCGTGTGCTATTTGCCAGTACGGGGGTAAAAGGGGATGAGTTCAGAGCATCCTATTATGTTGATGAACTTCTGGCCCCCAATAGTGTCAATACCGCTCCGATTGCGACGATTGAAGCGTATGTCGAAGGCCAGGAAAAGACGATGAAACTTCCTTTACCGAGCGATGATATCCTTGCCCATCGACAGCGCGTAGCCGATTGCGGTATAGTGATGGAAAAGATTATCGATCAGCAGATTCAAGAAGGGCTGGAAGCTTTTAAAGTTGCTTTTGGCGATATCCTTAGTGCATTGGAGTAGATACCATGAATAACGACAACTCTTCCCATACCGAACACCAGGCAAATCCGAATAGCGTGCATGTGAATGAACTTAATTTTGAAATGCTCAAAAAAATTCGCGGATATATGCGTCGAATGATTGATGCCGGAGGGAGTGACCTGCATGTCAAAGCCAATGCCGTGATTCGTGCACGGATAAACGGTGAGATTATTCCTCTCTCGGGTGAGATTTTATCCAAAGAGGATGCACTAACATTTGCAAAAGAGCTCTTACGCGGACGTTTTGCGGAACTGGTCGAAAAAAAAGAGTTGGACTTGGTGTATCCGTTTGATGAAAACACCCGTTTTCGTATCAATATATTTTTTCAAATGGAGGGGATATCTGCGGTATTCCGTTTGATCCCGGTTAGGATCTTAACGATAGATGAATTGAATTTACCTTCTATCGTACACAGTTTTGCGGAAATGGAACGGGGTCTAGTCCTGGTAACCGGGGTAACCGGTAGCGGTAAATCGACTACCTTGGCATCGATCATCAATGAAATCAACTGGAAACGCCGTAAGCATATCATTACCATTGAAGATCCTATTGAATTTGTCCATAAGGACCGCAAATGTATTGTTAATCAGCGCAGTATCGGGCAAGATACCCACAGTTTCGGAAGTGCTCTGCGAGCGGCGCTGCGTGAAGATCCCGATATTATCCTTGTCGGAGAGATGAGGGATACGGAGACGATTGAAATTGCCTTGCATGCTGCCGATACGGGGCATTTAGTCTTCTCTACCCTGCACACTTTGGATGCCAAAGAGACGGTAAACCGGATTGTTTCGGTATTTCCCACCGGTGAACAAAACCGTGTGCGGATGACACTCTCTTCAGTACTAAAAGGGGTTATTTCCCAACGTCTCGTACCGACAGTGGAGGGAAAACGTGTTGCGGCACTGGAGATTTTGGTTCGTACCCCCCGTATCGAACAGCTCATTGCGGAAAACCGTGATATTGAAATCCCCGATACCATCGCTGAGGGGAAAGAACTGTATAAATCACAAACTTTCGATCAGGGAATTTTAGACCTTTATCTGGCAGGACGGATCAGCCGTTCGGATGCTTTGGCATTCGCAACGACCCCGTCAGATTTGAAACTGCGGATGGAAGGGATGAGTTCAACCATTGATAAAGATAAACTGGGCGTTGATGATACTCCGAAAACATTTCAGGATGACGATTTTATCGGGCTCAAAATATAGTCTTTCTTTAGGAAATATTAAATAAATTTTAAGTATAATTCGCCCCATTTTATTTTAGAAGGACATGAACATGTTAGAAGGCATTGTAAGAGAGAGTATTGGCAAAGCTGCTACAAAAGCATACCGCCGTGATGGTTATCTTATTGCTAACATCTATGGAAAAGGGCTTGAAAACATTCACGCCGCGTTCAAAATGAACGACTTTATCCGTACGGTGCGCAACAAAGAAACCGTAGCATTCGCAGTTAACGTAGGCGGAAAAGAGATGAACCTGGTAGTTCAAGGGTATGAGTCTCATCCGGTATCCGGGAACTTGTTGCACGTTGATTTGATGGTTGCTCAACCGGGTGTTGTCACTCATTATCATGTTCCAGTTAAAACTGTAGGTACGCCAATCGGTTTGAAAAACAAAGGGATGTTGTTCGTAGCTAAAAAACGTCTTCGTGTAAAATCGACGATCGAAAACTTGCCTACAAACGTCACTATCGATGTTGCTCCGCTTGACTTGGGTGATTCAGTATTGGTTCGTGATCTTCCGCGTATTGATAACGTTACTTTTACCGATTCAGATCGTGTATCGGTACTTAGTATCATTAAAGCGAAATAAGGATGCTTATCGTCGGACTGGGGAATCCAGGCTCGGCGTATGCCTCTACCCGACATAATATCGGGTTCATGGTGATCGACGAATTGTGCCGACGCCGCAGTGTGCAAAACATTTCCAAGAGCTCCTTTGAAGGGGAGTTGTTTAAAATGGGGTCGCACTTTCTCCTTAAACCTACAACGTATATGAACCTTTCCGGACGTTCTATCCTAGCCGTTAAAAATTTTTATAAAATGGATGATGAGGTCATTGTTATTCACGATGATTTGGATCTTCCCTTCGGTGCCTTGCGATTTAAAAAAGGGGGCGGACACGGAGGACATAACGGTTTGAAATCTGCCGATTCGGCAATTTCTCCTGAATATATCCGTATTCGGATGGGGATCGGCAAGCCTGAACATAAATCCCAAGTTGCCGATTATGTATTGCATCCGTTTAGCGCTGAAGAACAAAAAAAACTTCCCGAATGGATTAGCAAAGCAGCGGATGCGGTCGAGATGATGCTAAGCCATCATTACAGCGATGTAGCTACGAAACACTCCCTTAAAGGGGGGTGAAATTCTGCATGGTGTACAATAGGGATTATTTTATTATTTAGGCTTTTATGCTTGCATTTAATACATTATCATTACTCTACCTGCGCTATTTTCTGATTGTACTAGTTGCCCTTGGCAGTTTTATGGTCGGATTTGATTTAATGGACAATGCCTCACGTCTCCCCCATTCTGCGAACCTTGTCCTTATTTACATCATGTATAAATATTTTTATGCCGTCGATATGATGCTCCCTATTTCATTGGTATTCGCTATGGTCATCTCTTTGGTTGAATTGATACGTTCCAATGCTCTTGCGGCCTATTATGCTTTGGGATATTCGAAAGGGCGTATTTTAGCCCCTTTTTTAAGTATCGCGGGGGGGATGATCGGTATCTATATTGCTTTACACGCGACTGATTTTGCGCGGGCAAACGAATACAGTGACAATTTGCGGGAGAGCTCTGAATTTATCCGTCCGACCAGCAACCTTTTTTTCACCCATGAAGGAAACTATATCTATTTCGGGAATCTCTATCCTTTGAGTAAAAGGGCAGAGGATATCCGTATTTTTACCTTTAAACAAGGGCATTTGCAAGAGGTATTAAGTGCCAAGGAAGCGGTATACCGTGATAATTACTGGAATATTGCCAAAGCTCATTTGATCCGTTATCCGGGAAGTCTGAAGATGGAAGATTTCGGGATTATGATCAGCGATAGAGACCATTTAAAAGTGCTGCATGATTTTAAACCAAAAATTTTGGATCAGGTTTATGAAGGAAAAGACAATTTCACTATCGGTGACGGATTGGATGCACTGACTTTATTACAGAATCAAAATGTTGATGTAGCCAAAATTACGAGTGTCATGTACCGCATTTTTATCTCCCCGTGGTTTGCCCCCATTTTAATGGTTATTTTATTTTCCTACGCACCGGTGAATGCCCGGTTTTTGAATCTTTCGCTTTTTAGTTTTGTCGCTATACTGACGACGTTAATGGTTTGGGGAATCCTTTTTATGATGGGAGAGCTGTCTAATAATAAAACATTGCCTCCTGAAGCGGGGATCATACTCCCCATTGTTCTCCTATTCACCATAATGTTTTGGCGGCTTGGAAATCCCCTAAGGAGAGTTAGGGTAAAATCGCGACAAAATTAATCAATGAGGATTAAGGGTGATCGATTTTAAAGCTTTGGCACAAAACTATGGGACACCTTTGTACGTGTATGATTTTGATGCAATGCGTACACAGTTCGAGTCGTTAAAAGAGGCATTCCGAGGGCGCAAATCGATACTGGCGTATGCGGTAAAAGCCAATTCAAATTTAAGTGTTGTAAAACATTTTGCTCAAATGGGTTCAGGTGCCGATTGTGTCTCAATCGGTGAAGTACGACGGGCATTGATGGCAGGAATTCCAAAATACCGCATTATTTTTAGCGGTGTAGGTAAACGTGACGACGAGATTCGAGAAGCGATTGAATCCGATATCCTCTACATTAACGTCGAGAGCGAAGCGGAACTCGGACGTGTCGAGATGATTGCCAAAGAACTGAATGCAAAAGCCCGTATCAGTATTCGGGTGAATCCGAATATCGATCCGAAAACTCATCCGTATATCTCTACCGGTTTGCATGATAATAAATTCGGGGTGGAGATTGTTGCGGCTAAACGGATGTACATTCAAGCCAAAAATTCTGATAACCTTGATCCCGTAGGAATCCATTTCCATATCGGAAGCCAGTTGACCGAGTTGGAACCGATTTATGAAGCGGCGGTGATTGTTGCCGATTTGCTCCGTTCGCTTCAGGCAATTGATATCGAATTAAAATTCTTTGATATCGGCGGCGGGCTCGGCGTCCGTTACGATAACGAGACAACCATTGAACCTTACGATTACGCTCAAGCGATTCTTTCGGCCCTTAAAGGGACGGATGTCACGATTATTTGTGAACCGGGACGTTTTTTGACGGCGAATGCCGGATACTTTTTGACCAAAGTATTGTATGAGAAAAACAACGGCGCGAAACGTTTTGTCATGGTTGACGGTGCGATGAATGATCTTATCCGCCCAAGTTTGTATAAAGCGTATCACCGTATCGAGCCTGTCGGAAAAAGCGGTGAAGAAAGTGCCGCCGATGTTGTCGGTCCGGTATGCGAAAGCGGTGACTTCTTAGCCAAAAATTATCCGCTTCCCCCTATGGAACACAATGACTTATTGATCGTTCACAGTGCGGGCGCTTACGGTTTTGGCATGGGGAGCAACTATAATACCCGCGGACGCTCTGCTGAAATCGCATTGGAAGAGGGGAAGGATCGTATCATCCGCCGTCGTGAAACGTTTGAAGATGTGATAGCGTTAGAACGCGATTATCTGTAGGATCATTAGAATGTATTTTGTCGATGTGCAGGGGACATTGATCGAAGATAATACAAAGCTTCCTACACGCGGAGCCGTAGCCTTTATCGATTATTTGAACACGCAGCGTATCCCCTATATGGTTATTACCAACAGTACGAAATATCCGAGCCATGAGTTTTTAACTTATCTCAATTCCATCGGATTGAATATTCCGCGTGAACATTATCTCGACCCGTTGATGATTTTGGAAAGCCATATGGCGAAAACGGAAAAAATTGCGGCGTATGGATCAGAAGCTTTTTTGAATGTGTTGCGTTCTATGGGGTATAACCTGGACTACACTTCACCGGATATTGTTTTGGTAGCTATCAAAGAGAACTTTTTGAGCGATGAATACGCCCAAATGATTGAGTTCCTCCTCGGCGGTGCCCGCCTCATCGGGATGCACGAGACGACTCTTTACGCGAAAAATCAGAAGCGCTATCCGGGAGTAGGGGCCATTTTGAAGATGTTGGAATTTGCGACATCCGTCTCTTATACGGTAGTCGGTAAGCCGAGTATCCCTTTTTTCGAAGAGGCTTTGCAAAAGCTGAGAGAACAAAAAAAAGGGGTGAATTACGATGATATCACGATTATCAGTGATGACGTCAAAGGGGATCTTGTCGGGGCACAGTCGCTTGGGATGAAAGGAATTTTTGTGTTAAGCGGCAAGTATCGTCATGCCGATGAAATTATTCCATCACTAAAACCATCCGAGCGTCCGGCAGCAATTTTTGCCGATATGCAAGAGATATTGGAGAGTCTATGAATACTTTAGAAGAGTGCAGAAGCCGCATCGATGAGATTGATAATGAAGTCGTTAATCTATTAAACCGACGAATGAAAGTGGTTCAGCGCGTCGGTGAGATCAAACACGAAAGCAATACCGCGGTATATCGTCCTGAACGGGAGAAAGCGATTATTGACCGTTTGACAAAATTGAGCGAAGCCTCAGGCGGCTTACTCAATGCACAGGCGATTGAAGCGGTATTTTTAGAAATTTTTGCCGTAGCCCGTAATTTGGAACTGCCTGAACGGATTGCTTATCTTGGACCGGAAGGGAGTTTTACCCATCAAGCGGCGGAATCACGTTTCGGTGCGATGAGCGATTATCTCTCTTTGGGTTCCATTGATGCCGTTTTTAAAACTCTGGAAGCCGGAAGGGCTAAATTCGGGGTGGTTCCGATTGAAAACAGTCGCGACGGCGTAGTGGGTGAAACCCTTGATCTGTTAGGAAAGAGTTCGGTTAAAATTGTGGCAGAGCTTTATATGCCGATTCATATGGCGTTTGCAACGAAAGCGGAAAAAATTCACCACATTAAACGTATTTATTCCAAAGATAAAGGTTTCGGCCAATGCCGGGAATTTTTGCAAGAACACGGATTGGACAGTGTAGAACACATTCCGGTCGAATCTACGGCGAAAGCGGCTATTCTTGCCTCCAAAGATACGGAGGCCGCCGCTATCTGTTCTCATATTGCCGCAAAACTGTATAAAGTTCCTACTCTCTTTGAAAATATTGAAGATACGCATAATAATGCAACCCGTTTTTTTATTTTAAGCGACTTTAAAAACGGTATCAGCGGCGAGGATAAAACATCCATTTTAGTCCGTCTCATTGATGCGCAAAAAGCGGGATCACTGGTCCATTTCTTGGAAGATTTCAATAATGCGCAGATTAATTTAAGCAAAATTGAAAGTCGTCCTTCGCGGGATAATGACGGATTCGGGTATTGGTTTTTTATCGATTTTTTTGGGCATATCGATGAAGAACGTGTGCAAGAGGTTATTCAAAAACACAGTGATGAAGTTACATGGCTTGGAAGTTATGTTAAGGGGGAATTATGAAATTTAACAGTGCATTGGAAAATATAAAAAGTTACGAGGCGGGAAAACCGATCGAATTGGTTGTCCGTGAATACGGCATCGATAAAGATCAAATAGTCAAATTAGCGAGTAATGAAAACCCTTTCGGGTGTTCTCCCAAAGTCAAAGAGGCTGTCCGGGCGATTGTGGATAATATGGCGCTCTATCCGGATGATTCGATGGTGAAGTTAAAAAAAGGGCTCTCAGAGAAATACGGGATCAAAATGAATGAATTGGTGATCGGTGCGGGGAGCGATCAGGTCATTGAATTTGCTATTCATGCTAAAGCCCATGGCGGTTCTAAAGTTTTGATGAACAGCGTAACCTTCGCAATGTATGAAATATATGCCAAACAGGTGGGTGCCGAGATAATCCGGACCGCTTCCCGTGAGCATAAAATGGAGGAGTTTTACGCCCTTTATCAGGAACATAATCCTTCAATAATTTTCTTATGTACGCCGAACAATCCCACAGGTGATGCTTTGGATGCGGGAGAGATGCTTAGTTTTATTGAAAAAATTGACAGCGATACGCTGGTGATTGTGGACGGTGCGTATATGGAATATGCACGTTTCAAAGATCCGACCAAAGCGGTTGAACCGTGTGAGTTGATTGAACGTTTTGATAATGTTCTCTTTCTGGGGACATTTTCTAAAGCTTATGGACTCGGCGGTATGCGCGTCGGGTACGGAATTGCTCAGGGGCCCATCATTGAAGCATTGTACAAAGTCCGTCCGCCGTTTAATATAACAACCCTCTCGCTGGAAGCTGCATCTGTTGCATTAGAGGACGAAGCGTTTGTTCAAGAGTGCATTGCCGATAATTTTTCACAAATGGTGCGTTATGAAGATTTCGCACGAACGAAAGGTATTCATATCATTGAAAGTTATACCAATTTCGTCACATTATCGCTTCCTGAAGAAAAAAATTCATCAATAATTGCGCAAGAACTCTTAAAAAAGGGTATGATTGTACGTGACTTAAGCAGTTACGGATTAAACGCTATTCGTGTTACAATCGGAACCTCGGCACAAAATGATCGATTTTTTGAACTCACTGACTCTTTAGTATAAAATTAGGTAGCAATGGATTTTAAAGCCCTTTTTTCGCAACTTGTTGTTTTTTTTGGGAAGCTAACCCAACCACAAAAAATTATCATTGGGACAGCCGTTGCGGGGATTGTAGCCTTTTTGATTTTTTTAATCCTTTACACATCAAACGGTTCAACGGACCAAAATGAAGGGTATCAGGTCCTATTTGATCAGTTGAATGGACAAGATGCGGCACAGGTCATTGAACAGCTTGAAAAAGATAAAATCCCCTATAGAATTCCCCGTGAAAATGTAATCGAAGTCCCCAAAGAAGTTGTCTATAAAGAGCGTATCAGCATCGCTTCATTGGGGATTCCTAAAGAGGGGCATGTCGGTTTTGAACTCTTTGACAAACAAGAATTCGGGGCAACGAACTTCGATCAAGAGGTGAAATTTAGACGTGCTTTGGAAGGCGAGTTGGCCCGATCGATTGATTCACTCTCTCCGGTTGAAAAATCGAGTGTCTCCCTTGCCCTGCCTAAAGAGACGCTGTTCGTCTCTGAAGAAGTTCCCCCTTCCGCATCGGTTATGGTGCAACTTTATCCGGACCGTAAACTGACCAGCAAACAAATTCGCGGTATTAAAAAATTGGTTGCGGCAGCCGTCCCGAAATTGACGGTAGAAAACGTTGCCTTAATTGATTCGGAAGGGGAGACCCTGGGCGATAACGATACCGCCAGTGCCATGGGGGAACTTTCATCCATTCAGCAGCAGTATAAAACCAAAGAAGAGAAAAAACAAGAGGAAAAAATCATCAACGTTCTTGCGCCGTTTATCGGGGGGAAAGACCGTGTCGTTGCCAAAGTAACGATCGAGTATGATTTTTCGGAACAAAGTTCTACCTCGGAAAAATATGATCCGGAGAATGTCGTCCGCAGTGAACAAACCTTGGAAGAAAAGCGCGACGGTGCCACTCCCCCGGCTGTCGGCGGCGTACCCGGTGCGGTAAGCAATATCGGTCCGGTCGAGGGGCTCAATAGCAACGGTGCGGGTGAGAAATACGAGAAAACCACCGGTACAACCAATTATGAAGTTTCCAAAACCGTTTCTACCACAAAAATGGAATTTGCCCGAATCAAACGTATGACGGCTGCTGTTGTTGTTGATGGGAAATATGAACCGAAAAAGGACGCTTCCGGTGCTCCAACAGATGAAATCGAGTACATCGCACTGGATGAAACTCAATTGCAGGCGATCGATGCGTTGGTAAAACAATCCATCGGTGTTGATGAACAACGCGGAGATCAGGTAAGCGTTCGCAATTTTGAATTCCAAGCTTCCAAAGAGGGGATGAAACCACAAAATACCGCTTCGAAAACTTCCGAATTTATTGCAACCTATTTAACACCGTTTTCATCATTGTTCAAATATATAATAGTCGGTATCATATTGTTTGTCGCGTACAAAAAAGTGATTATTCCGTTTGCAGAACGGATGCTTGAATTCAGTCGCGAAGAAGAGGAATTTGAAAAACCTGACCTTGAAATTGCCGATGATGAAGGTGAAGATTTGGCGGAAAAAGTACAGCAAATGCGTAAAAAAGTTGAAAATCAGTTGGGGCTTGGGGATAACTTTAACGAAGACGAATTAAAATATGACGTTCTGCTTGAAAAAGTGCGTGAGATAGCGGAAGAACACCCTGAAGAGATTGCCTCTTTGATCCAAACATTGATTGAAGAAGAGGGAACTCCAACGAACGACATGAGCCGACGATAGGAGAGAATAATGAATCTAACCCCTTCACAGCAAGTTAATTTTGAAGAGATGGGTATGGCCCAAAAGGTGGCCATATTGTTACTGCAGTTGGGAGAAGACGTTACCGCAACTATTTTCGCACGGATGAACGTAGATGCGATAACCGAGATTTCCAAATATATCGCTAATAACCGATCTATCGAAAAGAATCTGGGGGCGGCGGTATTAGAGGAATTTTATGCCATTATCCAATCCAATCAATACTTGAATTCCGGCGGGATGGAGTATGCCCGCGAAATTTTGTATAAGGCCCTTGGACCTGAGGAAGCGAAAAAAGTTTTGGAGCGGTTGAGCAAATCGATGCAAAATACCCAAAATTTTGCCTATTTATCCAAAATCAAACCGCAGCAGCTATCAGACTTTATCATGACGGAACATCCGCAGACAATCGCTTTGATCCTGGCTCATATGGACCCTTCGGCAGCTGCGGAAATACTTTATATTTTTTCGGACGATTTGCGGGCCGAAGTTGCGATGCGTATGGCAAAACTCGGTGATATCTCTCCATCGATTATTAAACGGGTCAGTGCGGTCCTTGAGTCTAAACTTGAGGCATTGGCAACCTACAAAGTCGAGGTGGGCGGACCGCGTGCGGTTGCAGATGTGTTCAACCGATTGGGTGCGAAAGCATCCAAGTCGACATTGTCGCAAATCGAGCAATTGGATCAGGAATTGGCTGCTTCGATTAAAGAGATGATGTTTACCTTTGAAGACATTGTTGATCTTGACGGTAACAGCGTCCGAGAAATTCTTAAAGCGGTCGATAAAAATGATCTTATGCTTGCGCTTAAAAGTTCGGCCGATGATCTCAAAGAAAAATTTTATGCCAATATGTCTCAACGTGCCAAAGATGCCTTTATTGAAGAGATGCAGTTCCTCGGTGCCGTTAAAGTTAAAGAGGTTGAAGGTGCTCAACGTAAAATCGTTGATGCCGTTCAGGCGCTGGCTGAACAGGGCGTATTGCAGTTGGGTGAATCTGAAGAGATGGTGGAGTAAAATAGATGGATGTGGTAATTTCGCGTGATGCCTCGGCCGCACACTCTATCAGCAAATACCAATTCAAAATACTATCCTCCTTATCGGGTGCCAGCATAGCCGATGCGAACCGTGAGATCAATCAGGCGGTTTATGAAGAAGCACCGGTTGAACGACGGAAGGAACCTGCCCATTCACCTAAAGATGAATTAATTGAATCGCTAATGCAAAAAGCCGATGAGATGAGTTCAAATTTTATTAAAATGCAGATGCGGCTAGAGTCGATGCAAGAAGAGCATCTTTTGGCATTGGAAGAAGCAAAAAGAGTCGCTTTTGAAGAGGGTGTTTCGGCCGGAATCGCACAGGAAAAAGCCCAAAATTCAAATCAGAGCGCCCAGTCGCACGAACAGCTTTCCCAATCGGTCAAGACTTTGGAAAATGCTGCATCTGAATTCGTCATTGCTTTGGATTCGATCCAAAAAGAGCTAACGCATACGGCATTGGAGATCGCAAAAGAGGTTATCGGAATTGAAGTTCATGATAACAGCAGCAAAATTGCGGCAAAACTCTCAAATGATTTGATTGAAGAGCTTAAAGAGGCTTCAAAAATTACTTTGAGAGTCAATCCGAGTGATCACGGATTTATTTCAGAGAAAGTGGGCTCTTTGAATCACGTAGAGGTTTTATCCGATCGTGCCATCAGCCCAGGAGGCGTTGTTGCCATTAGCGATGTCGGGAATATCGACTCGGAAATTAAAAAGCGTTATGAGAGACTTAAGCGATCACTTTTAATGGATTCGTAGATTTTTTTGTTAGAGGAAGCGCTCTATACTCTAATACTTGACTTTTTTAGGATTAACCAGAACAATGAATATTAAACATTTTACCTTACAAGAGCTCGAAGGGCTTTCCCAAAAAATACGGGACCGTATTTTAGAGGTGGTGAGTACCAACGGCGGGCATTTGAGTTCTACGCTGGGAGCGACCGAAATCATTGTTGCGATGCATAAGGTTTTTGACGCGAACAAAGATCCCTTTATTTTTGACGTATCCCATCAATCTTATGCCCATAAGCTCCTTACGGACCGATGGGAAGAGTTTTCGACACTTCGACAGTTCGGCGGCTTGAGCGGTTATACAAAGCCTTCTGAATCACCGGCCGATTATTTCGTTGCAGGGCACAGTTCAACATCGATTTCACTTGGTGTAGGCGCAGCTAAGGCCATTGCCCTTAACAATGAACAAGAAAGCCGCATTCCCGTCGTCGTTATCGGGGACGGGGCCATTTCAGCCGGTATGGCTTATGAGGCGCTAAACGAGCTTGGTGACCGAAAATACCCTATGGTCATTATTCTGAACGATAACGAGATGAGTATTGCCAAACCTATCGGCGCCATCAGCCGAATGCTGAGCTCCGCTATGGCGAGCCCTTTTTATCAAAGATTTAAAAAGAAAACGGAACAGTTTGTCGATAATTTTGGAGAAGGGGCCCATTATATTGCCAAACGTTTTGAAGAGTCTTTTAAATTAATCACCCCCGGAATCATGTTTGAAGAGATGGGAATCGAGTATATCGGGCCGATTGACGGACACGATCTTAAATCGTTGATCGATACGCTTGATATGGCGAAGAAAATGGGTAAACCGGTATTGGTCCATGTTCAGACGATCAAGGGAAAAGGGTATGAAATTGCGGAAGGGAAACACGAAAAATGGCACGGTGTTTCTCCGTTTGATCTAAAAAGCGGCACAGCGAATGCGAAAAGCTCGGCGAAAAGTGCCACCCAAATTTATGCGGACGCTCTGATGAAACAGGCGCTTAAGAGTGATAAGATAGTAGGCGTGACCGCTGCAATGCCGAGCGGAACGGGATTGACACAGCTTATGGAGAAGTTTCCGGAACGTTTTTGGGATGTAGCGATTGCCGAACAACATGCCGTTACCTCTATGGCCGCATTAGCTAAAGAGGGGTTTAAACCTTTTTGTACCATTTATTCTACTTTTTTGCAGCGGGGATATGATCAAGTGATTCATGACGTCTGTCTCATGGACCTCCCGGTCGTATTTGCGCTGGATCGTGCCGGAATCGTCGGAGAAGACGGTGAAACGCATCAGGGGGTTTACGATATTAGTTTTCTGAGACTTATTCCCAACATGACCCTTTGCGCACCTCGTGATGAAAAATCGTTTCATCATATTATGGATTTTGCGGTAGCGTATCCACACCCTTGTTCCATGCGTTATCCTCGCGGTTCGTTTTATGACGTTGAACTTCCTGAATCCCTGCCTTATGAAACCGGAAAAGGGCAATTATTAATTTCAAACGATTCGAACCGATTGTTTATCGGCTATGGAAACGGTGTCGGACGTGCGGCCATGACAATGGAGTTTATGGAGGAAAAACCTTCCTTGCTCGATTTGCGCTTTGTTAAGCCGTTGGATACGGAAATGTTACGGGAAATGGCACGTATTCATAAACAATGGTATGTCTTTAGCGATTCTGCGCGGATGGGCGGTGTCGGAAGTGCTTTACTTGAATGGCTCTCTGAAGAACACATTACCGATGTTCAGGTCGTGAGTTTTGAATACGATGACCATTTTATCAAGCACGGAAATACGAAACGGGTTGAAGAGTCTCTGGGACTCTTACCGGAACAATTGGCAAAGCGTATTAACGAAGAATAATTACTCCGGCGATGCGCCCGGTCTGCTGTCTGTCGGCACGATATGAAAAGTAACGATCGCAGTGGCATGAAGTACACTCGTTAATCACCTCTACGTTCTCTACCTTTGAGGATGTTAGCTGTTCCAAGAGGATGGTATTAACGTCCAAATAGATTTTCTCATTTTGATAGTGCAATGCGTTTGGATACCCTTGCGCACGTGTTTCATCCTCTATACTCGAATTTACTTCATAGCAGCATCCATGGATCGATGGGCCTAAAATGGCCACTAAATCGGAGGGGAGTGTACCGAAGGAGCTATTCATCCCTAAAATGGTTTTCGGAAGGATATGATTTAGTGCTCCCGCACGGCCGGCATGAATAGCCGCTATCGCATGATTCGTCGGATCGTAAAGGAGAATAGGGGTACAGTCGGCACTCATGACCATAAGGGGAATATTCAGCCGATTGGTTATGAGTGCATCACACTCCGGGGGAGTATTAAAAGTGAGATTTTGATCAACCACCACAATTTTATCGGAATGAATTTGACGCATATGGATGAGATTGCGGCGATTGTAATTCATTTGGGCGGCGAGAAGATCGTGATTGGTGAGGACATCGACTCTTTTGTCTCCGACATGAAAGGCAAGATTGGCATTCTCATAAGGGGATGAAGAAACCCCGCCATGGCGTGTTGTAAAACAGGCAGAAACATTTTTATGCAATGACAAAAGCGTAGGGGATATTGTTTTCATATTGCGAGTATATCGATTCTCTCTTTTAGGTGGTATTAATATATTTTGCAATATTCTTCCGGCCTGCTTTTTATGTCGGGGCGTAGCGCAGTTTGGCTAGCGCACTACCTTGGGGTGGTAGAGGTCGCCTGTTCGAGTCAGGTCGCTCCGACCATTGATCCCTCTATCCCTTTATCAAATTATCTATTTTTCATAATGCCTTTACATTTTTACCCTAAAACACTCTCGTCTCTAACTCCTATTCACCTTGTACTGCGTTATCGTTTTGTATGAAGTATTCAATAGTTATTTACAGATTAAAACTTGACTTTAACTGTTTAATAGAGGTAAAATACTGTAAATTACAGTTTTTTACTTAGGAATTATAATGAATATAACCATCGTAAATTTCAAAGGCGGTGTCGGAAAATCGATGATTGCACATCAGCTTATCAGCGGATTCGGATTTCGCGGATGTGAAATCGATCCATACGGGTCATTGTCAGATCGGGTGCCGGAGAAAGTTGAAAGGGTTGACATTCAAGCCAAACATCTTGCGATGCCGAGGGAAGAGACCATTTTTGATTTCGGCGGATTTGATGATATTAAGCTTGATCAAGCAATAGAATTCTCCGATTTGATCATCATCCCTTTTATTCCGACACTCGAGACGATACAAGGGACATTGGATACGTTGATTCGTGTAGCCTCGTTTGATAAGCCTATCTTGCTCGTTCCGAATATGAGCCAAAAAGAGAATGACATTCAGGATGCAAAGTTTGTTTTTGAGGATGCCCTGGGGTATGAAGTGGAGATGTTTTCGATACCGATGAGCATTGCTTTGCAAACAGCGATTAATGAAAATAAATCGATCATCGATTTATCGAAACAGTCCGGTATAAAAGCGTATGCCTATAAGAAAAGTGCGAAGATCATCCGTGATTTGTATGATACGATCCGAGCTTATGAGAGTAAATAGATAGTTATTTACAGTTTAAAAGGTGTAAACTATGGAAACTTCCCCCAAAGAAAATAAATTTGCAAGCCGTGTAACCCAACGAGAGCGATCTACGCATAAAGAGATTCAAACCGCAAAACATCCGGGTGGAAGACCAAAGAAGTCGGATGATTCTAAGCAAAGCGAAAAAGTATTTTTGACGCTGACAAAGCGTGAAAAAGAGAAATTGGATGAATATACGCAGCGTACCGGAGAATCGGTTGCCGGTGCAATACGCCGCGCGTTAAAAGAGATGGGGATGATATGACGGAAAATCGGGCTTGAAATCTGAAAAACGGATCCGCAAAATTTTAGTCTCTTTTAGCTATAATCAATAACTTATAATTACATAGTATTAGGACGATAATGATAGATTTAAAACTTATCCAAAATAGTTTTGATTCCACGGCTACCGCGCTCAGACGGAAAAAAGTTGACTCCGAATTAATCGAGTCGCTTAAAATTGCCAATGAAAACCTGAAAACGGCTAAACTTGCCTATGAAAGTTTGCAAGCCAAACAAAATGAAATGAGCCGTCTTTTCGGTCAGTATAAAAAAGAGGGAAAAAGTACTGACGAGCTGAAAATCGAAGTGGATGCCAATAAACTGCTCCTGAATGAGCTCCTGGAAACGCAACGTCAGGCTGAAGAGGCTCTGGAAGCGATCGCTATGCGTGTTCCCAACCTGCCGGATGCTGAAGTTCCTGACGGAGAAGATGAAAATGATAACGTTGAGATACAAAAAGTACTGACACCGCCGACCTTTGAATTCACGCCGAAAGAGCATTGGGAACTTGCCGAACAGAATGGATGGATCGATTTTGAACGCGGTGTAAAACTGGCTAAAAGCCGTTTTAGCGTCGTAAGCGGGATCGGTGCACGATTGGAACGCGCTTTAATCAATTTTATGCTTGATTTTAACCGCGAACGGGGATTTATGGAGGTCAGTGTTCCGATGCTCGTTAACCGTCGTGCACTCGAAGGGACGGGACAGCTTCCGAAATTTGAAGATGATTTGTTTAAGGTTGAAGAGGAAGAACTCTTTTTGATTCCAACCGCAGAAGTACCTCTAACCAACCTTTACCAGGATGAAATCATCAACGCTGCGGAACTTCCGATCAAAATGACCGGATACACTTCGTGTTTCCGTAAAGAAGCGGGCAGTGGAGGGCGTGATGTACGCGGTATGATTCGCCAGCACCAGTTTCACAAAGTAGAACTGGTCGCCATCACACGGGCCGATCAAAGTGATGTCGTCTTTGATGAGATGGTAGCCTGTGCTTCTGACCTCCTAGCAGCACTCGGCCTTCCTCACCGTCTTGTAACCCTTTGTACCGGAGATTTAGGGTTTGGGGCGGCGCGTACGGTAGATCTTGAAGTTTGGCTACCGGGGCAGAATACGTACCGGGAGATCAGTTCGGTTTCCAATACCAGAGATTTCCAGGCCCGACGCGCCAGAATTCGCTACAAAGAAGAGGGGAAAAATATGCTCGCCCACACCCTTAACGGTTCAAGTCTTGCCGTTGGCCGGACGATGATAGCTATTATGGAAAATTTCCAACAAGAAGACGGTTCCATCCGTATTCCTGACGTATTGCAAAAATACCTTTAAAAGGTTAATTTAAAGCCATGCCGGAAGAGCAAGAAGAGATAATCATCATTGAAGAATCGGATGCCGCAGGCGTTGCAAAAACGTCCGCATCCGCATCCGGACCCTCAGATGAAAAAACGGGTTTATTCAAAAATAAACGGCGTATACTTTTGCTCGCAGGTACACTTGCCCTTCTTATGGGTGCCGGGGGAGCCGCAGTCTATTTTATGAAGTCTTCTGAGGCAACTCCTGCCCCTCTGGATGAACCGATAGCGAAGAAACTCAATAAACCGGAAGAAACGATTATCGAGCCAAGTGCTTTGGAAAACATGATTGAACGGGCTAATTACCTCTATTCAAACGGCCATGCGGATGAAGCGCTGAAACTGTATGAAAAAATAGCCCTCTATTCCGAAGCGATATCCCAATACAATCTTGGTGTCGTACAACTCAAAGAGGGGGAATATCAGGGGGCATTGGATAACTTCAAACGCTCCATAGCCAACAGCGAAAATCGCTGTGTCAGTGCGATCAATGCTGCGGTATGCTGTCTCAATTTGAAACGGGAAGATGATTTCAATTATTACATTGATATGGCTCAGGCGTATCTTCCTCAAGAATCTACTTCTCCGATGTATTCGTACTATTACTCACTGATCAACTACTATAAGGGGAACTATCTGGAAGCCCTGAGTGCATTGAAACATCCGACAACGGAAGAGTATCAAACGACTCAAGACAAACTTCGCGCGAAAATAGCGGCAATGTACGGAAGTTTTGACGAATCGATCAATGCACTGGAAAATCCGGCACAGGAAGAGGACTATTTTTCACTTGGATTGATGTATGCGAATATCGGTGATCTTACATTGGCCAAAAAATATTTGAATGATGCCGTCATCCAAAGTAATAAGCCGATACAAGAACAACTGGCATTAGCGTATGTTTACATTAAATCCGGATTGCAATCGGATGCCGCCGGTTTGATAAAACAAACGACGGACACCTATCCCGATCAAGTCTATACCCCTTATCCTATCGTAGTGTTTTTAAAGCCGTCCCTGTTCAACCCGGATGAGATTCAGCGGGCATATCGGGATAATAAGCGTGACAGCAGAAGCAGAATTTACAAAAATATTTTTTATTTTGCCCCTTATAAGATATTTAATGCTGACCAGACCATCAGCTATATCCGCAAAGGGAACGCCAATATCTATATCGATGATATCGTGAGCGCAAAAGAGTATCTTCAAAAAAGTTCAAAATCATCCACAGTGGACTACGGGATTGCACTGGCCATACAAAAAGCTCTTAAATTCCGCCTTCGTGAAGCCAATAAGCAATTGATCGATCTCCTGAAAACAAATCCTCAACACTCTATTCTTCACTATAATCTTGCATTAACCTATGTTCAGCTTGGAGATACATCGAAAGCGTATGACCATTTCCTCCGTTCTTATCATCTGGATGCAAACAACTATATGTCCGGCATTTTTGCTATCATGTGTTCAGAAATTATCGGCAAAAGCAATCCGAAACTGGTATCAATCATACGGGACAATTTGGCACAGGAACCTGAGAAAGAGGAAGTTGAACTCTATCGTACTATGTTCAATATCACCCAGGATAATATATCCGGTGCAGCGAAATGGATCGATAACGGGTATAAAGAACGCCCCCTCTATCTTGCTTTGGATATTGCCATTGCCAGCAAAATGGGAAATCGCGATTTAGCCCTTAAAATGGCAAAGCGCTTGGTCGCACTTCAACCGAATGATATTCTTCCGCATATCATGCTCGTCGATATTATGTACGAGGAACAAAAACCGAAAGCATTTGCCGCCTCTGTCATTAACTATATGAAAAAACAATCTTTTAACTATGAAGATTTTTATTTCGGTCCACAACTTACACGCGATAAAGCTATTGCCATGGCTGTCATGACCGGACAGCTTGCACCGTTGATTGATAGGCTTGAACGGAGGCTTCAGGAGACAGCGGAAGAATCAGCCGATATTATGGCCGCATTGGCACAAGCTTATTTTTACAATCAGGAGTTCGAAAAGTCGTATACACTTTATAACCAGTTGATTGATACCTATAAAATTCGGGATGAAAATACCCTGTTTATGGGTGCTTGTGCTTCGATAGGTTCAGAACATTACGAAAATGCCATCGCATTGTTAGAACTTTCAAAACTCAAAAACGGCTCTTTTTATGAAAATCGATACGCACTGGCACTGCTTTATATGCAAATACGGAATAATCCGGGGGCCGTTATCCAATTGAATGCTATGGGGAATAACGGCTTCGTTTCACGCTATTTTGATTTTGGTATCGATACCGATAAATTGCGTAACGAACCCAAAAAATATCATCCTCTGTAAAAGAGGCGTCGGATAAGATAAAACGAGGCCCGTAACGGGCCGTAGAGCAGATAGCCTGCCGCAATGATAGCCATCCCTTCAATGGGGTAGATAAATACTCCCAACGCTACGACAATCAGAGCCACCAGAAAGCGCATGAAATGAAATGATTTGAAATTCATTTTTTTAAAACTTGGATAACGTATGTTGCTGACCATTAAAATCGACAAGATAACCGACAGGGGGAGAAGAAAAAGCTGTAAATGCTCAAGTGCATGATACTGTTCCAGGAGCAATATCGTGATGGAAACCATAATAGCTGCCGTTGGAATAGGGAGGCCGATGAAGACGCTCGGTTCTATCCGTGATGTGGTCACGTTAAAGCGTGCCAGGCGCACGGCACCGAAAATGATAAATAAAGCACTCACGACGATACCGATTCGGCCATAGGCTTCACCTACGTAAAGGTAAAGCAATAGTGCCGGAGCGACTCCAAAAGCGACAATATCGGCAAGTGAATCAAACTCAACCCCAAAATGGCTTGCCGTGTTGGTCATGCGTGCTACCCGACCGTCAAGGCCGTCAAAAATCAACGCCAGAAAAATAAACCATGCTGCTGAAACAAACTCTCCCTGCAGGGCCAACGCTATGGTTAAAAAACCGGTAAATATCGATGCAGCGGTAAAAAGATTTGGGAGAATATAGACAATCGGCGGAGGCGATGAACGCATAGATTTTTCCTTTGAAAAGGTATGGTATCTTAATCCGCTTGGTGATTAAGCGACGTTTAGATACCCTAAAATACTCTCTCCGGCACGCACAGAAGAACCCGCATTGACGGAAAGACGTGCTTTTTCCGGTAAATAGATGATGGTTCTCCCTTTGGCCAGAAACCCGTATCGGCTCCCCTCTTTGAACTTTTGTCCTTTTTCCAAATCGATTCCGATAGGAAAACAGTTTTGTTCACTTAAATGCTCAATGTAGATTTCATCGCCGTTAGAAGAGCGAAACGATATGACCGCTTTTTCATTAAGGGTATCGGAGAGTGGGTTGTAGAGAGGCAAAGAGGCACCATGACGTATTTTGAACCCTTCGATGGTACTGTCAAACGGTGAACGTAGAATGGAAACATCCCACAGTGAGTTCATGATGGTCACTTTCGTCATTTTCAATTCATCCACCAAAGTCTCTTCTACCGACAAGATAACTCCGTCTACACTGCTGATAATCGCGTCGGAAGCGGTTTCATTTGTGTTGCGTTCAGGATTGCGGAAAATGACCAAGACCGCCAAGAGCAATGCACCGGTGATAAATTGGAAAAGATGGAGAGCCGTCATGGTAAAAAATAAAAAGAGAGCCCCTATTACGCCCGAAAGGAGCCATCCCCGGGAAGATAGGATAAAGGTATCGTTTTGGACGCTCATAGGTTTTCCTTTTTATTCGTCAATGACGGTTTTAGGGCTTGAAGGGATATTTTTTTTCGGTTCAAGCTTGGTCTCAATTCCATTCTCGATTTCAAACGCTTCAATAATTTCACGCACTTGATCTCCCGAGATATTCTCTTTGGCATAGAGGAGTTCGACAATGTTTTCAATGGCTCCACGATACTCTTCCAGCCGTTTTTTTACCTCTTCGTAGTGCTCCTGAAGGGATCGCTTAATAAATGTATCCATGTCTTCAGCCATCTTATCGCTGTATTCACGTCCTTGGGTCATTCCTCCACCCAGGAAAGTGTTGCGTTGTTTTTCGAGTACCATCAATCCGGCAACGTCACTCATACCATACATCTGAACCATTGCTTTGATAATATCGGTCGAACGTTCCAGATCGTTTGCCGCACCGGTACTGATTTCACCGATAAAGACCTCTTCTGCCGCACGTCCTCCTAAAAGGACATCTACTTCTGCCCAGAGTTCATGACGCTGCATAAGGTACTTGTTCTCTTCAGGGGTATTTAGGGTATATCCGAGTGCTGCCAAACCGCGCGGAACGATAGAGACTTTGGAGACTTTTTTTGCCCCTTTGGTCGTTTCTGCCAAGAGGGCGTGGCCGCTTTCATGATACGCAACGATCCGTTTCTCTTTTTCATCGATACGACGGCTCTTTTTCGATAGACCGGCAATTGCCCGTTCGACCGCTTCGCGCATATCGGTTTGGCGAACGGTCTTTTGGCTTTTTCGACCGGCAAGCAATGCCGCTTCATTGACTATATTGGCCAAATCTGCACCGGCCAATCCGGCAGTCAGACGGGCGATCTCTTCAAGGTCGACATCAGCGTCTTGCTTAACCCCTTTGACATGGACATTGAGGATATCTATCCGCCCTTGATAATCCGGTTTGTCAACCAGAACCTGACGGTCAAACCGTCCCGGACGGAGGAGAGCAGGGTCAAGAATTTCGGGACGGTTTGTTGCGGCCAGGATAATAATCGGTGTATCGGTCCCAAATCCGTCCATCTCGGCTAAGAGCTGATTAAGGGTTTGTTCACGTTCATCGTTTCCACCCATCATGCCGCCGGCTGCACGACTTTTTCCGATTGCATCGATTTCATCGATAAAAATAATGGACGGAGCATCTTTTTTAGCCTGTTCGAACAAATCACGTACCCTTGCGGCACCTACCCCTACGAACATTTCGATAAAGCTTGATCCTGAAACCGAGAAAAATGGGACTTCCGCTTCTCCGGCGACTGCTTTCGCCAATAAGGTTTTACCGGTTCCCGGACTACCGACGAGTAACACCCCTTTGGGAATTTTGGCCCCAAGTTCGACATAGCGGTCCGGAAATTTTAGGAAATCGACAATTTCGAGAACCTCTTCTTTTGCTTCCTGTGCCCCTGCGACGTCATCAAATTTTGTTTTCGGTTTTTCGGAGTTGATCAATTTTTTGGAATTCCCCATCCCTAAAATGCCGCCTCCCATGCTTTTTTGCATTCTCCCCGCAAAAAACATCCAAATGGCAATGATAATCAAGAAGGGAAAGAGCCATCCGAACATTTCGGTAAACCAGTTGCTTTCACTGAAGCCTACGTAGTTGATCTTATTATCATCGAGCATTTTGATCAGTGATTCATCATACCCTACCGTTCGTGTCGTATAGGCAACATTGCCGTTTCCGTCATTGCCGATGGCCCGAATATAGGTTTGCCCTATAGAGACTTTTTCAACCTGCTTTTCACGAATGAGGCGCTTGAGATCGGCATAAGTTATCTCTTGGGTTCGGGTGATGTTTTGACCGTTTATTTTCCCGGCCAAATCGCTGTCGTCACCGATGACGGCTTTAAACAAGACGATAATGACAATGGAAAAAAGGATAAAAGCGATTAAAGGGTTTTTGTTAAAAAAATTATTGTTCTTTTCCGGATTCGGTTCGTTTTGATTCATATTATTTAGTTCCTTTTTGAGTTACCACCAGGGTTACCCATTCATTTTCGACTAGGCGTTCGGTTAAGTCGAAGTTTTTGTAGGCACGAAGAACTTTATCTTCATACTTATCCATTATGCCCGAAAGAATTAGGACTCCGTTTTCACGCAGCCGTTTTTTCAGGTCACTAGCGATAAAAACCAGGACATCGGCAACAATATTGGCAATAATAACATCGTACTGCGCATCGGTATCGTTAATCGGTCCTTCCCACAAACGGCGATACGCAATGTGATTTTGTTCCGCATTGACAATGGCATTGGCGACTGAAAGGGGGTCGGTGTCGCATGCATCGACGGTCGCCCCCTTTTTGATTGCCGCAATAGCCAGAATGCCGCTTCCGCAACCGACATCCATGACTTCATCCCCGGCTTTGACGTATTTGGCTATCCCTCGCAAACATGAAGCTGTTGTCGGGTGATGTCCGGTTCCAAATGCCAATGCCGGATCTATGGCGATATTGAGCCATCCATCTTTAGGGGCTTCCCATGTCGGATGGATATAGAAAGGTTCGATTTCTATCGGGGTGATCCCTTGTTGATATTGGGCAATCCAATCATCGTTTTTTTCTTTTGTGAGTGTCATTTCGACGTCGACTACTTCGCCTAATGCGCGCTGCAATGCTTCTGAAAACTGCTCAATTCCCCACGATACCGTTTCTAAATCTTCTTCGCTGCGGATGATAAACCCGTCTTCGATCTCTTCGAATCCGACAGGCAGGATATCAACCAGAAAATCGCTGAATAATTCTAAATGCGATGATGGTTTTACCACCAGCATGTAATAGTAATCTTGCATTAAGCCTCAGTGCCGAGAACAGCGGAAAGCTTTTCTTTTAAAACTTGCGGGGTAAACGGCTTGACGATATAGTTATTCACTCCGGCTTTTAATGCGGTGATGACTTCCGCTTTACCCCCTTCGGTAGTTACCATGATAATAGGGAGATCGGTAAAACGGGCATCCGCACGCACTTTCTTAACCAATTCCAAACCATTCATTTCCGGCATATTCCAGTCGGTAATCAGCATCCCCATATCAGGGTTTTCATTAAGCACATTCCACCCTTGCAGACCGTCTTCACCTTCTAGCACATTCTCGTATCCAAGGCGCGAGAGGGTATTTTTAATGATACGGCGCATCGTCGAACTGTCATCTACAACTAATAATTTCAAAGTATGTCCTTTTGTCGATTCTTAATGTCACAATGGAATAAATCCCCAATAATAACCTATCCATCTTTGCGGTAAGTTTAAAAAAAGCGTTTGAGGTCAATCCTTCCCTCATAAAACGCTTTTCCTACGATAACTCCGGAGACTTCCTTGCTTGCAAGCAGGGCTTCGATGTCTCCAGAATCTTTGACTCCTCCGCTGGCAATGGTCGGTATTCCCGAAGCTCGGGCAATATCGAGGGTAAAATCAACATTAACGCCGGTAAGCGTTCCGTCTCGCCCGACATCGGTGCAAATAATCGCTTGAACTCCCGCATCCGCAAAGGCACGCGCTAAATCGGTAGCTTTTATAGAACTGACTTCTCCCCACCCCTCGACGGCAACGAAACCGTCAATCGCATCAATACCGACCACAATCGGGTATTTGGCCGCCATCGCTTTAACAAATTCAGGATCACGAAGGGCAATCGACCCCAAAATAAGTCGGTCTATCCCTAATTCCAAATAACGCTGAATGGTCGCTTCATCCCGTATACCGCCGCCGAGCTGAAGTTTGACGTTGCAATTTTCACGGATTGCCCGGATTTGTTCCAAATTTTTGGGTTCTCCGGCAAATGCACCGTTTAAGTCAACCAAATGGACCCATGTCGCACCCATCTCCTCAAACGTTTTTACCAGTTCCCAAGGGGTTTCGGAATAAATTTTTGCACTTTCCATAGCCCCTTTGGTGAGACGAACCGCTTTTCCGTCTTTAAGATCGATTGCAGGAAAAATAGTCATTGAAAACCTTTATAAGTTGATGAAATTTTTAAGAATATTAAGACCGTTTTGGTGGCTTTTTTCTGGATGGGGTTGAATTCCCATGACATTTTCGTGGGCTACCGCACTGGTAAAGCGGTATCCGTATATGCTCTCTCCGATACTCTCATCGGCATTGGCACAGAGGGCATGATATGAGTGGACAAAGTAGAGATAATGGGCTTCATCCAACCCTTCAAAGAGGGGATGGTTATTGGTAAACATACGGTTCCATCCCATATGGGGGACTTTTAACGGAAGGGTAAAACGGCTTGTGTCAAAGGCCACAACCCGTCCCTGAATCAATCCAAGACCCTCGTTGATCCCAAACTCTTCACTTGATTCGAACAGAAGCTGCATCCCTAGACAGATTCCGAGGAGATATTTTCCGCTTGAAGCATATTCACGTATGGCCTGGTCCATTCCGCGAACTTTGAGGTGTTCCATAGCATCGGCAAAAGCACCTACACCGGGTAGGATAATACGGTCATACGAAGCCAATTTATCGGGGTCGGATTCGACGATGACTTTCTCTCCTAAGAGATCAAATGCATTTTTAACACTGGCAAGGTTGCCCATATTGTAATCAACGATAGCTATCAATGGCGCTCTCCTAAATTGGTAAAACGGATGTAGACGGCAAGTCCGACAAGGAGCATGGAAACCCCTCCGATAATATAGATGGCATTTACAATCATGGCAGGTTCCGTCATGGCAAATTTAAAGACCAGCATCAACGCCTCTATCGAGAGGGCTATGATGATCGATCCTAAAAAGCGGACCATCGTTTTATGAATGCTTGAAGCCGGATCCCCCCTGTGCCGCCCCAGAACTTCTTCTTCGAAAAGGGTTTTGACCAAATCAAGAATGGCCAATGAGAGAGTCAGTAAAATGGTTGCTTCAAAAATATCTTTTATCTCAATTTTATCGTATTGCCCCATTCCGTAGCTCAGGAACCCTTCGATCCCTTTGACGAAAAGGAGGAGGGCGACCAAGGCTAGGACAAAGGTAAAGGCGCCGTATGCTATTCTGAAAAAGCGCCCCGCAACCGATTCGAGTGCCATGGGATGGGCAATTTTGAGTACTTCGTCAAGAGGCATATCAATACATGCTACGTAAACGATTTCTCCGTGCTCATCGAAGATAGGTTCGGAAGCGGTTACGGTCAGTTCGTCGTTCAACAGCGAAGGATACGGATCGGTTATGGTACATCGCCCCTCGTGCATGGCTCGATAGTAATAAGCCCTTGTCGAACGGCTGGTGCCGATATCGTCCTCTTTTTTACCGACTTTAAGATAGGTGGGGGAAACCTGGACCCCGGCAGCATCAAGGATGTATGCGGCTTCGAGCCCTTTAAGATCGCCCCGAATTTTAAGAAGACGGGCGGTAAGGGTTTCCACAGAGACTGAGGGGAGGTGGTTCGGGAGATTTTTGTGAAATAAGTAGCAAAAATAGGCTCTGGCTTTAGGACGTATTTCTGCGTATTGCTGGATATCTTGAACTACCATTTTCTCCCCTTTCTTACATTATTATTGAGGGGAATTGTAGCTTAGTTGCGCTATAGTTACGCTTATGAATACGCGAAAATTCCGAATAGCCATTGTACGCTTAAGTGCATTGGGCGATATCATTAATACGGCTGTCATTTTACAAATTATCCGTAAACATTATCCCGAAGCAACGATCGATTGGATAGTCGAAGAGGCATTTGGACCGATTTTACAGGGGCATCCTCTGCTTAACGACGTTGTTTTTGTCCCCCTTAAACGGATCAAAAAAAACAGAAGTTTCCGCTTACTGAAAGAGACTGTAAAAAGATTGCGCGGACTTGAACCTTACGATCAGATCATCGATGCGCAGGGGTTGCTTAAATCGGCGGTTGTCTGTTCATTGTTACGAGGGAAAGTGCACGGGTTTGACCGTAACAGCGCACGAGAAGGGGTCGCGGCCCGGTTTTACGATACCACATCCTCAATCCCTTATGAGATGGGAGTGATCAAGCGTAATGTTTTGGTGATTGCAGAAGCCCTTAATATCCCTTATGATAATGATGCTATTCTCCATAAAGAGGTACTTTTTCCGGCGGGTGAAAGACCTCAGTGGTTGAGTCACGAAACCAAGGCCGTCGCCTGCGTAATCGGTGCTTCATGGCCGAGCAAGTGCTATCCGAAGGAGCGTTTCGCTACCTTGTGCTCGATGCTCCCTTATCCATGCTATTTGATTTGGGGGAGCGAAGCTGAACATCAAGATGCTTTATGGATTGCGGAAAATTCAAACAATGCAATCATCGCTCCGAAAATGGGGTTGAACGAGCTGGTCAGTTTTATCTCCTATTGTGATCTGATTATTGGAAACGATACCGGTCCGACCCATATGGGCTGGGCGATGAACCGTCCATCAATCACCCTTTTCGGCCCGACGAATGAGCGGATGATTTTTCCGACACCGATCAATATTGCCATTAAATCCCCTTCGGCCGTCAATATTTTGAAAATAGACCGGAACGATTTTTCGATTCGTGATATTGATCCTGAGATCGTACTTCAAAAAGCGCTGGAACTACTCTCATGACTCTTTTTCGACTTTTTTTACTTTTGGATGCGGTGTTGATGCGTTTGCCGCGCAGCTGGCGCAAAGGGCTTTTTACGTTACTGGCTTCTCTCGCGTATAGGGTTGCTTTTGCACGCAATAAAGTGATAGAACAAAATCTCGACTTTGCTTTTAACGGCACATTGTCCTCCCGAGAGAAGGGGGAAATAACGGCGTATTGCTATCGGAATCTGGCCTTGAACATCCTTCAAACGATGGAAAACCGTCGTTACGGCCCGGAAGAGATTGCGCAGAAAGTGAGGTTTCAAAATCGGCAGATTGTGGATTCGATTCTGGCTCAGGGGAGAGGGATCGTTTTTGTTGCGGGACATTTCGGGAATTGGGAACTGGGCGGGGCGGCTTTATCTTCCCTGGTGACTCCTATCTCTTCCATCTATAAAGGGTTTAGCCGTCGAGAATTTGACCCTTATCTGTATGAAGCCCGTTCAGCCCATCGGATGACTTTAGCCGAAAAAAACGGTGCTTTGAAACATATGGCAAAAACCCTGAAACACAACGGGTCGGTTTTGTTGATGATGGATCAATCGAGTAATGCCAAATATGGGGTATTGGCCGATTTTTTTTCCCATCCGACCTATCACTCTTCTACTGCTGCGCATCTTGCCGGAAAATTTAACGTTCCGATTGTCGGCGTTTACATTGTCAGCGACGATGAAGAGGAGTATACGATTGTCTTTGAAGATCCCATCGAGGTAGAAGGGGATTCGCAAGAGGCGATCGTCGAGGCTACCTTGAAGCAGGTTAACGCCCTTGAGCGCCTGATTACACAATACCCCAAATTATGGTTTTGGTGTCACAAGCGGTGGAAAAGCGAATTTCCCCAGATCTACCGCTAAGAAAAAACCGCCCTTTACGCCGGATAAGCCGCTTTCAGTAGGTCGTATAAAGCGTCAGGGGTCATATCGGGATGGTTTTCCCACCCTTGTTTCATGACGGCATTATCTTCTTCGCCGTTCCAAATTTTGAGGTACGTCCCCTCTTTGTAACCGTGATCCTGACGGAATTGATTGAGAATATTTTTACCGACATACAGGCGGTATAGCTGGGTGATATTCAGTGCCCCTAAATGGGCCAATTCGAAAAACTCTTCGATCAATGCCCCGATCATTTCAGGTGAAACGGGGATGAGGGAGAGGCGCATAACGTTTTCAATTTTAATCATCAAGGCATCATCCGTCCCAAAGCTCAGCGGAAGCGGCGTATTGATTTTTTGGTATTCCGGAGTTTGGGCCATTCTTTTGGCCAGCTCTTCAACCGTTTCGGCACCGTTGTTGTGGGTAAACTCAAGAACCAGACTCATAACGAAATGCCAGACATCGACAATTTCGATCTGCAGATTGGCATAATCGGTCGGTTGGGCAATACTTTTCCAGTGCTTCCAGCCGAATGAATCGATCATCTCTGCCGACTCCATGTAGATACAACGGCGCCAATTGATTGTTTTGCCTTGATTGGTGAGCCCTTTTTCCCACCCTGTACCGTTGGTCGCATCGTTGAGTTTTTGTTGCAGTTCAAGCATACACAGCAATTTATTCATTATTATCCTTTAAAAGTTTCCTCAGATTGGGAGAACTGATCCGAAATTTAGGTTCTAAAAAAAACGAATTATACGCTAAACTTTCGCCTATGCAAAAAATAAACTGTCATCAATGTAGCTACTATTTTGTCACGTGGGAGGCACATCAGCCTCACGGATGCAAAGCATACGGATTTAAATCCAAATTTATCCCCTCGCAGGTTGTCCTCAATTCAAGCGGTCAGCCGTGTGCTTTTTTTCTCCCTAAGAAGGGCGCTTCCAACTGAGTTTCTTCCCGAATCCCAAGGTATTATCGGTCATCTTGATCTCTTCTACCGTTATGATCCATAAAGTAGGGTTCATAACCCGGGCATACGGGAAAGCTTTAAAATAAAGCTCGTTACACGCAGAAGAGTCACAAAGGCGCATTTCGCCCGAAAACTGAATCCCCTGAATTTTTCCTACACTTTTGGTCTCCAGTGCTACCGTCCCTGCTACACGGCTATTGGCGGATACGTTAAGCATATGTTCGGTAGTCGCTTCCGATGCGACGACAAACGCATGTTGGTTATGATCGTAAGCGTAAAACAGAGAACAGCACCATAGGCGCTCCCCTTGTGTAGCCAAACTCAAAAGATGGTGTTCGCCGATAAAAGAGAGGATCTTGTTATCCATTAGACAGCCTCTCTAACTGAAGCAGTGCCGTGTTGAGTTTATCCGAAGAGACGGCGAAATTAAGCCGCATGAAGCCCGATCCCTCTTTACCGAAACTTAGGCCGGGGCTGAGCCCAAGTCCCGCCTTTTGAATAAAAAAATCTCTCAATTCCCGATCTCCCATCCCGAAAGCTCGGCAGTCGAGCCACGCGAGATAGGTCGCCTCGGGTTGGCGAAAGGCAATTTTCGGATGGGCTGAGAGAGACGTTTCGATCGCGTGCCGATTGTGTTGCAGGTGCTCTAAAAGTTTTTGATGCCAAGCCGTTCCATCGGTATAGGCTGTTTCCAAAGCGACATGCGATAACACCGCACCATCTCCCCAATGCAGGCGTCTGCGCTCTTTCTCATACGCATCGCGCAAATCTTTGGAAGGGATTGAAACCGTCGAGATGGAAAATCCCGCCATATTAAACGTTTTACCCGGTCCCAATAAGGTGACGCTGTTTTCCAAAAGTTCAGCGGATAGAGATGCTATAGGGGTATGTCGATGGGGTTTATAGACAATATCGGAATGTATCTCATCGCTGATGATACGAATATTGTTTTCTAAACAGAGGGTGCCGAGTGTTTCCAGCTCTTCACGGCTCCACACCCTTCCGATAGGATTATGGGGGGAACACAGCAGTAATAGTTTGGTTTTGGGGGTGAGCTGCGAACGGAGTAATGCGCTATCGAAACGGTATATTCCCTGATCGTCTTGGCGTAACGGATGGCGGATAAGGCGACGGCGGTTTTCCTGAACCATCGAAAAAAATGGGGGATAGACAGGATCCATGACTATGACTTCATCCCCCTCTTCACTCAAAGCCCGAATGGCACATCCGATGGAAGCCACCACCGAGGGGGAGTAGCTTAGCCACTCCCGCTGCATGGTAAACGCGTGATGGGTTTCAACCCAGGCTATTTGGGCGTCATAGGCTTTGTCACGCATGATTTCATACCCGATAACGGGGTGGAGGAGACGTTTGCGTACGGAATCAAGAACACACTGAGGTGTGGCAAGATCCATATCGGCCACCCACATTGGGAGAACTTCTTCCGTCCCGAACAGCTTTTTTCTGAGAACGTATTTTTCTGCGTTGGTAGAGGCTCGGTCGATAAACTCGAATTCATCCATACCGTTTTTTCCATTCGGTGTACATTTGTTCGATCCGCGCATATTTTTGATTTTCATCTTCGTGCTCACCGGTGACGTACCGAAAGCCGGCATGCTGAGTAAAATGGCGGCGGAACGCGTAGCGCGATTCCAGAAGGATCTCATTGCCCGTCGAAATCCACGATCCCCCTTTGATCAAATTGTGTTTTCCGTCAAACGTCGGTTCCGAAAAATCGTCGTACCACGGATGCGTTGCAAACCCTTCATAGGCATCCATTTGGGTTTGCGTCCATTGCCATACGTTTCCGACGACGTCATATAGCTCCCCATGGGCGAAGGTATCTACGGGAACGGAAGAGGCAAAATGGGCGAGATTGATATTGGCACGCCGATCGTCGAAGACCGCTTGGGCCATCCCTCCCCTTTCGCTCATTATACGCCATTGGGCTTCGGTCGGGAGACGATAAATCTCACCCTCCTGTGCACTTTTCCATCGGCAGAATGCTTCTGCTTCAAGAGCATTGACTTCAACCGGCCAATTGTAAGGCATCGGAATTTCGTCCGTAAGCGTTCGAAACGTATAGCTTCCATCCGCTTGCGGCACCCAAAACGGCGGACAGGTTGCTCTTTTGATCTCCAAAAATTTCAGCCCTTCATCGTCCCACCATCGGGGAGTGGTGTAGCCGTTTGCCGATACAAAATCCAAAAATTCGCCGTTGCTGACCAGATACTTGGAAACTTGGAAATCATCCACGTAACCGTTCATGTTGCCGTATTCATTATCCCATCCGTAAAAACCGTGATCTTCATCCCCTTTGCCCATGGAGATTTCCCTCCCCTCAAAAGCAACCATGCTGTTTTCGGGAGTTTCACCCTGCAAAGGACAAATCGGAAATTCGGGGTGGGAACGGACATATTCCAAGGGCATTTGGCGGTGGAGCACGCTGGAAGTTTCGATATGGATCCGTTCATGTTCAATTCCCATCCAGATAGCCCAGAAAGGGTTTTCTTGGGTAATCGGCAACTGCATAGGGAGCGTCATGATCAAATGATCGACTAACGATCGTACTTGGGCCCGGTATTGACGAACTTCATCCACTCTGGGCCATTGAAGCGAGTCACTGCTCGCATCCCAGGTCATTTCATCGACACCGACGGCAAACAGGGCTTCAAAATGGGGATTGATCCGTTCGGTTAATGCCCCGGACGCCACAAGTTTATTAATGTAGAAAATAGCGGTATGGCCAAAATAAAAGATCATGGGATGGCGGGTCGGTTCGGATTGGCGGTAAAAGACTTCATCGGAGATCAAAAGTTCAAAAAGTGATTCAAAAAGCGTATAGCTTTGGTGAAAATAGGCTCGGAGTTCAAGCCGTTTGAGAGCCGTATCCTCTCCGTCTAAACGTATTGATGTCATCTGTTTGTGCAACACACCTACATCCTTATCTTCGATTTTAACGGTATTTTATCCAATTCTTGTCAACGCGTAGAGTAGAATCGGATACGGCATCGGGAAAAACATAAGCGGTATGGTCGATATTGTAGATAGAAATAGAAAAAAATATTATAATGCCATCCCATTTCAAAATCACATGTGAGCGTTTAGCTGCTTTATAAAGGTTTATTTATGCTTATTCACACACTCAGCAAACTGAGTATCCGTCAGCGGATGCGTTATCTGGTTATTGCCGCTACATTTGCCGTCATCGGTGCATCGGTTTTTGTTTTTTTTGCTTTAAGCAGTATAGAATCGAAATACGATGAGCTTAAAAACAATTCGACGCAAGGGGCATTGCTGGCTTTAGAGATTGAAAAAGATCTGAACTACGTAAGCCGAACAAGCCGGGATATCATGCTCGGCGGCAGTTACGATAAAAATATGGAGAGATTAAAAGAGCGTATAGATAGAATTAACAGCGCTTTTGCAAAGTTGGAAAAAATTTCTAACGATGAAGAATCCCGCACGCTTCTCCTTCATGCCAAAACAAGTACGACACAGTTTTTGGATAACTCGTATGCCATGATGAACGGACTCGATCGTGACGCAATAGCGATCAGCAGTAACGATATTTATGCTAAATATAAGAGAGAATTGACCCCCTATGCCGATGCATCACGAGATGATTTTGAAAAAGTCGTGAAACTGCAGCAAGCGGTTTTGGAAAATGCTTCGGTCGATTTGCATAATGAAATCAGTTTTTATAAAATTTTTGTCCTTGTATGCGGATTCATCGTCGCAATCGTGATTTTCCTGTTTGCGTCGTTGGTCCAAAAATCGATTGTTACGACTTTGGAGTGTTTAACGTCGGTTATCAAACGTGTGTCGGAGGGGAATTTTTCCAATACCCATATTGATGCTTATCCGGGAACGGAGCTTGGGATTATGGCCGAGGCACTGCAGCAGCTTCTCAAACAGATCGAGAATTTTATTGTTCAGATTAATACCTCTATCGCCAATGCGACGGCCGGGGATTTTTCCCGTCGCATCAGTGACGAAGGGATGCATGGGGCTTTCGTCGATGCGATTGCGCGGGTAGGTGAGAGTATCGCGATCATGGAAGATCAGGAACATAAAAAACGGCGTGATGCGCTGAATGCGGAACTAAGCCGTCTCAATATCCAGGTAACCGAAAGCTTAAGCGTCATCCAAACAGATTTGAACCATAACATCCAAAATCTCAAACAAGTGACTTCGGCTACGAAAGATGCGGCGACTCTTGCCGATGACAGCCGTCAAACGATCGGTGACATTGTCGCTGATCTTGGGATGTTGACCGAAAAAGTGAGCAACAACAACGATGCAATCAGTCATATTGCCAGCCGTACCGTTGAAATCACTTCGATTATCCGTTTGATTACCGATATTGCCGATCAAACGAACTTATTGGCTCTGAATGCAGCGATTGAAGCGGCCCGCGCCGGAGAACACGGGCGCGGCTTTGCGGTTGTTGCCGATGAAGTGCGCAAGTTGGCGGAACGCACCCATAAAGCAACCGGCGAGATTTCGGTCTCCATCAACTCCTTGCAGCAGGACATGAGCGATATTCAAGCCAGTGCCGAAGAGATGAACAGCGTCGTAGAGAGTTCGAGTGAAAAGATTAATAATTTCGAAGAGACGCTGATCCATTTGAATGAAAGCTCTTCGCGTATCGTGGATTCATCGTATCGGATGGAGAACAGTGTTTTCGTCGTATTGGCGAAGATTGATCACATCCTCTACAAATCGCGTGCGTATAACAGTATTATGAGATGTGAGCAACAACTTGATATAATGGATTCGCACCAATGCCGTATGGGGAAATGGTATGATGATGAGGGGAAACGCCGTTTTGGCAAAACCAGCAGCTATCCGCAATTACGCGAGCCTCATGCACTCGTGCATACCAAAGCGAATAAAAACCTCGAATTTGTCCATAAAGGTGATTGCATCGGGCATACCGAAGCGATTATCGCCAATTTCGAAGAGATGGAAAAAGCATCGCATGAATTATTTATTCTGATGGACAGAATGTTAGAGGAACAATAAACTTCCCAGGAACGCTATGCTATCGGCATAAAAGCAATCTAATAAAGAAAAGGCAGCATTAAAATGGCATCTATATCGGATAAAGGGTACGGCTCCGTATCAAAAATAATATGGCTCTCATTTATGGTTGGCAGTTTGAATTTTGTTTATGCCGCAGATTATGAGACGCTGATTACCCAGGCGCGGGATCAATTGGGTTCCAATCAGCCATCTGAAGCATTGAAAGCGGCGGATGAAGCGGTTTTGGCGAATCCGACGGATTACAAAGGGTACTATTATACGGCTTTGGCCTATATCAGCATCGGCAAACTTGATAATGCGGAGTTGGCACTTAATAAAGCGAAAGTACTGGTTCCGGCGGGGAATAAAGGGGAAATCGAGAAAGTAGCGCTTACCCTTAAAACCTATCGTCAAATCCAAAATGCCGATAATGCCCTCTCAGAAGGGTTGGTCGGAAAAGCGGCACGTCTGTATGAAGAGGCATGGAATATCGGAAATGAGAGCCCTGAAGCAGCGTTGAAAGCGGCTGAACTGCATGTAACCCGCCTTACTCAACCGGTGGATGCGGCACGATTGTTGCGACAAATCAAGGCATCGGGTATCAGTGGCCCTGTTTTCGACAAGGCAAACAGCTTGCTTCAAGAGATCACGCCGACGTTAATCGAGATTGCAAAAAGCCATGTGAAAAAGGCGGAATCCCAAAGCGGTGCGGATGCTTTGGCCAGTTTGCAAAAAGCACAGGACGCTGATCCGGATCTCATCGATATTTATACGAAAAGGGCCAATATCGTCGCTGTCGGTGATAATATCGGAGCGATGAAGGAGGGGATCAAAGATCTTTCCAAACATAATTTGGCAGAGCCGGAGATGTTGGAAAAACTGCCGAATATTGCCCAATGGGTAAAACAGCCTCAATTCAACGAATTTTTATACGATCTCATCGGAAAAACGAAAACAGAATCTCTCCTAAAAATATTAGATGAACGAAAAAACCGCTATGAGAAAGCGATTGCAGACTATAAAACAAAATTAGCCAATTATGAGAAAGAGGTTGCCGCCGTTGAACAGCAGAAAAAGGCTGATGTCGTCGAATCGGACCTTTGCACAAAAAAATGTACCGAAAAACACGGAGGGTATAAAGGGTATTTTGCCGATCAAGAAAAGCTTGCTATTTGTAACGCTACGTGCATCGCTCCGGTAAGAACACTTCCGCAAAAGCCTGTCAAACCTGTAGAATCAGATTACCTTCAGTAATCTGCCTCCCAAGGGGCTAGATTAAAATAGCTTTGGCCAATTCGAATTGGTTGGCGGTCATAATATGTATTTTCGGATGGAGCGCTTTGAGCTCTTCGAAAAGAGTCTTGCTCAGTTCAAATCCTACCCGATATTCCTCTTCCGGACTTACCAGTGATGCTTTTTCCAACGCTTCGACCCAATGGTGCGGTACATGGATGCCGGGGACGTTTTCATCAAGAAAACGTGCCGTTCGGAGTTTGGTAATCGGAAAAAATCCGAGGATGAGGGTACATTTCTCCTCATGCGGGGACGCTCCGTTCGCTTCGGCCATCATTTCGAGCAGTTTGGTTGCAATTTCAAGATCATAAACGGGCTGTGTAATAATTCCTATCGCCCCGTGGGCTACTTTTTTAGCCATTTTCTTTTGCAAGGAAACACTGTTTTTGGAATAGGAATCGATAACGGCAAAAGGGTAAATCGGTGCAGGAGGAGCGATCAGTTTTTGCTCGGCCAAATCGACGCCGCGGTTTAACGTCGAAATGATGTCCAGGAGAAGGTTGCTGTTGCCTTCAAATACCCCTTTCGCATGCGGCTGATCGGAGTAGTGTGCGCTGTCACCGGTAATGGCAAGGATAGCCCGGACATTCGACTCATTGGAGCCGAGCAGATCGGATTGAAGGGCGATACGGTTACGGTCACGCATGGTCATGGTGGCGAGTGCCGGAAGGGAAAAACGATCCTGCAGTCTTACGGCCGCAAAAAGGGCGTTATATTTTAATTTAGCCAAAGGGTTGTCGGTAGTACTGAAACCGTCCACCAGTTTATCCAGACCCAATGCCGCAATCTTTTCGATTGTCGGGGCAAATTGTGCCGACCGTGAAGGGGTGGTTTCCAGTGTGATATAGGTTCCGTGACGGAGTTTGTGGATAAATGATTCGAACAAAAGGTGCCCTTGGATATAATTGCGTCATTATAACAAAGAGGATAGTATCTTTTGATTAAGTTAGCAGTATTTGATTTTGATTCAACGCTTATGGATGGCGAGACCATCGATTTTTTTGCTGAAGCATTGGGAATAGGGGAAGAGGTTTCCGCGATTACGGAACGGGCCATGAACGGTGAACTCGATTTTTTTCAATCGCTACAGCAACGGGTCGGTTTGCTTAAAGGGTTGGAATTCTCTAAAGTAGAACATATCTGTCATAATCTCCCCTATATGCCCGGAGCCGTTGAGACGATAGCCGCACTCAAAGAACGGGGCATTAAAGTCGTTTGTTTTAGCGGCGGTTTCCGAAGTGCAACCTCATACGCAAAAGATATTTTGGGGTATGATGCCGATTTTTCCAACGTATTGCATGAAAAACACGGAAAACTCACCGGACTCGTCGGCGGAGATATGATGTTTGATTTCTCGAAGGGGGATATGCTTAAGCGGTTGCAGGCACTTTTCGGAATCACCGAAGAGGAGACGATGGTTGTCGGCGACGGAGCCAACGACCGTTCGATGTTCGCTCATGCGGGGACCCGTGTCGCGTTTTGCGCCAAAGAGATTCTGAAGAAAGAGGCGAATGTCATCGTCGATACGAAAGATCTTACCCAGATTATTACCAAAGTATTCGCTTAAGCATAACGGATAGGCAGGGGATGTTGCCGGTAGAGGCAGGTTGAGGAAACTCATGAAAAGCAGAACTATCCGTACCCATCGTTCGGATCAAGTTCGTGTCTATTGAAAGGAAAGAAAAATGTTAGAAAATTCATTATGGTTGCGTTACAACCCCGATAAAACGATTCGTGAAGTATTGGCCCGGTTGTATGAGTGCAGTGCGGTCGAGATCGGAGATGACGAACGTTTGTTGTACGCATCGCTTAAACGTCATCTCACCAAGAAAGAATTTCGGATGATTATGATGAACGAAGCGGGACTTTCAGTCGAAGAGATCGGCGCTGAAGTGGGTTTGAGCGGTGAAGATTTGACGAAAGCACAGTATAAAGCGTACCGAAAAATCCGTCAGGATAAAATTCGCCAAGAGGTAAAAGTCGGAATGCAAAAAGAGGAAGAAGGGGGAGAAAACGACGAATAAGATGGGAGAGTTTGATACATTTTTGATAGAAAAATAAAAATAAAGATCAAATTTCTCCTTATTAAACGTTCGTTTATCCTTTATCCGATATTATTAAGGCGTTTGAAGACACCTTCACCTTTTTTTCGAAAATGTTGAAGGTGTCTTAATCTAAAAATTTTCGAAGGAGAACTGCATGAAAAAATCAACTTCATGTTTCTTGGCGGCTATCGTTGCTGTTGGTATGATGAGTACAACAGCCTCTGCAGATATCAAAAAAGGTCAGAAGGCCTATTTGAAAACCTGTAAAAATTGTCATGGTAACGGTACAAAAGGTGCCGCTATGCATACACAAGACGAATGGGATGAGCTATTCGCAAACAACGGAGAAAAAATCATTAAAGCTCATGCTAATGATAAATCTGCAGCGTTTTTTAACGGTGAAATGTTTAAATCTCAATCACAAGATTTACGAGATTTCTTGTTTGAATACGGTTCTGATTCAGGCAATGTCCCTTCTTGCGGCTGATGCCACCTTATTCCCCCTGTCGGGGAATATCTAAAAATCTTTCAACGTTTTAACTTCGATCACTCCATAAGCCGGTTCTTCATACGGGTGTACTTCAATCAATGTTTCCAATACCTTTTTTAGAGAAGCCGTTTCACAGATCATCTCTATTTTTATTTCCTCAACTTTTTCCTCGATATTGTGATGCCCCAGAAACGGATTTGACCCTTCCAGAGGCCTAAATTGCCCCGTTCCGGAGCATTCCCAACTGCATCGGTCATAGTTTTGGTAACGGCCGGCACCAGCTGCGAACAGGGCATCTTTGATTGTTTCGGCATCAACGGATGGGGCATAGACAAAGAGATGGTACAACATCGTATTTTCCTCTATAAGATTAAAATTAAAGATGAAAATCAATTATATCTTTAATCCTAACATGCACCCATTAAGCTACAATCATTTGATAAGATAGAGAAGGGTTGAAAAGATGAAAATAGCCATATGCGGAATGAGCGGATTCGTCGGAAGCGGGCTCAAGCGTTTTTTTGAGGAAAGAGGGGATAGTGTTATCGCTTTAAGCGTCCGCACCTCGGTTCCGCTTCAACAGATCAAAGATACAATTGAGGGGAGTGATGTCCTGATCAACCTGGCAGGGGCGAATATATTGGGCCGATGGACTCAAAAGTACAAATCGCTTTTGCGTCAAAGCCGTTTAGAGACAACTTCCGCATTGGTGCAGGCCCTTGAACTATGTGACAATCCCCCATCTACCTTTTTAAATGCTTCTGCCGTCGGAATATACGATGCCTATCATCAGCATGATGAGTATTCGCACCATTACGGAGAAGATTTTTTAAGCGTGTTGGTCCGTGACTGGGAAAATGCCGCGATGAAGGGAGACTCGGATCGTACCCGCGTATGTACGATGCGTTTTGGCGTGGTATACGGAGAGGGAGGGGGCGCTATGGCTCAAATGCTACCCCCTTTTAAATTCGGACTGGGCGGAAAAATGGGGGATGGATTTCAGATGATTTCCTGGATCCATTTGGAAGATTTGATCCGTGCGGCAGCTTTTGTGATCGAGGAGAAGTCGATTCGCGGCGTTGTGAATTTTACTTCACCTGAACCGATCAGCAATTTGGAACAGACGAAAGTGATGGGGAGGGTTTTGAACCGGCCTGTTGTATTTGATCTACCCGCCTGGCTGGTGAAACTGATTTTCGGAGAAGGGTCGATTGTAATGCTGGAATCCAAAGAGGTCTATCCCCGCCTTCTCCAAGAGAAAGGGTTTTCGTTTCTTTATCCTACGTTTGAGCGCGCTTTTAAACAGATCGTCCATATTCGCGGATAAAGCAGTTTACGGATTATTTTTGATCTGCTCCGCCAACCAGAGGGTACATTGTTCTGTGAGTTCATTCGTCGCCTGAGTCAGAGCCTTTACCCCTCCTGGGGCGTCTTCGGTCGGCGAAGGGGGCGTTATGAGAAACCGTTTTGAGGCAATAAGCCGTTTGGTTCCGGAATCGATCAGGCGGTATGTCATATCTATCACTGCCTGAGAGTTTCCCCGGCTATCAAAGCGGTGATAAAAAGCGCTGAGATCGGATTCGAGTATCCACTCGGCATTGGCGTGCGATCCTGAGGTAAGTAGGGCTGAAAAAAGGGCCTTTTCTTCCAATAAGGTGTGTAAATTACGCTCAATCAAAACAGGGGGGATATCGCTCCATCGGCTGTAGAGATAGTGACCGCTCTCCCCGGAAGGGCGTAAATAATAGATGTGTTTAGAGAGTAACGACGGGACGCTTTTAGTCGCGGCGATACGAAGGGCTTTGGAAGAACGGGCAACCATTGAAGGGTGAGCCTCGTGCGGGGAATAAATAGTGTATTCATGAATGGAGGGGGCAATAGCCGTGGAACATCCCAGGAGGATGAGCATTGATGCGGGAAAAATCAGAGAGAGCAGGGTCATAGTTATTCTCCTGGGCCCGGGTTGGGGGCGGATTTTTTGAAAAGGATATCTGATGGACTTTCACGCAAGCTGCGTAACGTAGATTCCATCTCATCGGAAAGGACCTGCATCTGAACCATGAGCGCATTAAGCTGCGCGGAAGCGGGTGCGCTCGCCGATTGAATATTATAATCCCCGCGATCTACCGTAGATTCTATTTTTTGGATCAGTGCATGGCTTTCGCGCGAAGTTGCCGCAAGCGATTCTATGAGCGCCGTTATTTTCGTTTGCGTCAACGTATCGATGTTGCCGGTAGTCGTTTTGATAGTGAGGGCGGATTCTTTGATGACATCGAATGTTTCGGTCGCCTTTGTTTCCGTGGCTGAGGTCTGCTCTATCAGGTGTTTGATCTCCCCTTGATACCCGTCAATCTGGGCTGTCAGAGAGCGAAGATGTTCCAACGATTGTGCAAGATTGTTGATATTGCGGTTGCTAAATACCCGATCGGTACGATCGAGGGTTGCGGAGAGTTTTGACGCTACACTACTGAGCGACTCATCCAGCCGTTTAATTAGTGAGGGTGAGGTTGGAATGATTGCGTATTCTTTGGCTGAGGTTTTTAGGAGGGGGGCATTTTTGGAACCGCCGATGATTTCGATAAAGGCCAATCCGGTAATTCCGTAAAATTTCAGGAGTGCCGTTGAATCGGTGCGGATAGGGGTCTCTTTTTTGATTTTTAAAACGAGTTCGACCTCTTCGCTGTTATTGGGATTAATCCGGATCGATTCGACTTTCCCTACATCGACACCGTGAAATTTTACGGAGGCTTCGGGGGCAAGCCCCGATACCGATTCGGTGACATAGAGATAATAACGGGCGTAATAACGGTCATCTTTGTTGTATTTTCCGAGCCAAAATGCAAAAGAGATGAGCGCCATGGCCAAGACGAGGACAAAAATTCCTACGACCGTGTAGTTAACTTTTGATTCCATGAGATCCCTTTTGAAAGAAATAATCGACTATAGGATGATCGATACGTAGCACTTCATCCAAAGTACCTTCGGCAATCACCTTTTTTTCACCCAATAACGAAAAACGGTCAACGATATGGTGTATAGTATCCAAATCATGGGTCACCATGACAACGGTTAGACCTAAAAGATCCCGTAACTGTCGGATCAGTGTGTCAAATTGGCGTGAGCTCAGAGGATCGAGACCGGATGTGGGTTCGTCTAAAAACAGGAGTTTAGGATCGAGTGCGAGGGCTCGGGCAAGAGCGGCACGTTTGATCATCCCCCCGCTGAGCTGTGCGGGGTAAAGATGGCGTGCATGGGAAGGGAGCCCGACGAGATCGATTTTGAGTGAGACGAGCTCATCAATCAAAGCGGTCGAGAGGTCGGTGTATTCACGGTACAGCATGGCAATATTTTCCCCTACGCTAAGGGATGAAAAAAGGGCACCGGATTGAAACAAAACCCCCCATCGTCGACGGAGTTCCTGGGCATCGGAAGAGCTTAGCGTCTGTAAATCGTACCCTAAGACGTTTAGGCTGCCGCTTTGGGGTTGTTGAAGAAGAATCATCTCCCGAAGAAGGGTCGATTTCCCTGATCCGCTCCCCCCTAAAAAGGCGTAGATCTCATGTTCATAAACAGTGAAATTGACACGGTCGTGGATAAGGTTCCCTCCCAGTGTCGTTGTAATGTTTTTTGCTTGAATGACCGGTTTCATAATTTTAACTGCGTAAGTAAAATAGAGAAAAGGGCATCGCAGGCAATCACGAGAAAAATGGCGTTGACAACGCTTTGCGTCGTATTCAGACCGATGCTTTCGGTATTCGAAGAGACTTGAAATCCCCGATAGGTGCTGGATATGGCGATCAAAAAGGCAAAAAACGGCCCTTTGACAATACCGATGAGGTAATGTTTGAGATGCAGGGTTGATTGCAGGCGGTTAATGAATTCGATATAACTCAAATGGGTTTGTATCTGGGCAATCACCATCCCCCCGAAAATACCGACCATATCGGCAAAAAAGATCAGCAAAGGCATGGCAATCATCAAGGCGAAGACACGGGGCCAGACCAAAAAGACAATAGGATCAAACCCCATCGTTTTCATCGCATCGATTTCCTGGGTCATTTTCATGGTCCCGATTTGGGCGGTGAATGCCGAACCGCTCCTCCCGGCTACGACGATTGCGGTGATAAGGGGAGCCAGTTCCCGGGTAAGCGATATCCCGATCATATCGACAATGAAAATGTCGGCACCGAATTTTTGGAGCTGTACAATACTCTGATAGGCGACGACTACGCCGATTAAAAATGCGCTGACGGCAATTATCGGCAACGCTTCGGCTCCGGTCGTAAAGATGTTAGCCACGATGGAACGGTAACGGATACGGCCGGGATGAATCAGAGTGGAGAATAATAAGACGAACGCTTCACCCAAAAAGGCTAAAAAATTTCCGATCCCTAAAAGGATATGATGGGTCTTCATTCCTAACCTATAAAGGGGAGAAGGGGGCGATTGCGGAGGGGCCTTTTCCGATTTTTGGGGATACAGGAGGCGATAAAGTTTGTTTTGGGTTTCGCTTACGCCGATAAATTCGGAGGCAATATTCGTAGTTTCAAAATGGCGATTGGTCAATTGAAAGAGGGCGATTCCGGCCGAATCGAGCCGGGTGACACCGCTGACATCCCATACAATGAGGGAGCGGGGAACAAGCGAGGCGAGCTGGCGTTCTACGGTTTTTAAATAGGGCAACGTCCATTCTCCACGGCAATACAAGAGGGTACGGGAAGGTTCTGTGACAATGTCGATGGAGGCAGGAGATACGCTTTGCATAACCCATTATAACGAAACGAAATTGAGTGTGAAATATTAGCTATAATTGCACGATGAAAATAATCCGCTTGCGTTTGATATTGATATTATGGTTTATGGCATCGATGAGTTTTGCCAACACCCATATCCACCATGATACGGGTGAACATACCCATTGTATCAAATGTATTGCACTTGATTTAGCCAGCGGTTCCGATGCTCCCGTCACTGAGCCGATTCGATTGAACTTGCCCCGGTTTGGGGAAATTTTCCAACCCGATTCGGTTGACGTAGACAAACGTCCGTATACGGCTACCGATGCTCGGGCACCTCCCTCCCCTTCTGTAACACTATAAAATAACCAAACTCTATAACATTATTTATTTTTATCGGAGAGACTATGGTCAAAAAAACCGTATGTTCACTGGTATGTGCCGGTGGGTTATTCGCCGGCGATACCGAAGTGGAACAGTTAAAACAGCAGATGGAAGCGTTGCAACGGCAAGTATCGCAGATGCAACAGCATCTTAATATTGAGAAAGTGCACCCTTCGAAGGGGAATGAAGAGGAAGAAATCCTCGAATCGCCGGCTAAAGAACATTCGGCTCACGCTGAACATGTCCCGGATATTGAAATAGTCCTTAACGGTGGATTTACGGCTCGAAATGTTTCAAACGTGCAATTCGCTTCTGCCGTTATCCCGGGATACGGAGAGATGGAAATTCAGAACAATTCCAAACGGGGATTTAATTTTAATTATGCCGAAGTGGCCATGAACGCTTCTGTCGGTTCCTATCTGGATGCAGGTGCACTTTTTCACGTGCGTGGAGATGGTGCGATGGAAATCGAAGAGGCGAATTTTATTACTAAAACACTGGATTACGGGTTACGCTTTAAAGCCGGAAAATTTAAAAGTGCTTTTGGACAAGTGAATGAAAAACATCACCATGCATGGAATTTTGAGGATCAGGAATTAATCAATGCGGTATTTTTCGGTCCTGAAGCTTTGGGCGGCGAAGGGGCGCAGTTGCAGTGGACGGTACCGATACCGATCTATCTCAAGGCGGGTTTAGAACTCTTTAACGGCAATTCCAACCAGGGGTTCAGTGCCAAAGAGTCGGCATCGACGGTCGTCGGATATCTCAAAACCCGCAGCGATTTCGGAGATTCGACCCTGTTGTCCGGTGTGAACTATGCTCGGGGAAAATCACAGGTGCAGAATGTAGACAGCGCCGGAGACCTGATCGCGGATAGTTTTACAACGTATGGAAACACACAGATTTACGGGGTCGATTTGACACTCGCCTATCCCTTGGGAGAGTACGGCACATTGGTATGGCAGAACGAATGGATGCAGCGGAATAAAGATATGGGTACGCTAACTCAAAAGCAGTCAGGATATTACAGCGAACTCCTATACACGTTCGATCAGAATTGGGCGGCGGGGATTCGTTATGATAGCCTCAATAAAAACAGTGCCGGACTACCCGATAATCTAAATCGTACAACCCTCAAACTAGAGTATGAACCGTTTGAACATTCCCGATTTCGGTTCCAATACAATCAGGACCATTCTAAAATAATCGGTACGGAACTGAAAACCGTTCACGAAGTACTGCTTAACTATACGATAGAACTCGGTGCCCACGATACCCATACGTTTTAAAGCGTATCCCTCACCAATAGAACCGATAGGATGGTTATGCTCATGCCGTCATGATGATGCGCGGATGGGTATACCGCTTTTGTAGGAACCTCAAAACCCATAAGCTATTGGTACATCGTTTGCTTTCTAAGGCTCTATGATAAAGGGAGAAGAACGATCAATGATTAAAATATTAGCCTCATTATGTCTGATAGGGTCGGTGAGTCTGTTTGCCGCAATCGATAAGAAAGAGTTGAATAATCTCGACGTGGAGGCGTTACTGGTTAAAGACATGACCTCAAAGCAGATGCTTTATGCCAAAGAGCCTTTTAAAGAGCTCCATCCGGCGAGTTTGACCAAAGTGATGACGGTGCTGTTGGCGATAGAACAGGGAAATCTGAACCGTTCGGTCACCATTACGCGTGAGATGACGCAAGTCGAACCGACAATCGCAGGTTACAAACGGGGTGATGTTATCCGTATGGAAGATTTATGCAAAGCGGCGATGATTAAATCGGATAACGATGCCGCAAAAGCGATTGCAATTGCCATAGGGGGGACGGAAGAACATTTTGTCGAAATGATGAATGCCAAGGCAAAAAAGATCGGAATGGGGCATACACGATTTGCCAACCCGTGCGGCTACGATAACAAAGAACATTATTCGACTCCGAAAGATCTTTTGAAAATGACCGAATACGCGATTAAAAATAAGAAATTCAATGAGATTAGCCGTATCGATAAATATACCTATTACTCACTCAATACTCATCGGGAATTTTTCGCCTATACCCATAACCGTCTCTTGACCCGATATGAATACGCCGTAGGGGTAAAAACGGGCTACACCGCCAAAGCGGGAGCCTGTCTGATCGCCCGGGCGAAAAAAGACGGCCACGATTGCGTGATCGTTATGATGAACGCCAAAGGGGACCGCTGGAAGACGGCAAAAAATATTTTTGAGCAGGTTTTAAGCAGTTAAAAACTTACTCATAAAAGCTTCATACACCCTTTTTTTTTCTCCGTATTTCATCGCCGCATGGGCGGGTGAAGTGGAAGGGAGCAATACCTTCTCGACCTTCAACTCACTGAAATGTTTGTGAAACAGGTCAAAACTTTTTTTTCCCGTAAAACCGAGTGCCCGGATGTGAGGATACTCACGCAAGAGCTTTTCAAAATCGTTCGGGATACAGTTTTTCAGATTCGTATCGCTGGAGTTGTTCCGCTCACAGCTTCCTATGACGTCCCATAACCCGATCCCTTTTTCCAGACAAAATGTTTTTTTCGCCTCATTGGTTTCCAGACGTACATCAAAAATGGCTTCGAGGATCGGCCAAAACGCGTTGCGCGGATGGGCATAATAAAAAGCCTGCTCGAACGACGCGATACTGGGGAAACTCCCGAGAAAAAGAACACGGGTGTTGTGGTCGAGGATAGGGGGAAAGGGGTGAGTGTACGCTTGCATGGAATAATTTTACCTCAATTTACCTTCCCCTAAACCACCATTTGTTACAATTCTGCCATTAAATTACGGGTTGAATCCCAATCAAAGGAACTGCATGAAGCGTGCACTGCTCAGCGTCAGCGATAAAAGCAACATCGTTGAATTTGCCAAATCTCTTATCGGTTTGGACTATCAAATCATCTCTACGGGCGGAACGTACAAAATGTTGCGTGATGCGGGTGTAAGTGCGATCGAAATCGATGAGGTGACCAAATTCCCTGAGTGTTTCGAAGGGCGTGTTAAAACCCTTAACCCGTATATCCACGGCGGAATCTTGCATCGACGCGACAAACAATCCCACCTCGATCAAGCGGTGGAACTCGGTGTCGAAGCGATCGATTTGGTGTGTGTTAACCTCTATCCGTTCAAAGCGACGATCGAAAAAACCGACGATTTCGAAGAGATTATCGAAAATATCGATATCGGGGGACCGGCAATGGTACGCTCTGCGGCGAAAAACTTCGACAGCGTCATCATCCTGACCGATCCGTCAGACTATTCATTGGTATTGAATGCGATCCAAAACAACGAAAATACGGTGGAATTCCGCCGCGATTTGATGATCAAAGCATACGAGCACACGGCAGCGTACGACTCTATGATCGCCAACTATATGAACAAACGTTTTAACAACGGCATGGGGAACAAACAGTTCATCGTCGGAAACAAAGTGATGGATACCCGTTACGGCGAAAACCCGCATCAAAAAGGGGGATTGTACGAATTTGATACTTTCTTCAGCCAAAACTTCAAAACCCTCAAAGGGGAAGCAAGTTTCAATAACCTGACTGACATCAGCGGTGCGGTCAAAATTGCGGCGGCGTTCGGGGATGAAAATGCGATTTGTATCGTCAAACACGGCAATCCGTGCGGCTTTGCGATCCGTGACAATCTTCTCGATGCGTATACCGAAGCGCTTAAATGCGATCCGATTTCGGCATTCGGCGGTGTCGTAGCGGTCAACGGCGTCGTGACGAAAGCGTTGGCGGAAAAAATGAACGAAATGTTTCTCGAAGTGATTATTGCGGGGCAAATCGACGAAGAGGCATTGGCGGTATTCGAATCGAAAAAACGTCTCAAACTCTTCGAATACGGAGCTGAGCGCATTACCCTCAGTAACGATGCTATCGATTTCAAACATATCGACGGCGGATTCGTTTTCCAGGATGCGGACCGTGTCGGTGAAGATGAAGTCAAAAATGCAAAATTGGTTACCAAGCACACCGCTTCGGCCCAAGAGCTGAAAGATGCTGAGATCGCTTACAAAGTGGCGTCACTCACCAAATCAAACTGCGTTGTTTATGTTAAAGATTCTGCCATGGTAGCGGTCGGTATGGGGATGACGTCTCGTGTCGATGCAGCCCGCTGCGCCCTCAAAAAAGCCGAAGAAATGGGCTTGGATGTGAGCGGTTCAGCGCTGGCTTCCGAAGCGTTCTTCCCGTTTCGCGATTCGATCGACGCGGCAGCGGGAGCAGGGGTTAAAACCGTTATCCAGCCGGGCGGTTCGGTACGCGATGAGGAAGTCATCGCGGCAGCGGACGAGCACGGAATATCGCTTTATTTCACCGGAATCCGCCACTTTTTACACTAGGATCCTCTGTATCGGCACACGAGCCGATCTCCTTCTCTCCCCCCTCGGTAGGAGGGGGACTTTTTCCCCGCTTAATAGTGTTTGCGTTTTACATAGTGTAAAAGTGCCGGCATGAGCATCAATAAAATAAACGTTCCGATCAGCATCCCCCCGACTACGACAATCGCCAGCGGTTTTTGAACCTGCGAACCTACTCCGGTAGCCAGGGTTGCCGGCAAGAGCCCGATGGAAGCGGTAAGTCCGGTCATTAAAATTGCCCTGAATTTATCCGAAGCGGATTACCGGTTTCCCTTTTGGCAATTTGAAGATCATAATTGTGTTGTAAAAATTGTTCAGCGGCCGTGTTAAAACTCAACGTCTCTCCAAAGAGGGGAGGGATTATAAGCAGTAACAGCATACCGTATCGGGATATAGGCAAATACGCTCCTTCGAGGTAAGATAAGAAAGCGGGTATTATAAGGATTGTGTGTGAAGTTAGTGTGAAGCACAATTTACGGCTTGTAAATAGTATTTAATAAAACATAATGGTTTGCATTTGTATAAATACTATTGCGTCTAAGTGACGCAAGGTGAAATCCCTTTTACCTCCCGATACATCGAAATTTCATTTTAAACTTGATTGATTTTGACTCAACTTATATGCTATAATTTTTGATAGATAAAGCTACATAATTTGAATAGGATTTTAGAATGTCAAAAAGTTTATATACGACTCTCGAAGTTGCACCGGGAGCAAGCGAAGCCGAAATTAAAAAAGCGTATCGGAAATTGGCACGGCAGTACCATCCGGATGTGAATAAAGATCCAAAAGCGGAAGAAAAATTCAAAGAGATCAATGCAGCCTATGAGGTATTGAGCGATAAAGAGAAACGGGCTAAATATGATCAATTCGGAGACTCGATGTTCGGCGGGCAGAATTTTCATGATTTTGCCCGAGGACAGGGTGGGAATGTCGATTTGGACGATATTCTCCGTAACATTTTCGGTCAGGGCGGCGGCGGTTTCGGAGGCGGCGGATTTGGCGGTTTTGGCGGCGGCGGCGGTTTTGGCGGCGGCTTCGGTGGTGGAGGGATGAACCTTGATATCGATGCCAATGTTACGGTACCGTTTGTGGTAGCGGTTCTCGGCGGAAAACACAGTATCAGCCTCTCTGGCGAAAGCTTTGATATCAAAATCCCTGCCGGCATAAAAAGCGGCGAGAAACTGCGCGTCCGCGGCAAAGGCAAACGTGCCGGAAATCAAGTGGGTGATTTGTATTTGCGAATCGATATCGCCCCTAATCCCGAGTATGAGCGTGAAGGGGACAATCTGATTAAAACCTTCAATGTTCCCCTCTATGCCGCCCTCTTCGGCGGTAAAGTGAGTGTTCAGACATTGGAGAAAGAGGTAACGCTAAAAGTTCCCGAAAATACGAAAAATGCTCAGCGTTTTCGGCTCAAAGAGATGGGAGTTTTGAACCGTCAAACCAACGTACGGGGCGATTTGTATCTCAAAGCCAACATTGTATTGCCGGCCGTTGATAAAATCGACCCTGAACTGGTCGAAATGATGAAAAAAACACTTCCCCAAGGAGAGTAGAACATGCACCATTATGACGAACCGGTTTATATGATAAGCATTGTTGCGAAGATACTGGATATTCATCCCCAAACCCTTCGTCAGTATGAACGTGAAAATTTGATAGCTCCTTCCCGCTCTGACGGACGTATCCGTTTATATTCACAGCGCGATATTGAAAAGATCAAAACGATTCTCCGTCTTACCCGGGAACTGGGTGTTAATCTTGCCGGGGTAGACGTTGTAATGCGTCTCAAAGATAAAATGGAGATGATGGAAAATGAACTTTCCGAACTCCGCTCGGAAGTTTCCCGTATGCGAAGCAGTTCGGGTGTACCTCCGGAAAAATCGCTGGTGACAAAGCGGAGTATTTATGAAATGGTCATTTTCGAAGATGACATTCTAAAGTAACACGGTGGGTGTACAGCCGATGATCCATGAGAGCTGGAAAGAGGCTCTCAAAAGCGAATTTACCCATCCCTACATGGAAGAACTCAAAGCTTTTTTAGTTGAAGAGAAAAAAAACTATACCGTTTTTCCTCAGGGGAACCATATTTTTAATGCGTTTAACTCGACCCCTTTTAATGCAGTCAAAGCGGTTATTTTGGGACAAGACCCCTATCACGGTCCATCTCAGGCGCACGGGCTCTCTTTTTCCGTTCAGAACGGCATTCCGCTCCCCCCATCGCTTCAGAATATATTTAAAGAACTGGTAAGCGATATCGGATGTCCCTATCCTAAAAGCGGTGATTTAAGTCATTGGGCTAAAGAGGGGGTGTTGCTCCTCAATACCCTCCTTACCGTCCGCGCAGGCGAACCGTTTTCACATAAAGAGAGGGGTTGGGAACGTTTTACCGATCAGGTTATCCGAACGCTCAGTGATGAGCGTGAACATATTGTTTTTATTCTATGGGGTGCGCCAGCAGGAAAAAAGGCGGCATTGATTGACGGGAATAAACATCTAATTTTAAAAGCGCCTCACCCTTCTCCTCTCTCATCGTATAGAGGGTTCTTCGGTTCAAAACCTTTTAGCCGTACCAACGACTATTTGAGTCATTGGGGAATCAAGCCGATCCAGTGGCAACTCTAAGGGCTAATTTCTCTCTGCGCTTGCTCAGAAGCGGCGCACACTCTGAAGCTGGAAGTTCTGTTTCGAGTTTCTCAAGCCAGCTAATTTGATTGTACAAATCCTGAATATCACCCAAATCCGTCTGAATCATTTTGCATTGGGTGAGAAGCTCATGGTGATCCAGCAGTCCGCTTGCATGGAGAAATTCTAATCCATAGCGTATGTTTTTAAATTGTATACGAAGAGAATGGCGTTCATTTTGCGTGGAAAATTCATTGAGCCCGTGATAGAGTGCCATGGAATGGGTATAGAGTTCCATAACCGTACGAACCATCTCTTTTTTGGAAATGTTCGGATCGGCATCGCAAAGAGCGTCGTAATAACGGTGCATTAACGTTAGGGATTTTGTTTTGAGCCCCGGAGTTATCAATGTTTCCATTAACTCATCGCGCAGAGTAGAGACATAGCGGTGGGTGAGGGGAGCTTTGGAAACACTGATTGATTCGATCAATACATCGAGTTCGCGCAGTGAATTGCTTTGTCTAAGCATTTTTTTTAGTTTATCGGGAAAAGGGAGGGTTTTTTTGAGATAAAGTTTGACCAGAGAGCGGACCCGGCGGAGTGCGACGCGAAAATCGTGTACATTTTCGGGGGTAGTCGCTTCACCCATCGTTCCGACGATCTGAATCGCATGATAGAGCTGATAGGTGAGATATTTTGTCAGGGTGTTTAGATGCATGGAATAATTATAGCCGAATTTAGTCAGAGTCTAAAATCGGCATATATCGGAAGATGATCGGAATACCCTTCCCCTAGATGATGTTTAGGATATTTCCGACTTTGTTGCCAGCGGTAAATTTTCCCTTTGTAAAAGAGATAATCGGGATCATAGCGATTGAAGCTTCCCTGAACGTATTCAATCCCGATTCCATCGGCTAATGCAGGTGAAATAATAATATTATCGAGCCCTTCGCCTTGTCCCTTATATTGATGGCTCCAACGCTTCTGCGAATCAAGCTCATACCAAAGATTGTAGAGATGACCGTCATTCTTTTTCAAGGCAAGGTAGGTTACGGGATTTCCCCCCTCATCAATGGTTTTTAGAACAGTGTTAATACCGGTCACTCCATCGGTATCATTCAATTTTCGGCTTTTGATAAAGGTTTTGTACTCCTCGAAGTGGGAGTTGAAGTCGCCGATCAGGATAAACGGTTCATTCGGTGCGAGTTCGTTCAAACGGTATTGAAGCCGTTTGGCCGATAATATCCGTTCACTTTCAGGACCGCTTTTGGATTTCCAGTGATTGACGAAAACGCGTAGAAATTTTCCGTCAATATTGATTTTAGCTTCCAAAATATCACGGTATTTACGGCTGTGGCTGACGGGGTGTCTGAGGCCGCTTTCAATAGGGTAGCGGCTTAAGAGTGCCGTATTGACACTGGAGTTTTTACCGCGGGCGAAAACGTAGTAGCGGTAATAAAGTCCTTGTCGGTTGAGTTCGGCTTTGAGGTCTTTAAGGGCGGTCTCCGATTCAATCTCCTGCAAACCGATGATATCGGCGCCGATTCCCCGTATGACACTAGCGGTATTGCGGAGTTTCGTCCGGTACATCGCTTCGTTCCAGCCCCAGTCTCCATTGGGAATATACTCTTCATATTCGGTTCCGTCATTATTCATATCGAAAAGATTTTCGACGTTATAGGTTGCTATCTTCACTTCTACTCCTCCTAAAAGTGACATAATCAATGCCAACAGCCACAGGATGCGCATTTATTCGATTCCGCTTAAGCGGAGGAGATTTTTACTTTCGCATTCGCGCCCCATCATCTCTACGAAAAGTTCCTGCATACTTTGGCTTCCGCCGCGTGCCAGTACGATATCTTTGTATTTTCGAGCGAGTTCCGATCCGAATACCCCCTCATCGACGATGGCGTAATAGGCATCGGCACTGAGTACTTCAGCCCATTTATAGCTATAGTACCCCGCACTGTAGCCTCCGCTGAAAATATGGCTGAAGCCGTTTTGGAATTTATTGTAGGCCGGCGGTTTAATGAGGGAGGTTTTGGCACGTACCCGGTCCAAAAGGGCTTGAATCTCCTCGCCCTGATAAAGTTTGGAGTGTAATTCAAAATCAAATAGGGAAAACTCGATTTGTCGAAGCATAAACATCGCACTTTGGAAGTTTTTGGCACGAATCAATTTGGCAATCATCTCATCGCTCAAAATTTCTCCGGTTTCGTGATGTTTGGCGAAGAGTTTGAGCACTTTTGGCTCATACGCAAAATTCTCTAAAAATTGTGAAGGAAACTCAACGGCATCCCATTCAACCCCGTTGACTCCGCTTACTCCGTGCTCTTTTACCCGGCTGAGGAGATGGTGGAGGGTATGGCCCATTTCATGGAAGAGGGTAACGACATCATCATGGCGTAAAAGAGAGGGGGAAGTTTCGGTAGATGGCGGGAAATTGCAGACGACGAAAGCACTGGAGAGGTGCTCACATCCGGCTGTGTCTTCACAATGGGTTTGAAAATTATGCATCCATGCACCCCCGCGTTTCGCTTTGCGGGCTTCGAGGTCAAAATAGACTCGGGCGGTAAGTCGGTCGCCTTCGTATATATCGTACGCCGTAGCTTTAGCGTCCCATAATTCGATTGGCTGGCGGAGGAATCGGAGGCCGAACAGTTCACCTAAAAAGGTAAACATCCCCTCCATTACGGTGTGCTGTTCAAAATAGGGGCGGTATTCTTCCTCATCGATATCGTATTGGGCTTTTTTGAGAATTTCACTGTAATAGGCGCTGTCATAACTTTGGATTTCGATTTCCGGGGCAACGGCCCGCAGTTCGGTTAGCTCACGCATCCCCTGTGCGTATGCGGCTTCGACGAGTTCGTTTAAAAAATTTAAAACGCTTTGAGTACTGGGTGCCATTTTCGAAGCGAGGGAGTACTCGGCGTAATTGTCAAATCCCAAAAGTTTTGCGCTCTCTTGACGAAGGGCCATCAGCTCATCGATAATAGCGCCGTTTTGCGGTGCACGGGTAGTATAGGCGCGGTAGAGTTCCTCCCGTATCGTACGGTTGGGTCCGTAGGTCATGTAGGCGATATAAGAGGGCATTTGGAGGGTAAAACGGTATTTTACCGCCCCCTCTTCTTCAAAACGGGCATTTTCCAAATCGCTTTCGGGGATCCCTTCGACATCGGCGGCATCGGTGATGATTTTCTCATAAGCGTTTGTGGCGTCCAAAACATTCTGGGAAAAATCATTTGTCAGCGTACTTTTACGGAGATTGATTTCGGAAAGGCGTTGTTTCGAGGCATCGTCAAGATGGGCTCCGGCCAACTCAAAATGGAGAATATTCAGATCGAGAATACGTTGCTGCTCCGTATTAAGGGTGTTATATTCTTTCTCCTTAATCACTTTAAATGCATCATAAATGGCCAAATTTTGCCCGATAAAAGTGGAATAATCGGTCAAAATCGGTAACGCTTCGGCATAGATTTTTTGACTCTCTTCGGAGTTTTTTACGGCATTGATATGTGAAAGGGGGGTGAAAAGGAGCTCTAAATCCTCTTCCATCAAATCAAAAGGGCGGACAAAATTGGCATATGTTTTCTCCGGAACAGCGAGTAAAGTCTCTACGGTTTTGTGATTTGCGGCAATGAGTGTGTTGAGATCGGCTATAAAAGTCTCTAAATTAAGTGTAAAGTCGGCAAAGGGCTGCATGGTTTCTCCTATATGTGATGATATTGTAGTAAAGTGTTTCAAAAACTATTCTATAATTTGACAATTTGTCAGGAAGGGATGCAATGCAGTCCATTTTAAAAGAGAAAATCCAATTGCTCTTTCGTTATATTTTCGTAGGGGCGCTTTCGCTGTTCCCTTTGGTATTGGTATTGATTATTGTCAACTATCTCAAAGACCTCGGTATCAGTGCCTATCTTTCGCTGCACGATTATACCGATTCGTTTGAACTCACCATTGCGCTCATGATCGGAGTTGTAGGGGTATTCGCCATATTGGGGTATTCGATCGAAAGTTACGGACGCTCGTTAATTGTGGCCATGATTGACGGGATGTTTGAACGGATACCGGCTATCCGTTCCGTATATTCGATTTCCAAGAAGATGGCCAAAATGCTTGCAGGAGGGGATGACGGAACGAAAAAAGAGGTGGTTTTGGTCGAATATCCGAAAGCAGGGGTGTGGGTTCCGGCCTATCTGCTAAACCGGCACCAAAACGTTTTCGTCCTGTTTATCCCTACATCTCCTAACCCTACCAGCGGCTATACGGTCATTGTGGACGAAAAACTTACCCTCAAAACGACGCTGACGCTTCAGGAAGCCTCTTCATTTATTATCAGCATGGGCGCCGATTTTCCGAAAAAAGAGGAGATTATGAATCTTATTCAAACTCATCAAACTTCGGTTCAGGAGCATTGAAATGTTCTATCAGATAGGCTTGATAGTGGGGAGCGCTGTCGAATAATTTTTGAAAAGCGCGGGTTCCAAGGGTTTCTGTCAGAGAGGAGTCGACAATGATATAGGAGAGATAGACGGTATTTTCATTAATTGAAAACTGAAGCCGTTCCAACACGCTGTTTTCCCGCAACAAATAATCATACAGCGCTTCGATCTTCTCTTGGGGAATCCGGCAAAGCGCCGAATCGCCGATGATAATTCCATTATCGTAATAATTGATATCCACACGGGTTTTCTCCAGCTCGAAACGCCAGCTGCGCTGACTTCTGCGAGCAAGTGCGACGTTTATCTTCAGAGTCTCTAAAATTTTCTCCACCAAAGCTACGATTCCGGAGGGTTTGTACCCTTCGCGTCTGCGTTTGGCTACTTCGAGTTTTGTACCGCATTTGGGACAATAATCATTTTGGATTGTTGGCTCATGGATCAGATTTTTACAGGATACACATCGGATTACCCCCTCTTTGTTCAGGGTGAGAAACTGATCCAGTGCCTCTTTGAGGGTATAAGCGGGGAGGGCAAATCCAAGATTATTGGAGTTTTGGATGATAAAGGTGTTGACTCCGATTACCTCCATCGCTTCATTTAACAGGGGCCCTCCGCTATTCCCGGGGTTGATGGCGGCATCGAATTGAATATACTCGACCTCCCCTTGCAAGCGCGAGGCTTTGGAAACGATCCCTTCGGTTGTCGAATAATTCAGACCGTAAGGGTGGCCTATCGCGATGACACCGTCACCGTCTTGGACGGTAGATTCCGAAAGGATCAGCGGATTTTTATGCTCGATAGGGACAGGTGAACGGATAAAAGCGATATCGTATGCCGGATCGTCATAGATGACGGAACCGAGCGTTTTCGGAAGGGTTTTGGTACTGATAAGAGCCTCTTTCAGTCCGCTTACCACATGCGAGTTGGTAATAATCAGCCCATTGATGAGAAATCCGCTTCCGCTCCCGTAGGGATTGGTGATTTGTACGATACTCTCAATGGTCTGTTCAACCATCCGTTGGGTAGAAGTGTTCACGTTTACGACTCCGTATAATCGAGATTTTTGATCTGAAGATAAAAACTTTGGCTGAAATGGTCCAGATCCGAATAGTTGATGAGATCGGCAAAATTATTTAACCCTTTGTAACGGTTGCTATAGGGTTCGATCGATTCACGGATGCGCTGTTCGATAAGCGATTTTCGGAAGGTTTGAGTAACGGGATCATACAGTTCGGCTTCTCCCTGCGCTTTAAAAAACGGCGACGCATAGACCTCGACGTGCAGATGGAATAATGAACGCAATGACGGATGTAATCCGTAGTTGTATAGAATATAGAGGGAAATATAGCGGTAAATAACACTGATAACGTAATTGGAGTGGTTGTGCTTGTACCAGCGTACTTTATTCAGTGATTCATCGATAAAGGCCGCTATTTCATCATGCAACGCTTGATCAAAAGGGGAAAATGTATAGGAAGCATCGTAGAACTGTGTCGAAAATGTTTCGATGTCCATCGTTTCGAGTTCCCCGAGGTATTGTTCCAAATCGGCATTTTTGTCTTCCGTCAGTTTTTCGTCATCCATAAAATAGCCGTTGATTTTATCGTTGATATTTTTGGCTATTTTTTTTCGGGGAAGGAGAAGATAATCGATTTGAAGCAGCAAGGCGAGATAGCTAAATGAGGCCATACCGGTATTGTCATTGGACAAAAGACCGATAAGGCTTTGTTTGGTTTCACGGATCCATTGCTGCATAAAGGCGTAGTGGGAAGCGATCTTTTCCGGAGCGATGGAGAGAATATGTTCCGTGTCGAGAAGCAAAGAAGCATCAAACTCTCCGGCAATAAACTCTTTTTCGAAATCGGCATTCAGGGAAATTTCCCGCAGCGGAAAAAAGATTTTTTGCGGTGTGATGGTGGCATTATCGATCCGGATAGAGAGTTTGATCGCGCCATCGGTTTCACTGAAGCGACAATAGGTCAGCTGAAAATCACGCTCCAAAAAACGGCGTTTAATAGCAACATGAAGAGGACGGCTCATGGCTATGTCTGCATACGCTTCCAGCGACGAAACGGTCACTTTTCCTATGATGTGGGCATACCCCTGATAGAGATTGAAATGGAGGGTATCGTCGATGTGCTCGAAAGAGAGATGGGGGTGGGGAAAACCTCTGCCTTGATGGATTAGGGAAGATAAAAAGTGCTTATATCCGCTTAGGATATCGCCCCGTATAAAAGAATCCGATGCCCGTTCGAATTCCTCTTTTTCTTCCGGATTCGGAAGCGCATGAATTCCCCTTCCGTATTGCACGACAGAGGGGAGTGGACGTGGGCTTATCCACCCTTTGATTGTATCGAACAAATTCACCCTTGGTCTTCCTTCACTTATATTAGGCTTAGTGTAATCAAAGCAACCTTAAAGCGACGATAAAGTATAATGCGCGTAATTTAAAGGGCACATCAAAGATGCTTTATAGGGAGTTGTATGGGCTATAAACGTGTTTTGGTAAAATTTTCCGGTGAAGCGTTGGCCGGAGAAAACGGCCATGGTATCGATACGAAAATCCTAAAATTTATTGCGACTGAGATTAAAACCCTCGTAGATGCGGAGATTGAAGTAGGTATCGTCATCGGTGGAGGTAATATTATCCGAGGTGTTACGGCGGCGGCAGACGGAATTATCCGTCGTACGTCAGGTGACTATATGGGGATGCTGGCAACTGTTATCAACGCTATTGCGATGCAGGAAGCATGCGAACACGAAGGGATGCATGTCCGTGTCCAAAGTGCGATTAAAATGGAACAAATTGCGGAAGCGTTTATTGTTCGCCGCGCGACCCGCCATTTAGAACGGGGCCGTGTCGTCGTTTTTGCCGCAGGGACGGGGAATCCGTTTTTTACCACCGATACGGCTGCTACGTTGCGGGCCATTGAAATTGGGGCTGAAGTCATAATCAAAGCGACTAAAGTAGACGGTGTTTACGATAAAGACCCTAAAAAATTTGACGATGCGATCAAACTTCCAAACCTCGGATACGAGCAGGCGTTGCAAGACCACATCAAAGTAATGGACGACACCTCTATCGCATTGGCGAAAGAGAACAAACTGCCGATTATCGTCTGTGATATGTTCACGCCGGGAAATCTGCTTAAAATTATTCAGGGTGACTTGTCAAGTTGCTCGATTGTACAATAAAACCTCACATAAGGAACAAAAATGAGACTTGAACAACTCACTGCAAAAGCGCTTGAAACCGCTAATATCGACCGCTACCAATTGGCTATCGCCGTTGCAAAACGCTCTGAAGAGCTGCTAAACGGAGCAACGTCAAAATTGAACATCGATATTAAAAAAGCTAAAACTGCGGATATCGCTTTGATGGAGATTGCCGAGGGGCATATTTCCATCAAAGGTTTCGTAGCCCGAGACTAAAATTTATTTAAAGCGGCATCATTGAATACCATCGATATAGAAAAAGTAACCGGGATCAATGATGTTGAAGGTGCCGTCGCGTACCTTTATGCTCATATCCATCCATCTTCCTCTATCCGGAATGCCCTTTCACTGGCACAACAAGCCCATCATAATCAGTTCCGTAAAAGCGGAGAACCCTATGTCGTCCATCCTATTTTAGTTGCATCGATCGTTGCAAGTATTACCGGAGATGAGGCGATGGTGATTGCCGCATTGCTGCACGATGTCATCGAAGATACCCATATTCTGATCGATGAAGTCGCCCGTGATTACGGAGATGATGTTGCCCATCTGGTCGAAGGACTTACGAAAATCGATACGATTCGGGACGCTCAGCTGATCCCTTCCAATTCGGATGAGAAACTGGTCGTTTCTGCGTTATCGTTTCGGAAAATGTTGATTGCATCGATTGAAGATGTACGTGTGTTGGTCGTCAAACTGTGCGACCGTCTCCATAATATGCTTACATTAGGAGCTTTGGCACCTGCGAAACAGCACCGAATTGCCGAAGAGACACTGGTTGTTTATGCACCGGTTGCCCACCGGTTAGGGATCTCTTTTCTTAAAAATCTTTTGGAAGATTTAAGTTTTCAATATCTGTTCGTCGAAGAAAAACTAGCCATCGACATGTACATGAAAGAGAATTTTCGTTCCATCAATGCACGCCTAAGCGATTTTTGCGAAAAACTTCACAAGATGATGCTCGAAAACGGTTTCAACGAAGAGGATTTCGAAATTCTCAGCCGTGTCAAACACCACTATTCGGTTTATTTGAAAATGCAGCGCAAAGGGATCAGCATCGATGAGATTCTGGATCTGCTTGCGGTACGTATTTTGGTTAAAAAACCGATTGACTGTTACCGTGTATTCGGGATGGTCCACCTCAATTTTCAACCGTTAAGTTCACGTTTCAAAGATTATATCGCTATCCCGAAAGAGAATGGCTATCAGACCCTGCATACCTCCGTATTTGACTCCACCGCAATTTTTGAGGTCCAAATCCGGACGTATGAAATGCATAAAACCGCAGAGCTCGGGGTCGCTGCGCACTGGAAATACAAAAGCGGCGGCAACAATCCGATCAGTTTAGATTGGCTCCATAATCTTCAATACCAAAACGAGTCGGTCGAGGCATTTTATGAACTGATTAAGAACGATCTTTTCAGTGAAGATATCAGCGTCTTTTCTCCGAAAGGGAAACCTTTTACCCTTCCGCGCGGAGCGGTCGCCCTCGATTTTGCCTATGCCGTTCATACCGAAATCGGAGACAGTGCCGAGGGGTGTCTGATAAACAAAGAGAAAGCGTCTCTGCTTAGCGAACTCCATAACGGTGATATCGTTAAAATTACGACAGCATCGAAAAAAATAAACCGATGCAGCTGGATCGATGCGGTAAAAACGTCCCGTGCAAAAGCGAGTATGCGGGCAAACTGCAATCAGCGGATCCGGGCTATCGATACCGAAAGCGGAATGAATATACTCACGACGATTTTTAACCTTCCGTACGAACGGATAGAAGAGCTATTCATCCAGGCCCATTTGGAAGAGCAGCGTCACCGGATCCCCAGTGAGCTGGATATGCTTAAAGAGACGGTGAACCGATTTACCCAAGAGATCCGTGATAGCAACCGTTTCAGTGCCTTTCTGTCACGCAACCGGTTTCGATTGAAGCCGTACGTCTTTGCTTCATTGGAAGTACATGCCAACAGCAGTGTCGGCGATGCGGTTTTTGATTATTGCTGTCACCCTAAAACAGGAGATGAAATTGTCGCTTTCTTGCAAGACGGAAAAGCGCATATTCATCATAAAATGTGTAAAAACGCCGCCGGGATGATCGACCGTCGTGAACCGATGGTCTTTGTGCGGTGGAAATCTCAACATTATTACCGTTACCATCTAATTATCAGCATGCAGAGTGCCCAGGGTGCACTGGCCGATTTGCTCACCTACATGGCAAAAATGGGTGCGGATATCAACAGTATTGAATTGGGCAAAGAGAAATCGGAACATACTCAATATTGTGAGATGGAGTTTCAAACTCTTGAAGCCGATATTAATCGTCTTCGCTCCAAACTGGAGAGAAAAGGGAAAATCATACAATTTTTTCGGACGGATGATGCGTACCGAAGCCAAGGATAATTCATGATACAAACAGCCTTACGAGAGATCAGACGCGGGAGCGCGGAAATCATTGACGAAGCACGTCTTGAGACCCTTCTAAAAAATTATTTTGAAAAAGGGGAGACGTATACGGTTAAAGCGGGATTTGATCCGACCGCACCCGATTTGCATCTTGGGCATACCGTATTGCTCCAAAAATTGGCGACTTTTCAGAAGTTCGGAGGGCATGTTCAGTTTCTTATCGGCGACTTTACGGCTCAAATCGGTGATCCTACCGGTAAAAGCGAAACCCGTAAAAAACTCCTTCCCGCACAAATTGAAGAGAATGCCCAAAGTTATAAGGATCAAGTGTTTAAAATCCTCGATCCTGAAAAAACAACGGTAGTCTTTAATGCCGATTGGATTAACCCTTTGGGGGCTGCGGGGATGTTGGAACTGACGACAACCTATAACGTTGCCCGTATGTTGGAACGAGATGATTTTGACAAACGGCATAAAGCAGGGATATCTATCTCCATCAGCGAATTTTTATATCCCCTGCTACAGGGATACGATAGCGTCCATCTCAAGAGCGATATTGAAATCGGAGGGACGGATCAAAAGTTCAATCTCTTGATGGGACGCCATTTACAGCGGGTATATGAGATCGGAAAAGAGCAATCTGTTTTGATGATGCCGATTCTAGAGGGGCTTGACGGCGTACAGAAAATGTCGAAATCGCTCGGAAATTATATTGCCGTTGCCGATGCTCCGGGGGAAATGTTCGGAAAAATTCTCAGTATCAGTGATACGTTGATGTGGCGTTATTATGAGTTGCTGAGTTCACAGACGCTGGATGCCATCGAAGAGCTGAAAATCGGTGTTGAAAACGGCACTCTCCATCCTAAAAAAGTAAAAGAGGCGTTGGCGTTGGAAATTACGGAACGTTTTCACTCTCAAGAGGCAGCATTGAATGCCCAAACGGAATTTAATCGGGTACACGCACAGAGTGAAATACCGGCGGAAATGGATGAATACACCCTGGAAGGGCCGATATGGATAGCAAAAGCGCTCGTCGATTGTACGCTTAGCCCCTCAACTTCTCAAGCCCGTAGGGAGATTAAGCAAGGCTCTGTTAAAATCGATCAAAATAAACTGAGTGATGAACAATACCAGCTTGAAGAGGGTGAATATATTCTCCAAGTCGGTAAACGAAAATTCGCACGTATAAAGGTAACCCAATGAGTTTTAAACCAGTTCAAATAGGTAAACATACGATTAAAATCCCTATCGTTCAAGGTGGGATGGGCGTAGGAATCAGTTGGGACAAGCTTGCGGGGAACGTTTCGTTGGAAGGGGGCCTTGGAGTCGTCAGTTCAGTAGGAACGGGATATTATGGAAACAAAGCCTATTCTGAAAAACTGATTGCGGATCGCCCGCTGGATGCCGAAAACTTTTATTCCAAAAAAGGGCTTATCGCTATTGTAGAAAATGCCCGTAAAATCTGTGGAAAAGCACCTTTGGCGTGCAATATCTTGTACGCTATCAATGATTATGGACGTGTCGTACATGATGCGTGCGAAGCGGGTGTTGATATCATCATTACGGGGGCGGGATTACCGACCAATATGCCGGAATTTACGGCCGATTATCCAGATGTTGCCCTGGTTCCGATTATCTCTTCTGCGAAAGCGCTCTCCATTATTTGCAAGCGTTGGCAAAAACGCTACAACCGTCTTCCCGATGCGGTGATTCTTGAAGGGCCCAAGAGCGGTGGTCATCAAGGGTTTACGTACGAGCAGTGCGCGATGGAAGAGTACCAACTCGAAAATCTTGTCCGTCCGGTGGTTGAAGAAGCGGCATTATGGGGGAATATCCCTGTGTTTGCAGCCGGAGGGATCTGGGATAAAAACGATATCGATGCCATGATCGAACTCGGTGCTTCGGGAGTACAGATGGGGACCCGTTTTATAGGTACATTTGAGTGCGATGCACACGATAATTTCAAACAGGTTTTATTGGATGCGAAAGAAGAAGATATTACCCTGATGAAATCCCCGGTGGGCTATCCCGCACGAGGCGTCCGTACGAATTTACGTAATTTAATTGATACGCGAACCGGTCCGGCAATCAAATGTATTTCCAATTGTGTTGCTCCGTGTAATCGCGGTGTGGAAGCCAAAGAGGTCGGCTTTTGTATTGCGGACCGTCTAAGTGATGCCTATATGGGGGATAAAGAGTTGGGGCTGTTTTTCTCCGGAAGCAACGGATACCGTATCGATAAAATTATCTCCGTCAAAGAGCTGATGGAAAAACTCACTATGGGTGAGTGAGAGTAAACGTGCTGGTTCGAATTTTTTTTATGGTTTTTTTAGTAGGAGCATATGCCTTCGGTATCAATGAAAGCATACGTTTGGAGTCAGCGAAAAAGGCGATTGAAAGCAGCGATGAAGTCGAACAGTTCCGGGGGTATAATGAGTATAAAACTCTCTACCTTCGTGCGAAATTGGACAAAAATGCTTCTTTGGCCTATGATGCCTTGGAAGGGATCGTTTCCGGCGGTGAAAAGCTTGGCATCGATGTCAAAAAATATCAGGCCGATTTACTCAAAGCGAAAAATTTAATTAAAAAAAACGAACCTGAAATTAAAAAAGAGAGTGTGGTTGAACCGAAAGAGGTTGCCGTAGCCGCCCCTGCTATCATTGAAAAAGCAAGCGAACCGACTGTCCCGTCCGTTGTTTACGATAAAACATTTAAACCGGCACTTGTCGCACGAAAATTTATTACGCCGGAACCCGAAAAACTTATAAAGTCCGAATCTCCCGTCCAATCCAATGAGATAACCCTGACAATGCGCCATAGACTGATGGATGCACGATGGAAAGATAACGGATTAGAGTTGATTTTTGATACTCCGCTTAACCCTAATGAGATCCGAATGTCTAAAATCATCGAATCGGACAAACAGCGGTTTCGCTACATAATCGATATCGATTCGGCAACCCTTTCAAAAAGTCAAACCCTTGAACATCAAAGCATCAATCGCATTAAAATGGCTCAATTTGATTCGAAAACGCTCCGTTTGGTAATCGAACATAATAATGCCATAGCCGTTAAGCCGATGCCGAAAGGTTCAACCCTTTACATCGATCTCTCTTTAGAACCTCCGAAAGCAACGCCTCCACTGGCAGCGGTAGCGCCGGCTGTCGTGGAAGAACCACCCCTTATTGCCGCTCTTCCTCCGCTGATTACCGTTACCCCCCGAGATCGCAGTAAAAAAATCATTGTAATCGATCCCGGTCACGGTGGAAAAGACAGTGGTGCGGTAGGGAACGGCTACATGGAAAAAGAGATTGTGTTGCAGATAGGGAGCAAACTGGCCGATAAGCTTCGGGCACAAGGGTATACCGTCTATATGACGCGTGCCAACGATACTTTTATCGAGCTCAAAGACCGTACAAAGTTCGCGAATGACAAAGAGGCCGATCTTTTTATCTCAATTCATGCGAATTCAATCCCTAAGACGTCGGACCCATCTGGCGTCCAAGGGTTGGAGACCTATTTCCTTTCACCGACACGCAGCGAACGTTCGATGCGGATTGCAGCGGTAGAGAATTCAGAAGATATGGGAGAAATGGGACAGTATGGAAAACTGAGCTTTCTCAGTTTTTTGAATAAAGAAAAAATTATCGCTTCCAATAAATTGGGGATTGACGTTCAAAAAGGGATATTGGGAAATTTACGCAAACAATTTCCGAATGTACATGACAACGGCGTTCGCGAAGCTCCGTTTTGGGTTTTGGTCGGAGCCCAGATGCCAGCGGTATTGGTGGAAGTCGGTTATATCAGCCATCCGGATGAAGCATCAAGAATTGCGGACGATAAATATCAGCGCTGGATGGTTGACGGCCTTGTTGACGGTGTAGGGCGCTATTTTAGTAACAACAGCTAGCCCTCACCGATCAGACTTTCCCCATCATTTTAATCAGAGAGTCGACAATTTTCAGGTTGATCAGTTCCGACATTTGGACCTTCATCGTTTTAAGCGAAACAAAAAGGGTTGCCGCATCCTTATAGGCGCGGTTAGATGTCAGTGCATCAAAAATATCGGCGATCGTAACGATTTGCGTAGCAAAAGATATTTGCCCGTCTTTAATCCCTAACGGATAGCCGCTTCCATCGAGTTTCTCATGATGATTGAGGACAATATCGAGGATGGTGGGATCGCTTTCCCCATTCTCAATCAGGATATCATAACTAAACCGTGGATGCCCCTTCATCTCACTAAATTCGTCATAGGTTAATCGTGCCGGCTTGTTGATAATACAGTTGTCGATACGGCATTTACCCACATCATGCAAAATAGCCCCGGAGGCAATTTTTTGGATGGTGGTTTCATCCAAACCGTATTCATGCGCTATTCCGATGGCGTAGAGGGCTACATTGACGCTATGAGAGTATGTTTTATAATCATGGGAACTCAGTTGGAGGATGGAAGCGGCTGTCACTTCAGATGAAAGTATCCGTTTAATCGTCTCTTCCATCAGCTCTTTCGCCATCATTATTTTTGATTGAGAAATATCGCTTTCAAACATATCCTCCATAACATGAAGTGCGGAAGAGTAAATGATTTTAGATTTTTGTGTTTTGTCCAATCCCGGGGCATTGAGAACCGTTCCGATATGTTCGGTAAGATAATCGTCGAAATTCTTAGAATCGTTGACGGTGATATAAAAATGGTCTACTTTATTTTGGAGTAGCTTCTCTTTGGTAGCCGATAGAAGTACATTCCCGGATTTGACATATTTGACCAAATGACCTGCGTTATCGATGTAAAGATCAAAATTCAGAGGTTCATTCAGAATAATGGTATCAATGGCGAAGGCTTTGTATCCTTGATATATTTTGAAAATGGGAGCTATTGTTGTTGTCAATGGGTATGGCTACTTGTATCTTGAGTATTATGTTAATTATAGCATAGGATTATTTAAAGGATAGAAATAAATTGGGTGGCGGACGAGGAGAGATTCGAACTCTCGGTACCGTTGCCAGTACGTCTCCTTAGCAGGGAGGTGGATTCAGCCGCTTTCCTACTCGTCCATTTTGTAAGAGGGCGTAATTATACGTAGCGATAGATAACAAGTACCTTAAAGTGGTACCTGTTGTATCTAAATTGCCGGAGAATTTTTGGGAGTGGCCATAATTTGATCTAAAAGTGCTTCTAGTTGGAGGGCTAATGGCTGATCGGAAGCTTTTGCTTCGGCAATTTTCTCTTTTAATTTGACGACAATTTCAATTTTATCCATGAATTTCATCCATGCTCCTTTACTCGATTTCCAAAAAGAAGCAAGGAATATTCCAAAAATTAAAATTCTGCCAATATTTTTTCGACGACTTGGGCCGGATCGGCAGCTTTATAGATTGGTCGGCCGACGACAATAAAATCAACTTTTTCATTTTTAGCGGTCTCTATGGTTGCCACCCGTTCTTGGTCACCGGCATCTTCGCCAAAAGGGCGAATTCCCGGAGTGAGCGTTAGAAAGGTTTCGGAGGTAAGTGATTTAATGGAGTTGCTTTCATAGGCACTGCATACGACCCCGTCTAAACCGGCTTCATGGGCATCTTGGGCAAAACGGTCTGCTTTCGCGGCAATCCCTTCATTATAGACATGGGAGAATTCGTTCTCTTCAAATGAAGTGAGCGCCGTAACCGCAAGAACGATGGGGCGATGCTCATAGGGCTCTAAACGCTTCATTACTTCGCGCATAGCCTTGCGTCCTGCTGAAGCATGGACGTTAAACATATCGACTCCCAGAGACATGATAGATTCGGCAGCATCGGCCATGGTATTAGGAATATCGTAGAGTTTGAGGTCTAAAAAGATTTTAAATTCCGGATTGATCGTTTTAATAGCGTCGATAAAAGGTTTTCCGTCACGTATGTACGAACGTAAACCGACTTTTAGCCAAAGGGGATAATGTTTAATTTTTTCGACAAGAGCAAGATTCTCTTCCTGACTTGGAAGATCCAGTGCGACACAAAGCTGCATAAGATACCTTTGAATAGTGATAACAAAAGTATAGCTTAAAAAATTATCTCATTATCATACCGTTAATACTTGATTGAGAAAAATCCTTTACAATACCTACAGATTAACCAAAAGGATAAGTGATGAAAAAAGGTTTGATTGCAACAATATTGGCAGGATTATTGGTAAGTTCATCGATGGTATCTGCAGCTGTCTACAAAGTAGACATCTCACATTCTACGGTTGGATTTAAAGTAAAACACATGATGATCAGTACCGTAACCGGAAAATTCGGGAATTTTACCGGAACGTATGATCTGGAAAAAGGGCAGTTCAAATCGTTAAACGGAGTGATTAAAACGGATTCGGTCGATACGGGAATTGCAAAAAGGGATGATCATCTACGCAGTGCCGATTTCTTTGATGCCTTGAAATTCGGAGAGATTACCTTCGTCATGACAAGTGCTACCAAAACCAAAATGACAGGGAACCTGACGATTCGCGGGATTACGAAAAAAGTAGTCCTGGATATCGATATGGGGGGTGTTGTTGAGGATCCGTGGAGGAACCAACGGTCAGGTTTTGTGTTAACCGGACAGATCAACCGAAAAGATTATGGTTTGAATTGGAATAAAGCCATTGAAGCGGGCGGCGTTGTCGTTGGTGATGAAGTCAGATTAGTAGTTGAAATTGAAGGGATCGCAGAGTAAACTTTGAAAAAGTCTGCCTCGAATGAGGCAAACTTTAGTCCTACAGCGGCGAGGATAGCTGAACGGTGCTTTTCACTATCAGCGTTTAGAAAATCTTAATAAACCCGTCCCGTTTCGGACGGAACCCTTGTAAATCGGTGAGCGATAATCCTCTGTGCTTTCCGGACAGTAATACGGTTTGGCATTTGTGCAGTTTGGCATAGTCACCGATAAAATCGATCATTTCACGACTGAAACACTCATATCCTTCTAAAGCAACAAAATCATCTACGATGAGATGTCTCCCGATCTCCAGGTTTTCACGTATGCTGACTCCGGCATAGATGCATAAAGTACCCCGTTCATACGCTCCGACAGGGCGATAATCTTTGGGGCAGTGTGCGGTGATAAAAGCATCAAACTGACTAGGTGTCAGTTCGAGACGGAGCATAGAGAGGAGGATATATCCCTCATCCATTTCGGATACAGAGAGCTCTCGAAATTGCAATTAGTTCCCTAATGCGCTCAGTTGAGCATCGATTTTGGCAATTTTATCCTGAGCGTCAGCCAGGCCTTCACGATTTTGGGTAATCACCGCCTCCGGAGCATTGGCTACGAAACGCTCATTGGAGAGCATTCCGGAGAGTTTATCCGCCTCTTTTTGAAGTTTTTCACGCTGTTTGGTGAGGCGATCGATAATAGGACTGAGGTCAATCGCATCGGTAGGAAGATACACTTCGACCGATTCACCGATGTCACTGATCGCATTGTCGATTTTGGAGTCGGTAAAGTGGAGTGTTTCGACTTTTCCCAGACGGGTGATGAACGGTGCCATCATGTTCTGATCGCCACCGCATTTGAGGTAGGCGAGATCGATTTTTTGGTTTCCGAGATCGACGAGGGTTTTGGCACGGCGGATCGTAACGATGGCATCCATGATAATCGCAAACTCAGATTCGATGGCTTCATCAACGGTTGTATTCTCCGGATAGGCCATTACCATAATGGAATTCCCCGCTTCAAGGGTTGTTCCGGAGAGCTCATGATAAAGATATTCGGTGATGAACGGCATAAACGGATGGAGAAGTTTCATCGACTCTTTGAAGATGCTTCCCAACTCATGGACACTTTCTTTGGAGGCTTTTCCGAGTTCGATACCCCAGTCACAAAACTCATTCCACAAGAAGCGGTAGAGTACCGTTGCGGCATCGTTAAAGCGGTACTCATCCAAAAAGGCTCTCGTCTCTGCCGTCGCACGGTGGAAACGGCTGAGCATATAGCGACCCAATGGGGTCGTGATCTCTTGGTCCGCCAAATCTTTAAATGTCGGGACATTCATTTGGAGGAATTTGGAAGCGTTGAACAGTTTGTTGGTAAAGTTACGACTTTGTTCCAGACGGTCGTTGCTGAGGCGGATATCACGCCCCTGAACCGCAAGAACGGCTAAGGTGAAACGTAGCGCATCGGCACTGTATTTTTCAACCATATCCAGCGGATCGATGACGTTGCCTTTGGACTTGGACATTTTTTGACCGTGTTCATCGCGTACTAAAGCGTGAAGGTAGATATGGTTAAACGGCAATTCTCCCGTAAAACTCTCCCCCATCATCATCATGCGGGCAACCCAGAAGAAAAGGATGTCAAATCCGGTGATGAGGAGGGTGTTGGGATAGAAACGGGCCATATCTTCGCTTTGGAAGAGTTGATCGGCACCGGTATCGCCATTTCCCCATCCCAGGGTAGAAAACGGCCATAAGGCTGAACTAAACCAGGTATCAAGGACATCCGGGTCTTGGGTAAACGCGGTACTTGCACAATGGGGACATGCAGACGGATTTTCATCCAAACTTGCCCACTCATGGCCGCAGTCGTCACAGTAAAATACGGGGATACGGTGCCCCCACCAGAGTTGACGGGAGATACACCAGTCGCGTAAGTCACCCATCCATGCATTATAGCTGTTGATCCAATGCGGCGGGAAAAACTGGGTTAATCCCGCATTGGTTTTGTCGATCGAACCGCGAGCCACTTCACTGCGGACAAACCATTGTTTGGAGATATAAGGCTCGACAATATTTTTACAGCGGTAACAGTGCCCTACCTGATGGGTATGCTCTTCGATTTTTTCGATGAACCCCGCCTCTTCAAGACGCTTGACAATAACGGTACGTGCTTCGAGGCGTTCTAACCCTTCAAATTCCCCGGCATGGTGATTGAGGATCCCTTTTTCATCGAAAACGGTGATGAACTCCAAGTCATGACGTTTACCCACTTCGTAGTCGTTCGTATCGTGGGCCGGAGTTACTTTGACGACACCGGTTCCGAACTCTTTATCGACATGACTGTCGGCAATGATTTTGATGTCACGGTTAATCAGAGGGAGGGTAATGCTTTTGCCGATAAGGTGAATATAACGTTCATCATCGGGATGAACCATAACGGCCGTATCGCCGAAATAGGTTTCGGGGCGGGTGGTAGCGACTACGATATGGCCGCTTCCGTCGCTAAACGGATAGCGCATATGGTAAAAATGGCCCTGGTGCTCTTCATGTTCGACTTCGATGTCGCTCAACGCACCGTCATGGGTACACCAGTTGACCATGTAGTTTCCGCGGACGATGAGGTTTTGGTTGTAAAGATGGACGAATGCCTCTTTAACGGAAGATTTTAGCCCCTCATCCATCGTAAAACGTTCACGGCTCCATGCCGGAGATACTCCGAGCTTACGGAGTTGACCGACCATAATTCCGCCGCTCTCTTCTTTCCATGCCCAAACCCGTTCCAAAAAGGCTTCACGCCCTAACTCTTCTTTGGTTTTTCCCTCGGCCAAAAGCTGTTTTTCAACGACGTTTTGGGTTGCAATTCCCGCATGGTCGGTCCCCGGCTGCCAAAGGGTCATATAACCGTCCATACGTTTGTAGCGTACGATGATATCTTGGAGGGTGAAGGTGAGCGAGTGGCCGATATGGAGCCGTCCGGTAACATTCGGCGGAGGCATCATAATCGCAAAGTGTTTATCCGGTTTTGCAATAGAGTGATTCCCGTCGATTTCAAAATAGCCTCGATTCTCCCAAATAGGGTAATACGTTGCTTCAATATTTTTAGGATCGTAATGGGTAGTTGACATAAGAAGGCCTTGGGTACAAAAAATATCGCGAATTATACCAAAACCTATACCTATTCCTGAAACCGTCCACAATTTGAGGGAACGTAATTTGCTTAAGAAAGCCAATAACATTAAAGGATAACAATGCAATACACGGTAAAATCAACAATATTGGGATTCGAGCAGGTAGAATGTGTTGAACTGTATGAAATTGATGAATTGTTTTCAACGCTCAAAAGCTGTGACGGAAGCGTCAGTTTTACGTTGGTTTCCCCTTATGTATTGCGGGAGTATTCATTTGATCTTCCCAGCGCTATTCGGGTATTGCTTGATATTAATGAAAATTCCAAGGTAGTGGTATATAATATCGCCGTTATTCAAGACCCGCTCGAAGAATCATGTATCAACTTCCTAGCTCCGCTAATTTTTAATCAAGACAATGCGACTATGGCACAAGCGGTATTGGATGTGAAAAATCATCCCGGTTTCGGTTTAGCCGAACCGATTAAACATTTTAAAGCAGTATAAGCTCCTTCTACGGGGCTTCAAGGAGCCTCTTGCCACTTTCGCGCCTCAATGAACAACAATACACCGCCGCAACCGCCCCCTATGGACACAATCTTATTATCGCATCGGCCGGTACCGGAAAAACCTCGACGATTGTAGGGCGTATCGCTTATTTAATTTCCCAAAACGTGAAACCCGAAGAGATATTGCTGCTCACTTTTACGAATAAAGCGGCTCAAGAGATGGTTGAACGGGTCGCAACTTTTTTTGGACGGGAAATCGCCTCAAAAATTGATGCCGGTACGTTTCATGCCGTCAGCTATCGTTGGCTGAAACGGAAAGAGGGGAAAGTTGTTCTCAAACAGCCTCGAGAACTTAAAACTCTTTTTCGAAGTGTGTATGAGAAACGGACCTTTAGCCATATCGATTGCGCTACATCGGCGTACGGTGCGAACTACCTGTATGATGTCTATTCGTTTTATCAAAATACCGAATTGAGTGTCAATTTTGAAGAGTGGATCTTAACCCGGCAGGATGAGCATGCCGTATATGCCGCTATCTATGCCGATATCATTGATGAATTTGAAGGGTTGAAAAAAGAGTACGGATTTGTCAATTTCAATGATTTGCTGCTGCATATGCGCGATCTTGCACGCATAAGCGATCTGGGGTACAAGGAAGTACTGATTGACGAATATCAGGATACGAATGCTTTGCAGGGGACGCTCATTAATGCCATGCGACCGCCGTCACTGTTTTGCGTAGGCGATTATGATCAGAGTATCTATGCTTTTAACGGTGCGGATATCTCCATCATCGGTTCTTTTACAACGAATTTTCCCGATGCCAAGGTGTATACCCTCAACAAAAATTACCGTTCAACCGTTCCGATCCTCTCATTAGCGAATACGGTTATCGCCTATAATGAACGGATTTATCCGAAAGCACTCGAAGTAACGCGAACGGCTGAAGCGCAAAGCCCGTCTTTGCTTATATATGAAGAGCTGTTTGACCAATATCACGGAATTGCCCAAAAAATCGGTGAATCATCGACACAGCGTGAAGAGATCGCGGTTATTTTTCGCAACAATGCATCAGCCGATGGTATTGAAGCAACGCTGCGCGAGATGGGTATCCCTTGCCGACGTCGTGGAGGGACCAGCTTTTTTGATTCCAAAGAGATCAAAGCTCTTTTGGACATGTATACGTTACTTGTAAACGAATCGGACATGATGGCATTTATCCACCTGTTCGATTACGCAAAAGGGGTAGGTAGCGCCATAGCCAAAGAACTTTTTGTGGCACTTCAAAAATTGGGAAAAGGGTCGTTTATGCGGGGGCTTTTTTCTCCTGATACGGACATATCCAACCCTTTTGAAAAACGGCGTCTCAATCACCAACTGGGTTTATTTGACGACTATGCGGAACTCGGGAGTGCGGGTCGCTTCGCCAAGCTGGGATTGGATCCGAATTTTATGGGGAATCCGATTCTAAAACATGCGAAACTGTCGAAAGACTCGGCCACATTTTTACACGATTTGTTTATTTTGTACCGTCAATTGCGCGACATCAGAGAACCGAAAGCCGCCGTACAGAAAATAGCCCTTTCGGCACTCTACGCGCATGTGATCGAGATGCTCTCTACCAAACGTGCTACTACGGAAAACGGTTCGATTGACGAACGGGTTAAAACCGAATCTACCGAACGGATCCGACGCAAATGTACGATATTATTTGAGTTATCCCGTCCCTATAAAGACCATGAGCGGTTCTTAAATGCGATGGTGTTGGGTTCTCAGGATCTGACGCAGGGAGAAGGGGTACATCTTCTCAGCATTCATGCCTCTAAAGGATTGGAGTATCAAGAAGTTTACGTCATCGATTTAATGGACGGCCGATTTCCAAACCGGAAGCTGATGTCCCGAAGCGGAAGCATCGAAGAAGAACGGCGACTTTTTTACGTTGCGGTGACCCGGGCGAAAGATCGTCTTTTTTTAAGTTTTGCCAAATACGATAAGATTAAAAAAACCAACTTTATCCCTTCGCAGTTTTTGTTTGAATGCGGGTTGATTCCCAAAGACGAAACGTATACTATGCTGGTCAATAAAGGGGTGGGCGAAGAGGTTTAAGCTTCGACCTTTTTATCCTCGACCGTTTACGGCGCTTCCCATACCCCACATCGGCAAGAAAATTCCTAATGCGAGCAAAATAACCATCGCGGCGATAATGAAGAGCATTATCGGTTCTATCGCTTCGGAGAGGCCGTCGATAATAGCATCAAAACGCATTTTGTAATATTCCATGACTTTTTGCATCATGGAGTCAAGTTGTCCGCTGGCTTCACCGGCAGAAATCATTTGTATGATCATGTTTTCAAAAAGGGCCGTTTCGGCTAAGCCGTTGTGGAGGGTCCCCCCCTTTTCCACGGTTTGGCGTACCGTCATCAGCTTCTCTTGAAGGGGTAAGCTGTCAATCATGGCAATAGAGGTTTCCAGCGCTTCCGAAATGGGAATACCGGCTCTTACGAGTTCAGAAAAAACGAGAGTAAAGCGGTTGAGCGTTGCAAATTTAATGATGTTTTTGATGAGGTAAGTACGCAACAGGGTTTGATGCCATTTATACCTAAACTCTCTGTTATGATCTACCATATAACGGAATGCAAAGACAAAAATAACAATTAGCACGAGGACAAACGGTCCATAGGTATTGAAGAGGTGTTCTAAAAAGAGGAGAATCCTTGTCGGAAGAGGCAATTCGGCATGAAGCTGTTCGAAAATCGCTTTAAACTGGGGGACAACGTACGATATTAAAATTGTAAAAGCGACGGCCATAGCAATCATAACGTTTCTCGGATACGCCATCGCTTTTTTAAATTTAATGATATTGCGTCGAATCTCTTCCAGCATATCGGCCAGCTTGTGCAGCGCTTCCGCCATATTCCCCGTTTTCTCTCCCAGTTCGATCATGGCCAATGAGAGACTCCCCAGCTCGTAATGAAATTTTCCCGCTGACTGAGAGAGGCTGTGCCCGGCATTAATGTCTTCGGCCATTGTCCCCAAAACCGTTTTGAGCACATTGTCAGCGGTTGCATCGGCAATCTCTTTTAAGGAATCATGGATGGAAATTCCGGCATTGGTCATAACGGCAAGTTGGCGAATCGCAGCGATGAGGGCATCGGGTTTTAATTTACGCTTTTTGATGTTGGCAAACACATTTTCTTTGAATCGGCGAAATTGATCTTCGAAAGGGGGCGACGCTTCGGTTACTTTGAGGACCATACCGGAGAATTTTATTTTTGCGAGGTAGTGGGCTTCTTTTTTGCTTTCGGCATAAAAACCTTGCTGGTTTTTTTTCCCTTTGGTAAGAATGGTTGCAATAAAATATTTCATCCCTTTGCTACCCTTAGAATTTCATCGAGAGTTGTAATCCCCTGTACCGCTTTGGCCATACCATTTTCAAACATCCCGACAAACCCCTCTTCTTTGGCTTTTTTGAGCAACTCTTCTTTGGAAGCTCCTCTGGCGATCATACTTGACAGCTCTTCCGATATAGGGAGAACCTCACAAATCATTTCACGCCCCATATAGCCTGATCCGTTGCACTCTTTACATCCAGCCCCTTCGTAAAAAACGGTGTGCGGCGGTATGTAAGCACTGTATTCATGTAAAACACTTGTCGGGATATCGACCTCTTTTTTACAATATTTGCAGATTTTACGAACGAGCCGCTGGGCCTGAACGGCAACAAGGGCACCACTGATGAGATAGGGTTCTATGCCCATGTCGGCCATCCGTGGGATGGCGCTGATGGAGTCGTTGGTATGGAGAGTCGAAATAACCAAATGCCCTGTCAATGCCGCTTTAATCGCTATTTCAAGGGTCTCATGGTCGCGTATCTCTCCGATCATGATTTTATCGGGGTCTTGACGGAGTATCGATCGGAGGGCATCGGCAAACGAAAGGCCTACTTTTGGGTTAACCTGAACTTGTTGGATCAAATTCATACGGTATTCCACCGGATCTTCAACGGTGATTACCTTGTCTTCAACATTACGGAGTTCGTTAAGGGAACCGTAAAGGGTGGTCGTTTTACCGCTCCCGGTAGGTCCGGTGACCAAGATGATTCCAAACGGGGATTGGAGCCCTTTGATCAGTTTTTGATAGCTTGCCGAGTCCATACCTGAATCTTCAAGCTTGACCAAAGCTTTGGATTTATCCAAAATACGCATGACAATCGATTCACCATAAATGATCGGAAGTGTAGAGAGACGAAAATCGAACTCTGCATCCATGACCAGTGCGGAAAAACGGCCATCCTGCGGTTTACGTCGTTCGGCAATATCCAGATTGGCCAATAATTTTATCCGTGATGCCAGAGGGGGATAGATATCCCGGTCAAAAATGAAAATTTCAGTTAATTTTCCGTCAATCCGCCCCCGTACGACACAGTTTTTTTCGGTCGGTTCGATATGAATGTCACTGGCACGCCCTTTTATGCATGCTTTTAAAATGACATCGATGAGCTGCATAATGGATGAGGCTTCTTGTTGTTCTTCGAGTGTACCAATACTGCGAAGTTCGTTTCGGATATTGGTTACCAGCTCTTTGACGCTGTCTTTGAGTTCCATTTTAAACAGATAGGCTTGTATCTGTTTTTCCGTTGCAACGGCAACTTTCAGTGATTTACGGGGAAAAAGACGTTGAATCGATTCTTGTGCTTCAATGTTAAGCGGATCGGAAAAAGCGACGAGAACGTACATATCGTCTTGCGAAATAGGAAGGGCGTTGTAGCGTTTGAGTTGAACCGTCGGTATTTTTTCAACCAGACGGTAATCCATATCAATGGAATCTAAATCGAGGAATGGAACTTCGATCACTTCGGCTAGATGCGATAAAATGGACGCTTCATCCAAAAAAAGGTAATTTTTAATAATAGAGAGTTCGTATCGTCCGAGACGAATTTGCTCAACGACAAAGCGTTTAATAAAGTTGAGTGATACGGCACCGATTTTGCTGAGCGTTTCCAGGATAGTATCGTCTTGTACCCCTCGCGTCGTTAAGCGGTCAATTTGTTGTTGCGTGATATGGCGTTTTTCCAGTAAATCATGTGTTATGCGATCCATATCTTCCCTTTTAGCTAATATACATGATGAAGTGTCAATATTTTATCATAGTATTCATCTACCGCAATAGTTTTGCGGCCGTTAATCTCAATCGTGTAGAGTTTATAGCTCTGACGGGCGTTTGCCGGGTCTTGATAGACTTTGATGCTGTTCTCATTTTGAGGATTGTGGATATAGAGGGCAAAAACTTTAGAAAGGAGATGGCTACTGGTCGGGAATTTGAGATTATAGATCGGTTTGCCGTCATACAAAGCGCTCATGAGAAGTTTTTTTTGCATTATCAATAAGGTAAAATAGGCCGCATTCGCACGGGCATCCGGACTTTGGTTCAAGAGGGAAGCAACAGCTGCAAGGCGATCGATTTGGTCACTTTTGAGACAAGAAAATCCGATAAGGGAGATAAAACGTTCGTCTTGTTTTTGCATTTCAAAAAAACGGTATCCGTAATCGCACGCTTGCGGATATAAACCTTTTTGATAAAGGGTAAAAAGCTTTTGATTGATATCACCATAGATCACTGAAAAAAAGAGTGGGAGGATCAGGAAATATTTCATTTGAAACTTCCGTTATCAATCGATTCAAGCAACCCTTTGGCATTGTCGGAATTGGATTGGGAGATATAGAGTTGCAACGTTTTTTTGGCTTGATCGATACGGTTGAGTTTGACGAGGGATTTGGCAAACAGTATCCAACTCTCATCGATCCGGTTATTGAGTGTGTTGGTTTTCAAAGCGTAGTTGTAGGCTTCACTGTAATTTCCGTGTTCGTAATGATAACGGGCGATAAAGAGGCCGAGATTGGCATTGGAGTTCTCTTTAAAACGGCTTTGAAGCTCATCGATATCAAGTTTGCTTTCATCGCGATTGATGCTGATCCCGTTTGCATTGGTGCTGACTTTAGGGGCTGGTGTAAGCACTTTCGGCTGAGGCGGCGTATATTCGGGGACATTAAAGGTTTCAACTACGGGTTTGGAATAAACCTGGCGTTGAACCGGTTTTGGACTATAGGCGGCTACAGCCTGAGCCTTTTGAGGGGGAGGGGTACCTTGAAAGGATTGGACAAATTCCATTGACGGTTCAAGCACCGTTGTTTCAATTGGCTGCACAACAGGTTCGGCGGGAAGTTTCTGTGGTAAGGTAACGACTTTTGGGGCATTTTTAGAATCTTCAGGATATGTCCAAAAGAAAGTGGTGATTCCGAGGATGAGAATCGCTATGACTCCGACCGCATAAGGGAGAAATTTTTTAATCTTATATTTGAGCCAACGGCGCTCCAACCTTTTGATATCAAGCATGGATCAACCCCGTATGAATAGCGGCCATTTCAATCCATTTGGGTTTAATAGCGTTGTATTGCAGAGAATGGGGCTGATTTTCTTCATACCAGCAATAGAGGCTGAAAAGAGAGAAAAGAAGTTTATTCGTTTCCCGGTAGTTCCCTTTTGTCAGAGAGGTGATGAGTTTCATATTTTTATCATTAAACATATTGGCAACATCAAAACAATTCGCTTTGAGAAGTTTTTTTTGAATATACACTTTTAATTCTTCGGCACTGGCATTTTGAAGTTCAATGCTTTCCCAAATCCGGGTTTGAAAATGTTCTTTGGCAATGACATCTTCTTTATCGGTCTTATGGAGAGTGATGACAAATTTAATGGCACGTGCATCTGAGATAAGCCGAATTTTTTCCATTAACGCTGAACTGTAAAGCTGCGCTTCATCCAGTAATACGATAGGGACATCGCTTAACGAAAGGGCTCCCGAGACTTCTAAAAAACGGTTTAATGTCATAACTTCACGGGGAGCATGCCCAAAAATGTTTTGGGCAAGGACCCGTAAAAAATCATCTTCGTCAATGATCGGGGTAGAGACCATAAAAACTTTTTGATGTTTCGACAAATCGTGATGAAGCTTATGGAGAAGCATACTTTTTCCCGTTCCCGGTCTGCCGTAGAGCAAAATCATTTTTAACGGTTTCTGAACCGAATCTTTCAAGAGCTGATACATGTGGGAGACGCTGTCAATCTGGACATAGTCCCTGGGATTTACAACGTCAAGAAACAGATCACGCGGTTTTGAGAAAAGGGAGTTCTCCATCCGTTATTTCGTTTCCTTTTTCGCATCTTCATCGATTTTACTGCCCAGACGGCTGTATCCCAAATCTCCCAAGCTCAAGGTATCATTCTCTTTCTTGATGATGTGCGGTTCAATGATAATAACCAGTTCTTCGACTTTCTCACTCATCCCTTCTTGTTTGAAAAGATAGCCAAGGAAAGGGATATCACCTAAAAGAGGTACTTTTGTCGTTGTGGAACTCGATTTTCGGTTAATCAATCCCCCCAATACGATGCGGCTGCCGTCTTTAACCGTGACAACGGTCGAAATTTGCCGGCGTGTTAGATCGGGTGGCATTGTACGCAGAGCATTGTCCGCTGAAAGTGAACTGGCCGTTTCGGAAACTGACGGATTAATCCGCAGTGTAATCGTACCGTCTTTCGAAATTTCAGGGGTGATATCGAGGAGTACTCCGGAAAAAACCGAGCTGACAACTTCGGTTTTGGCCTGTTCGCCTGTCGTACCCCCCGCTAGGGTAGAGGTATTGATCGTTTTGTAAAAGAGTTCTGTCCCTGCCGTAATCAACGCGGGCTGGTTGTTGAGGGTCAAAATTTTTGGGTTGGATATGGAGTAAACATCCCCCTGTGATTTTAAAAACATCAATAGATTATTGATACTGATATTATTGCTGAACGTAAAGAGTTTGGAAGTTGCGGCCACATCAGCACGTATCCCGGCAATATCTGCCATTCCATACGTAGGTGAAACAATACCAGTGGTTGGATCAGTTGTACTCCCTGTTTGCATTAAGGTTTGAACCTTGTCCCCTTCATAAGCGGTATCAAAAGTAGAACCTGCTACATTGGTACGCTTTGCCTGATTGAAGGCGAGATTGAAGTTTTGCAATTTATAGATTTGAGACCAGTCGATACCGGTGGTTGAACCGTCATTGAAAATAACGCTGTACATTTTAACGTCGATCAATACCTGTGTCTGCATCCGTTTTTGGAGATTTTCGATATAAGCGTCAAGCCGTTGAATCTGTTTACCGGTTCCGGTTACCGTAAGTAATCCGGCACTTTTGTTGATCATAATATTATGAAAATTATCATCGTTAACCGCTGCATCCGTTTTTTGACGGTAGTCATCTTCCGGACGGCTTAGGATACTTTTAACCTCATTTTCCAAATTGTCCCAAAAGGTGACTTCATCGGAGGTGGTAATATTGGTACCCGATTCTGATGAAGTTGAATTACCGCTTTTCATACCTGCTGCCGTGTTTGCGGTTGCCGTACCGGTTGTTGGAAGGGTTGTGCCTCTCCCCGCTGTCGCGCCGGGAATTGTTCCGGAATTTGAACTGAGCCGAATATTGGTGCTTCCGGTTCCAACCCGTTTGGTATTGATATAATCGATATTATAGGTTTTTGTTTTAATATACGAGATTTTAAGAATATTGTTTTCCAACGTATATTGGAGATTGTTTTCTTTAATTATGAGGTCTAATACTTCGTTAATGGTTAGATTTTTTAAAAAAGTTTTGTTCATCGATTTTTTGAGAATGCTCTCGGACTGTTCGTCTGAAACAATGACGCTCATTCCGCATTCATCACTGAGCTGATCAATGAACTCACCGACAGTTGTCCCTTTAACCGAGGATATATTGAAAAGTTCATAGGTGCAATCGGCTTGTAGTGGAGAGGTGAGCATGGCAGCCGCGGCAACGGATAACATAAATGTTCGTGCATGGTGTTTAATTACAGATCTCATGATACTTTCCTATTGGGTGATAATTTTAATGTTATTGTTTTGTTTGGTTAAAAACAAAATCATTTTTTGATTTTTGGCGTCATTTAAAACAACCGAATTACTTCTAACTTCCCCAATCGTATAGCTTCGAACGGGATCATTATGTTTATACCATTTGCCGTTGATCAGCACCGATTTATTCATAATGGCTTGAAGACGTAACGGCTCTTCAATAATTTTTGGCGGAGCTATGGGCTGTTGGATCAATGTCGGTTGGTGCATTGTAAGTTTCGGAGGTGCGAGAAACGGTGATCTCACCTCTTTGGATGCAGCTGGGAGACTTTTGAGTTTCATCGGGTCACGAAGAGTATTAATAAAGTTTTCTGATATCCCGATTCGAGACGGCAGAATGGCTTCGATCTGCTCATCGACCCATGCCAGTTGTTGATCTCCCTGAGGTTGACTCATTGTACCTGATTGGGTAACGACCATTGTCGGTACAATGGCTTGCAGAGAAAGAGCAGTGATATATCCAAAAAACAGGTATTTTTTCATTGTCTTACAATCCCCCATACCGAGATATTCAGGTCAGCATGCATCTTCTCTTCGGCGGTAAGATTAAAATCATGCAGATCAACAACTAACTGGCTTTGTTCTAAAGAGTTGATAAATTTAAGGGTGTTTTTATAAGGCCCTTGTGCCGAAATGGTAATATCAAGAACATGCCCGAAGGAACTGTTGTCCGTTTGAAGGGTATTGCCGAAGCGGATTAATTTGATATTGTTGGCACGTGCATACCGTGAAATGGAATCGAGGTACGCTCCCCAAACTTTTTCATCATAATAAAGAGATGAAATCTGTTCCAATTGCTCTTTGATATAGGTGTTGTAATGGACGTATTGTGTATTTTGTTTTTCAATTTCAACGGTCTCCTGCTCAATTTGGGAAATCCGTTCGGGCGGAAAGGCATTTAAATAGTCTTTATCAACCGTAAGGTCATTTTCGACTTTTACAGCTTTCTCGTGCGAGGCCGTAAAGCTTGCTTCGGAATCTTCCCAGAAAAGGAGATAAGAAAAAGCAAAACACGTAGCAAATATCATGATAAAAAGCATGTTTTTATCACGATCAGACTTTTGCGATAATGTTTGATCTAATGAGTACAGATAGTCTTCGATTTGCAATTTCATTTGATGACCGCCTTGAGTTCGCTACGATAAGCTTTTTCTTCATCGTCATACGAGATAAGATCGAGGTTGAAGATGTACTTTTCCCTTTTGGTTTCGGTCAGATGTTTTAGCAATGCCGTAATGTCCTGCGTGGTTGAAGAGATGAGCCCAAACATAAAGGTTTTCGTCCCATTCTCCTCACTATAATTGAGCGTTTTGAGTTGAACACGGTAGGTATTTAAGCTTTGTGTAAAGTCGGCCATGATTTTGGCTTTCATCGGATAATCTACTTTTTTCTCATGCACTTGCAGCAAGGTATCTTGTTTTTGTTTGTAAGCGGTTTTTTGTTCGTTCAGTAATGCCTGGGCATGGTTTTTATTGGCCATTTTTAAATTGACGGTCGCCTCTCGGGCGATTTTTTCAATATGGACCTCTTCATACTCTTTAGTCAAAATCGCATCTCTGAATTCTTCAATATATGAAAGCCCCCAGTATACTCCCGGATAAAGGAGGGCGATGACCAATGATGCCGCTGTTACGATAATTAATTTACCGCTGTCACGTTTCGCAAAAGGAGGGGGGCGATGAAAAACCGTAAAATTACAATCGTATCGTTCCGATGCTTCAAGGCGTCCGTAAAGATGCATCAGCTGATGAATTTGATCAACATACTTCTCATCGGAAGTAAAGCCATAGTTAAAATCGAATGGAACCGCTTTTAAACCTAAATAGGTTTGCGCGTATTCATCCAAGCCGATGAGCGGCCCTACCGCGGTTCCAATATATATTTGATCGATTTTTTTGATTTCATAAGCTCTTTTGGCATAGGTGATAACATCGCTGATGTGGAGAAAAATTTCTCCGAATAATCGAATCAGATTTTTTTGGTAGCCGGGGACAGAAGTGCTTAATCCCTCATTTGCAAGGATATTCTCAAACGCTATCAGCTCAATTTGTTCCCCCAATAACTCACAAAAACGCTCGTGCATTTGTTTAAGTGAATATTTGAGTGATTTGGCATAGACGTATTCTTGTTCACTGTAAATCGTAAAAAAGGCATCGTTTTCTTGAAAAAAGATAAAGCAATGTATATCGGAAGAATCGATTATTTCTTTGGTATAAAGTGATTTTAAAAGTAACGGAACGGGTATAATTGAATCGATATATTTAATATTTTTAATCGGATCGGCATATTCCTGGTCCAAGGTAAGCGGATCTACAACAAAAACATGGAAAAAACGTTCCCCTTCCGTATCGCGGTGAGGCGCTTCAATGAATTTTATTTGATACTCTACCGCCATATCCAACGCGAGTTCTTCATAAATCTTATTTTCAAGGGCATCAAAAATATCATCATCCGGTATATTCTTGCTCACTCCGATGAGAGTGGAAATAAACCCTTTGGTATTTAAAAATGAGATAGCATACTGCTCTTTTGAAAATGAAGGCGAGGAAGCTTTGGATATGGTATTGAATGTACCGACGTAATAGTCCCCTCTGTACGGGTTGACTGATACTATGGTTGAATAGGTCTGTTGCTGATTTATACTCATCCTATATCCTATTTAAAATGTGCGAGAACCATTCCGCAAAAGCGGTTTTGTCGATAAAACTCTATCCGATAACGTTTGTTTTGCGTATCAATTGCGTACCGTTCATCGAAATCTTTTAAGCTAACGGTGATATTGCTCTCATCTTTTACCCCTTTTTGGGTAAACCCGATAATGTTGACACGCATATTGGAATCGTTATTGATAACCTTAAAATCGGCAGATACAAAAAAATCTGTAGCAAAATTAATATTTTTAGGCTTTCCGTCAATAATTACCGAAATAGAATCCGGACATACCTCTTTGGGGTGATAGCTGGGGATAAGGGTCGCTATTTTTTGGTTGCCGATAAATAGGTTGTAATCTTGCTTATTTATTTTGATACTCCCCAAAGGATGGGAAAAATTAAAGTCGTTTGCGCCTGATTGTAGCGGAACCAAACTTAAACTGCTTTTTAAATTTTGCAAATCAAGATAAATGCTGTTATTTATAATTACATTCCCATGGGACGCAAGAAGTTTTTCAATCACACTGGGGGTAAAGTCAAAGGAACGTTCAAATTCGATTCCCATCAGTCCCATGTAACATTCAATAGCCCGTAGTTGATAATAAACCTTATCTTTGAGTGTCGGGAGATTTTTACTGGTTTCAATCGCAAAAGCCGGTTTTTTATGGGTAACTGCGAAGTAGGTTAGGGAATGGCGCATTGCTTCATCATCAAAACGGGTATTCGTGTTGCGTACGTCAAAGAGATGATGATTCTCTATCAAATCGTCATTCAGTTTTACACTCACCTTCGATGCAATTTCATTTAAATTACCATAAGGGAGGGACTCATCCAAACTCCCCTGATCAATAACACATGTCTGTCCCCAGGCATTAGGGTTGAAAATCGTGTTTTGGTACTCTTTACGATAAAAACCGTGTCCGTCATGAAGATTTAAGATAAGACCGACTTTCGGCTCAATAATGAGTTTTTGAACCTCTTTGACGATTTCAAAATCGAGGTCTTTAGGATTAAGATCGGCAAACTTGCGATTCATATCACCATTGACGCCGCGGCTGTTATGCTGAATACTGAGGCGATTAAGGTCGGGAATAATCCATAAACTCCCTTTCTTAATCTGATAGTATTGGGCCAGTAGGGCGGTGGCGTAATAACTTCCCGGTTCATTTCCATGAATTCCTCCGATTACCAATAACGTCGGTAGCTGTTCGCTGCAATTTTCTTTCTTGATTAAATTGAAAGGGAGCGCATAAAGAGTGGTGGTCAAAGCCATAAAAAGTATTAGCATGAAATGCATGTATTACTCTTCAGTTAAAATAGAGAGGGATTGATCGTTATTCAAACGAACTAATAAAGATTTATCCCCTTCAAATCGATGGCTGTCACTTACATAAGTTTGGTTGAATCTGATCCAGAAAAGATTTTTTTGTTCTCCGGGATAAGGGATGATGTTGATGTCTTTAAAGATAATGTTTTTCGCTTCGTCTTTCGAAAAGATACGTTCTTTATACGCTTTGAACTGAGTAAAATTCATACCGTCATACCGTTTGAACGACGGGTCATAAAACGAGAGATAGGTGTCAAGATCATTATAGACCCAGGCATATTTCCACTGATATAAGGAAGCTAAGATAATGGAATATTTAGAAGGGTTAACCCATTGCTTAAGAGAGGAATCAATAATGAGGAGGGTATCGTTCGGGTTGATGGTTTTATCCAGTTGTACCAGATTCTCATTATTAATAGCGATACACCCCCGGGTAAAGGGGTCTCGGGATACATTGTTCATCGGTACACCGTGAATCCATATTCCATCCCCTTTTTTACCGCGAATACGGTCATATAAATTGGGATAGGATGTCACAAATGCCATCGGCCCGTAAAAAGGATCTACGTTTTTCTTCCGTTCGGTGAGCGTATAAATGCCGATGGGGGTTTTGAGGTCCCCTTCATTCAGTTTATCTCCGGCCATTTTTCCGGTGAAAGCGCTATAACGCTTTTTCAGTAAAAATTTTTTTTCTCCGTTGGGTGTATACAGTTCCAAGGACCCTTTTTCTTTACTGCAGGCCAATAATGAAAACGGGTGTTCGAAATAACCGAAGCGCAGATCGCGATTGATAAGCGATCCACTCCAGTACGAAGGATTAAGTGCTTGTTGGTCCATCAATTTGATGCCACCGCTTTTATACAAAGTTATAATGTCAGCGGAGTAGAGTGTTATTGCGCTGAGAGCCGAAATAACAACTTTTTTTACCATTCGTATCCTAAGTCGCTTAAGAATTTTTTATCGGTAGTCCACCCTTTTTTGACCGACACAAAGAGTTCTAAATAGACCGGTTTTGAGGCAAGGCGTTCAATTTTTTCACGCGCATTTTTTCCGATCCGCTTAATAGAAGCTCCCCCCTTACCGATAATTATCCCTTTCTGTGACTCTTTTTCAACGATGATCGTGGCCCGAATGTGCTCAATCGGGGCATCTTCATCAATTTTATCGATGATGACATCGGATTCATAGGGTATTTCATCGCTGATATTGTCAAAAATGGCTTCCCGTATAAATTCCTTGTAAATGTCACGTACCATTTCTGTAGTGATATTCTCGGGATCATAAAGATAAGGGGATTCATCGAGATGTTTGACAATGGTGTTCAGGAGATCGTTTTTACCGACATTTTTCGTAACGGACATAGGGATAAGTGCTAAAAAATGGTCGCTAAAACGGTTATACTCTCCGATTTTTTTGAGAAGTTCCGCTTGGGAAATCTGATCAATTTTGCTTAAAACGATAATATGCTTCCGTTTGTCACCATTGAGTTCCAAAAACTTTTCATAATGAACCGTCTTATCGGATGCGGGAGCAAGATAGACGACAATATCGCAATCTCCAATGGCTTTTAAGGCCTCTTCAAGCATGTATTGGTTGAGGAGCTTTTCCGCTTGGTGCAATCCGGGCGTATCGACAAATATAATTTGGTCTTCATTATGCATAACAATGGCATTCGAACGTTTTCGGGTAGCATTTGCTTTTTGACTGACAAGCGCTATTTTTTCCCCTAATATCCAGTTCATCAGGGTGCTTTTTCCCGCGTTAGGGCGCCCTACAAGGGCAACAAATCCTGCTTTACTCACCTTTGATCTCAAGGTGAAGTGTCGCATGGATGCCATGCCCGAGTTTGAGGTCCAAATCATGTAAGCCGGTCGTTTTGATCCCATGCTTGGCATCAAGCTCTTTTTTATCAATTTCAATTTGATGTTGAGCTTTCAAGGCATCGGCAATCTCTTCTTTGGTAACGGCGCCAAAAAGGTGTCCGGTGTTGCCCAGTTTTTTGATAATGGTTACTTTTATGTCGGCAAGCTGTGCTTTGATCCCATTTAACCGTTCGATTTCTGCTGCTTCGTGTGCCGCTTTTTTACGTTGGTCAGATTCGTATTTCTTTAATACTTCGTGTGTAGCCGCAAGCGCCAGCCCCTTGCCGATTAAAAAGTTTTTTCCGTATCCGTCAGCTACCTCTTTGATCTCACCGGCTTTGCCGACCCCTTTGACATCTTTTGTTAATAAAACTTTCATTTGAACCCTTGTTGATAAGGAGAAAGAGATAAGGCCCATTCTCCCTGTAATTTAGCCGCGGACGATTTGGCCGCCGTACGATACGATACCGTGCGCAAGATTGGAAACTTTAGTATATCCCATGTCGTGAAGAATACGTTGACAATGTGCGCTACGGCTTCCTACATGGCAATAGACGATAATATTTTCGTCTTTGTCCAATTTTGACTCATTAAGTGTTTGGAAAAAGCTGCTTGTCGGGACCAGTACATCAGCGCCGGCGATTCGTCCCATTTTCCATTCCATCCATTCACGGACGTCAACCACCTTGAAGTTAACCATTCCTAATTCACGCGCTTCAAAAAGAGAAGTTAATTCATCACTGTCAATGTCGCTTTTGGTTAATAACATTTGACACTCTTCTTTGGTCAATCCGCGAGAATGTTGGTGAGTTACTTCTTCAATACCCATTTCCATCCGTTTAGCCGCTGCAAATTCCGGTGTACAGAAAATTTGGCAGTGACATACCCCTTCTTCCGGTATCTCTTTTTCAATGGCAGTGGTACAAGGGCAAAGACGGTTATCGGTACTTTGATATTTACCATCTACTTCTTCTACCATATAGCACGGGCAAAATCGTTTGTTATACATCATTTTATTGCGAGCAAGCCCAAGTTGGACACCCTCATTGATCTCTTCTTGAGGGTTGTAAGCCCAATTGAACTGACTTACTACTTTGTCCGTAAATTTAATTGTTTTTTCCAATTCTGCTTGGAATTCATCTGAATTCATATCGATTTTAATGATGCTCATAATGTTATTCCTTAATTATTTGTTTTTTCGCGCTTTACCGGCAATGATAAAACGGAGTGCATTGAGTTTAATGAATCCGCCGGCATCTTTTTGATCATAAACCGAATCTTCTTCAAACGTACAATATTCAGGATTGAAGAGCGAAAGGTCTGAACTTCGCCCGACAACCATTACGTTCCCTTTGTAAAGTTTCAAACGGACGCTTCCTCGAACGTTTTGTTGTGTTTTATCGATAGCGGCTTGAAGCATTTCACGCTCTGGTGCAAACCAAAATCCGTTATAAATCAGTTTTGCGTAGCGAGGCATCAACTCATCTTTTAAATGGGCCTCTTCGCGATCGAGGGTTAACGACTCAATGGCACGGTGTGCTTTAATCATGATGGTACCGCCCGGGGTTTCGTAGCAACCGCGGCTTTTCATCCCGACGAAACGGTTTTCAACGATATCGGCACGTCCGATACCGTGACGTCCCGCAATAATATTGAGTTGTTCCAACATAACCGCCGGAGAAAGCGCTTTACCGTTAAGGCTGATCGGATCCCCTTTTTCATAGCCGATTTCAATATACTCCGGCTCATCCGGGGCATCTTGCGGAGAAACCGTCCAACGCCACATACTCTCTTCGGGTTCAGCGGCAGGATCTTCAAGAATTCCCCCCTCGTAAGAGATATGCAGAAGGTTGGCATCCATGGAATAAGGCGATTTTTTACCGCTCATTTCGATTTTGATACCATGTTCGGCTGCGTACGCAAGCAGTTTTTCACGGGAGTTTAAATCCCATTCACGCCATGGAGCAATGATGGTCAGTGCGCTGTTTTGCCCCAAATATCCCATTTCAAAGCGAACTTGGTCGTTCCCTTTTCCGGTAGCACCGTGACTGACGGCATCAGCACCGGTAATACGGGCGATTTCGGCTTGACGTTTAGCAATCAGCGGACGTGCGATTGAGGTTCCGAGCAGATATTCACCTTCATAAATCGCATTGGCACGAAACATCGGGAAAACGTAATCGCGTACGAATTCTTCACGAAGATCTTCGATGTAGATATTTTCAGGTTTAATGCCGAGGCTGATAGCTTTTGCGCGAGCCGGTTCTACCTCTTCACCTTGTCCGATATCGGCAGTGAAAGTGACAACTTCACAGTTGTATTCATCTTGTAGCCATTTCAAAATGACACTTGTATCCAATCCGCCGGAATAGGCGAGAACAACTTTTTTAACCTCTTTTTTCATAACTGCATCCTTATCGTTGATACCCTTACTCCATACGATGGAGTGAATGGCGCGATTTTATCAAAAAAAGGGTGAGAAAAGGGTTAAAATTTTAGATTTATTGAAGAGGATGGCTCAGATTGCGTAGATTTAAGAAAATCAATTGTATTTTTAAGCTGCTGCAGCGTTTGTGCCGTTTTAATTTTGTGGTGTTCGATTAACGTAATGCTTTGGGCCAGAAGAAAAGCGGCCTCTTCCATCTGCTCCAACGATTCAAATTTTGGAATTTCATCCAATAAAGAGGAGAGGGTATCTACCTCTTCCAAGATAATGGCAGCTTTAAGCTTGCTGAGCCACATCGCTACTCTCTTTCCATGCATCCAACAACCCTTTGATCACCTGATTTACTTCATCAATTTTGGTGATGTCATTATGGATATTAGCCTCTAAGAGTAAGCGTAACTGATAAGTGTAAAGCCCTGAAAGGTAATGGGCAATATCCCCTTGGTCATAGTCGAGAATATTGATCAATTCGCTGATTACGGCATTGGAACGATTGATCCAATAGGTACGCCGTTCAATATCGCCCTCCTTGATAGAGCGTTTCGCTTGCATATTGAAGCGTAAAATTCCTTCATACATCATTTGTATTAATTTGGCGGGTGACTCTACACCGATATTATTTTGTGTATACGTATTATAGGCAAGATTGGTGTACATAAAGATTCCCTTGATTTGTTTCGATATAGTTGATTGCGTACGATTTAAAGAGGTATCGTTTCAAAGACCGGTTACCCTTTTTGATCGAATAAAAGACCGTTTACTTCTTGTATTTTCGGTAAGAGCTGTTCCGCCTGCTCAACCGGGAATCGTCTCAACATACGGTTGCTTTTCGTATCGACTACTGAGACATAAAAATCTTCCGATTTATTGTCAAATCCGAAGCGTAAAGAGGTGTTAAACGGGTTTAAAGACTGGTTTAACTGCTCAATAAGCTTGTCCATCTGCTCTTGTGAATCGAGTTTGGATGTTTTTTGGTCACTATTGATTTGTGCCACTTTGTCTTGATTGATTTGCGCTTTTTGGATCTGTTGAACACTTTGCACAGGATGCAATTCAGCACTGCTTTTTGGTGCAGCGGTTTGACTTTGCTGCATCTTAGCTGTCGTTTGCAATATTTCCATAATAATTCTCCTTTTAGAAGTATGAGACAATTTCTATCTCTAAATCGTCAATGGAAATAAAAACTTTAATATTGACATGATAACCTTGCACTCATGAAACGCTATTTAACCCTTTTGCAACATGAACCGCTTTTACGACGGCTCTCTTTGATTCAGCTTATCGCCTATTTTAGTGCATGGTTTAGCAACGTTGCCATTTACACCCTGTTAATCCAAATGGGGGTAGGGGCAACAACGATAGCGTGGGTTGCGGCACTCCATTTCCTCCCTGGTGTCTTTCAGGCACCGCTTAGCGGTGTCATTCTTGACCGTATCCATCCCAAGCGTTTAATGTTTATCCTTACTACCATCGAAATTCTTTCGACGCTTACCCTCATCAGTGTTGATACGCTTGATAAATTATGGCTTCTGTATGTGCTGGTTTTTGTCCGTATGGGGGCTTCGAGCTTTCATTTTACGGTGGAAATGTCGCTTCTTCCCAGAATTTTGGAAGGTAAATCCTTGCAAACGGCGAATGAAATTCATTCGATCATCTGGTCATTATCGTATACGCTGGGGATGACACTCAGCGGGTTTATCGTTTATTGGATGGGGGTCCGTGCGGCCTTTCTTTTAGATGCGGGATTATTTTTGATTGTTTTGGCATTAGTCTCTACGTTGAAAATTGATCTTGCGTTTTCCATCAGCGGTGCTAAATTAAGTGTCATGATGAAAGAAGCATTTACTTACATCCGGAACAATCCGATTGTTTACCATTTGATGCTGCTGCATGCTGTTTTAGGGTTTACGGCTTTTGATGCTCTGGTCGCTTTAGCGGCAAAACATTATTACGGACAAATTATTGCCGTCTCGTTGGGAATAGGTTTACTCAATGCTGCACGTTCGCTTGGATTGGTAATCGGTCCGATGGTGTTGGGGCACTGGATCAACAACAGACGGTTGGGATTTCTTTTTGTCGCTGAGGCAATAGCCCTGGGGTTATGGGCACTATTGATCGATAATTTTTATTGGTCGCTGATCGCTTCGGTTGCCGTTGGATTTGTAACGACGACGTTGTGGTCCTATACCTATACGTTATTGCAGCATCATACCCATAGTGATTTCTACGGTCGGGTTGTGGCCTATAACGATATGATTTTCCTCGGTGTGGGGGCATTCGTATCTTTATTAATCGGCTATTTGGCAGCTTCAGGGCTGGCATTATGGGCTATTACTCTGATTTTAGCCGGAGTCTTTTTAATGGCGGCACTGTATTATGCCTGGATGAGACAGAACTATGAGTTGAAGGAGATAGGATAATGAATGAGATAATATGGGTAGGGGATGGAAAAGAGATCGATTTGGCAAAAATCACCCGTATTTATCCCGCCGCAATGATTGTTGCCGGAGGCGAAAGAGCTTCGGTCTCTTTGGAATGGGCGGAAATGAAAGCCAATCAGATTACCCTCGAAACGTATGTTCTAATATGTGATTTTGATCCGGTAGGAGAAGTCCCGGTTAATCGTGTTGAGTTGCGGTATCAAACCAAAGAGGAGTTGTTTCACGCTATGCAAGAGATCGCGCAGAAACTGCAAAACTGAATGCTTTATCGTTGAACCAGCGTGTTCTCCGGCTGGCGATTCCTGCCGCCTTGAAGCATCTGCTGGATATTGTTCAAATCCTTATCGATATGTTGATGATCGGTGTTTTAGGGGTTGCGGCATTGGCAGCCGTCGGTCTTTCGATGCAGTTTATGATGGTGATTCAAGCGTTTATGGGTATTTATGCCGTTGGGTCCAGCGCTTTGATCTCCCGGTATATTGGAAGCGGTAGGCGCCATCGTGCGTCAGCGGTTGTATTCGCCGGGTTCTGGGTGGCACTTGCAGGGTCGATCGTCGTCGGAGGAATCGGATGGATAGGTTCCGATGATTTTTTCCGCTGGATGGGATCCGATCGCGAGGTGATTGAACTCGGAAGCCGCTATTTTCAAATTCTTTCGTTAGGGATGGGGCTGATTTTTCTTGATACCTTGGCCTATAATGTCCTCTCTGCAGCCGGGGATACTCGCTCTTCACTCATTATTAAAATTGCTTCGGCTTTTTTGAACGGCGGATTGAATTATCTTTTTATTTTCGGGCATGGCGGTTTTGAGGCCATGGGAATCCAGGGGGCCGCCTATGCGACACTATGCGCTTATGGATTTAGTACATTCTTGTATGGATGGCTTCTGATGCGCAAAGGGGGAGTTTTAGGGATCTATCCGATACTTATCCACAACGATCTTAAAAAAATGGTGGTTATCGGTACCCCCGCGGCAGTTGAACGGGTCGCCGGGGTGGGATCATTTTTATTGTTTGTATGGATGATAGCCTCTCAGGGGACGGAAGCATTGGCCGGGTACCAGATCGGACTTCGAATTGAAGCTTTAGCCTTTATGCCCGGATTTGGATTTTCGGTTGCGGCAATGGTTCTGGCCGGTCAGTATATCGGTGCACGACAACACTCCAACGCCTACGATTCAGGAATATTGAGTGCCAAGATAGCCATTGTTTTTATGGGGAGTGTTGGAGTTGTCCTCTTAGCGGTTCCGGAATATTTGATCCGTTTTTTTACAAACGATTCGGCAACGATTGATGAAGCGGCCCTGTATTTGCGTCTTGTCGGAATAGCACAGGTCCCTTTAGCCGCAACATTCGTTTTTAGCGGGGCGTTGCGCGGAGCCGGGGCAACCCGTTTAAGCATGCAGATATCGATCGGTTCGTTATGGATTTTTAGAATAATCCCGGCATACGCGGTAGTGACTTTCGGCGGGGGAATTGTGGGGATTTATACGGCTATGACGGTCGAAACGTTCATCAAGGGGTGGTGGTTTTGGCGGGTATACCGCCAAAAAAGGTGGATTAACGAAAAGCTTTAGCGCTCTTGCTCCAGAAGTTCTCGGTATTGCTCTTCGATCACTTTTAGCCGGTTACGGTCAGGCATTTTACGTGAAGCGATATAACCGATGACCGTCCCTTCTTCATCGAGTTTTGGAACGATATGGACGACAACCCAGTAAAATTTCCCGTCTTTTCGAAGATTTTTGACATAGCCGTCCCAGATTTTGCCGCTTTCAATAATTTTCCACATTTGCTCGAAAGCAGCTTTGGGCATGTCCGGATGGCGTAATAGGCTATGAGGCTGCCCGACGGCTTCGACCGGTGTATATCCTGTCATCTCCGTAAATTTGCGGTTTACGTAGGTGATAATCCCTTTCGTATCGGTTTCAGAGATCAAACTTCGTCCGTCAAATAAGACTTCTTCATTTACCGGGGTAGGGCGTTTCATTAAGTGGGTCCTAAGGTGTTAATTTAAAAAGTGTAATTTTGTAAGTATAACTTGATTATCAAAAATGAAAATTAAATCGCTCACTTTTGGACGGGAATAAGTATAATTACCCATGAACAGATAAAAAGCGGGTAGATCATAATGACAGAATCGGTAGCGGCACTTTATATCCAGTGTACAGAAGGGAATTATTCGATCGGTTTAGCCATGGTTGAACCTTACGGAATGCGAGGGTGGATAGGGGAAATTCCCGCATCTACCGATCATCCGTACGGTGCAATCGATCAAGCCCTTCATCTGTTGTTTGTGACCAATTGCCGGACATTGGTCATAGGGGCTTCTTCCCGAAATGATTTTGATGAAATTGCCAAAAATTTTGCCTTGTTTGATTATCAGTACGATGAAAGAAAATTTAATCATGAAACACAAAATGCTTTGTTTGAAGCAGTATTTGGAATCAGTTCGCTTCTGACCCCGATAGAACATATGAGTTTGGAATCAAGGGAATTGGCGTCTCAGGCTTTGGCTCTCTTATCGAGCCGTTTTCAGGGGAGTGATCATAGTTCCTTTGCCCTTCCGTCACTCTTAGAGATGTCTCAATTCATGGAACTGGGAAATAATGCGCTAGAACAATTGGAGATGAGCTCCGTTGACCCAAAACTTCCCGACATCGCCTCGCTTCTCCTTACAATGTCGACCCCGATGGGGAAACGTTTAGGGCGCTTTCGCCTTTTTTTACCCATCAAAGACCCGTTAGAACTTAATCGCAGATACGATTGGATCGATGCGGTTAATCCACATTCGCAGTGGCTTGAAAAGCGTTTGCAAATAATTGGGGACCTTGAATTGCTGTGGTGGAATCTTTGTCATCGCCGACTTGAAGAGATTCAGGAATTGTTAGTTCCTCTGCACAATATTCTCGAAATACAAACGTATCTTTCTGAGCACAAACTTTCTCTTCTCCTACCGGAAGAACGGATTTCGCCAGTTTGGATTAACCATATGGTTCAGTACCATATCTCCCGTCAATGGATAGAAGAAGCAAGCGGATTTATGGGAAAATTAATCGACTGGATCGCTCAAATCGATGTTGCCGTAGCGTCGTCCGTTTTAGCGCAGCGTTATGGGTTGTGCCGGCCTCGGATCGTCTCCTCAGTTAACGAGAATTTTTTACAGATCATGGGGTTGCGTCATTTGCTCGTCGAAGCACAAGGGATACGGTATGTCCCCAATGATATTGTGATGGGGAATCGTGATCATTTGGATTTGCCTTATCCCAATACCGTCATGTTGGATTCTTCGGTTCATGACGGCGCAAATATCCGGGGTGTCCTTTTGTATGGGATTAATTCCAGCGGGAAGTCATCCTTGATGAAGAGTGTCGGAATTGCGGTGAGTATGGCACAGTCAGGGTTTTTTGTAAGTGCGAAAGCGATGAAATTCTCCCTTTTTGAGGGGATATATACCCGGATACAATCCCGTGACAATGTTGCCAAATCTCTCTCTACCTTCGGAGTAGAGATGTTGGAACTCAATACGATATTTAGTCGTGCTACCGATCGGTCTCTTATTATCGGTGATGAGATCAGTCACGGAACGGAAACACTCTCTGCCGTTGCGATTGTCGCGAGTACCATTATGGAACTGGTGAAAACAAGGGGGCTCTTTTTAATGACGACCCATTTGCATCAGCTTTCTTTGATTGATGAATTAAGCCGGTTGCGTGAAGTGGTCAGTCTCCATTTAAGTGTCCGTTATGATGAACAAAGTGACCGGCTGCTATATGATCGGCTGCTCAAACCCGGTCGGGGGAGCAGTGTTTACGGGTTGGAATTTGCCGAGTCGCTCCATATGCATTCCGGTTTTTTGCATAATGCCCGCAGAATACGTGATAAGTTAGCCAAAGAGTATGATGTATTGGAATTGGGAAATCAAAAAGAGTACATTAAACGGTACCGGGAAGTTGTCGCGTGCGAATGTGTTATATGCGGTGCCCTAATCCGAAATAGACAAATCCCCCATCTTAAAGAGCACCATCATCTTATACCTTTATGTGAAATACACGCCCGAGAGATTTCGCAAGGCAAAATCAATCTCAGAGGTTTTATAATGACGCAGCAAGGTTTGCGATTGGAATATGAGACACAATTACGAGGAAATTGATTGAACGTTATAGAACTTTTTAAACATCTTTTGGAATCTCCGAGTGTAACTCCGGAAGATGGGGGAATATTTGATTTTTTAGAGAGCTACCTGGAAGGCTTTACGACGGTTCGGATTGATTGTGAAGGGGTAAAAAACTTTTTTGCGTACCGTAAGTACGGAGAGGGGAAACATCTTTGTTTCGCCGGTCATGTCGATGTCGTCCCGGCCGGAGAAGGATGGGAGAGTGATCCGTTTGTCGCGACTGAAAAAGAGGGATATATCTATGCCCGAGGTGCACAGGATATGAAAAGCGGCGTAGCGGCATTTGTTCAGGCACTTAAAGAAGCGGGACCCTTTAACGGAACTTTGTCGGTTTTACTCACTTCCGATGAAGAAGGGCCGGCCAAATACGGAACGTTGGAAGTGTTGAAATATCTGAAAGAAAACGGAATGCTTCCGGATGCGGCAATCGTCGCCGAACCTACATGCGAAGAGCGTTTCGGTGATGCGATGAAAGTAGGTCGACGAGGCTCAATCAACGGTATTATTGAAAAACACGGCAAGCAGGGACATGCCGCGTATCCTGAGAAAGCGACCAATCCGATCCATAAAGTAGCACAGGTGCTGCCGCATATGGCCGGAATCAATCTGGATGAGGGAGATGAGTTTTTTTCTCCCAGTCAATTTGTGATCACCGATATACGTGCGGGAATGGAGGTGACCAATGTCACTCCGGGCAAGTTGAAAATGATGTTCAACGTCCGAAATTCAACCAAAACAACCAAAGAAGATATTGAACATTTTGTCCATAAATATTTTAAAGAGATGAATTATACGCTTAAACTGGACCAATCAGCCAAACCGTTTATGACAGACGTCAATACCGGAATCGTTCAAACACTCGACCGGTCCATCGAACGTATTACCGGAATCAAGCCTAAACATTCCACTGCAGGGGGGACATCCGATGCAAGGTTTATTGCAGAATTCGGAATTGATGTTATTGAATTCGGCGTTAGAAACGATACCATCCATGCCCCTAATGAACGTACCAGCATCGATGAGGTAACGAAACTGTATGAAGTCTTCGCCGACGTCATCCAAAACTATTGAGTGAGGCTGTATTCATCCTGCCGGATAAAGGATAAGAGCCTTTTCGCATAATCGGAAAAACATATCAGGCTCTCTTCATCTATCTCCGAAGAGTTTTTGTGTTGGAGACGCAGATAATCGTCATTGTTATAGTAGGAAAAAAGGATACCGCTGTAGAAAAAAAGCCGTTCGTTCAAGATTCGGATGAGATTATCGATATCGGCAACACGATGAAGATTAATATCGATATAAATCATATCGCAGGGATGCTCCGAAATCTCTACCAGCGCAGTATCGATCTCTTCAGAAGAGACATGCGAATCGACGGTCACTATCGCTGTGTTTAACAAAAGGTTATAACGGAGCAGAAGAGGTGACTCTTTTGGCGGAAGAGGTGTATCCAAGGGATAGACTCTGATATTGGCATGATCATAGGCTTCTTGGATGATGTGGCGATATCTATCCGGTAGCAAGAGGGTGCGATCGTGCTTGTTAAACGGTAAAAAAGAGACGACGACACCGCTCCTTTTTGAATCTTTCAGACGGTGCTCGATTTCCATCGTAGAGGGAACTTCTCCCAGTAAAATGGCACTTTCGACCATTCCATGATGGAGATTGGCTTTTTGACTGAACGGGTGAAGCATTATCCCCTCACCGTAGATAGCGTGATAGCGATGAAGATTGGCGGTTGTGATGAGGTGATCGAACATACGGTTCATAATGCCCAAATGTTTAAAGGCAGGATCAACGACTGCCGCTCCGATCTCGGCAATATTGGAAAGGGAAGAGGGTACCATCGAAAAATGGCCGACAACCGTTTCATGAAATGACGCAACAATCGAGATAATGTTTTGTGTTTCGTTGGCTTGAACGATCGCTTCCGGATGATAAAAAAGGGCCTTATAATAACTCTCCCCATAATTGTGACGTATCAGCCGGGTGATTCCTTCGGCATCTCCGGGTACAAAAGTGCGGATGGAGATTTCGGGAAATTCTTCAGAAACCGTTTGTAACATTTTTAGATCTCTTTGAGTGCCAGAAGTCCAAGGATTTTCATTCCGATACTGAGGGCATCATCATCTACATTGAAACGGCTGTTGTGCTGTGCGATACACGTCTCTTTTGCTTTATTGCACGTACCGAGACGGAAAAACGCCCCCGGCACTGTTTCAAGATAGCGTCCAAAATCTTCTCCCCCCATTACCGGATCGATCAAATCGATGCAATTTTCTTTTCCGATAACGGTTGATGAAGCTTCAATAACCTGTTCAACCATGGCATCGTCATTGAGGAGTTCGGGAATTCCAAAATTGTAGTGAAACTGGTAATCGGCATGCATCGATTTGCAGATCCCGGCTATGGAGACTTCCATCATTTCTGGAATTCTGCGTCGAACGTCATGATTAACGGTACGTACGGTTCCTTGGAGTTTCACATGATCACAGATGACATTTGCGGCACGTCCCCCCTCTATCGTCCCTAAAGAAATGACTGCGGGATGAAGGGGGTCAATTTGTCGGGAGACGATATGATTAAGCGAATTGACCGCCATCGCCGTGACAAGAATAGCATCAACCCCTTCATGCGGTCTGGCAGCATGAGAACTGCGGCCAAAAATTTCGATTTCAAACATGTCGGTTGATGCTAGCATAACCCCTTTTTTATACCCTATTTGCCCTGTCGGAAGATAGGGATAAGCATGGAGGCCGAAGATGGCTTTGACGTTTTCCAATGCCCCCTCTTCAATCATTTGGGAACTTCCCCCCTCCAATATCTCTTCGGATGGCTGAAAGATAAATCGTATATTGTTTTTTAAATGATTTTTGATTTGGTTAAGTGCTATGGCTGTTCCCAGTACGATTGCGGTATGCGCATCATGACCGCAGGCGTGCATTATCCCCTCATTGCGGGAAATATAGGGGAGAGAATTCAATTCCGTAATCGGGAGCGCATCCATATCTGCGCGTAAAGCAATAAACGGTTTATCGGGATCAATGATAATCTGGGCAATCAAACCGAAGTGATGATCGGATTCATGTACCTCAATGCCTTCAGCCTCCAGAATCCCTTTTAGAAAATATTTCGTCCGTTCCTCTCCCCCTGAGAGTTCGGGATGGGCATGGAGATCTTGCCGAATGGTGATGATCCGCTTCTCAATGCCATGAATGGCATGAAATAAAATAGAGGACAACGCTTTCATAACTCAAGTATAACACAGTTTGTATTCCGGAAATAAAAACCTTTGGCTACAATTACAAATTCAAAATAAGGATAGTGCAATGAAAAAATTGGCCATGCTTCTTCTGGCTCCCCTCTGGCTGATGGGCGCCGATATCGAATGGAATAATAATTTTACCGATGCACAGGCGAAAGCAAAAAAAGAGTCTAAACCATTGCTGGTATTAATCACCTCCGAACAATGCCGATGGTGTCGAAAATTGGAATCGACTACTCTTGAAGATGAAGGGATAATCAGTAAAATCAACGGCCATTTTGTACCGATTCATGTCACTCGAGACAAGAGTGTCTATCCTAAAAATCTGACGGCACAAATGGTTCCGATGAGTTATTTTTTGGATGGAAACGGAAAAGTCCTGTACTCGATTCCAGGGTATTGGCCGGTTGAAGATTATCAATCGATCCTTGATGATGCATTACGAAAAAATAAAGGAAAATAATCGATGATCAAAAATGTACAAACACCCCATGCCCCTGCGGCAATCGGACCATACTCCCAGGCTATGATTGCCAACGGGATGGTTTTTACTTCCGGTCAAATTGCTCTAACGCCATCAGGTGAGATGCTAGAAGGCGATGTCGCTGTTCAATGTGTGCAAGTACTTGCGAATCTCAAAGCCGTTTTGGAAGAAGCCGGAAGCTCTTTTTCGCGCGTGATCAAAACGACGATATTTTTAGCGGATATGGATGATTTCGCTGCCGTGAATTCAATTTATGCCGAAGCTTTCGGAGAGCATAAACCGGCACGTTCCACGGTAGCGGTAAAAACGTTACCGAAAAATGCCTTGGTTGAGATCGACGCAATCGCTTTAGTATAATCTTATTCATAAAACGCTACAATAATATCAATGTTATTTAAAGTTGTTTTATGAAGTTTTCTTGTCAGCATATCGGTATTATCATGGACGGAAATGGCAGGTGGGCCCAAGCGCGAGGTAAAAATCGCTCATTCGGACACGAAGCCGGAGCCGTAAAAGTTCGTGAAATGACACGGGTTTGTTCGAATCTCGGGATCCGTTATCTGACCCTTTATGCTTTCAGTACAGAAAACTGGAAGCGTCCAGCCTTGGAAGTCTCTTTTTTGATGAAATTGATGATCAAATATTTAAAAAACGAACTTCCTCTTTTGATTGAAAACAATGTCCGATTTGAAACCATAGGGGACTTGAGCCCGTTCTCCTCTGCACTCAGGAAACAGATACAGATTACGAAAGACGCTACCGCCCATCATATCGGTTTGACACAGGTGTTGGCGTTAAACTATGGTGCCCATGATGAGATTGTCCGTGCGATTCAACGGTTGAACGAAGCCAAAATACCGTTAAATGCCGAAGCTATAGAACGTCATCTGGATACTGCGCCGTTTGGAACCATTGATATGATTATCCGTACGGGCGGGGATACCCGCCTCTCGAATTTTTTGTTATGGCAGGCGGCGTATTCAGAACTTTTCTTTACCCCTACCTTATGGCCCGATTTTTCTGCGGAAGAGTTAGAAGGTATGTTAGAAGATTTTGAACAACGGGAACGCCGTTTTGGAGGGTTGAATTCATGAATAGATTATTACGTGTTTTTGTTACGGGAGGTGCCGGATATATCGGTACTCATACCTGTGTCGAATTATTAAATGCCGGTTATGAAGTGGTCGTATACGATAATTTTTCCAATAGCAATGCTGAAGCGCTCAAACGGGTGGAAAAGATTACCGGAAAAAAAGTTTCTTTGATTCTAGGTGATATCCGCGATGAAGCATTAATGACAGAATCGATGTCCGGATGTGATGCCGTAATCCATTTTGCCGGGCTTAAGGCAGTGGGAGAATCGGTAGAAAAACCGTTGGAATATTATGATAATAATGTACAAGGGACGTTGTGTTTACTTCGTGCAATGGAGGCAAATTCGATTCACTCACTCGTTTTTAGCTCATCGGCAACGGTTTATGGGGATCCTGAGTATTTACCGTTAAATGAATCGCATCCGCTTCGGACAACCAACCCATACGGTACAACCAAACTGGTTATCGAGGGGATACTTCGTGACCTTTACCGTTCAAACCCTTTATGGAAAATTATGATTCTTCGCTATTTTAATCCGGTAGGAGCCCATAAAAGCGGTTTGATCGGTGAAGATCCCCAGGGGATTCCGAATAATTTAATGCCATTTGTCGCACAAGTGGCCATAGGACGAAGGGAAGCTTTAAACGTATTTGGAGGAGATTATCCAACCCATGACGGAACAGGGGTTCGTGATTATATTCATGTGGTCGATTTGGCAGTGGGTCATATCAAAGCATTGGAAGCGCTTGAGTCTCCTCAATGCCGTGCGGTGAATTTAGGAACGGGGATCGGTTACAGTGTTTTGGACGTCGTCAATGCCTTTGTACAAGCAAGCGGCAAGAGTATTCCGTACGTGATCGCACCGCGACGAGAAGGGGACATTGCCGCCTGTTATGCAGACCCTTCGTACGCACGTGAGATCCTCGGATGGAGTGCATCGTATAATTTGGCGGACATGTGCCGTGATACATGGTATTTTCAGTCTAAAAACCCTGAAGGTTATCTGCTCAGTTAGATATTCGTTAGAGATCGGGTTAGAAATTACAGAAGGTGGGAGAATCGATGACACGTTACGAACAGATCAAGAACAGTCTTCAAGAAGAACCAAAAATATGGCTTGTGAGCGGGTGTGCCGGATTTATCGGTTCAAACCTTGCAGAAACACTGTTGAAACTCGGTCAAAAGGTTATCGGGCTTGATAACTTTTCGACGGGACACCGTCATAATCTTGACGATATACGTATGAATGTAGCCGAACATGAGTGGAACAATTTTCGTTTTATTGAAGGTGATGTGGCCGATTACGATACCTGTTTGGAAGCTACGGCCGGCGTTAACATCGTCTTGCATCAGGCAGCTCTTGGATCGGTGCCCCGTTCGATTGATAATCCGGTGAATTCGAATCGTTCCAATGTAACCGGTTTTTTGAATCTTTTGACTGCGGCAAAAGAGAACGGTGCCCGCCGTTTCGTCTACGCATCTTCCAGTTCTGTATACGGCGATTCGGCAGAATTGCCAAAAGTCGAAGAACGGACCGGAAACCTTCTCTCTCCTTATGCTGTTACCAAATATGCGAATGAACTTTATGCCGGGGTATTTCGTCGTTGTTACGGAATGGAGACGATAGGTCTTCGGTATTTTAATGTTTTCGGACGACGTCAAGACCCTAACGGTGCATATGCGGCCGTTATCCCGAAATGGGTAGCCTCACTTTTGAAAGAAGAAGAGGTATATATTAACGGGGATGGGGAGACTAGTCGTGATTTTACCTACATCGATAATGTGGTTCAAGCCAATATTTTAGCCGGAACAACAACTAATGAAGCAGCTTTCGGCACTGTCTTCAATACGGCGGTTGGGGGGCGATTGACCTTGAATGATCTTTACCGTTCAATTAGCGAACGTTTGGAAACAAATAGGGAAGGATTTATCAGTAAAGCTCCCATTTATCGTGATTTTCGTGCCGGAGACATCCGCCATTCGAATGCCAATATTGATAAAATTCAATCGATACTCGATTTTCATCCGACCCATAATATTAATAGCGGAATGGATGAATGCATCCGCTGGTATATAGATAATCTTAAATAAGGAACCTTAATGATACGAAAATGCCTTTTTCCCGCCGCCGGCTACGGTACACGCTTTTTACCAATGACCAAAGCCATTCCCAAAGAGATGCTTCCAATCCTTACCAAACCTCTTATCCAATACGGTGTTGAAGAGGCGATGAACGCTCGGATGAATACCATGGCCATGATTACCGGAAGAGGCAAGCGGGCTATCGCCGATCATTTTGACATTAGCTATGAATTGGAGCATCAGATTCGCGGAACGGAAAAAGAGAAGATGTTGGCCGATATCCGTGATATTATCGATACCTGTACATTTTCTTATACACGTCAAGCTGAGATGCTTGGACTTGGACATGCTATACTTACCGGTGAGACGCTAATCGGGAATGAACCGTTTGCCGTTGTATTGGCAGATGATCTGTGTATTTGTGAAGGAGAAGGTGTCCTTGCGCAAATGGTAAAGCTTTATAACGAGTACCAATGCAGTATTATCGCAATCGAAGAGGTTGACCCGTCTCATACCAATAAATACGGAATCATCGCCGGAGAAGCAATTTCGGAGGGGATTTACCGGGTACATACGATGGTGGAAAAACCTGCTCCGGAGAATGCCCCTTCCAATCTTGCAATTATAGGCCGATACATCCTTACTCCGGATATTTTTGAGATCCTCCGTCAAACCAAGCCAGGGAAAGGGGGTGAAATTCAAATTACCGATGCCCTTATGGAACAGGCCCGTGAGGGGAAAGTTATTGCATACCGTTTTCGTGGTAAACGTTATGATTGCGGCAGCATTGACGGGTATGTACAAGCAACAATAGAATTATATGAAAAAGAGAAGCAGGTTTAATTGTAAAATAATTTTGCAATAGTTGTAAATAAACATTCAAGAGATTTGAAAGGAGTTAGTATGAAAGGGATTATCTTAGCAGGGGGAAGCGGGACACGCCTTTACCCTATTACCAAAGGGGTGAGCAAACAACTGGTCCCTATTTATGATAAACCGATGATCTATTATCCTCTCTCTGTTTTGATGTTAGCTGGAATCACTGAAATACTTATTATATCTACTCCCACTGATCTTCCGCGATTCCGTGAGCTTTTAGGAGATGGAAGTGATATTGGAATGCGTTTTGAATACTGTGTGCAACCTTCTCCTGATGGATTGGCCCAGGCATTTATTTTAGGAGCTGATTTTATCGGTGATGATGATGTGTGTCTTGTTTTGGGTGATAATATTTTTTATGGGCATGGTTTGACGAAGATGTTAGCACAATCGGTACGTAATGTCACTGAAGAGAAAAAAGCGACGGTATTCGGTTACTGGGTCAAAGATCCTGAACGTTATGGGGTTGCCGAATTTGACAAAGAGGGAAATGTCCTTTCGATTGAGGAGAAACCTAAAATACCTAAGAGTTCCTACGCCGTTGTGGGACTCTATTTCTATCCTAACAGTGTTGTCGAGATTGCCAAAAATATTCAGCCTAGTGATAGAGGAGAACTCGAAATTACAACAGTTAATCAAACGTATCTGGCTCAGAACTCTCTTAAAGTAGAATTAATGGGAAGAGGCTATGCTTGGCTGGATACTGGCACTCATGAGAGTCTGCTTGAAGCAAGTATGTTTATTCAAACGATTGAAAACCGTCAAGGGCTAAAAGTCGCCTGTATCGAAGAGATTGCCTATGAAATGGGATATATTACCAAAGAGAAACTCCTTGAACTTGCTCAGCCTTTGAGTAAAAATCAATATGGACAGTATCTGATCCGCCGTGCGAATGAAGGACTAATTCAATGACGTTCACACGTACTTCTATTTCCGATGTTATTATATGTCAGCCCAAAGTACATGGTGATGAGCGAGGCTATTTTGTTGAAACGTTCCGTGCAGATAGACTCGAAGAATTTTTAGGATTTAGTGTCCCTTTTTGCCAAGATAATGAGTCCAAGTCTTCATATGGCGTGCTACGGGGGCTTCATTACCAGCTTCCACCGTTTGCCCAGACCAAATTGGTTCGCGTTATTGAGGGCGAGGTACTTGATGTCGCCGTCGACATACGTAAAGGATCCCCCACATTTGGACAGCATGTAGCAGTAAAACTCTCAGGGGAGAATAAACGTCAACTCTTTATACCGAGAGGTTTTGCTCACGGATTTGTTGTTCTTAGTAAAACCTGTACTTTTGCTTATAAAGTTGATGACTATTATAGTCCAGAGTATGATCGCGGCATTGCGTTTAATGATCCGGTTCTAAATATTGACTGGATAGTAGATTCTGAAAATCTTCAACTTTCATCGAAAGATACTAAACAACCGCTTCTAAGCGATGCAGATTTATTTGAATATGGGATTAATCTATATGAGTAAAGCGATGAATATCCTCGTTACCGGCTCAAACGGCCAGCTAGGAAGTGAGATACATGATTTAGTATGGCAGTATCCTCATTATACATTTACCTTTAGTGATCGTAATACTCTCGATCTTTCAAACCTTTGTAAAATGGAAGATTTCTTCGATAAGCATAAATTTGATGCCATTATCAATTGTGCAGCGTATACCGCTGTCGACAAGGCGGAATTAGAACAGGAACTTGCAGATACTATTAACCATCGATTCGTTGCGATGCTTGCCAAGATTGCTAAACGTGATGGCTCTTTATTAGTCCATATTTCAACTGATTATGTATTTGATGGAAGAAAGTACCATCCATACGTAGAGGCTGATCCGACTGATCCCCAAGGAATTTATGGACAGACTAAATCTGATGGTGAAAATGCGATCCTCTCGACATCACCTCAAAATACTATTATTATCCGTACTTCATGGGTATATTCCTCATTTGGAAATAATTTTGTTAAAACAATGCTTCGTTTGGGGAAAGAAAAAGAAACGTTGGGAGTAATCTTTGATCAGATAGGGACACCGACGTATGCAGGAGACCTTGCGAAAGTCATTCTGGATATCCTGCCACAGATTAGTAATGATAAACCAGAGATCTATCACTATAGTAATGAAGGTGTGGCTAGCTGGTATGATTTTTCGAAAGCAATATTTGAATTGAGCGGTGTTCAATGTACCGTAATACCAATCACCACCGATCAATATCCAACCCCTGCATCGCGGCCGCATTATTCTTTGTTGAATAAAACAAAGATAAAACAGGAATTTAATATTATGATTCCATATTGGAGAGATTCTCTTCAAAAATGTTTAAAAAAATTAGGAGAAACAGCATGAGAACCATTTTAGTTACGGGATGTGCCGGATTTATTGGAAGCAATTTTGTTCCGTATTTTTTAGATAAGTATTCTGATGTTCGTTTGATTAATCTAGACCTTCTCACCTATGCGGGTGATATGACAAATCTCTCCGATGCGCCTCAGAACGAACGTCACATTTTTATCCAAGGAGATATTTGTGACAGAGCGCTCGTTGAATCACTCTTTACACAATATGATATTCGCGGTGTCATTCATTTCGCTGCAGAAAGTCATGTAGACAACTCGATTAAAAACCCAGGTGTATTTGTTCAGACGAATGTCAACGGAACTTTTACTCTGGTTGATGTCGCTTATAAAATGTGGATGGAAAAACCGTTTGTGTATAAATCAGGTTATGACGAGTGCCGTTTCCACCACATTAGTACTGATGAAGTATACGGGACACTCGGCGAGACGGGATTGTTCACTGAAGAGACTTCTTACGCTCCCAATTCTCCTTACAGTGCATCAAAAGCAGGTTCAGATATGATCGTCCGTTCCTATCACCATACCTATGGGATGAATACGGTTATTACCAATTGTTCCAATAACTACGGTCCAAAACAGCATAATGAAAAGCTGATTCCTACCATTATTCGAAAAGCACTTGCGGGCGAGAATATTCCTATCTACGGTGACGGTAAAAATATCCGTGATTGGCTTTATGTTCTCGATCATTGTAAAGGGATTGATCTCGTTTATCATGTTGGACGTAGTGGTGAAGTCTATAACATCGGTGGACGTAATGAACGCAATAATAATCAGATTGCCGATCGTATCTGTTCTCTTCTCGATCAAATGAAACCTTCATCTGAAGGTAAAAGCTATAAAGAACAGATTGTTTATGTCGAAGATAGAGCGGGACATGACAGACGTTATGCAATCGATGCCACTAAACTTGAAAATGAACTCGGTTGGAAAGCGGAAGAAACTTTTGATACAGGGATTGTTAAAACCATTGAATGGTATCTTAATAAATATAGAACAGGCATCTTATGATTAATGTAACTAAAACATATCTTCCAAATGTGGAAAAATATAAACAATATATTGATGAAATCTATGCTAATGGATGGGTGACGAATAATGGTCCTTTAGTTCAAAAACTTGAAAAACGTTTGGCTGAATACTTAGGCGTAAAAAACCTTATTTTGGTTTCTAATGGTACTGTAGCCTTAGAGATTGCTTATCGCACACTTGGTCTCAAAGGTTTTGTCATTACGACTCCTTTTAGTTTTGTTGCAACGACTAGCTCTTTAGTAACAAATGGCTTATTACCTATTTTTTCTGATATCAATCCTAATACATTTAATCTTGCTTCAGAAAATATTGAACAGTCAATTACAAAAAATACAAGTGCAATTTTACCTGTACATGTTTTTGGTAATTCATGTGAAGTTGAAGAAATTGGTGCTATAGCAGCAAAACATAATCTAAAAGTAATCTATGATGCTGCACATGCTTTTGATATACGGTATAAAGATAAAAGTGTTCTCGAATACGGGGATATTTCAACTTTAAGTTTTCATGCTACAAAGCTTTTTCATAGCATTGAGGGAGGGGCTTTAATCATCAATGACGACTCTTTGGTTGAAAAAGCGCGATATCTTATCAATTTTGGGATCAAGAATACTGAAGAAATTCCTGAACTTGGTACTAATGCAAAAATGAATGAATTTGAAGCGGCAATGGGATTATGTGTACTTGATGATATAGAAGAAATAAAATCTAGACGAAAAGCCGTTTGTGAAATGTATGTGAAAGAACTATCTACTCTTGTTCAATTTCAGGAAATGAATCCTTATGCTTCACAAAACTATAGTTATGTTCCGATTGTACTAAAAACAGAAGAACAATTAAAAAAAGTTCAAAAAGCATTGAATGAACAAAATATTTTTCCACGTCGCTATTTTTATCCATCTTTAGATACACTAAGCTATATTGAGCCAAAACAGTTATGTTTAAATTCGAGGGATATCGCAAGCCGTATACTGTGTTTGCCGATATATCCAGAACTGACATTTGAAGAACAAACGTTAATAATAGATATTATTAAAGGGGCATTGTCATGAAAGAATACAATTTAGAGTTTTGTTTCAAAGGTAATCGTACTTATGTTCATGGTACAGATATATATAATAATCTTATTAAATTGTTTGAAGGTGAAATGAAACTTCAAAATTTCGATTTGTCTTTTCATGGGATAGCAAAGAGAAATATAATAATAACAGAAGAAAAGCCAAGAGATGAAAAAACATTAAAGTTTTTATGCAAATTAATAGATAAAAATGATTCCAAAAAAATTTTTTATGGCATCGAGAATTCAAATATCATTGAATGTAGATATGCTTATCCGGAAGAAGATATTTGTAAATTGTCTATTTTAGATTTGAAACAACAAGAAATTGTTCTTACAGAGAATTCTGGTTATTCTTTTGTGGAAAACTGTGTTGCTTTAAACAAATTTTTACTTGAAAATCTATTCCCAGATGTAAATGGAAAATGGTATTTTACTAGATTTCAAATTAAGGATATCCCAATAGAGTCATGCTATCCATTGAAGCTTATTTTAAAATCTAACTTTAATTTTAAGTTAACAAAGACAGAAATATTTCATAATGATAAATCTCTTGGATTTATCTATTTTAGTTTAGTTTGAAGGATTTGAAGTGTTTGGTATTAGAGAAGTAGCAAGTTATTTACCGGAAAAAAAAATTTCGAATTATGATAAAAAAGATAAATTTGAATTAGATGATGATTTCATAGAAAATAAAATAGGGGTCAAGTTTCATACACAAAAAGATGAACATGAAAAAGCATCGGATTTATGTGTGAAAGCTTTTGAAAACTTAATAAATAAAATCCCGATAGATAAAAGTAATATTGATTGCTGTATCGTTGTAACGCAAAATCCAGACTATAACATCCCTCATACATCTGCAATTGTCCATGGAAAACTTGAATTATCGCAAACTTGTGCATGTTTTGATATTTCACTTGGATGCAGTGGGTATGTGTATGGGCTCTCAAGTATTATTTCATTTATGCAAAGCAATAACCTAAAAAATGGTTTACTGTTCACTGCAGATCCATATTCTGAAATTATTGATCATGACGATAAAAATACCGATTTACTTTTTGGAGATGGTGCAACTGTAACTTTTATAGCGAATGATGCTTTATTTATTCCAAAAGATTTTAGTTTCGGTACAAACGGAAAAGACTATAAAGAATTATTATGTAAAGATAAACTTTATATGAATGGCAGGGCAGTATTTAATTTTACAGCTACGACAATTCCGGGTCATATCCAAAAACTGTTAGAAAAAAATGGTTTGACAGATAGTGATATAGATAAATATATACTGCATCAGGGGAGTAAATACATTGTAGATACAATAAGAAAAAGGCTTAAGGTAAATGAAGAGAAAGTCCCTTTTTGCATGTATAACTATGGGAATACTATTTCTTCTTCAATTCCGTTAATTTTGGAAGAAGAGTTTCAAAATCAGGAGAACAAAAAAATCGTAATTGCAGGATTTGGTGTAGGTTTGTCTTGGGGAAGTGCTATAATTGAAAAGATTTAATTTAAAATAAAGGGTAAAAGAATGAAAGCAACAATCGAAAATGTAAAAGAAGTCATAGCAGAAGCAGATGTATTAGGTGACGTTGATCAAATGAAAAACGATACACCTCTCAGTGAACAAGGAATTGACTCGCTTGATGCAGTTAATGTATATCTTTTATTAGAAGAGAAGTTCGAAGTAAAAATTCCTGATGAAGATTTGAGTCAAGTGCAAACGATTGCTGGGATTGTAGAATATATCAATAATCAGCTCGCATAAAAAGGTGCTATGATGATTTTTGAAAAATTTATTGATCGTGATTTAGGTCATGTATCTTATATCGTAGCATGTAGTGAAAGTAAAGAAGCATTTGTTGTTGATCCAAGGAGAGATACAAAAGAGTATGAAGAATTTATAGCAAATCATTCATTAAACTTAAAATATGTTTTCAATACGCATACACATGCTGATTATATAGGTGGACACATTGAACTTGCTTCAAAATTTAGTGTAGACAATATTTTTCAAAAATCAGCTCCTATAGAGAATTTTGAGATTATCAAAGCAAACGATAATGATGAATTTTTTATTGGTAGCACGTTAAAAGTTAAAATTTTAGAAACACCGGGACATACCCCATTTGATTTATGTTTACTCGTAAATGAATTCAGTACGGACAAACTGTTATTTACCGGTGATTTACTCTTTGTAGGAGACATAGGAAGACCTGATTTACTAGGTGAAGACAACCTTGAATCATTAGCAAACAGCTCTTATGAGTCAGCTTTAAAGCTTTGGGAACTATCAGATGAGATAATAGTATTCACTTCACATATTGAAGGCTCATTGTGTGGTAAAAATTTGAGCCGTCAATATTTTTCAACGATCGGGATTGAAAAAAAGACGAATTATAGTTTTAGTCTTTGTCAAAAAAGTAAATTTGAATATACAGAGAATTTAATAGCACAGAGTATAGAGACTCCGGCATTTTTTAAAAAAATGGCAGGAGCAAATATATCAGGACCAACGTTAGTAGAAGACATTTTGTCCAATATAGGCCGCTTTGAATTTGAAGAATTGAAACAGGACGATCATATTCAGATCGTAGATTTGAGAGAACCTCGAATATTCCATAAAAACCATATTAGAAGAAGTATTAATATTTGTGAACATGCTAATGTTTCATTAATCGCCGGTAACTTATTAAGTTATGAAAAATCTATTTACCTTATAGGTGACTTGGCTTCCAATTTGCAAGAATTTATAATTAAACTTTTGAGAGTCGGGCTTGATAATATAGCTGGGATCATTAACAGTGATTTCGGTTTAATTGAGTGTAAGTACCTAACTTCGTCCAATCTGATAGATAAAAGTGAGATTACTAATGAATTTACAAATATTTTATTGGATAAAAATTGTAGCAATTTGGGTTCAATCATACAATCGAATCTAACACAATCAAAAGAATTAAATATAAAAAGTTATTCAAAAATCTGTTTTAGTTGTAATTATGGATATAAAAGTTCAGCTATCACTAGTATGTATAATTCAGATAATTTATATTATATAATGGACTGAGAATGGAATTTATCAAATTTAATAAGCGTATAACAATTCACGACATATTAAATATTTTGGAAAGTATGTCTATATCATTTACTAGAAGTAATAAATCAAATAGTAAAATTGAGGGCGTTTCAAATGGTCTTTTAAAAATTGATTATACCCTTTGCTTTATAGAAAGTATTAATGAGAAAAATTTAGTAGATAACCTAAAAAACAGTTTGATTTTAACAAATACTCCAGTAAACGATGAATACGGAGACTATTCAATTCTGCATGTTAATGATGCTCGATTTGCTTTTATAAAATTGCTTGAATATTTTAATAATACAGAGTTGCTTGAAAAATTCACAACTAAAATAGAGCCGCGAGCGAAAAGTATTAGTCATCGCGCAAACATACATACTTCAGCTATTATAGAAAACGATGTAATTATAGAGGATGATGTTGTCGTATCGGCAGGATGTGTTATAAAAAATGGCACCTATATTGGTAAAGGTACTATCATTAGAGAGAATTGCACTATTGGGTGTGATGGCATTGCTTTGTATAAAGCCAAAAATGATGATGTCCTAAGATTCCCGCATATAGCCGGTGTATGGATAGGGAAGAATGTAGAAATAGGTGCAAACTGTGTAATAGTGAAGGGCACGTTGACAAATACTTCTATTGGTAATGATACGGTAATTGGAAATTTATCTAATATTGGTCATGGGGTAAAGATAGGGAAAAAAGTTTGGATGTCTGTAGGTGGGCTCATCGGTGGAAACTGCATTATTGAAGACTATGTAACGATTGGTTTGAGTGTTAGCTTAAAAGATAATTTGTTTATTGCAGAAGAATCAACTATCGGTATGGGAAGTGTTGTTACAAAATCTTTAAATGAAAAATTAACGGTATTCGGAAATCCGGCGAAACCGTTAAGACCATTGAAAGTTGGGCCAAAAAGATAATATATGAGGTTAAAAAAAAATATTATTGCTAATTACTTCGGCCAATTTTATACGATAATTATTGGTATAGTAATGGTGCCTTTTTATTTAAAATATTTAGGTACAGAAGCATATGGTCTAGTCGGTTTTTTTACTTTAATCCAATCTTGGATGGTACTTTTGGATTTGGGGTTTTCACCCACATTGTCACGAGAAGTCGCTAAACTCAAATCACATTGTAGTGATATAGAAAAACGAAAATTTATTTCTTTATTGCATAGTTTGGAGTTGATCTTCCTTATTATATCGGTTGTTTTAACTATCAGTATTATTTTTTTTAGTCATTGGATAGCTCAAATTTGGTTACATGTGGATTCTTTGAATTTAGAAAATGTTTCATACTGTATCTCTCTCATGGGAATGGTCATCGGGTTAAGATTCTTAAGCACACTCTATTATAGTGGAATTGCAGGAGCGGAAGCGCAAGTTTGGTTAAATGTCACAAATATTGTATTGAACACTTTACGATATGTTGGAGTCTTAGCAATATTACATTTTATTGACAACGATATTAAATTATTTTTTGAGTATCAAGTAATAGTGGCCATATTGACATTAGTAATTTTTATTTTAAAAATGTATAAATTACTTGATATAGGTAAATTTAGAATATATTTTGACCTATATGCTGTAAAACCAATTCTTCCATTCGCCTTGAGTATTGCATATACAGGGGGAATTTGGGTTTTTTTAACTCAATTGGATAAGTTGCTTTTATCTAATATTCTTCCTCTAAAAGAGTATGGATCTTTTGCTATTATGGCTTTGGTTGCAAATGCTATACTTCAGCTTATTGGACCGATAGGGCAAGCGTTACAGCCAAGAATGGTAAGTTTGTTACATCAAAATAAAGAGAATGAAATGATCCTTTTGTACAGAAAAGCAACTCAGTTTATGGCTGTGTTTATTTTTTCTGTAGCAGGTGTAGTTGGGGTCTATTCTTACGAATTACTTTACTCATGGACTGGAAATATAGAAATATCACTTTGGGCAAAAGATATATTATTTTGGTACGTAATGGGTAATGCTATTCTTGCAATTGGAACTTTTCAGTATGCATTGCAGTTTGCACATGGTAATCTTAAAATGCATGTACAATACAATACAATTGTAGTAATAATTTCTGTTCCGTTGATATATTTTGCGGCATATAACCATGGAGCTTTAGGTGTAGCTATACTTTGGTTTGGGTTAAGGGTTGTCAGTTTTTTTGTATGGACCCCTATTGTACATCATAAGTTTGCAAAGGGAATTCATGTAAAGTGGATGCTTCAAGATGTATTGCCGGTATTTTTTAGCAGTTTTATTTATTTGCTTTTAATTAATCAGTTGGGACTAACTTACGATGAGAATAGATTGGAGATGTTTTTAAGATTAATACTAATTGGTTTTGGTCTGTTAATAGTAAATAGTTTTGCCGCAAATGAAGTAAGAAAGATAATCTTTAATTTATTAAAAAGTAGAATAAAATGATCAATAGAACAGAAGAAGAGATAATCAGCAATTGGAATGGTAATATAAATAAACCATTGGTGAGTGTATGTTGTATTACTTATAATCATGAAACATTTATATCAGAAGCGCTTGATTCGTTTTTGTTACAAGAAACAGACTTTCCTATCGAAGTAATTATTCGTGATGACGCATCTGTAGATAAAACTGCAGATATCATAAAAGAATATGTAAAAAAATATCCAAAAATTGTCAAGCCAATTTATGAAACAGAAAATGGATTTCAAAAAGGAATTAAAGCCTTTCCGGAGACTTTAAAAAAAGCTTCAGGAACATTTATCGCTTTATGTGAGGGTGATGATTATTGGACAGATATAAAAAAGTTACAAATTCAAGTTGATCAAATGAATAATGTGCCTAATGTTGATATTAGCTTCCATTTCATAAATGAATTAAAAGATGGAAAGGAAGGTAAGATTTTAGGTAAACAAGCAAATGAAACAAAAGTTTTTTTAACTTCTGAACTTATTTTGGGAGGCGGTGAATTTTGTCCAACAGCTTCTTTGATGATTAGAAGAGAGTGTATTGTTAATTTACCATTATGGTTCTATAATGAAGCTCCCGTAGGTGACTATTTCATTCAAATTTTAGCTTCCTTAAAAGGAGGAGCGCTTTACATTAATAGAAATATGGCTATATACAGAGTATCCCATGCTAGTTCATGGACGAGCAATGTTTTGAAGAATTTAAAAAACTCAACAGCCCATTTTTATAAAATGATACATGCAATGGAAATGTTAGATCAATATACTAATTTCAAATATAAAAGAGAGATAAGTATAGTGAACTCAAATTTCTTTTATCACATAGCAAAAAATTTGTACAAGCTTGGCAAAGCAGATGAGCTAATTTATGTCGCAACACAAGCTCGTCAGACAACGCATTATTCAGATAATAAAATCAAAATTCTCTTTAAACTTATTACATTTAAACCTTTGCAATATTTATTAAAGATTAAAATGATGAATAGACCTTATTTGTTTAGTATGATTTATAATAAAATATTCATAAGTATTTTCTTTAGAATATATTTTATATTAATGAAAGATGTTATATCTGTCGGTAAAAATTATAATTTTACGAGTAGGTTTAAAATTCAGTCTGATGGAAGTAGATTTCAATTAAAAATTGGAGAAAATTTTTCTGCAAGAAGAAACCTTATGTTTACATTTCAGAATGCATCAAATTTGATAATAGGTGATAATGTATTTTTTAATAATAATTGCTCACTGAATTGCTTAGATAGTATTGAGATTGGTAATGACGTTTTATTCGGTGAAAATATTAAAATCTATGATCATAATCATAGATTTAAGGAGAAAGGGAAATTGATTCATGAACAAGGCTTCACAGCAAAAAGTGTAGTAATTGGCAGTAATGTGTGGATTGGTTCAAATGTAACTATTTTGATGGGGGTTAAGATAGGTAATAATGTAGTCATTGGATCAAATTGTTTGATATATAAATCTATTCCCGATAATTGTGTAGTTAAGTCAGACCAGCAATTATTGATAACGGATAATTAATGAAACAAAGATTACTTTTTTGTGATGATTCACATACTTTTGGCGGTGCGCAGAAAGCTTTAAGAAAATTGGTAGATTATTTTGTAAATGATGGTTATTTTGATATTTACGTTGCCATTAGTTTTAATAATAAAGAGTTGTTGAATGAATTTGTAGCGATGGAAAATATTAAATTAATCGATGGTTATCAAGTAACAAAAATGCCATCTATAACTTCTTACTTTGATAATAAACAATATCAAATTGCTTATGAAGTGATTAAGAATGTTAATCCTACTTTTGCAATTGTTAATTTGGCAGGTATCGAATTTGGAATAAATTATTCGCGTGTGTTAAAAAGATGTGGAATAAAGTATATCGCGTGGTTGCACAATTCCACTTCATTCACAGACATGTTGAGAGAATCATCCTTTAAAATCAAGTTATTGGCAAGCCTTAGAGACTTCATCGCGAAATCCTTTTTAGTAAATTTTCATAATAATTTGGTGGTAGTATCTTTAAGTTCCCATGATGAAATGTATAGAAGAGGAACAAATCAAGAAAATTTATTTACCATTGAAAATCCTATACCAAAAATTAATATACCTCTTACATCAAAAAAGAATCATTATTATAAAGTCGGAATTTTTGGAAGAATTCAATTTTGTCATAAAGGGCAAGATCAGATAATAAAAGTAGTAACTAAATATGAGAAAAATTTACAAAATATGAAATTTCATTTTTATGGGGATGGCCCTGATATGGAAATATTGAAATTGTCATCGAAAAATGATTTAATCGTCGCCGAAGGTTGGACTAATAGTGTAACACAAGAAATGCAAGGATGTGATTTAATTTTAATGCCATCACGATTTGAAGGGTTAAGCCTGGTGTTATTAGAAGCATTGGCATTGAAAAAACAAATCTTAAGCTCAGATATTGATGCATTTTATTTGGTACATGAAAAAGATAAATATAAATTGGATGATATAGACGATTTATATGAAAAATTAACAAAAAAAATAGACAATATAAATGATTTTTCAATGTATTATGATGCTATAAGATTGAACCTGAGTGAAGAAGCATGGTTTGAAAAATTTAAAAATAGGCTTTTAAGGCTCGGTAATGACTAAGATATTTATGAAAATTCTTAACCATCTTGGAAAAAAAGTTGATTTGACTGAAGTATCTGGAAGTGATATATTTAAATATATTATTTACAAAATATTCCCTGGAATTATTAAATATCCTTATTACAAAATCAGACTGAAAAAATGTGATGGAATCTTCCTTGTGGGATCAAACACTAAGGTTTTATTTAAGAATAGATTATCCGTTGGTAGAAATTGCTATATTGCAGATAATGGGTATATTAACTGTTTATCAAAAAAAGGTGTTGTCTTTGGAGATAGAGTGACTATACGTGAAAATGCATGGCTACAAATTACCAGCGATTTATCTAATTTAGGTGAAGGGATAATTATTGATTCAAATGTTTATATTGGACCAAATGCGATATTAGGTGCTGCTGGACTTTTACATATCAAATCAGGTAATCAAATTGGAGCCAATGTTCAATTTATTGCTGAAAACCACAAATTCAATGATGAAAAATTATCAATATCTGAACAAGGTGTTGATCGAAAAGGAATTATAATTAATGAAAATTGTTGGATAGGAAATAATGCTATTATACTTGACGGCGTGGAAATAGGTGAAGGGTGTGTTATCGGTGCAGGATCAGTGGTCACGAGATCTATAGAACGATTTAGTGTTGCAGTTGGCAATCCTGCTAGAATAATCAAGAAAATAAAATGAAATTGAATCAGATAGTTACATACTATCTTACGGCTTTCATTTTTGTATTTGCAATTTTTTCATTTAAAATAAATTTAATTCCCTTAGAAGGTAGCGGTATTCGAATCGATGACATTCTGATATTTTTTTTACTTATATTGATCTTATTTAATCTAAGAAAGACAAATGTTCCTACAAATAATAAAGTCATACTGCTAACTCTTCTATTTGTAGTAATTGGATTTATATCAGTATTTATTAATAATTATTTGTATCATTTGCCATTATTATCCGGTTGGATATATTCTGTGAGAACTATAGAGTATATGATTTTCTTTTATATTGGATATTATTTAGCAAATACAACATTTAGTTTAGATTTTTTAATGAAATCGTATATTATCTATGCATTATCATTGGTGGTATTACAAGCATTAAACGTCATACCGGTTGTCAGTCAGTTTGGAGGGAATCGAGCAATTGCAAATACAGGTGGTCCCTGGGAATTGGCAGCTTTAATAGCATTTGCTATTTTTTATTCATATATATATTTTGAGAATAAAATCTATTTATTTGCTTCATTCTTGATATTATTATTGACACAATCTAGGATAACAACCTTTGCGGTATTATTGATTTTTATCATCGTTGCCTTTAAAAAACTTACTCTAAAAAAAATACTATTGATTTTCTTAGTACTTTTGATAATGATTGTGACAATTTCCTTTGTAAATCTAGATATTATTGAAAGGTATCTAAGTATTTTAAATATTTCAACCTATGAGTCACTAATAGAACTTGTTGAGTCGTTTCAATACAATATAGACAGAGAATATTATTTCGATATGACATATGGAAATAAGCTGACTACAATTTTAGCAATGGAAGGAGACTCAAGCACATTAATTAGATTTACAAGATGGGTCATATTAATTGGAATGACAATTAGTACGCCTGTGTCCACAATGATCGGGGTCGGTCCTTCATTCGCCGCAGCAGCTGTGGATGGTAATTATGTAAGATTGTTTGTAGAAACAGGTATTATCGGGCTAAGTTTATTTCTTTATATTATGTATCTTATATATAAACAAACGAGTGATGATTTTATAATGAAAAGCTATATTATAACAATTGTAATAACTGCATTGTTTATTGATATATTCACTACATATAAGGCTATGGTATTACTATGGTTTTATTATGGATATTTGTTAAGGAAAAAGAAAAATGAAAATATTATTTTGTGTAAGATATGATTTCTTTACAAAACCGGGCGGAGATACCATTCAAACGAAGGCATATATTGATGAACTAATTAAACTGAATTGTATTGTTGATATAACTACTGATTTTGATAGTTTTGAGTTGAATTATGATGTCTATCACTTAATTAATCTTGATAGACCGTTAGAAACATTTATTCAAATAAAATATATTTTAGACAATACTAAAAAGCCTTATATTGTTGTAAGTACTATTCATCATGATATGAAACAACTACTGAAGATAAATAAATCTTTACAAAGTAAATTTATAAGAGTTATATACAAAGTAATTCCCAATATCAATTTTATTGAATTATTAAAAAATATTATTAGGATTGCAAAATATTCGACTACAATCAATAAAAAAGTAAAATATTTGATGTATCAATCTGTTTCCTATAGTGACCAGCAAAGATTCATATTAAGTAAGGTCAATAAAGTACTTTTATTGTCAGATTATGAGCTGGATGTGATTAATAGAGATCTAAAGATCAATATAGAGTTGAAAAAATGTGTGATAGTTCCTAATGGAATTAATACAGAATTATTTGCACCCGAGCCGGATTACAAATTAAAGAAAGATGTTTTATGTGTTGCAAGGATTGAACCAAGAAAAAATCAAATGCATTTATTAGAAATCGCAAAGAATTTGCCTTTTAATATCACATTTATTGGAAAAATAAACCAAAATAATTTGAGTTACTACAATGATTTTATAAGTAAAGTTAATGAATTACAAAATGTGACATTCTTGAATGGACTTCCATATGAACAGCTTATTGATAAAATGAGAAGCTCAAGATTAAATATCTTACCGAGCTACGTAGAAGTTTCACCATTGGTAGATTTAGAAGCATTGGCATGCGGAATGAATGTTATTACTACCCAGTACAGTTCGACAAATAACATGTTTGACTCTGATTCGATATTATATATTGATCCCGATAAGCTGAATGCAAATACAATTAAACAAATGTACAATCAGAACTTTGATCATGAATTACGGCTAACAATACTCAGAGAATTTAGTTGGGAAAAAGCAGCAAAAAAATTAAAAAAGGTTTATGAGGATTTAGTTAATGCTTAAAATATCAGTGATTATCCCATCATATAATGCGGAAGGTTATCTTCCAAAATTACTTGATAAATTGGAAGCTCAATCTATCAATGATTGTGAATTGATTATCATAGATTCTACATCTAATGATAAAACCGTAGAAATAGCAAAACAGTATACGGAAAATATAATAGTTATACCCCAAAGTGAATTTGACCATGGTGGTACACGTGCAAAAGCAGCTCAAATTGCGAAAGGGGATATTCTTGTATATTTAACGCAAGATGCGCTGCCTTATAACGAATATACAATTGAAAATATAGTGAATGTTTTTAAAGATGAAAATGTAGGTGCTTCATATGGAAGACAACTCAGTTATGAAACAACAAATCTTTTTGGAAAACACTTGCGAATGTTTAATTATGGAGAAAATTCTTATATAAGAAACAAAGATGATATAAAAAAATTTGGACTTAAAACACCATTTTTATCTGATAGTTTTGCAGCGTACCGAAAAAGTGCATTAGAAAGTATAGGTTGGTTTAAAGATGGTCTAATACTTGGAGAAGATATATATGCCGGTGGTAAATTAATGCTATGCGGCTATAGTATAGCTTATCAAGCGAATGCAAAGGTTTATCACTCACATAGTTACACTGTTATGGAAGAATTTAAAAGATATTTCGATATCGGTGTCTTTCATCAATGTGAAAATTGGATACTTAAAGAATTTGGTAAAGCCGAGGGCGAAGGAATCAGATATATTAAATCTGAAGTTAAATTTTTATTTGAAAATAATGCATGGTATTTACTTCCTGAATGGTTTATTCGAAATGGTATGAAATATCTAGGATATAAGTTTGGGCAAATGTATGAGAAACTACCTTTATGGCTCATTAAAAAAACCAGTATGCACAATAGATGGTGGAAAAAACGCACTTTTTAAACAACATCAATAGAAAAATACACTAAAATAACAAAAAATGAAGGTTTTTATTCATGAAGAATAATCTGTCTCGTCTTATATTAATTTCATTTGATCTGCTTGCAGTTTATATAAGTATAGTTTTGGCATTTTATACGAGGGTATTTTTTGATAATATCGTTAAGTTTACTCCAATATCAGATTTATATGGGTATACAAGTGATCCGTTGATCTATATTATTGTTTTAGCTACTTTGTTTTATGATGGTGTTTATACTCAACGATATGACTTTTGGCATGAAAGTAGGCTAATTATTAAGTCATTTGGGCTGTCATTTTTACTTGTTTTTACTCTTTTAGCTTTTACAAAGCATACTGATCATTATTCGGTGTTGACAATATTTTTAGTATTCATGTATCTTACTTTTTTTATTCCATTATTTAAAAATATTTTGAAAAAAAAGTTATATCAATTCGGTCTTTGGCAGAGAGAGGTAAAAATATATAGTAAAAATAAATTAATAAATAATGAGATTTTTAATAATCCTTATCTTGGATATATTGATTCGAGAGAGAATGCTAAAACAGTTTTTGTCAATTCACAAGATTTGGAAGTAGATGAATTTAAAAATATTATCGATACTGAAATAAGAAAAAATAGTGAGGTTATTTTTGTCCCGCTCCTGAATGATTATAATATGGTGAATTCCAAAATCTATGAACTTTCAAATACAAGAACAAATCTTATTGTATTGCAAAATCGGTTACAAAGTAGATTTCGACTTTTTCTTCAACAAATATTTAACTATGCATTAGCTTTATTTTTACTTCCTGTATTGCTTCCTCTTATTGCAATTTTAGCTTTTCTGATAAAAAGAGAATCTGAAGGTCCTGTCTTTTTTGCACATAATCGCATTGGTAAAAATGGAGCAATTATCCCTACATTAAAATTTCGAAGTATGTTTAGTGATGCACAAGAGCGACTTAATAAACTTTTAGCTGAAGATGATAATATAAGACGAGAATGGGAAACTAATTTTAAATTAAAAGATGATCCTAGAGTTACCAAGATAGGTGCCATATTAAGAAAAACATCATTAGATGAATTGCCGCAAATTTTTAACGTCTTAAAAGGTGAGATGAATTTTGTTGGGCCGAGACCGGTTATACAGCAAGAATTAGATAATTATTATAAAGATAATGCAGAATATTATTATATGGTTAAACCTGGTATAACCGGACTTTGGCAAGTAAGTGGGCGAAGTGACACAGATTATGATTTTCGAGTTTCAATTGATAAATGGTATGTAGTCAATTGGTCAATATGGCTTGATATCATCATATTACTTAAAACCGTTAAAGTTGTTTTATTCAGAGAAGGTGCGTATTAATAATTTTGTGGAGAATCAAAAAAAATCTATCAGTAACAGATATTCTATATATGGTAGGTGAGGTCTACACTATTAAATCATTAATTATTCAAATGTAAAATAAAGAAGGATATGGGGATAGTGTTTCGATTTTTAATATTGATTATTTTAGGTGCTGAAATTTTATATGCAGAAGCGAACTATGATTTATTGTTTGAACGTGCTGGGGCTGATTTTAGCATTGAACCATCTCTGTTGAAGCGAATTGCTACGATTGAAAGCTCACTTAACCCACATGCGATGAATAAAAATAAAAACGGAACTGTTGACATTGGAATAATGCAAATCAATTCTATTCATTTGAAACGCTTATCTAAAATCGGTGTAACCCAAAAAGCACTTCTTGATCCTGAAGTTAATATATATGTTGGAGCGCTGTTGCTCAGCTCTCATATACGTAGAAGAGGGTACAATCTAGATGCCATAGGGTGTTATCACTCTGCCAATCCGCTCTACAAAAGTCAGTGGCTCAGAAGGCTGGCCATGGCAGATATCCCATCCGTTGAGCGCGTGAAGCGAAGTCGCGAGGATGATCCGCGCAGCCGTTTTGTTCAAGCACAGCTTGTAAGTCGGACGGATGAAAAGATTGCATCGGGGCTGAATCCGAAAATAGCGTGGCGCGAAGCCAAGGCCGAAGTCGACCGTCTAATGGGATACCAACACTCATCGTAAAAAAATATATCTGGAAAAGGAGTTCATTGATGATCAGATGGATAGTAGCACTGCTGGCGATTATAGTTGTTTCGCTCAATGCAGAAGATTTAGGGGGAGGTTCGAACGCATCGATCATTTCAGCAATAAAAGCAAATCCGGCATTGCTTGATTCACCGCAGGCCCAGCAAGCAATGGCCCAAAGAGGGGTGAGTGAAGCGCAGGTACTTCAAAAAGTGAACCAAACCACATCCGCATCTGTATCAACAAGTGCAACATCAGAACAACCGGTGAATAAAATCGATAGTAAAAAAGCACTGGATGAGAAAACTGTCGTAAATGATGGGAAAAACTCTGATGCAAAAGAATCTCAACCGGAGGTTTTGGTTAATTCGGATGTAAATCCTCTTTATGGATCGCCATTAACGATTGAGAGTAATAGCGCCTATGCAAAGCGACTCCTTGCACGACAGATTAAAGCTCAGAGCTCTAGTTTAAGTCGTTACGGGTTTGAATTCTTCTCCAATAAAAATGGGATGGATTTGTCATCACTACCGGTTCCGGATCAGTACAAATTAGTACCCAAGGATGTACTGTCTGTCATTTTGTACGGACCAAAAAGTGATAATATGAGTTTAACGGTGGATAAAGAGGGCAATATTGTTATTCCTTCGTTTGGACCGCTCCATATTGCAGGTCTTAGTTTTAGTGAAGCAAAAAAGACGATTAGCGATGCATTAATGGCTGCATTTCCGAATGTTGGGGTAACGGTGAATATTACTCAGTTCTCAACGATTCAGGTCACCTTGGCAGGTGAGGTTGCTACACCTGGGCTCTATAATATCAGTTCATTTTCTACAATAAAAGAGGCATTAATTGCTGCCGGAGGGCTCTCAAAAAATGGTTCAATGCGTACCGTTATCCTGAAACGTGGTGGGAAAGTTTACCAGAACATCGATTTATACACGATTATCCGTGGTAACAGTCGTAAAGACACTCTCCTACAAGCGGGGGATGTGATCGTGGTACCAGTACAGGGTAAAAGTGTAATTATCGATGGTGATGTAAAACGTCCTGCAATTTATGAGGCTAAACCCAATACGACAATTGGTGAATTAATCGCATATGCCGGCGGAATTAGCGCTGAAGCCAATAAAAATGATATTCGTATTACCCGTTATGAAGCGCATGAACGTATACGAGTCCTTAATATCTCTTTGGTAGAAGCAAATAAAATGGTCGCACAAGATCAAGACACTGTATATGTGCATGATTTGGACAAAAGCAACCTTCGAGGCGTCATTCTTCATGGAAATATTGTTAAACCGGGATTTTGGCCTCTTGAGAAAGAAGGGATGGATTTAGGTGAGTTCTTTAAACGGGAAATTGCCCAAAACACATTGCGCGGTGTATTTTTGGAAAATACCCATTTTGATTATGCCTTGATTAAGCGGGTGCATAGCAACCTCAAAGAGGAGGTAATCGGATTTTCATTGGCAAAGGTGCTAGCAGGAAAAGAGAAGATTAAACTACATAGCCGTGATGATCTTTACATCCTTAACCGTACAACGGTAACTCCCTCTTCGATTGTAAAGATATCAGGAGAATGTATTGCACGTCCCGGAGAGTATAAATTTTTTAACAATATGACATTTGAAGGCCTTCTAACGGCTGTAGGAACTATCTGCCCGATTGATCGTACCAAAGTGACAATTGTTTCACCTGATTCTGAAGCCATGAGTATGAAAGTGCGGGTTGTTGACACGACAAAAGAGACAACATTGCCGCTTAAAGAGTTTGATGATATTCGTACGATCGGTTATTTCACAACTAACCCTATGAAAATGGCAACAGTTGATGGAGAAGTATATAAAGGTGGGACGTATCCGATATCAGAAGCAACAACCCTCAAAGATATGGTAATGGCTGCAGGTGGACTTACCAAATATGCATTTTTAGATCGTGCACGTGTGACACGCACGGTATCCGAAGAGGGTATCAAATTTGTTACACAGGATTATTTTGTCTCGTTGAAAGATTTGGACAACGAAGCTGCCACATTTATAATTAAAGACAAAGATATTGTAAGCATTTATAATATTGATGAATTGAGTACCCGTTCATCCGTAACGGTCAATGGGGAGGTCTATAAACCGGGTTCATTTAAAATTGATGAGAATAAAACAACGCTCAAAGATATCTTATTGGCAGCGGGAGGCATGACGGACAGAGCAAGTTTGGACAAAATTGAGCTTATTCGCTACAGTATCGTGAAGGGTGAACGAACCCGGAATGTTATTGAAATTACTTCAAAAGAGGCAATGTCTGATAACTCTCCTCGTTTAATGGGGTACGATGAAATTACGGTCTTTAAAATACCAAAATGGTTTGAGCGTAAAACGGCAAAAATATTGGGAAAAGTCAAGTATCCAGGGGAATATACGATTGAAGAAGGGGACCGTCTATCCGATTTGATCCAGCGTGCCGGCGGCTTTACGGATGCAGCGTATTTGCCTGCAGCGGTATTTACACGTGAAGAGTTAAAAAAACGGCAGCAAGAGGGTGCTCAGCGACAGATTAAAGAGATGGAAGAACGTATTTTGTACAGCAGTGCCCAACCGACGCAAGCAGGTCAGGTTCAATCGGATAAATCACAGCTGTTTGGAATGATTTCTACACTCAAAGAAGAAGTATTGAAAACAGAGTTTGCGGGGCGTTTAGCGATTAATTTGCAAGGTGATCTCACAGAATTGAGTCAGAGTGCGTCAAATGTCCTGCTCAAAAATGGAGATGCCCTTTATGTTCCTGAACGAGAAGACAGCGTCGTGGTTCAAGGAGAAGTACTCAATCCAAATTCCGTAATTTATCATGCAGGCTTTGATATTGATGAATACATTGATAAAGCAGGTGGAATGAAAGAGAGTGCTGATAGCAGTAATGTTTTTGTGGTTCATGCTAACGGTGAAGCTCAAAGCGCCGGTAAAGGATTTTTCTTCAGTTCATCAACACAAGTCGGACCGGGTGATATCATCGTAGTACCGATGCGCATTAGTACAATAAGCGGTATTCAAATGGCGAAAGATGTAACGTCAATATTATACCAATTAGCGGTTTCTGTCGCGGCACTTCATACGATAGGAAGTATCTAATGCAAGAGAGCATATCAAACTCACAAGAGATGCAGGAAGATGAGATTGATCTTCGTGAATTAGTACGGACAATCAGTAGGTATAAGAGAAAGTTGGTTTTTTTTACCCTGATAATTACTTTTCTAAGTATCGTGTGGGTACTCTCTAAACCGAATATTTATCATTCACAGGTCGTATTGGTCCCGCAGACAACTTCCAGCTCATCGATGGGGGGACTCGGTGCGTTGGCCGGAATGGCCGGTGTGGATATCGGTGGTGGCGAAATGACACCCGATGGTGCTTATCAGCTTTATTTGGACGATTATCATTGGATGAGAGGTTTTTTACTTCAAACCAAATTGTTTGAAAAGCTAAATGCGCCGGATACAGATAAGAACTACCGTTTTGTTTTGGGAATTGATACCTTTTATTACATTCAAAAAAGATCTCTTAAAAAACCGTTGGCAGAATTGACTGACGATGAAAAAGAGGCGTTGCTCTTTAAAACGTATCAACGGATCAAACCGCTTCTTTCCATTAGTAGGGATAAAAAAACATCCGTGATTACGATCGGTTTTAGTAACCCGGATCCAGTTTTGGCCAAAGTGATGGTAGAAGAGTTTTTAAGCAAAGCATCCAATGCGCTTCGTCATAACGAACTTTCGGATATGGATAAAAAGATTAAATATTACGATGAAGAACTCGAAAAAACCAATGACCTTGCCCTTAAAACACAATTGTCACAGCAAATGTCGGCGTTGATACAAAAAAAGGTATTGGCTCAAGCGAGTGATTACTATAACGTTAAGATGATTACGGCTCCCAGTGTAGCTTATGAAAAAGATAAAGAGGGTCCGAAACGCGGATTGATTGTGATTGTTGCTTTGGTCACATCGATAATTATCGGAATTTTTGGGATTTTCTTACTCGAATTTCTTCGAAAAGAAGAGAAAACGGCTGCTGAGTAATTACTCAGCAGCTTGGAAAAATGTTACCGCTTCCTCTTCATCGTCACTCAAGGTCGAAAACTCATCGTCATTGGCCAGTTTTGATTTAATGATGTCAGCACAATAGCTATAGGCGACATTGCGAGCTTGGTTGAGATCAAATAAAAACCCCAGACCGCTGAATTGATAAGGCTCCTCTTGTTCGATGCACAGGAGTATCCCCTCACACTCTTTTTCGAACTGTTCGACGATATCCCGGTAGGGGATATGGAATTCCGTCGCGTGCCATCCGATCTCTTCAAGAGCTTTATCGGAAAATTTGTCAATGCCGTCTGCACTCGTATCATCATAAAGCGCTCGAATACGATTCAATCCGATAATGCTCTGCCATGCACCCGAAGCTTTGATTAGAATGCGATCATCATCTTCAACGATTCGGTACTCTTTTCCTAAAATATCATTTATGGGGCGAGAAAGGCTCGGCGATAGTGGAGAGAGCGGTGGAATACTCCCCTCGTAAATGGATATAAGATCCGGAGTGAACGGTTCGTAAACAATCTTACCCTCGTAGGTGATGGCAAATTTTCGGTTAGCATTAAGCGCATGGAGAAAATCATTACGCTGTACGACGATAATCTCTTTAAAGAGGTTGAATTTTTTCATGAAGTGCTCCGTCTGTTTTTGGTGAATTGTAGCATGTAGAGATGCGTAACTTCTAAAAGGAAAAGTTACCGGACTATTCTAAGTGTATACTAAACTTTTTTTATGCAAAAGTGGGGTATAATTCGCCAAATTTTAAGCCTATGAGCTTACTCTAAGGATACCATTATGGCATTAAACGTCTACTACGATAGCGATTGTAATATCGAATTAATTAAAAGTAAAAAAGTGGCAATGATCGGTTTCGGATCACAAGGTCACGCACACGCGGAAAATCTACGCGATAGCGGTGTTGAAGTAGTTGTCGGTCTTCGTAAAGAGGGTAGCTCATGGGCAAAAGCGGAAGCAAAAGGATTTAAAGTGATGAGCGTTGCGGAAGCATCTGCCTATGCTGACGTAGTCATGATCCTTCTTCCGGATGAAAACCAAGCGGAAATCTACAAAAACGAAATCGAGCCGAACCTTAAAAACGGTGCGACAATCGCATTCGGTCACGGGTTCAACATCCATTTTGGCCGTATCCACCCTCGTGCCGACATCAACGTTACGATGATCGCTCCAAAAGCACCGGGTCATACGGTACGTTCTGAATTCGTTCGCGGTGGAGGTATTCCAGACCTTATCGCTGTTGGACAAAACCCGAGCGGTACCACTAAAGAATTGGCTCTTTCATACGCATCGGCGATCGGCGGCGGACGTACGGCAATCATTGAGACAACATTCAAAGATGAAACAGAAACGGACCTTTTCGGAGAACAAGCGGTTCTTTGCGGCGGTGCGGCTTCATTGGTACAAGCAGGATTCGAAACTTTGACTGAAGCGGGTTATGCTCCGGAACTTGCCTATTTCGAGTGTCTACACGAATTGAAACTTATCGTTGATTTGATGTTCGAGGGCGGTATTGCCGATATGCGTTACTCAATCTCTAACACCGCGGAATACGGTGACTATGTCTCAGGTAAACGTGTTATCAATGCGGAATCAAAAGCGGCAATGAAAGAGATCTTAAAAGAGATCCAAGACGGTCGTTTCGCAAAAGATTTCATCCTTGAAGGTCAAGCAGGCTATCCTCGTATGAACGCTGAACGTGCAAACGCTCGTGCGTCGTTGATCGAGCAAACCGGTGTAAAATTGCGTTCTATGATGCCATGGATTGCTAAAAACAAAATCGTTAACCAAACTACTAACTAATATCCCCTTTCAGAGCCTGATGCTCTGAAAATATCTAAGAGAGGTTTTTCTGTTTATGGGCAAACGTTCTCTTTCTCCTAAGTCCTCTTTTTTAAAATGGTTCGGATTATCATTGATCGGAATTATTCTCTTTGTTATCGCTTTGTTTATCGGCTATTTTATCGGATTTAATCAAGCCGAAGATGAGTTAGATGCGGAACGATTAAAAACACGTCACCTCGCAGAACAGATTCAACAGATAGCTTCCATTGATGAATATAATCAGCCGTTGTCAAAAGCGAAGGACAAAAGCTATGACGGTGAAATCGCTCAGCTGCAACGTGAATTGCAAAAACTGCTTGATCGAGAACGCCCGAGTGAAATCGTCAAACCCCAGCATGAATATGCTCCTAAAGGGACTAAAGTGCTTCCGCCACCGGCTGTTGAACGTCCTGTCTGCCCTACAGGATCTGCAGCAAGGCTCGTCATTATCATTGACGATGTGTCGTATGCCCGTGACGTGAAAGCGATCCAATCGACCGGATTGCCGTTGGTCATGTCTTTTTTGCCTCCAAGTTCAAGACACGGTGATTCGGCAATTTTGGCTCAGCAGCAAAAAACGTATATGGTGCATCTTCCGCTTGAAGCGCTGGACTATGATGCGGAAGAACCTTCTACTTTGCGTATAGGGGATTCAGAAGAGACCATTTCCAAGCGTATTAACGCCCTTCGATGCCAATTTCCAAATGCCCGGTATTATAACAATCATACCGGATCAAAATTTACCTCTGATACTGCCGCCATGGAACGCCTTCTTCATGTTTTTCAAAAAGAGGGGTTGAAGTTTGTCGATAGCCGAACCACACCAAAATCAAAGGTACCGGCCGTTTCAGAAGCTTTCGGAATCCATTATGTCGGAAGAGATGTATTCTTGGATCATCAAGATGGTGTCGACAATGTAAAAAAACAGATAAAAGAGGCTGTTGATAAAGCGAAACGGCATGGGGTTGCCATTGCCATCGGTCATCCGCGCCCGGATACGATTCAGGCACTTAAAGAGTCTAAAGAGCTTTTGGGTGAAGTTCAGTTAATCGGAATAGAACAAATCTGACAATTTGACATAGTTTTTTTGATATTTACAGTAAGTGGTATGCTACTTTAACTACAATTGTGAGCAATGCTATGTATAATGAAATTTCGTGGACAATTCCCGAGCTCTCTTCGATGAAGCGTTATCCGGAGAAACTATATTCCCGCGGGAACCTTAATTTACTAACTCAGCCTAAAATATCCATTGTCGGTACACGTCGTCCCAATCCTTATACACGCGCCATCACTTTTGAGCTTTCAAAGAATGTCATTTCCAATAAAAAACGAGAATGTACATTAATTAGTGATAATGGAGGAATCAGTCATGGCTGATCTCCTTCAACACAAACCTGTCTTTTTTGACCAATATAGAAATCAACCGTTAGAATTTATCACTGTTACAGATATTAATATGATCGAATCCCCTTACAATTACAAGGGTATTTTTAAAAATATTAAAACCGGTAAGTTTCGTTCATATGAGATTGCACCTGAAATGATGCGTTACAAGTATAAAATAGGTCATATCTATACAAATGGTGAACATGTAGGAGAAAACAAGAGTCTGCTTAAAGGTGAATTTCATGTCAACGACAATTATGCTCAGCCACTTGTAAAAATCTCAACAGTGCTTACTGAAAATGATGTTGAGTTGATTAGTTATGGTGAAGTCAAAAAATACTATTTACGGCAATTTGCACATGTCGAGATACATGATGATTGTATGTTGATCATACCTTGCTATGCTATTGCTAATCGATTCTATTTTCTATCTTCGGCATTTAAACATGCAGCGATGCGCGGGGTGCTTGCTGACCTTTACTATGAAGGGTCTTTTAATACCGAGGCTAAAGAAGATGGACCACTATTGGCAAGGTTTCATGCAAAAAAGAAAGCAAATAAAAAAGATATACCATTTATTGCACGCTTTGCGGGAAGCACATATGCTCAGTCGAGATTTAAGTACCTCACTTCACAAAGAAACAATAAGAAGCCGTTTCAGCAAATTAAAGCACAGTTCCCCGTGAAAAACTCATTTGACATTTACACTTCGTATATATGTGTCGGAAATGATGAGCGCGGACTACCTAAGTATGTAGTGTTGAATATTCACTCAGACAATTCATATTTAGGATTTGAAGAGTTGCATTATAAACAATACAGTGAAAAGCAAGATCCAAAAACAGTTGAACCAGAATTATTGAAGATAAAAAAGAATTCGAAAAAGCGGATTAAAAAGGTCAAAGCAACTCGGGATAATAAAATCTATGAAGGTACACCATCCAATGATTATTTGCTTTATACGTTGTACACGCGAAGTGATGACGAATATTATAAGAACAATGTAAAAGTCGTTAGTGAAACAATTTACCAGGGCAATGAAGCGGAAATTGTTTACACAAAAAGTGATAAGAAAATTGGTAATTCTCTAAAAGATGCTTCGAATGATGGTGATGAAAACCTTGGTCAAGCTCATGTTGTAAATGGAGAACCTGAAGAGAGTAGTGTAGAAAACGAAATTTTTAATCTTCAGGATTTTTACCAGTTTTATGAAGGGCTTTTGACGTATGCCGGTGTCGATGGTGAACAATTAGTAGGACCATTTGAAATAAAAGCTATATACAATAAAAATAGAAAGAGTATAAAAAGTAAAGCTATTTTATATGGGAAGCAAGATCAGTCGAGAAAATTCTTATTCGGTCTTTTAAATTACGACAATAAAGATATTTATATTGTTGAAATTGAGCATGATAGGGCTTGGGGACCTTCTACATGGATGTTTATTGCGCAAGAATCAGCAGAAATCTATACATCAGATGATATGAAAGATTTAGTTGAATATTACATTGGGAATGAACCAACTTATAACAAATTTGAAGAGTATGTTTTTAATCGCTATGGATTGCTATTTGATCATAAAGATCATAAAAAAGGAGATGTGGATGATGAAGAGATTGAGGGGTGGTGTGAGCTTGTGATTGCAAGAATATTGAGAGTAAAATAAAAAGGTAACAATTATTCCTACTGTTTATAGCTTTTTGATTGGTCTCCATTATTTTGTTATGTATTTTTCGGTGCTATATGAATAGGGGTATTAGCAAAAGATACAATCCTAGTTAACAATGACACAACTACAAAATATCCAAAAAATTTATGTACAACAGTTATAGAAGAGTTAAAAGAATCAGATTCCAAAGATTTTATAAAATCGGCGCCTATAAAACGCACGCTATAGATTTCTGTACTATACCCTTTTGGAGTCTCATACTTAAATTCGATAACTTCTGATAATTCAACGGATTCAAGATATTCTTGCCAATATTTTTTCATAAAAATACTATCTTTATCAACATTTCCATCTTTGTCTATATCTTCAAGATTGATATATAAATGTCTAACGTTATAATTTTCTAACACTACTTTTTTATTTACTTTTTTGTAAATCACTCCATGTGTGAGGCAGTCAAAGAATGAATCTAACCGAGAAATGTCAATTTCGAATCTACTAGTCTTTTCATCGTGCTTTGTTGGATTCCGAAAAACTTTTTTTAAAAGAGCTTCGTTGTTATGCATTAATTGAGGCTTTACATTAGATTCAAATACCTTTGATGCATCATTTTCAGTCTCAGTAATACTATTTAAGCAAATATTTGCAAGTACATACATATCATCTTTTGTTTTCTCATTATTATGTAGCTTACATGATTTAACCGTCATCAAATTTATTTTTTTCGAATCTGGAAAAAATGATTTAGGTGGTATATGCTCCTTTGTACTTGCGTGCGATTCACATCCAGGGAAGTAACATTTTGCCATTTATAAACTACTCCATAAAAATTTAAGGATTAAAAAATGAATTATTCAGGTCACATAACGTTCAAAATGATCAATCAAAAATCCACTCGCTGGTTTTTGATTGATTGCCTCTTATTTGTTAGCTTGATCAGCTCAGCTTATGATCATAAATTGCATTGATAAATTCAATTTTACTCTTTAATACATGTGCGTTTGTAAGAAAGTACACATAGAAAAGCCAGACATTAAAGAAAAATATAGAGAGTTCATCCAGTTTGCCAGCCAGATAAATGTCCATGATGTAAATATCTTGAACATAATCCATAAACTGTTTAAACTTATTGATCATTTAAAATATTTCTAGCCTTTGCCACACCCATATCTTTTGCAGCTTTTAAGCCCTGTAAATTTAACAAGTTTGATCCAGCATCATTTAAATTTTTTAAAGCTTGTGAAATACCAGCCTTTGTTTGTTGTGCTTGGCTTGAAGATAGATAATGGTTACTTACATCTACTATGTTCTTATTGACATTGATAGAAGCTTCAAAATATTTGTTTTTAATTTCCAAGCGTTGTTCACAAACTTTAGCTATGTTTGATGATTTCATTTTGCCAGTGTTTTCATAATTTATTAAATATGTAAGACATAAAGCTTCAAAATCATCTGCTCCATTAAGATCTTTGAAAATCCTATAAACTGTATCTGCAACAGCTTGAATATGGGCATCGCTACGATTTGGATCAAGAGACTTTTCATTTATAGAAATTTGACTTTTGCCATTTGTTAAAATATCTCTGGAATTAACTATTGCACTGTCTATAGCTTTTTTATTTTGCTCCCAATTGGCCACTTGGGATTCTAGTACACCTTTTTTTGTATCGTTAATGTCGGTATCACTAATTTCTTTTTTTATTTCGTCTATTTTTTGTTGTAATGCGTCGGATTGCATTTGTAGATCATTTAATGATTTACCTAATTCTACGTTTCCTTCGGTCGTAATTGCAATAGGTGGGACTCTTATGGCTCCCGTTAATTGTTCAATTGCCAATAATGCAATCATATTTCGTTGATATCTTCTAGATTCTGTGGCATATTCGTCTTTATCGATCGCGCCATTAGCGTATGCTTCACAGTTTCGGAACATGCCATCTCTAAGTAATTGTATACTTTGGGTTCGCAAACCAGTAAATGAAGTTCCCTCTTGCAGTGAAGTGGCGATTTTGCCGGCTACATTATTTGGAATATTTCCTTCTAACGCTAATTGCATTGCATAAGCCGACAGTGCATCTGGACTAGGTTCAGCACATACGACAGTTTGGTTTGTTTCGGGTCTTTGATGCACAATTATTGCTCTTTGTTTGGCATCAATTAATTTTCCCTGTCCTTCGTTAATATTAAAATCACGAGCAATTGAATTTAAGTTTGCACACCCTGATAGAAAAACGCCAATCCCAAATAAAATTAATAAATGCTTACCCATACTCAAACCTTTTCATTAGGGAATAGTAGCTAAATCGTACATTATTTATAATTAATCTAAACATAAAATACTAAGTTTAAAACCGCTAAATGGAAATTTGAGTATTCTTTTACAGCTAAATACTAATAGTTAATAAAAGCTCAAAAATGAGTGGATAAATACTTTCACAACTTCGCCAGTATAGTGGCTAGTAAAGGCTGATATCTTTGTGCATGATATTGGCGTTTTATGAAGATTTTATAATTTTTCTGACTTTAGTGTATTTCTTGTATAATAATGTGATATATTAATATATGGAGAAAAGGATATGGCTCAATATAAGAATGGAAGTTACCTTAATAAGTCTGATAACGCTGCTTACGATACTAAGCATGCGCCAGGTAGTGAAGCACCAAATGCAGGAATTTATCGTTGCGTAGCCTGTGGCGATGAAATTGGTATTGCAAAAGGGCACAAGTTGCCACCTCAGAATCATCATCAGCATGCACCTGGAGCCGGTAAAATAGAGTGGCAGCTTATTGTATTTGCCCAGCAAAAGAAATAACAAACTAATAATTTTTAGCAGATAAATAGATGTACGTATAGAGATAATCTCTCTTTTCAGGGCATTTTTTCCTTTTGCTATAAGTTAGAAAGACAAGTAGTCGCTGTTTTATTTAAAATGTTATGTTCTTTGTTGGAATGAGTAGTGAAATTTTTAAAATATGTTATTTATGAAATTTTGAGTTAGGATTTTAAATAAGTGGACACGTATGATGTCTTATCCAACTATGATTTTTTGCTCAAAAGACATATTATGGGAATAACTTAATAGTCATATCAAGTGGTTAAAGATGTTACTGGTAGATGTATAGAGGAAATATATTGAAAAATATAAATTTATTATCACTAGTTCAATCGTATGATACTTTAGAAGAAGTAAACTATAAAAACTTTTTAGAGCACTATGGTATAACTATTAAAGATAAAGAAGTAGATGATCTAAACTCTTTAGTAACCATTTTGTATGATGGGACAGCAGAAAGAAGCATTTTCAGTCAATTTTACGTAAGTTATAAAATCCCTCAAATAGGTAAAGAATTCGATCTATTACGTTTTGGCGACAGTTGTGTAATTAATATAGAGCTAAAAAACAGTAGTACAGAAGAAAAAATTTTTAACCAACTAAAACGGAATGGATATTATTTAAGTTTTATAGAGAAGCAAATATATGCCTTTACATTTGTTGCAGATGAAAAAAAGTTGTATTTTCTAAATGATGAAGACAAAATCATAGAAGTAGATTTTTCATATTTGATTAAATTCTTACTTGATCAACAAGTTGCTTACTTAGATAATGTCGATAAAATATTTGACCCTTCAGATTACTTGGTGTCCCCCTTTAACTCAACAGAAAAGTTTATTCAAAATGAATACTTCTTAACACATCAACAAGAAGAACTGAAAACAAATATTTTAACTATCATAAAGGATTTTTCAAAAGCTAATTTTATTTCAATTACAGGCAGTGCCGGCACAGGTAAAACGTTGCTAACTTACGATATTGCTAAAGAAATAAAGAAAAGTGGAAAGAATGTATTGATTATTCATTGTGGATATCTAAATGAAGGGCAAATGAAACTGACTCAAGAGCATGCTTGGGCAATCACAGCAATAAAGCATTACAGTGGTTATAATTTTTCTCATTATGCGTTAGTGATCATAGATGAAGCACAAAGAATCTACGCAAATCAACTTGTAGCAATTGTTCAACAAATTCAATCTATGAATGGAAATTGCCTTTTTTCATACGATAATGCTCAAACTTTATCTCTACAGGAAGAAGGAAATAATATAGCTCAAAAAATTAGTGAAATACCTTCGATTGTTTCTTATGAATTATCAGAAAAAATACGAACAAACAAAGAAATAGCATCTTTTATTAAAATGCTATTCGATAAGAATAAGAACTCAACGCTTTCAAATGAAAACAATATTGAATTGAACTATTTCAGCAATAATGATGATGCCAAAGAATTTCTCTCAGTATTGGATGATCAAGGATGGGAAGTTATCCGTTTTACGCCTTCACAATATAACCAAGAACATCATGAGCAATATGCTTTATATACCGCAGACACCTCACATAAAGTTATAGGGCAAGAATATGATAAAGTCGCTGTGACAATTGATAGGCATTTTTTTTATAATGACAAAGGTAAATTGATGTACAGAGGCAGTGCATATTACCATCCTGTAAAAATGCTCTTTCAGAACATCACGAGAACTAGAAAAAAACTCCATATTGTCATAATCAATAACAGTGAACTCCTGGAAAGATGTCTGAACATATTGAATAAATAAAATCTATTTACAATTTTATAAATGAGTTTTATTTTAAATAAATTTTATTTACACATCACCGTAATATAAAGATAAATCATTGCTCTGATAGTGCTATCATTTGATTATTTTGTCATTTGGAGAAAAAAATGAATACTCTGAAACAAGTTGGTCATACTAATGGGGACAAAGGGATAGGTACAATTCCAAATTTAAAACTTGGTGAATTTCGATATTACACACAAGATAATAAAAACATCGATCGGATGTCTGTTCGCCAAATACCACCAAAAGTTTTTATTAGAATCATGACCTATTTATTTCCTCAATATCACATCGAATTTGAAGATGAAATTGAGGGGAAAAAGAGTGTATGGAGTGTTGGAAACATGGATCAAGGTCTGTATCGACCTCTTCTCATTAATAAAGGCTATGTGTGCGTTAAAGAGGCTTCTATCGGTGAAGATGGTACGATTTTCCATCTACATGACGGTGCAGTTCTTGCTTATAAAGAAAAATATAGAGGCTGAGATATTTAATATTTTGGTTAATACTTTATATACCAAATCAGTAAATAGTTTATATACCAAAATGGTAAATAATTTTTTGATTTTCCCCTCAAAAAATTGACAATTTGACATAAAATTTCTACATATATTCAACGTAGGTATACTTTTCAAAAATACTCTACAGGGCTATTGATGCACACAATTGAACATCATCTTTCCGAACTTGACTCGATGAAAAAATATCCCGAAAATCTGTATTATAAAGGCAATCTTGATTTATTGACCCGACGAAAAGTATCCATAATCGGCAGTCGAAAGCCAAATCAATATGCTCAACAGATGACACATCGTTTAGCAAGTGAATTATCGAGGATTGGAATATGCATTGTAAGCGGTGGAGCAATGGGTGTAGACGCGATAGCTCATCGAGGAGCAGGAAATGATAGTACGATCGCAGTTTTGCCTTGTGGGATCGATTTACGCTATCCAGCAGTCAATAAATCGTTATTGGAAAACATAGAGAATAGCGGTTTGGCTATAAGTCAGTTTGATCCGGGGTTTCAAGCAACGAACTGGAGCTTTGTGGTGCGTAACGAGGTTGTCGTTGCACTCGGAGAGGTATTGATCGTTACACAAGCGGATATTGACAGTGGGAGTATGCGAAGTGTCGAATTCGCACTGGAGATGAGGAAGAAAATTTATGTTCTACCGCATCGGATTGGTGAGAGCGAAGGAAGTAATAGATTATTAGCTGATGGAAAAGCCGAGGCTATTTATGATATCGATACTTTTGTAGGAAAATTCGGAATGGTAAATTCTGAGATTGATAAAAGTGATCCGTTTATATTGTTTTGCGCTACACGACCAACGTATGAAGAAGCGGTAGTAAAGTTTGCAGATCGAGTTTTTGAGGCAGAGCTCAGTGGAAAAATTGAAATAAGGAATGGTAAGATTGCGTTAAAATAATAGTTTGCTGCAATTATTTATGAGGTTTAAAATAATATTTTTCTCCATTGGAAAGTAATTTTTTAATGATCGCTTTTTGATCAAAACTCGTGACATGTAGTAATTGATTCAGAATAAAATATTCTAAATATAAATTTGTATTAAAAATTCCTGGATCATCAGAAGCTAATACGATATCTGTCGCATTAGGATTTTGTAGCCATGACAATATATGATGTTCTCTAAAGTTTGTATAAAAACTTATTCTTGTATTACTGGTGATCATAGATTCAATAGCAATTTGCTTTTCTTTCAACAATGCCATCACTGTATTTTGTAAAAAGCTCATAACATTATCTGAAATTTCACCTATATTGATAGAGATAAGTTGATTGTATTTTTTATAATTTTGGATAGAATGGTATTTATCGAAAAGTTCATTTTGTTTTTTTGTGAGCTGTCGATGCACTTCCTCTTTTTTCATCCATTTTTTTGTATAAAATGCTTTATAATTTTTTATACTATAAGTAGAACCATATACTTTTGTGCAACGCGCATTATATATTTTTTCAAGATAAGTGTATTCATTATGATATTTTTGATTGTCTTGTAGCATATCTAATACAAAAAACAAGTTGTCTACGTACTCACCTTGTTTCATAACAATTGTATTATTGAGCTGTTCTCTCCACTTTTTTGGGCTTAGTCCTAATGCCGTCGCATGACCAATTCGATCACTATTTTGCATATTTAAAAATATTACAGCTTCGTAAATATAACGAATGCCTGAAATGATATGAACAAAATCTTCTCCAGCATGAAAAGTAATTTTGATGTCTCGGTCAAATCTTTTTTTTGCTTGTTCTCTGATATATCTAAAACTTGAAGCAAAGGCTTCTGGTCTTGCATAAAGTTCATTTCCAGCAGCATCAATAGAGTTTAAATACTGAAAGCGAGTAAAACTTTCATGACTTGATGGTAAATATTTTGGTTTAGATAAAGATAATAACCCCATTATTGAAACTACTCTTTTATTTAATTCAGTTTTTGTTTTAGCGTCGCGCATATAAATATGCTTAGGATTACTTTGCTCTTTATACTTGATAAAATGAGAGGTTATTGAAATAGAGGGGACATGCTCTTTATTTTTATCTTTTCCATATTTTTCATAATCATTGACTATTTGTAAATATAACTTTGCTGTTTTATAGGTACTATTTTTAGGAGCAAATCTAAGCTCTAAATGTTTTAAAAGATTAGTTTTATTCGCACCTTCTAATTGCTCGTATCTATCTTTAAACCCTCTATCCTCATACATATCTCTTAATTTGCTATCTGTAATTCTTTGAAACTGCGAAAAACCATATTGATTTAATTGTTGAACGAATAAAGAGTTGAATAAAGATTGTGCTAATGTATAAAAATGTAGTAATCCTGCATAGGTATTTTTTTTAGTTTCGTCTGTTTCATTTTTAAATATATCAAAAATTAAAGTATAGAAATGATGCTCCTTTTCGATAGTACTCATACTTTTATTATGATTTTGTATTTTTTTTGCATCTATTCTTACTAATAAAGTTTTCTCAAAAATAAATCGTGATGAGAAATGTTTTTTCCACATATCATAATCGTTGCTAACATACATAATTTTATATAATACGTATTCAAAAACAGATTTTGATTTTTTTAAAATGTCCATAAAGCCTTTAATGTCATTTATACCATTCTGTTTAAATAATATAGAGTTTTCAGCGAACGAATCTCTTAAAATTAAATACGCTTGGTCTAAGTTATCCAAAAAATAATGCCAATTGTAAATCATTTCAGACGTTCCATTGATGTGCATATGAGTTTCAATCATCTTTAATTCTGTCAAATAATTTAAGTCACTATCGTTTGGTATAGGTAAAGAGGAATTTTGAAATACTATTTGGGAAGAAGGAAACGAACTAAAGAGTAAAGGGGGAACTAACGTTAAAATATTATTCCAATTAAGATACAAATCTTTTTTGATATATTGATTTTTAAAATACTTTTCTGATATCTGTTCAACTGCCTTACCGACATAATAATAAAAACCTTTTTTATTATCTTCAAAAAACTGTTCAATTAAATTTTCATGAATTTGATCAGGTAAATCGTGTCGTAACTCTCTCTGAGATAGAAATACATCGTCTCTCATAGATTTAATATTTGAAAAAGATACCTTCTTATAACTTTCTAAAAGCCTTTTAGAACTTAAAAAAGCTAAAGGAGTTAAGATATCTATATCAATTAGTTGATGTATCATCTGTTTTTATATCATTTTGAACATTTGTCATGAAACGTTTTAGTATAGCTTCTCTTTCTGTTGTGATTCTATTTTTCGGAGGTTTAATTTTATTCCAAAGATCTTCGTAATTACTAATTTCTGCACTTTTAATTTGTTCTATCACATTTTCAAGAGTAGGTATTTCTAGGTCCGTAATTTTTCTTAAATCATTAAGAGTTATATATTTCGTGATAATCTCAGAGAGATCTTTTTTCATAGACTCACCATGTATACCTAATTTACTGAAAGAAGTAAGAATACGATTTTTATTCTCTTCCCCAACCCAATATTTATTATCAGGTTTTATATATTTTTCATCATCTATAAAACAATAAAAAAGTGGGCACATGTACATATATTTAAATAAATCCAAATTTTCTGTATCATAAAAAGTTTGCTCTAAATTATATGCAATTCCTATATTTCTATTTAAATTAGTAGTAGTATTGATACTACTATAAGGTGTTGTCATATTGCTATTAAAAAGCGTCTCTGTAATTAAAGAATTGAAAAAAATTATACATTGTGTAGAAATAAAATCTTTAACTGTAATGAATTTTTTATTTTGTAATTCAAGTTCATGTTTTTGAAGAAAACCTTCCCAAATACTATTCGTTTGAGGGATAGAAAACATTTTAATATCTTCTTTAAGTGCATGCCATTCTAATAAACTTTTAAATAATGTATTTTCATTTATATCGTTATTTTTAACTGGATCAAATAATCCAGACTCAGCATAATGAAACATCTCGAAAATATTAAATAAATATGTTTCTGCTTGATCTTTACTAATTTGAAGGAAATCTGATAAAAATGCAAATATATTAATAATACTTACAGTTGTTTGTTCTGCATGGGCTGCTAATTTTTTTCTAGAAGACATAATACTTAATAAAAAAACTTCATCGCATTTGTCATTTAGTAAAAATTTATCTACTCCAATAAAACCGCGTTCTTTTGCTACACCATCGTGCGCATATGTCAATCTAAAGCCTGGCATAGATGATCTTGCAGATCTTCTGCTATATTGATCAATTTCATCTAATTGGTCTTTCATGGAAATGATATAATCATATTTTAGGTTACTTAGTAGTTCATTTTTTTTGTCATTATCATATATTTCTCTTCCTATGATTTCTAAGTATGTAAATCTCGTAAGCCATTCAAAAAAAGTATTAATATGATTATCGATAGTTTTCATCAAATGCAAATTAATTATCATCAATAGTAAATTCAAATCTTTATCACTTAAATTCATGGGAAAATAACTTAATTTTTGAAAAGAAAATTTATCACTTGAAATCAAATAAAGTTTTTTTGCCATTTCTTGTATTACAGCATTGGGGGATAAGTTTTCATAATCTAAATGTGTAAAATTGAATCGAGCCGTGTTTGTAATAAATACATTACTAATAGCATTAATGAGTTCTTCTGCATCTTCTTGATTTACTAACTGTGCATAAAGTATTTTCATATTTGTTCGCATGGGAAGCTGTTTGATTAGATTTGAAACATCTTGAGTTTGAAATTCATTTTGAAACCTAAATAGGATCTGACTAATATATTTATAAATCGTATCTATTTTAATTGGATTTGTATTAAAACCATTTACTAAAATTTGCTCTGGTTTTTTGGTTAATTGATATAAATTTTCTAAATATATTCGGTATTCTGGTTTTAATACCTTAATTAGATATTGTTCTTCAAGTTGATCAATTAAATCTTCTTTGTTATGCCACTCTTTTTCAGGTAATATTTTTCTATCAAAGTTTTCCCATTGTTTCATTCTTACAAGTGATGAATATAGTCCCCAATCCCCGGAAACAAATACTTGCAACTGACAAGATGTTAAATATTTTCTGATTGTTTCGAGAACCATCCATCCCTTATCAATATTTGTGTCTATATCATCGAAAATAACAACGAACATTTTTTGATCTAATAAAGATAAGCTTTTAACAATATAACAATTAAAATATTTTTCTAAATTTAACCCTGAGTGAGCATGATCAAGCCCTTTTTCTAGTATGAGTGTACCATCATCGAAAAGATCACTTTTTATGATATCACTTCCGACGCCATCCAAAAGCTTTAACCCGTCTGCCAGTTTAATTAGTGATTCATTCCAATCGTCATCCGCTTCTTTGTTTTTGTCTTTGACCTTATCAGCTATCAAAGATATTATAGAAACTAATATATTTTGCTTTGTTTCGAAAAGCGTAGGATCAATTATTTTTAAAAAAACAAGATCTTTTTTATGCTTCACTAATATTGTCTCTAAATTTAATAATAAACTTGTTTTTCCACTTCCTCTTTCACCTAAAATAGTGATAGTATCATGTCTTCTGTCATTCTCACAGTCTTGATGATCACACATTTTTACTTTTTCTAATCTACTTTCTATAAGTCTTTTTATCTTTCCAATTGCTTTTCTTTGCAATAGATTATTAGTTTCAAACCTTCCACTTGCATCTAATGAATCCTCTATATCGATAACTATCTGATCATCATTTACTACACCGCTCATTTAATAACCTTTCATAGATAACATAAAGTTCAATTTTTTCTTGAACATTTTGATCAAGTTTTTTTAACAACTTCCATTCTTTTCGTATATGTTTTTCTTCTCTTACAGTTGGATAGAATTGACGTTGAATTTTATTACTATTTACAGCATATTGTATTGAAAAACGTTTTAAAGTGCTTAAAGTGTAATTTTTTCTTGTAAATATGTCATTCTTCAACAGTAAATAAATATTTTTTGCTTTTCTAAGATTTGTTCTATCATCTTTTGAGAGAGAAAAACTGTTTAGGTTAAATGGTATATTTTTTATATATTTAAACGCCGATAATTCAAAATCACCTTCTAGTATCCATCTTTTTTGTATCAAGAGGCATTCATCTATGGTTATGAGTGGTTCTTGAATCTTTTGCTGTAATTCAATAAATTTTTTAAATGCTTTTTTTCGTAATGACAATGTAAGACCCTTTGGCATTGTCATATGATATTTTTCACTTTCACTTGAGCCTTTATCATAGTAATCTCTCGTATGTATTCTATGATTATAGACATCTCTTGTTTTTTCCCAGCCTTGTTGAGTAAGCTTCCAAAACCAGTCTCTAAATGCATTGTAATGTTCTAAATCTTTGTAGCCACTCTGCATTAAACCATCTAAACTTTTATCTTTCTCTCTTACTAAATAACATTGCCAACAACCGAATCGTGAAGTCCCACAGCCTAGCTTACCATCATCAATATGCTTTCCACCAGCTCCTACAAATGTACATTCGCTAGCATCTTTGTTACTCGCATCACTATAAAGTTTCCATAAAAAATCTATATCAATAAATTCATTTGTTTGATCAAATAGATAAGTCCAAACTTCTTTTGTCGACCAATGCTCAATTGGCATAAGATTTGAAGCTTTTGGATATCTGTCATTTAATTTTAAATCTGTCCCTTTTACTGTTCTTTGCTCAATCCTTTCTTGTCTCTTGTATCCTTCATCATTTCTAGTGCCTAAAATTGAAATAAATTCCCCATTAGGAAATAATTCTTGAATTTTTTTGTCTATGGGTTGTACTTTCAATTTATCTGTACACCAACGTAATGTTTGACTAGGCGGTGGCATGCCTACGCCAAAAAGTTGAACATTTAAAGTATTTTTTAATTCAGGAACAACTTCAATAACTTTTACTGGCAAATTATTTTTTTGAGCAAATTTTTCAATTGAGATTAATGACTTTTGAATATGTTCCAAAACAGGAGGCAATTCAGCTAGAGTATTAGAATTTAGTATGTATACAATTTTTTTCTGATTTTTAACTTCCTGTAACATTTGTAAAACTAAATACACTACAGCCGTACTATCTTTGCCTCCACTATAAGCCACACAAAAAGGTCTAGGATCGTTAAGATAATTTTTCTTGATTATAGATTTAGTATTCATGAGTTTATTAGCAAGGGATTCAAATTGTATCTTATCTAAATTTGAAGTATCGATCGATTTAGTCATGATTTATTTAGTTCCTCTTTTAACTTGGAAATATATATTTCATTATTTCTATTTTCAATATACAAATCCAGATAGGCTTGTACCCAATAAGGAGTTTTAAAATTCCTTTTTGATGCCCAACCCTCATATGTTCCTTTAGGCGTTTTGGTAAGAGATAAGAAGCTTTCCTTGTCTAATCCTGCTTCAAGTAGTTTCTTTTTAAATAAATCATATTTCATACCTATGAGTATAGCTTTTTAACTTTAATAGGCTGATTAATATGTATTTAAATAAAAAAATTATGCTTTAGACAAAATAGTAGCCTTAAATACATATATATTACTTTATATATTATATATAGTATGTTAAATAAATAATATATATGTAAAATACATATATATTATGAGGGGTATGAATTCATGTATTTTTCTATACAATAAGTAATTAATGAGTTAAGAATATGGGGAAAATTTATGCGAGAGAAGGAACATTACAGATTTGATTATTCTGTGAAAAGATGTTTTCCAATCGAATTATGATAAAAATCACACTGAAATAGTCTTTTTAAAATTATTTTATTGACGATAATTCCTTGAACAGTTAGCCATTTAGCTGCATTTTGAATCTCTTGTTCTGTCAATAAATCAGATGTGAAACAAGTTTGTGGAGTCACTTTATCCAAAAGGTTTTCATACCAAAACGCTTTTTCTTTCAATTCTTTCGTTAGTAGCCAATGTGTGAGATTATTGCTTTCCACATAATGCTCAAAATACTTTGGATAGTGTCTAAATAATTCCATAATAGCTGACAGTACAACAAATTGCTGTGGAATACTGAGTTCCCGAATAACAGGCTGAGTTTTAGTGAAACGGGTTCTTTTCGTGATATTTATAATCTTTGATTGATGATCAATAGAAGCATTTTTTTTATAAGGGAGCATCATTTTGGCAAGCTGTACAAAGACTTCAAAAAAGAAAAATGAGTAAACTGGTATTTTATTGAGAACAATATAGCCTCTTTTGAGAATTGACTGTATTCGCTGCATTCGTTTAAACGCGGAATCAAATGTTTTTGGCACTGTCAGCTTTCGTGATTTTCGCAAATCAAACCCACACTTGTGACAAAACACAAACGACAAAGTATTGCGATACATATTGGCAAGATTAAGCAGAGATCCGCATTGCGGACAGCGATCATAAAGATAGCAGTGATGTTTGAAACAAACTGTTGTGAAAAGGACTTTCCAACTTTTTCGATAGTACGGGAATTGATCTTCTCGCAAACAGACTGGACAGAACCGTTGAGGAACGATAAAGGTATTTAGACCATCCGGTATGATCGATTCTTGGAGATAGCTCTCATAGGATTTGAGACTCATCTGATAAATAGTTTCAAAACTAAGAGTACTTTTTCGTTCAATAATACGCAGCACATCATCAGATACCGATGCATCGAAGTTGGGCCTCCAGTTGAACTTTCCGGTAGAAAAGTGCATATTCATAAATGTTTTGGGATGAGTTAAATGAGCGTATGCCGTTCGTGCAAGCCATGAGCTGAGGATTTCGTCGGGGAGTGGTTTTGGAATAAGCAAAAATCGCGAAGCAGTGACCGCCGGATTTTTGACTTTTTTGATCATAACTGTTCGAGCATTGCGTTTTTCGAGCGTTGATGTGGAGAGACATAATTACATGCGCGTATCTCGACCAGAGTGATACGTTCGGATTTTGTTTCGATGGCAATCTTGGCAGCTTGTCGTAACAAGTCAAACATATTGCCTATGTAGCCATCACTAAGTTCTAAAATCTCATCGGCCACCGCTTCATCGGTTAATTTTGACTCATTTTTAAGTGGAAGGCGACTTGCATAGGTTGCTAAAAGACTTCCGAACTCATCATCGAATTGCCATTTAGGAAGATATATTGGCATAAAACGGCTCTCGATCTGAGGATCAGTATTTATAGCACTGAGGGCAGCTTTGGTGCCGGAAAGGACGATCGGGATCTGTAGCGCATTAGAGAGGCTCTTAATGGCATTTAAAACCTGCTTTTGTCTGGCAATAGAACCGCTCAGGATATTGTGTATTTCATCGATCACCAGCATCTCAACTTCGAGGAGTTTCAAATAGTATTGTACGAGGTATTGTTTTCGTGCAACGGTTTCAGTCTCTTTATAGGGGACAGAAAGCTCGGCGAGAATTTGGCTATAAAGTCGTGATTCGCTCGGCTCATTCGGTGCATCGACATGTACGACCGGAATTCCTGCTCCGGTATGAGTATCAAAATAATCATTCGGTAGATTCGCCGGACGTTCAATGTTGTAGTCATAGGGTGGATGCAGTTCAGCAAATCGACTGATGATCGAACTTTTTCCATTGTTTCCTTCACCCACGATAAGAAGACTGGTGATGCGAGGAAAGTTTTTTCCGTATTTGAAAAGCTCTTCGAGCTTGTCAAGCATTAGTTTCGCTCTTGGGTAATTAATCCACCGGTATTGAAAAATAAATGCCATACGCTCTTCATCGGAGCTTTCAAGGAGATACTGATATTCTTTGGCTAATAAATTATTCATGAATCTTTTCCCTCAGGTTTATATTCAACGACGTCAAAAATCTCGATATTTCCAAAGCTTCTTTTTCGAACCGGTTGTTCATTGGAAGCTTTAGTTGGTGTGTCTTCTTGAATTGCAGAAGCCTTTTTGGCTGATGATGGCGGTGTTTGTTTTCGTAAACTATTAGTCGCCCGTTTAGCATTTTTTTCAATCTCTTCGAGGTTATGATAAGCTCGGAATATATCGTTTTCATCATAGTTCGTTTTACGCTGATCGGCTAAAAATCGTTTGATGGCTTGCAGTTCCCAAATGTTCATTGCCGGAGCACTCATTCGTCGGTAAGGTACATCAAGATAGATATTAAGATTTGGGTCATAAACATGTATGCGGCTGATATCCATAGGATCACGTTTAATTTTTAGTTTGAGTTTTTGATCGTTAGAGTCTTTTCGATTCACAAAACGGCGTAACGTATCGTCGTAATAGGTAATGCCCTCAAGCGTAATTCCGTTGCGCTGTACGGTACGATAAAAAGTAGGAAGGAGCGATATACGAATGTGTTCGTCATCTTCGATCATAGCGGGGAGAATACCGACTTGCGGATTATTCTCGTCTTCCTCGATACCGAACTGGTATCGTTGCAAAGGGGTGGTTTCGATTCCATTATGATAGGTTTTATGATAGATATTAACAATGTACTGTGTCAACCATTTTTCAAGTTCTTTGATAGTTAGAGAAGCTTGTTTTTCTGAATCATAACTTCCGCGCTCTTTGACATTGGAAAAGGTAGCTCCCGGAAGATTATGTATTTCTTTGTTAATTGTTAAGAAAATTCGTTCTATATTGCCCCCAAATTGAGGTCGTGCAACGGGGCGTTTTTCGATAGAGATACCGTATTCTTCACAGACACGTTGAACTTCGGTTCCAACTAGCTCAGCACCATTATCGCTATGCAAAACACGTGGTGTGCCATAGATAGGCCACTCGCCTTCGACATGGAGTTTTTTGAGATAGCGTTCTTTTGGGAGAAAGCATTGATAGAGGCACTGTCCGACATTGAAAAAGCCAGGCCCTTGAAAAGAGAGGAAAAAGCCTGCCACCATCCGGCTATAGACATCGATAGCCAGTGTGAGATAGGGTCTGCCGATCGGAAGTCGGCGCAGGTCATCTACTAAGATGATATCAAGAGGTGTATGATCAATCTGATAGACATCAAGAGGGTAGTTACCATTTTTGAATTCACCTGAAAAGTCACCGTATTGCGATAGAGCCGTTTTATAATTTTCTCGGCGCTTGAGCATATACATCGGATCGATCTCTTTAATCCAATTGCGGACGGTATTCTCACTAGGCACGGGAGTATTTTTATGAAGACAGGCTTGCTTAATTTTCATATAGGTGCGTTTGAAAGAATGTTTTTGTTTATTGAGATAGTAGTTTTCAAGAATATCATTGATGATCTCATTTGTATCTTTGGGAAGGCGTTTTTCTTTAGGACCACGCTTTTTAGTTTGTGGTATCAATGCACTCAAGGTAGGGTTTGATTCAAAAGCTGATAACCATCGATAAATGGTGGCTTGTCCGATATGCTTGGCATCAGCTATCTTTTTTATATCATTGGCACTTCGCTTGATACCTACTAAAGGTCTGATTATTTCCAATCTAGTTTTTGCAGTTTCCCACTCGTGTTCCGAATGATCATTTAAATCGATAGTAGGTGAATCATTGCGGGGTTTAGTAGAGAGTTCAGTGATGGAAACGGATGCAACATTACCATACTTGGCATGTTTGATGTTGACTTTAGTGAGCCCATCGGCTCCCACAACTTTATACTCTTCATCGTCCCAATAGACGGTTGCACCATAACTGAAGTCTACTTTTGCCATAAAGAATCCTTTATAAGGGGTGAGTTCATTGAAAGTTTCTGGGTCAAGTCTATTGTTTTTGGGTTCAATGCAAGAAAGTGCCAAAGATAGGGGATAACTTTCCCATGATTTGAGCTATCGGTATCGATAGCATATAAAAAATCCATAAGGGATATAGGGCCTGAAAGATTTTCATAGATGCTTTTAAAGCGTTCGTCAAATTTTTCTGTATTTTTCAAAAACGCGAATTTGTATAGGAACTTTAGATTTTGTAAATAGATCTGATCAAATGTCGCATCGGTGAAAATCATGAACTTGTATTTGCCTTCACGCTCAATTTGATGGGTGATACAAGAAAGTTTTTGCCGTAATTCCTTATCACTATCAAGTTCATTTTTGTACTTTACTTCAAAAACTGTAGAGGAGTTATGATTATGAACAAGTGCGTCCGGGGTATAAAATCGATTGGTTCCATCGCACTCATACCGAAGTTTAAAAGGTTGTTCTTCAAATGAAACCACGGATGGATCGAATTCAAGTGTTAGAAAAAAGTCATGCTCAAGTGATGATTCGAATGCAAGCTGTCGATTATTCTTGCGACTCATAAAGTATCCAGTAACAGAGCGATAGCTCTTTTTGATTTTTCTAACTGCCATAAAATAATCATATAACTTTCATGTAAAAATTTCAAGTGAGTTTTTTATCAATATTTAATAGATTCTATTTATATTATCACTATTTATTGTTTTTATTATTATTTATACTTGGAATGCAATAGCAAGTATTCAATATTTAAATACCAAAGTATCTAAATATTGACATTATTTATTAATTGTTGCAAGATAGTATTTGTATTTAGATAGTAAGTGAAATTATGATGCTCGGTGAATTCCACATTGCCCGATAGATAAAAGAAAAAAAGAGGCTAATAACATGGCAATAAAAGAGAAAGAAATATATGTTGAGTTGAAACAAGCTGGGCTTGGGCTTGCTTTTGTACTTAATGGCGAGCAAATTTCTCCTTTTGTTTCTTGGTCGATGTTGTCAGACCCGATGCCGGAAAGATTTCTCCAGCTATACGAACGCCACCAAGAACATATCAATCGGGATTGTGAAAGAATCCCGGTAAACACTAAATTCTTTTTCACGTCCTTTCTTGATTTCTTTGTAGAAGACGTGGTTAGGTTATATGCAGGGAAGATTCTCGGCGGTGTAGACATTATATCTGGCGAAAAAATATACGGCATATATGATGGAAATATTAAGATTTGCGGAAAAACCACGAGGATTATTTGGGAGCTATCAAATGAGGAACTGATCCCCTATATTAATTATGATATTCAGACTTTATCATTGATGCTGGAATAGGGGAATAAATATGTAAAGGTGATACGGAGGAGCCTAGATACGAATCAACGTAACAACTTTTGTGGCACAGCGCCGCGCGTAAGTCTTTACGCATCGTCATGGTCGATTATTTTTTCTGCTTGCCCGTAGACATGAAAGAATCCGCATCTTTTATTAAAGATAGTGATATCCCATCAAAATGACTTGCTAGTGGTTCTTTTATTGTAAGATTGACGAGACGAATATTGATGTCTAAACTTTTTCTGGAGTAAAGAATGACCCATGTATACTTATTTTTTGCACAAAAACTTATTAGATCGCTAATGCGATTATTGGCATGATTGTAAGCATCCCCTGCGCTTCTTTCCATCTGGAGCCAACTTACTCTATACGACGCTCTTAAGTATTCGAGATTATCAAGCACTTCTTTAGGGCTGCGCTTATTTAATAAAAGTTCTCTCATAAATTCGGCTTTTTTGTCAGCCTCGTCAGCCTCGTCGTGTTGTTTGCCTATTTGGCAAATTCTACCTGTTATGAAGGCTGTGTCTGTATTGATATTTATTTCTGAGATAACCATTCTCAGAATAGCTATTTTTCTATGTTGACGCTCTATATCTTCTTTTAATTGTTCGGCAATACCACAAAGCAGGTCGGCTCCATAGGAAAAGCCAAATAGGTTGATTTTTGAAATATTTTTTTTTGTTGAGGCAAATCTCAAAATCCTTAATGAGGCATCCTTGATTTGCTCTACTTCGCTATAGTCTGTTTGTTGATCGTTTTCACCAAACCCAATCAGTGTAATCGCAAGCAAATGACGCGAATGATTTTTGACTATATAATTAAACGGCATGGCGAATGTTTTTGCATTCATTCCTATTCCCGCTATAAATACGTGCAGTACGCTTGAATCTGTATGTATATTTTGTGAGTATAGACCAAAGTCTTGATCGTACCTTAAATGGCTATTTTCAGCAATAAACACTTTTTCAAGTTCATCCAAAAACATTTTAGTCTCCATCTTGGTTTTGGAATAAATTCTATCTAATTTATTGTTGGACTAACCAAAAAACAACTGAGCCTAAGAAAAATTCTACGAGTGTTTCGCGTGGGTGTGTCGCGCCCTTTCTGTTGCAAACATCAAGGCTCCTACATCATAGTCGGTACCAATTGCATCGGCAATTTCTTGGCTGTAGTAAATCCCTTCGTCAAACATCTTTTTGGCATCCCGTGTCCATATCTCTTTGTTGATGTAGCTTTCCCAATGGTCATTTTTTGTTTTATCCCCTACGTTGTAGTTGGGCAGAGAATAGACAAAATATTCATATAGGACTTTTTTAATGTCAAACAGAGAGTCTTTTTCGCTAAACATGAATCCCGCCAGGAGAAGATTGTATTCAACCCACCCTCCGTTTAGTTCGTGATACCAATGCGCAAGATCTTTAGCCTCTTTGCGAAAGAGCCCAATCTCTTCTGCAAGTTGAACAAACTCTTCAATCGGTACATAGCTCATTTTGGAAGAGGTTGAATGAGCGTCGTCCTCTGTGCGCAAAATCAGCAAGAGGGTTACGAGGTCTCTTTTGTGCCGAAACTCTACATTGTTTTTGACGCATTCGTTTTGCAGGTGGGAGCGGTATCCGTCCATGGCGTGTTTATTGGTCATGAGAATGAGGCGCTTAATGCCGTAGCGGCGATAGGTGTGGACCAGTTTTATGATATCGTCAGGGTTGTTGTAAGTATCAATATTGACGACCGTTAGATCTTTAAGGTGGTCATGGGCGATTTGCAATATGGGCTGCGCGTCTAAAAAGGCAGTGGTGGGGCTAAAGGTTAATGTAATATCGCGCTCGGATACCCCATTTTCGGCACTGATTCCCAATATCTTGCTTTTAATAAGAGGAAGATGCACGTCAAACAAATCCTGCTTTTCCGGATCTGACAGAACGGTGTAGAAATCCAGCGGGCCGAAAGTGGAATCGGCTTCATCGTTCTCTTTGATTTTTTCTTTTGAAAGAACCGCTTTGGCAGTGTTGTAATCCTTGAAGCCGAAGCCCTTGGAGACTAGATTGAGCGTAGTGGAATTGGTTAGGTCTATCCCGAGTTCTTTCAGGGCGCTTTTGGTGTTTTTGGTGATCTGCTTGAGTTGTGCAAGCGTGAGAATAGGCAGCAGTGAGTCCATCCGATGTTCCTTTAAAAGTTATATCTGCAAAAACTTTACTATTTGAGAGAAGTGGTATTCCCGTTGCACCCTTATTGTTTTTGCGGTTAACGCTTAAAGCAACATGGAGACACATTTGATAAAACAGATTTGCCTAACCTCTAAATGAGGCAGGAATGGACTGGCTTTCTGTCGGCCAAGCAAATTATAGCATGCATTTTTTGCTAAGATGTTGCTTTATGTCGCAATAAAAAGTTAAACCGTAGCAAATATTGGTGAGTATAAATTTAGAAAGAAGGACGACACTCTTTATGGGAATATCTCCGCTGATTGTTATAAAGATTAATGACACTATCGATGTAATGGATGAGATAAGTGCATTTATATACACTATTTTTGAAGAGATTAAAAAGCTAACGTCGATGCGACTCGAAATGCTTGAACGTATTGTGCTGAGTGATAATCCTGATAGAGAATTGGAATATCTTTCGCGTTTTACTTCTGGCAATCAGATTACACGAACAAAAAATAATCATGCCGAAGCTGTAGCGAAAATTATTCATATACTTAAGGATGATGGTAAGTATGACGCTATTTTGGTATTGACTGACCAATATCTGGATGTATATAGAAATTACCCGGAAGCCGCAATCCATTTGTTCCATCATGAATTATGCCATATCCATGAATTCTCACTCACAGATGAAGTTTTATATCACTTTAATCGCAAAAATATTGAATTAATTGACCAGAATTTTTTGCCGCTCGCCACGATGGCATGGAGTGAATATTTTGCAAATCGCATGTCCAGCTCCACTGTCGGAGAAGAAAACATTAAGTGGTGTGTCGAGGTTTTTTCTGGATATCTGTCTAATGTACAACAAGACATTCTGGAGTGGAAATATCTCTATAGGATACATCAAATTAGCCTCGATGAATTTCTACATGTACATTTTCTGCCATATACAAAAGGGATATTTCTTTCTGCTGCTTATCTTATAGGTTACTGCCACGGCATTGGTGTGGAACTTAAAGAGCTGTCTCCTGATATGTTTACGCTGTTAAGCTCCCATATTTTTTGCGATATCTATTTTCAAATGGAACAAATCCTAAAGCAGATGTTTGAGTCTCATCCGCACGACTGGGATGATAATGCTTATGGGTTACTATATGACGTTGTGGTTGATTTGTATTTTAGATTCGGAATTTCTTTTAAACTGGTTGATGGTGACAAAGTTTGGGTAAATGTTTTTTAGGCAAAGCGCAAGTTAATCCAATTTGAATATTGAAATAAACCCTATTAGGTTCACCGATCTGTAGAACCTTTGTGTTGTGTGTGCTTGTAATCAGAATTGATGGTGATACGAAGGATTTATTTTTATCATTCTTCATTTAATATAAAATGAGAGTTCTATTACATTATCATTAATTATTGGAAATGACAAAGAAACTTGCCTTGTCGGGAATGGTTGTTGTCAGCGGAGGAGCAATCGGTGTAGATAGAATTGCCCATGAGGGGGCGGGTGCTATGAATACCATTGCCGTTTTGCCCAGTGGAATAGATATCCGCTATCCGGCGGCTAATAGTCGGTTAATTGAAGATATTGAATCGCACGGATTGACATTAACGCCATTTGATGTTGGATTTAGGGCCAGGGATTGGAGTTTTGTCGTACGCAATGAAATTGTTGTAGCTTTGGGTGATGCGCTGATCGTTACGGAAGCCGATTTCGGCAGCGGTAGTATGCGAAGCGTAGAATATGCATTGGAAATGGGGAAAGCGATTTATGTGCTCCCTCATCGTATTCGTGAAAGTGAAGCAACACGAAAACTTATGTCGGAAGGAAAAGCCTTAGCAATCGACGATATTGACTATTTTGTCGCTACAATGAGTTTAAAAGGGCGTCTGGCCATAGAGGACACGCCGTTTATAGCCTATTGCCGATCAAATCCTACCTATGAAGAGGCGATCAATAAATTTCCGAATGAAGTTTTTGAGGGAGAATTATCAGGTTTGATAAGTGTTCACAGCGGTAGGGTTTTTGTGGGTTAATCAAGGCTTAGTGCCCTGATTGTCCTGCCTGTGTCTCATATCCGTAGTGTTTAACAAGATAGTTGATAATGATTTGTTGTTCTTCTTTCGGAATAGGCGCTTTAAATTCATTGACCATTTTGGAAACGGTTCCGGTCCAATAAGGACGACTTTTTTTCCCTTGGTTAAGCATATATCCAAAAGAGTGACAGATAAGGCAGTATTGTTGTACGACTTCGTCATGGTCCCCTTTTTCAATCGGATAATCATAATAGGGCATTTCTATCGGTTTGGAAACTTGAGCAAATAATGTCGATGCACTTAGTAATAGGGCACTTAAAAAGAGTGTTTTTTTCATAGTCGTTCCCTTATACGATTTTTACATTGACACTGTCAACGGCGTTATACTGATATCCACCCGCATTCCAGCCGATATCTTCAGGAAGAGGCTGGATATTTCCGATACGGTTGATAGCACGGACCATAATCGTATATTCCCCTTTGGCTTTCGGTTCCCATTGGAAAACCCATTGGCGGTAAGCGAATTTTCCGTAGTCTTTTTGGAGTGCGGTCGGATTCCAGCTTTTTCCGCCGTCAACCGATACCATCACCTCTTTAATCCCTTTTCCCTGATCGAAAGCCATTCCCGTTACTTTGACTTTTGAGCCTTTTTTAATGACGGTTCCCGGCGTAGGATAACCGATAACCGATTTGACTTTCATCACGGAGATCGGTTTGCGTTTATACTCAAAATCGCTTCCTGAAATCACACATTCACAATCATTATCAGGTACGGTATAGGCAACATCCATGAAAAATGTTTTTCGGTACTCATCCATTACTGTAATTTCTGAGAGCATTTTTACCCAGCTGTCCGAAAAATGTCCCGGGATGACAAGGCGTAACGGGAAGCCGTTTAGATACGGTAAATCTTCTCCGTTCATGGAATAAGCGACAATCATCTAACCGCTTAATGCTTCATCGATTTCTATTTCACGGAAAAATTTCGGTGTTTCATCCATCGCTGGTTTTTCCAAACCGTTAACGCCCACCCATCGGGCACTCCCTTTTACTCCGGCATGGTTAAGGAGGTCCTTGAGCCGGACCCCTTTCCAAACGGCACACCCCATCGCTCCGTGTCCCCATTGGACACCGTGGGTGGCTTGACCGGTTGCGGCGTAGTATTTACGACTGTTACCGCCGCATTGAAGGACGGATGTGATTTCTACCGGTTCAAATTTAGATTTGAGGTCATCTACGCTTAGCGAGAGCGGTGTTTCTACGGAACCCTGAATCTGCAAGCGAAATTCGTTAAGATCGATGTAGGTCGGAATATCCGGCATATGCCATCGGACGAAAAATTGGTCGTTCGGTGTGATAGGCTGAGTGAAAATATCACGTGGTGATTCAAGCAACGGAGGGCGGTCCGAAATTGTTTTAAGCGGTTTTTTCTCCGGAAACGCAATGACAGGAGGAGTAAATTCTCGGCTTTCGGTAATGATTTTTTTCGGTGTCTCTTTTCCAAAGAGGGTCGATGCACCTAAGATCAGGCCGGCGCCTAAAAAATTTCTGCGATTAAATTGATCCATGATAATGCCTTTGAAAGGAATATCACCATTTTATCATAATTGGAAATAATTTACAGTATAAGCATAGCATCGCCGTAGGAGAAAAAGCGGTATTTTTGTTCAATTGCTTCCTGATAGATTCGGTGCGTCTCTTCAAGCCCAACAAACGATGCGACGAGCATTAACAGGGTTGATTGGGGAAGATGAAAGTTTGTGAGAAGATGATTGACCCGCAGCGGCGGATTATTGGGGTGTAAAAAGAGGTTTGCTTCCCCTTGCAGCTTATGGTTTCGAACATAAAATTCTACCGTTCGGGTAGAAGTTGTTCCAATCGAGAGCAGAGGGAGGTCACTTTGGATGAGCTTATCCGCTTCATCGCTGACACTGTAATATTCTGAATGCATCGGATGATCGGTTATGACCGCTGCTTCGACCGGTTTAAATGTCCCTGAACCGACATGAAGGGTAACAAAAGCGTGAGGGTGCTTGGAACAAACGGCATCAAACAGTGCATCGCTAAAATGAAGCGATGCGGTAGGGGCTGCGACTGCACCTTCGTGTTGGGCAAAGACACTCTGATATTCCCGTTCATCTTCGGCGTTATCTTCACGTCCAAGATAAGGGGGAAGAGGGATATGCCCGATAAGATCAAGAAGGGGCAACAGCTCTTCAAATCGGATCAAAACGTTCTCACGATAAAAATTGACATCGCGAGAACCGTCATCATGCAGGGCAACGACTCGGGCATTAATACCGCTTGCAAAATGCAAAAGGGTATCTGTTCTTACCCTTCCTTTGATATAGACATTAATGTTATGAGCATCATGAGGACGATTGATGAGTAATTCTATGGCTCCGCCGCTCTCTTTGTTCCCGTAAAGGCGTGCTTTAATAACCTTGGTATCGTTAAATATGATGCCGCAGTTTTCAGGCAAGAAAGATTCGAGCGCATCAAAACGTGCATGTATGATGCTTTGATCACAGCGGTTGTAAACCAATAATCGTGCGTGTTCTCTCGGATGAACCGGATGCGTAGCAATGAGTTCATTGGGGAGTTCATAGTGATAACTGGAGGTAAGCAGCGGATTTTTCGGAGAATGGCGAAGAGGATGCGTCTCTTCGTCAATTCCGGAGATGAAAGGAATCGAGCTTGCCTCGTTCGAGGGGGTATTAATCAATCGTCTCTTCTTCATCTTCAGCGATATAAGGTTCCTCTTTCGGCGCCGGATTGACGGCACGAACGATCAGAATTGATACCCCATAAAGCAGGGTAAGGGGGATAGCCATCAAAATTTGGGTAAGAACATCCGGAGGGGTCAGAATAGCCGAAATGATAAAGATCAATACGATGGCGTATCGGAAAAATCCGCTCATCATACGGTCGTCAATCAATCCTAAAAGGGCAAGAAAATAACAGATTATCGGAAGTTCGAAGGCCAAACCGAAACCGAACATGATTTTTGAGAAAAAGTCGACATACTCTTCGATATTGATCATCGGAACGAACTCAAACGCTCCGAATGCGATCAAAAAGCTAAATCCAAACGGAGTGACAACGTAATAGGCGAACAGCGCCCCGACAATAAACATGGTTGTTCCGCCGAAAATGAAAGGGTAGAGCATCTTTTTTTCATTGGCGTATAAGCCCGGTGCGACAAAGAGCCAAATTTGAGAGAGAATAATGGGTAAAGCACCCAATAAACCGGCAAAAAATGCGACTTTCATAGCGACAAAAAAGGTCCCTCCTACTTGCGTCGTCGTCACCATTCCCTGGGCAGCGTTCGGGGCGACTTTTGCAACTTCGGCAAGTGCATTGTTTAAAGGAGCGGTCATCCACGTCATAATCGGCTCATGAAAATTAAACGCTACAAAAAACATAACGATAACGGCGGCAACACTGATACCGAGCCGTTTACGCAATTCAACTAAATGGGGACGGAGATCATCAAACATTAGGCATTCTCTTCATTATTTTTGATTTCGTTGGGTTTGTTTTTTGGGGTAAAGGTGATTACCTCAGGTTCTTTCGGAGCTGCAGGAGCTGCAGGGGCAATAGAGTTCAAGTCCAGATCATTTTTAATGACATTTAATTCCGAACCGATTTCTGTAACGTTTGTCATACGTTCTAATTCCGCACTGGCATCGGTAAGTTCTTTTTTATAGTTGAGCGCTTCTTGTTTCATTTCGGAAAATTTCATCTCCTCTTCGAGCGTTGCACGAGCTGAACTGACCGTACTTTTGACGCTGCGGAAAAATTTTGCGATCTCTACCATCGTTGTCGGGAGTTTGTCCGGTCCCAAAAACAAAATGGCAATAATGACAATGATAAAAATTTCGCCTAAACCCATTCCAAACATAATGTTCATCCAAATAGAAAATTTAATAGTGAGGGGGATTTTACCCAAACAAAGTTTAAAACCCTTCTACCCTGAGTGCGATTTCATCCGCCACAAGAAAATCGGTATTGAAATAATGCCCTTCACGGAAGCTAAGCATCCCCTCACGGCAGAGTAAATCGGCCTGAGCGCTTTGTTTTTCATTTAAAATAGCTTTCTTGACGCCGACGCAGCTGCGAAATCCTAAAAAGAGTTTTTCACTTAAAAGGGATTCGGAATCGATCGTTTCGGTCAAAATAGCACACGGATTTTGACAATAATGGACTACATCGGTACTCGGGTAATAACGGATTCCCTCTAAAAATCCGACGGCTCCGGAACCTAGTCCTATATACGGTTTATGTTCCCAATAGCCGATATTGTGACGTGAACGGTATGTGCCAAAGTTGGAGATTTCATAGTGGTCAAATCCTTTGGAAGTGATTTCGCGAAAGAGCCATCGGGTAAGTTCCAGTTTTTCTTCCGCTATCTCAGGAGTTTTTTCGAATGCCGTCTCCTCTTCTATCGTGAGAGCGTAGAGGCTGATATGATCTATGGGGAGGGCGAAGGCTTGAGAGAGATCGCTTGATAAGAGGGCTTTAGAATCTCCCCGGACACCGTAAATCAAATCAATACTGATGTGTTTGTATCCGATGGCCGAGGCTGTACGGATCGATTCCAGAGCATGGGAAGTATTGTGGGCACGTCCGAGCGTTTTTAATTTTTCATTATTAAAACTTTGTACTCCGAAACTGATTCGGTTTACCCCGAGTTCAAACATCCCTTCCAGCCATGAACGTGTTGCGCTGTTAGGGTTGGCTTCGGAGGTAATTTCACACCCTTGGGCCACATAAGGGTCGATCATTTCAAACAGCGGACGGTACAGCGAGGGCTCAACCGTAGATGGGGTTCCCCCTCCGATAAAAATGGTTTCGATCGGATTGTCGGGGGTAACATTGAAGCGGAGAAGTTCCTCTTTGAGCTGGATAATAAGGGCATCCATATAGGCTTCGCGCAGAGAAAATTTATCAACATAAGAGTTAAACGCACAGTATGAACATTTGCTATCGCAAAAAGGGATATGAATATATAAAAGCATACGAGATTATAGTATTTTTAATGGCGAATAGTTTACAATACCCCTCCAAAATAAAGAATTCTTTCGCACATGTGTGAAAAGCTTTAGGGGAGTGCAGGGGACAAACCTGTCCCGGTCGTCTAAAAGGCTTTGCCGGATAGACGAATAACATTAAATTTAAAAGATGGTGAATGACCGAAAAAAAGTTCTACCGACCGAATGTGGCGGCGATTATCGTATCTTCTGAATATCCTGAGAAAAAAGATATTTTTATCGCTGAACGCAGTGATTTGGCAGGAGTATGGCAATTTCCTCAAGGGGGAATTGATGAAGGTGAATCAAGTGAAGAGGCATTGTTTCGGGAACTCGGAGAAGAAATCGGCACGAAAAAAGTAGAGATTATCGCCGAGTATCCGGATTGGATTGCCTATGACTTTCCTTCTCATATCGCTGTCAAAATGGCTCCGTACGCAGGACAGAAACAACGTTATTATCTGGTACGTTTGAAAAAGGGGGCTAAAATTAATTTGGATACGAAACATCCTGAATTTAAAGCGTACCAATTCGTCAGTATCGATACGTTGATGAGTCATGTAGCCCATTTCAAAAAACCGGTTTACGAACGGGTAATTTCTCATTTTAGAACCAAGGGGTATCTGTAATGCTAATTGTTCAAAAATTCGGCGGAACCAGTGTCGGCGATTTGGAACGGATCCAAAACGTCGCCAACCGCGTCTCGCAAACACTTAAAGAAGGGCATCAGGTGGTGGTCGTCGTTTCGGCCATGAGCGGTGAAACCAATAAACTAATTGCGTATGCAGAACACTATACCTCGACACCCGAACGAAGTGAAGTGGATATGCTTCTTAGCTCAGGGGAGCGGGTTACGGCAGCGCTTCTTTCGATTGCGCTCAATGCAATGGGACATAAAGCAACCTCTATGAGCGGCCGTCGTGCCGGAATCGTGACCGACAGCATTCATACGAAGGCGCGGATTGAGAGCATTGACCCTTCAGCCATGCACGCAGAACTCGCTCTAGGAAAAGTCGTTGTTGTCGCAGGATTTCAGGGGGTAAGCGAAAGCGGTCAAGTGACCACCCTCGGACGGGGCGGGTCGGATCTCTCCGCAGTTGCCGTTGCCGGAGCGCTAAAAGCCGATTTGTGTGAGATTTATACCGATGTTGACGGTATCTATACCACTGATCCGCGTATCGAGCCAAAAGCGAAGAAAATGGAGCGGATCAGTTACGACGAGATGCTTGAACTCGCTTCTCTCGGAGCAAAAGTTCTTCAAAACCGTTCGGTCGAACTGGCTAAAAAACTAAATGTCAATCTTGTAACCCGTTCGAGTTTTACCAATGCGGAAGGGACACTTATTACAAAGGAAGAGAATATTATGGAACAACCACTTGTCAGCGGTATCGCTTTAGATAAAAACCAAGCACGTGTATCACTTAGCGGTGTAATTGACCGTCCCGGAATTGCTTCGGATATCTTTACCCGCTTAGCGGATAACAGTGTCAATATCGATATGATTATTCAAACCTCAGGACATGACGGTAAAACCAATCTCGATTTTACGGTTCCTAAAACAGAGTTGATTGATGCCAAGAAAGTGGTTGAAACGTTTATTGCCGAAGATGAAATTTCCGAAGCAAGCTATGATGAAAATATTTGTAAAGTTTCGATCGTCGGTGTCGGAATGAAATCGCATACCGGTGTGGCGGCAAAAGCGTTTCAAACGATGGCACACGAAAATATCAATATTATGATGATTTCAACTTCTGAAATTAAAGTATCAATGGTCATCGACGAAAAATATGCGGAGCTGTCGGTTCGATCGCTGCATAGTGCTTACGCTTTGGATAAATAGTGCGTCAATTTGATCAATGGACATTAGAATCGATACGCTCCGAAGGGGCATCGATGAGCTGGTTTGAAGAACAACGTTTTGAATGGACCCCTGCACTTGCTAATGCCATGGATCAATTAATGGCGGGGAAAACACTTATCCTCATTACCGATTACGATCGACAATGGTTTTCCAGCTATATCATCGCTTCCCTCAATAAGCGTTCTCAAGATCGCCCGATGATACCGATTGTGTGCATGGATACTCTCTATCCCCATTATGATCATATTAATGGGGGAGAATCGATTGATATGCTGAGTGACATGCTTGACCTTACCTTCAAGGGTGAATATTTCTTTTGGTATATCGGTCGCGGTGATGATCGGCGTGCCGATATTTCTAAACGCAATACCAACAGTTTACTATGGATTATGGATGAACGGTTTCAAAACGCTTTGGTTCTCCGTTCGCATGACCCATTAATCGATATTAAACTGCTGCAGCTTTACCGTCTGTTTGATAAAACGCTCAATGCGGTTTTATTCGGGGAGATCAATGTTCGCGAATGATCGGGGCGGTATCCTTATCACCGGTGATATTGAAGAGCGTGCAAAAGAGATTGAAGTTTCCCTTTTGCCTCTTCGTTCGGTTCTCTTTATTCGGGATGATTTTAAAATAGAAGATGCAAAAGAAGTTATTGCCGAAGCCTATAAAAGTGAAGAAAACAGAAAAACGCTGATCCTCGGGGCCAAAAGTTTCACCGTCCCTGCTCAAAATGCCTTGCTGAAAATCCTGGAAGAACCTCCCAGAAATATTGTATTTATCTTGGTGGCACCGAATAAGAGCACGTTTCTTCCGACCGTCCGTTCACGTCTTAACCTAACCCAGGAACATCAACAACGTCACTATGAAACACTTCCCGTTTCGCTGAAAAATCTTGATCTCTCAGGGTTGTTTACCTTTGTAAAAGAACATGACCGACTGAAAAAACATGAGGCAAAAGGATTGATTGAACAGCTGATGTACCAGGCGATTCATATCGAAAACCTTTCGCTTACTACCGTTCAACTCGAAGGATTTGAAAAAGGGCTCCGCCTTATTGAACTTAACAGCCGTTTTCAAAGCGTATTGGTGATGGTCTTGATGAATTTTCTCAAAGAGGTGAAACGTGTTCGTTGAAAAACTCTCCAATACGATTGATTTGCGTCGTGAATTAAAAGCTCTCGGGGTTGATGGCGGCGGTGTGGAGATTTTGGAGGACAAAGGTCAAATACATCTGATCCGCATCCGTGATTTACATGTCGGAGCGGCAAATATCCTTAAACAGGATGCATTAAGTATCGGTGCTGATTTGGCCGTACCGAAAGGGACGGTAACTGCATCGATTCCTCGTGTTGATGCTTTGTTAATCGCAACTGAACGTCAACTTCAGCAGCTTGCCAAAAAGGAGAAAGCTCAGCCTTTTGGTTTAAAACAGCTCTCATCCGAGTTGGAATCTTTCGGACACGCAAAATTTCCGGCTGCGATCTCAATCATGGGGATTGTGAATGCCAATGATGACAGTTTTTATCATGCCAGCCGTTTTCAAGGGAATACCGCGATCGAACGGATAGAGACGATGATTGCGGATGGGGCCGATATAATCGATCTCGGCGGTGTCTCCAGCCGTCCGGGGAGTCTGGCGGTAAGTGCTGATGAGGAGCTCTCCCGTGTCCGCCCGATTATTGATGCTCTTTATCACGAACGCCTTTATGAAAAAGCTGTCTTTAGTTTAGACAGCTATGAGCCAAAAGTCATTCACTATGCATTGGAAAGAGGGTTTGGAATCGTCAATGATATTACCGGATTGGCCAATGATGAGGTTGCCCAATTGTGCGGCCGTTATGGAGCGACCGCAGTCATTATGCATATGAAAGGGAATCCGCAAAATATGCAGGAAAATCCGTCGTACTCCTCAGTACTCAATGAAGTTGAACAATTTTTTCGGGAACGGATTGAAAAAGGGGAAAAATACGGGATCAAAGAGATCATTTTGGATTGCGGGATCGGCTTTGGAAAGCGCCTGGAAGATAATCTCTCCCTGATTACCCATCAAAGTCATTTTGTCCGTTTGGGAAAAAAACTCTTAGTCGGCGCAAGCCGTAAATCATTCATTAATGCTATCGATCCCTCATCGAGTGATGAACGTTTAGCCGGAACGTTGGCAATCCATCTGAAAGCGATCGAAGAGGGTGCTTCGATTGTACGTGTACATGATGTCAAAGAGCATTCTCAGGCCATTAAACTCTGGCAAGCGTTACGTGGATAATTATGAGTGATATTGTTGTTATTATTACCCTCTCTCTTTTGGTGCTATTTTCCCCATTTTTTTCCCGTATAACTAAAATACCGGTTGTGGTTGTCGAAATAATGCTTGGTAGCTTGGCAGCATATTTTGGCCTTTTGGTAGAAAATGAGTTATTTAAAATCATTGCAAAAGTCGGATTTTTATATCTCATGTTTTTAGCGGGGATGGAAGTGAACTTGAAAGAGTTCGGTTTTGCCAAATCATCATTACTGCGGCGGACAATTATCTATTTTGTTATGCTTTATTCATGTTCGTTAGGACTATTTTTCTATTTGAATCTTAGCTCTGTTTATCTTGTTGCCTTACCTATTTTTTCACTTGGTATGTTAATGGCATTAGTGAAAGAGTATGGTAAAAATAAGCCTTGGCTTGCCTTAGCCTTGAATATCGGGATTATCGGTGAATTGGTAAGTATTATTGCGTTGACAATTCTAAGCGGTGGTCTAGAGTATGGATACAACCGAGATTTTGTTTTTGTATTGGGTAGTTTATTTTTGTTTTTAATTGGATTTGTCCTTTTTTTTAGAGCAATTCGAATTGTATTTTGGTGGTATCCCGGGCTGAAAACTCTTATTATGCCGCATGACGACGGCAAAGATCAGGATATACGCTTTTCTATGGCGCTTATGTTTATAATGATAGCCGTCATGCTTTATCTTAAAATCGATGTTGTTTTGGGGGCATTTTTAGCAGGTGTATTTATTGCAACCTATTTTAAACACAAAACCGACCTGCCTGAAAAACTCTCTTCCTTTGGATTCGGTTTTTTAGTACCGATATTTTTTATTCATGTCGGATCGACATTGTCTTTGGATGCATTTAGTGACACAAATATTTTACTATCAGCACTCTTTATTTCTGGATCAATGATTACGATTCGATTCGTGAGTTCTATGGTTGCCTATAGCGGATATCTTGGATACAAAAATACAATTCTTTTTTCATTGAGTGATTCTATGCCACTTACATTTTTGGTAGCAATAGCAACACTCGGGTATGAAGCTAGTGCAATCTCACATGACGAATATTATGCTTTTATCGTTGCCAGCATGGGGAGCGGAATCATTCTGATGATTTTAATTAAAATCTTATATACTCTTTTTGAAAGCAAAAAATAAACTTCACACAAACTTCACACTCATTCAGATAAACTTTTTAAAATGCGCTTCAATAAGATTAAGTAAGCTCTTATTGATATTTAAAAGGGTTACATGGATCTCAGTGTTATTATCGGTATCTTAGGTGCGATCACAACCATCTCCATAGGGGATTTGATGGAGGGGGGGAACCCGCTCCATATTATCCATATTACGTCACTTATTATTATCATGCCGACTACTTTGCTTGCCTCGATGGTTAGCACCGATTCCGAGTACATTCGGGGAGCCTACAAAAATTTACCGTTCGTATTCAAAAAAAATTCTGTGGATTTGCATGCCCGCATTAAACAGATTGTCGACCTTGCCGTATCGGCACGTAGGGATGGTTTATTGTCATTAGAATCAAAGATAGCCGTATTGGACAATGATTTTATGAAACAAGGGATGAGTTTAGCGGTTGATGGAAATGAAATTGATACAATCGTTGAAACAATGGAGTTGGTAATTGAGCAAACTGAAGAGTATTATCATGGATGTGCCCACTATTGGATTTTGGCCGGAGAGACATCGCCCGTATTAGGGCTTGTCGGAGCCGTTTTAGGGCTGATTCTCGCATTGCAAAAGCTTGATAACCCCTCAGAAATGGCTGCAGGGATTGCAGGGGCATTTACCGCCACGGTAACCGGGATTTTCAGCGCATACGTTTTATTCGGCCCAATCGGAAACAAGATGAAAGCCAAATCTCATCATCTTGTCAAAGAACAAAAATTGATCCTTGAGGGGATTATCAGTATTGCACACGGGGATAATCCACGTACTTTAGAAGCAAAATTACTCAATTTTCTTTCTCCGGGAGAAGAAAAACACAGTCAATTTGATTGATGACTAAAGATAATGGCTAAGAAAAAATGTAAAAAATGTCCTGAATGCCCTGCAGGTGAGAAGTGGGCAGTTCCTACAGCTGACTTTTTCAGTCTCCTTTTGGCCCTTTTTATCGCTCTGTATGCAATAGCATCGGTCAATAAAGAGAAATTAAAAGCAATCAAAGAAGAATTTGTAAAAATTTATGATTATGCTCCGGTTGCAGAACGGATTAATCCGGTGCAAGAGATGGTACCCGATACCAAAAAATCTGATCCCGATGCGAGTGGAAACCCAAGCGGGAAAATGCTGATAGAAGAGGGGGGATCGTTATTTGTCGGTGAAGAGAAGCGGCAAGAAGAGACCAAAGATGCTTTGAGCAAACTTCAAGAGGAGTTAAAAAACATCTCTATGGGATCAGGTGAAGGTCCTTTGGATCAGATGATGGACGGGGTTTTGCTTAAACTCCCTACGTCGATTCCGTTCCGTGGTGCTAATGCAACGATAGATGATGAAGAGATGCATCTGTTTATCCGACGAGTGGCCCAGATTATCGCTGAACTACCGCCTACGGTTGATATTTCAGTGCGCGGGTATACAGATAATTCTCCGTTACCTAAAGGGTCTCCGTATCAGGATAACATTGAGCTTTCCAGTCGAAGAGCTGATGCGGTGATGCGTGAACTCATACGTGATGGTGTAGACGCACAGCGTCTTTCAACAGCGGGATTTGGCTCGGCAAAACCGGTTGCGGAAAACACTTCGGAAGAGAACAGGGCTAAAAATCGCCGTGTCGAATTCTATATATTTGTTTCAAACGATAAGCCGTTAGAAGCGCAGAAACAAAAGAGCATTTTAGATGCATTGGGAAAACTCCAAAAACCTTAAGGTATTGGAGACCGGTTAATAAACTTTTTTACTTAGCGCCTCAATATGGGCACTGTTACCTAGAACAACGAGGATATCCCCTTTTTCAAGGATATCATTTTTTTCAAAGAGGGTATACCATACCCCCTGATGTTTATAGGCAATCGGTTTGACCTCAAATTCAGATTCAAAAATCGGTGATAAAATAGAAATTCCGATCCAGAAAGAGGGGACGGTAAGTTTGGCGATTTTCATTGTAATGGAGAGATCGATGGTTTCATAATGCATATTCTGCACCATTTTTTTCACAATTTTTTTAGCGGATTCCATTTCGGGATAGATAACCTTGGCGGCACCTAGTTTGGAGAGAATTTGTCCATGTACGGTGGTAATCGCTTTGGCGACAACCGTTTCGACCCCCAGTTCTTTAAGCGCCATGACGGTTAATATACTGGCTTCGATATTTTCGCCGATGCTTACCACAGCAATATCCACATTCCCGATTCCCGCTTCCCGGAGAGCACGCATATCGGTTGAATCGAGAATGATCGCATCCTGTACGAATTCATTGATTTCGCGTACCTGTTCTTCGTCCTGATCGGCCGCTATGACACTTAACCCTTGTTGCGCCAGTCCTTTGGCGACGTGAAATCCAAATTTTCCTAAGCCGATTACCGCATAGTTTTTCATAGTACCACTTTCCCCTCTGCATATTTAATTCGGCTTTGAGCCGCTTTTCCGACAATGACGACGGTAAAGGCAAATACTCCGATCCGTCCCATAAACATTAAAATGATGATATTGGCTTTCCCCCAATCACTAAAGAGTGCCGAATAGCTCAACACACCTCCGTTTCCTGTTGAAAGTCCGGTTGTACCGAATGCGGAAGTTGTCTCAAATAAAATACGCAAAAAGGGTAATCGCTCGACTTCACTAAGGGCTATGGTTGAGATCATAACGTAGAACGATGCGATAAAGATGATGGTATAGGCTTTGTTAATTTGATACGGAGAGATGGAACGGCGGAAAATATGCGCATTGGTATCACCGCGCAGAGTATACCATACCCCAATAAGTGCCAGGGCCAAGGCGGTCGTTTTAATACCCCCTGCAGTACCCCCCGGACTTCCTCCGGTCATCATGAAAAAAGTGGAGAAAAAAAGATTCGCATCGCTGAGGGTTGAAAGATCTATAGTATTGAAACCGGCCGTTCGGTAATTGACCGAAGCAAACCATGCCGCCAAGAGTTTTTCTTCCCATTGCATGGATTTAAAAGCATTATTCCATTCCAATGAGAGGAGCAGTACCATCCCCAAGAGAATTAAAACCGTACTCATAATAAGGACAATCCGTGTATGGGTAGAGATTCTGATAAGCTGTCCGCGTCGGTAATTGTAGAGTTCAAGTAAAACCAAATACCCTAATCCACCAAGGATGATAAGTATCGGAATTGTAATATTAATGATCCAATCGTTTTGGTATCCCATCATATTATCGCTAAATAGGGAAAATCCTGCATTGTTAAAGGCCGAAACGGCGTGAAAAATACCGAACCAGGCTGCCTTTTCAATCGGCATATCGATCCAGAAGCGGAGTGTAAGGATAATCATCCCGATCACCTCGATGACGAAGATGGAGGTAAAAACGATTTTTAAAAAACGTACCAACCCGTCCATTCCCGGATAATTTAAGGATTCTTGTAAAATAAGGCGGTCACGGTGTCCGATTTTTTGACGACGGACCACAGCTAAAAATGTGACTGCCGTCATATATCCTAAACCGCCTATTTGGATTAAGAGCATAATAATCACTTGGCCGATTGGGGTGAAATCGATCGGGGTGTCTTTTACAATCAATCCGGTGACGCATACGGCTGATGTAGAAGTAAATAGCGCATCGATGAAGCGTAAATCACCGTTATGGGAAAAAGGGAAAAGCAATAAGAGGGTTCCAAACAGTATTAATCCGATAAAACTGTAAAGGATAAGTTTGATTTCATGGGTATGTATGGTAAATCCTTTAACAAAATGTGCTAACAGAGTACAGAAGAGAGATTTTTGTATAAACGGATAAAAAATTATTTATTGATGGTTGAACCTATTTTAATGACTAGTATAACAATGAGTCCTATTATGAATAAGAACTCCGCCAAGACAATCCACATATTATCCAAAAAGTGCATTGAAGCCCCTCTTTTAAAATGGGAAAAATTATATCCCCAATTGTATCAACGAGATATCAATATTTTGGCTTCAAAAGGATCGATTTGAGGAGAGAAAAACGGCGTTGATAAGGGGTATCGGGCTTAGTAGCCGAATACCGCTTTGAGGATAAAGAAGAAAAGGGCAGCCATCGCACCCGCTGCTGGAAGTGTAATAATCCATGCAAGGGCGATAGGTCTCATCAAGACCCAGTTGGCATTGCGGTTTAGCATACCGATACCGATAATTGCTCCGATAAGAATGTGGGTAGAAGAGACAGGGATCCCCAATTTTGTGGCAGCCAAAATAACGAGGGTGGCTCCAAGCTCTGCCGCAAATCCGGTTACCGGGAAAATTTCGGTGATACGGCTTCCGACGGTTTGGATCACTTCTTTTCCGATAAACCATAACCCCGCAACCAGCGCTATACCAAAGGTTGCCATGGCAATGAGAGGCACCGGTGCTTCACTGTTAATTTGTCCGGTCGCTAAAATGTCGATAATCGCAGCAAACGGCCCGATCGCATTGGCAATATCATTGGCACCGTGGCTGAATGCAAAGGCCGATGCCGTCAATACCTGTAGCATACTAAACAGACGCAAGGTCGCTTTGGCCGGTGTGTCTTTATGCATTACTTTGACAATTGCATAGGTGATTCCATAGGCCAGTGCGCTGAATGTAGCAATAATCATGAGAATTTCAACATCGTCGAATTTCAAGCCGGCATGTTTAAGCCCTTTGTAGAGAAGCATTCCAGCTATCATAGTTGTTGCAAATGCGGCTGCAATCGGTGCATGCTTGCGCAAAGCATAAAAGGCATTGGATTTTTTTTGCAAACGATTGAGTTCATGTAGTTGAGAATCGTGACTTGCTTTTTCATCCGCCGTCGCAGTCACTTCATTATAGGAGGCTTTGAGTTCTTTAACTTGATGTTTGATTTCATCGATATGAGACTGTACTTTTTCATTATAATCTAAAATGTATTTTTTAAGATACCAATAGATTCCATAAGACGCGATTCCCCCTAAGATAGGTGAGACGACCCAGCTAATGGCAATCGTGACGATTTTATCCCAATGAACCAAAGCAAATACGCTTTCCCCAGCATCCATGGTAACATACCCTAAGGCAATCGATCCTCCAAGAACTCCTCCAACGATAGCGTGGGTCGTTGAAACGGGATACCCTTTCATCGACGCAAAAAGGAGCCATGTCGCTGCAGCAAGCAATGCACCCATCATGACAAAAACAAAGAGCATCGGATCGAATGTCATTTGAGAGACATCGACGATCCCTTTACGAATCGTATCGGTTACATCGGCACCGGCAAGCATTGCACCGCTAAGTTCAAAAATAGCGGCAATGGCAAGTGCCTGCTTAACGGTTAGTGTTTTAGCTCCGACACTGGTTCCAAAAGAATTGGCGACATCGTTACCGCCGATGTTAAATGCCATAAATAGTCCAAAGAGGGTTGCTAGAACAAAAAGTGTATGGTTCTGAGCGACGTAATCAAGCCCCCAAACGACAAAAATGGCTGTAGCAAGGAGAAATATCCCGCCAAAAAATAGGTTGTCACGCGAAAACATGGAAACTCCAGTATCAAGATTAGTAACTGTGGACAAATAAGCATTACGAACCATTACATTTTGGTTACAAAATGGTTACGAAATTATGCCCGTTAATCTCTTTGAGAAGACTTTGACGGGCTAAGAGGAGAGTGTTAAGGGAGTAAGGTAGCTTTGATAATTTTTTGTGTTTGAAGCGGTTTATCCCCGCCGTTTTGACCGTTCGTTTGGACATTATTGAGTTTGGAAAGGGTATCCGTACCCGATATAACCCGTCCGAAAATGGTATGGTAACCGTTTAACCACGGTGTAGGTGCTGTCGTGATGAAAAATTGGCTTCCATTCGTTCTCGGACCGGCATTAGCCATGGCTAATATTCCTGCTTTATCAAAAACGACACCGGATTTAAATTCATCTTTAAAAGGTTTTTTCCAAATCGATTCTCCCCCGGCACCGGTTCCGGTTGGATCTCCACCCTGAACCATAAAGTTTTTAATAATACGATGAAAAGTTAATCCGTTGTAGTATCCATTTTTGACATGGGTGGTGAAGTTTTCTACTGCAAGCGGAGCGACATCTTCATAGAGTTCCACGGTAAGTGTACCTTGTGTTGTTTCTAGGGATACACGCGGATGACCAGCGGCAAAACTGAGGACTGAAACCAATAGTAAACTGAAAATAAGGCGCATTAAGACTCCTGTTGACGTGGTATAAAATTAAGACATACGGAATTGATGCAATAGCGCAGACCGGTTGTTTTCGGTCCGTCTGGAAAAACATGCCCCAAATGGGCATCGCACGTTGCACACAGCACTTCAACACGAATCATTCCGTGCGAGCTATCCCGTTTTTCTTCCAGTGCATCCGAAGTGATTGGTCGATCATAGCTCGGCCATCCGGTACCGGAATCGAATTTTGCAGTGGAATCAAAGAGCGGTGCTGCACAACAGACGCATGTATAGATTCCATCTTCTTTAAAATTTGCATATTTTCCGGTAAAAGCTCTCTCCGTACCGTGTTGTCGGGCAACATGGTACGCTTCCGGGGAGAGAAGCGTTTGCCATTCGGCATCGGTTTTGATCATTTTAGCCATTTGAACGCTCCGTTAGGATTTTGAATAAGTGATTATAGTCACCGATTCTGACGCACGGCTTAGTATAAAGGGGTAGTTATCAACACTTCCGGAAGAGATAAAATACAGATGAGGAATAGAAATGCCGCAGAGACACTCGGGAATTGTGAGGATGAGGCTATCAAAATCTTGATACTGAAGACTAAAAGAGGGAATCAATATTTGACACGATAATTGCAGGTATTCGTTAATCATCACTTTGTACTCATTGAGCGTCGCATAATTTTCAAACACTACAATAATTTCAGATGATGGGGTATCGGCAAGACGTTTGCGCAAATCAGTAAGCAGAGTACTTAATAGAGTGTTTTCAGAGCAATTAAAAAGATAATGACGGGCATCATATCGATAATGGTTGATCAGTTTAGTGTTGCATGAGGACATTATAGGTTCAAGAGAACTTAAAAGAAAAAGGCGGTTTTCGTCATGGTGCATAAGTCTCTCTATCAAACTATTTTCAAGTTGGTCGGCATCATCACAAATGATGAGAGTCGATTCCTGAAGATGCTTTTGAAAATCGCTGTTATCTATTTGTTCAGGGATATGGAAAAAAAACGATCCGAGATTAACGTCCAGTACTCCATATTCTATTAGGCTGACTAACTCATTTCGCATGAGTTCGCCGCCTAGGCGTGTCGGAGTAATGATTATGATCTTCTCGAGTCGATTTGTTAAGAGTATTTGCAAAGCTTTACGCAGCAAAAGGGTACTTTTTCCACTTCCATAATCTCCGCAGAGTTGTGTCAACGGAGAGTGCAGCGGGGTTTCCAAAAATTTTATTTGCTCTTCGGATAGAATTTTCCCGAAAGGATCGGATTTGGTAGGGAGAAGGAGAGTATGGGACAAAAGGGAACCGATGATTTTCACTTTTGAATAAGGCTCATGTTTTAACGGGGCGAGCGATGCAAATTTAGATAGGATAGCTTCCTGAGGAGTGTCTCTGAAGATTAGATGATTTTTGGGAAGAAGCTGATGAAACGAGGAGTCTAAACGGTCAAAACCATCTTCTGTGAGATAAGGAAACCAAAAAAAACGGATTATCGGAGTAGAATCAAAAGAGAGGACATCTTGCAGCTTTTGATGAATTCTCCATTCTCTTTTTTCCAAGTGGGTTGAGGGAGTTTTCTTTGAACGTTTTGAGGAACGTTCAATACTGGCTCCTTCCAAATCATTGGGCGTCCATACCACTTTTTCTCCGATAAAGATACCTCTTTCCGGGATAAAAAGGAGTAAGTCGATTGCCGTAGAAGTGTCTTGATGAAAAAGTAAAAAATCTTCATAAAAGGTACCATCATGCTGTTCGGCAATGGTGCCAAATAGTTTTTGTGGAGAGACGGTATCGTCATGGAGGAGTTTGGGAAGATTTTCTGTGAGTGATTTTTCTGTGCGGAAGCGATTAAAAAAAGAGAAAAACACTTGTACCTTCTTCATGACGTTTACACTTAAAATACGATAAAGTGCACTTGTTTGATAATTATAGCCAATTGGGGTAAAAATAGGTACAGTAAAAAAGTGATTTTAATTACGGAGGAAGAGAGCTGAGGGATGCATTCCCTCAGAAATGAAAGGACAACTTATTGAGCAGCTGCTACACTGTCTTTAAGACTTTTACCCGGTTTGAATTTAGGGACCATTTTATCAGCTGTGCTATAAGTTTTATCGGTTCCCGGTACTTTACCGCTTTTACCTTTTTGAAGTGAAGCTGAAAAACTACCGAATCCAACCAATGATACTTCTTCTTTAGCAACAAGAGCTGCCGTGATCGCTTCTGAAAAAGCTTTAATAGCAGTTTCTGCTTCTACTTTTGTTTTGTAACCGCCGCTTTTTTGAACTAACTCTACGAATTGTGCTTTATTCATTTATTGCCCTTGATTTAGATATGCGAATAACACTCAAAACTGCTCACAACATAGGTGTGCACGGGAAAGTGTTTTAGCCGCGAATACTTTAATATCTCTTGCCTTAAATTTTTCTTCTTTTTTGCAATTTATTTAACAGTTTTGTGAATTCGTGGTTTTTTAGACCATTTTTTATCCATATTTTTGGATTTTTCGCCAAAAGGACCGGTGAAGAGAATTTATTTGCATTGAAACGGTTGGTAAAGTTTTTACGCCAGTCGGTCCATTTTGTTACAAAATTCGGTGTTGAGGAAATTGATAAAAAGACCTCTTCAAGCCCGATTCGTTCTTGTTCACTTAAACTGCTCATCCTTTTGCTCCTAATTTATTTATTCTTCGAACGACTCGAATAATCTCATCATCTTCAAGCATCCCCAACATCTCAAAAATGGCTTTGGCCGCCTGCGGTTTAGCATTGCCTAAACGCCAGTCTTGATACGTTCGCATAGAAATTCCAAGCTCTTTCGCCATCTCTTTTTGGGAAATCTTCTTACCGTTACGTTGCGCTTCAACGGCATTATGCAGAAGATTAAAAAGATCACTCATTTCCATTGCTCCATTGTAATATGCTTTTCTTAAATTAAACATTAAAATGTATATTTTATAATTAAAAATTTATAATATATACATAATATGTAACATAAGGAATGTTTAGTCGAACAAAGCATTAAGTATTCCATATTTATTATTGTATAAAATAATCAAAATATACAGAAAAACGTATAGTATAAAGCCTGTTTTTTCCAAATTAATCCAGATGGAAAAATCTTGGCAAGAAAAAGGTCAGCGATATGGTTTTGTTGATAAAGAAGAGAAAAAAAGTGATAGAGTGAAGGGAAAGAAAATAGGGAAAGGGTTGTTAACCCTTTTGATTAAGAGAGAAAATCGGTGTAATCGTATTTAGAGAGGTCTACATAAAACTCTCCCTCTTTTTGGATTATACGGATATCACTTCCATATGAGAGTTCAAAGCGACGTTTAACGGCTTTTCGCTCTTCAGAACCCATACCGATAAATTTAAGATAACGTTTGAGCTCTATGGTTCCATTCGGGAGCGAAGGAGATACTGAAGGGGTCGAAGTGATATCAACATCGCATACGGGGGTATTTTGTGAGAGGAGAAGTTTGGTATTGATAACTTCCAATAAATTTTTTAGTTGTTCATCTTTTGCGGTATAAATTTCTTTAATCCGTTCCCTTTCCGCAATGAGCATCTGCTCTTTGTCATTGACAAGGCGGTCAACTTTGTTTTCAAGTTCTTTGATTTTCAGTTTGAGTTGTTGGTTTTCTTTTTGGTAGAGTGCGATAATCATCCCCACCGTTGTTTTTTGCGGAGAGGGGGAAGATTTGGGTGGTTGGGCGATCTCTTGCTGTTTGGTTTCATCTAAAGAGCTTTTAGGAACTATTATATAGGTAATTCCTCCCTCAATGATATAATTCAAACGTTTAGTTCTAAGCTTGTTTTGTATCATCTCTTTGGACATTTTAAATGTCTTGGCATAATCATCGACGGTAAAGCGCACACATCCTCCTTTTAAGGGATATTGGTAATGTTATCTTACCAAAAAATAATTTTCTCGAGGATTATTTCCGGTGGGGCAATAATCTACCCGGTCTTGGCGGCGGAATAATCCCCCCCTTTCTCATCCATATGAGATAACCGTGACGCTCAATATTATGTTTGTCTTGAAAGGTATGGAGTGAACTGTGGCGGAATTCGCATTTTTCAAGTAGAGCATGAAAATCTGGGTATTGATGCAGGAACTCTTTTAATGAACTGTAAGCGCTATCTGAGATGATGACGGTACTTATGATAAGATTTTTAATTTCAATATATCGGGCACATTCATTGAGTCCGTCCCCTACAAAATTTTCATTACCCAGAATGTCTTCAAAGCGGTAGATTTTTCCGGTGTGAACCGCAACACGTATACCTCGAAAATAGGGGTATTCTTTTGCGATATAATCGGAAAAATGGATAAAAGAGAGCCCTAGAATTGGGCCAAATCCTTTTAATCCTGGATGTAAAATACAGTAAAAGCCATCCCCTGTCGGGATAATTCCCTGTAACATTTTTTCCATGGCTATACCGGAAATTTTGATCATTTTTTGGATCATTTTTTTGTAGGTTTGAGAGAGATAGGAGATGATTTCAAGTTGTTCATTCATATGTAAACGTGAAAAATCAATGATATCAATAAGGACAATATCGGTATTGATCGCTCTTGGAATCATGGGGTCTCCATCGTTAAAGTACCCCTATTGTATTCTAATTATACTGAATATGAAGTGTAATAGGTGTTGTCATCACGTAGAAATGTACCCAAAGTGTGTTACCATTCCCAAAATGAATTACGGGTAAAATGTATGCAAAAACGAACAAAAATAATCGCTACTATCGGTCCGGCATCGGACAAAATTGAGACAATTATTGCCCTTATTAAAGCCGGAGTCAACGTATTTCGTCTGAATTTTTCCCATGAAACCCATGAATATCATTCCCAAGTTTTAGCCAATATCCGTACCGCAATGCGTGAAACCGGGCTTCTGGTAGGTGTATTGCAAGATATTTCCGGTCCAAAAATTCGTATCGGAAAGCTTAAAGAAGATTTTTATCTTGAAAGCGGAGACAAACTCGATTTTTATTCTCAAATGATTGAAGGGGAAAAAATTGGAGAGGGGCATTATCGTCTTTCAATTAATCACAATGAAATCTTACCTCTTCTTAAAATCGGTGATGCTATTTATCTTTATGACGGAAACATTCGAGCCTATATCGTCACAATTAATGACGGATATCTTCAGGCAGTAGTTGAAAACAGAGGCAAATTATCATCGCATAAAGGGGTTAACTTTCCACATACCCGTTTAAAAATCGATATTTTGACGGAAAAAGACAAAGCGGATATTGCATGGGGGATAGTCAACGGAGTCGATTTCATGGCTATTTCATTTGTTCAAAACGGTCAGGATATGATTAAAGCACGGGAAGCCGTGAATGCGTGCGGAGGTCATGTTCAATTATTCGCAAAGATCGAGAAATTTGATGCCGTTGAAAATATTGATGAAATTCTCGAACATTCAGACGGATTGATGGTTGCTCGGGGAGATTTAGGGATTGAGGTTCCATATTATCGTGTTCCGCGAATCCAAAAAATGTTAATTGATAAGGCAAACGAACATTCAAAACCGGTTATTACGGCAACGCAGATGTTATTGTCAATGACGGAAAAAGAGACCGCTACCCGCGCAGAGGTCAGCGACGTCGCCAATGCCGTTTTAGATGGAACCGATGCGGTAATGCTTTCGGAAGAGAGTGCTATCGGCCATAATCCTGTTCTGGCCGTTGAAACAATGGTCAATACGATTCAAGCGATTGAAGAGATCTATCCGTTCGGAAAGTTTGATTTCGGCTATGACGATTCTATGGACAGAGTGAATGAATCGGCTGTACGTTTAGGGGATTCTTTAAATGCAGAGGGGATCATTGCCATGACAACATCAGGACAATCGGCAAAAAAACTTTCTCGTTATCGCCCGAAAATGACCATCTATGCCGCTACGCATGAGGAAAAAGTAGCACGGCTTTTAACCATGGTCTGGGGGGTTGTCCCTGCTTACCTGACAAAGAAAGGGCGCTTGGAAGAGATGTTGAGCGATATTATTCACAGCGGACTTTCACGAAAGATAATCGATAAAAAAAATACCTATATTTTTACGGCAGGTTACCCTATCGGCATGCCGGGGACAACCAACGTTATCCGCATTTTACGTGAAAACGAGTTGACTTTTTTCGGTGAGACAAAGCCGCAACCGAGTAAAAATAAAAAAATAGAAGAGAACAGTATCCCCACACTCTTTTAAATATGGACTGAAAATTGCTTTAGAGTGGGTGAGGGGCCAAAAGTTTGTTTCGTCACATTGCATGCCCCTTAAAACCCTGCTTCTTTACGGTACAATTACCGCTATGAAAACCGATACCCTTTTTACCAAACCCATCTCTAAACAATTTGAATTTGACGCTGACGTAGCGGCTGTTTTTGACGATATGCTGCAACGTTCGGTTCCTTTTTATAAAGAGTCGCAGAGTTTAACCCGACGCTTTGCTATAAATGCCTTGTCCAACGGGGGAATAGTCTATGATTTAGGATGTTCGACGGCTTCCTTGTTACTTGAAATTGAACGTTCTATAGAGCAAAAAACGGATGTACGGCTCATCGGGATTGACAACTCTTCGGCGATGATTGAACATGCCCATAAGAAAATAGAGGCGTACGGTTCTAAAATTGAATTGGTTGAAGGGGATATCCTCCAGTACCCTTATGAAAAAGCCCAGGTAATCATCAGTAATTATACGTTGCAGTTTATCCGCCCTTTAGTCCGTGATTCGCTGGTTCGGACCATTTCAGATTCATTGAATGAAGGGGGTGCTTTTATCTTTAGTGAAAAAGTGGTGAGTGAAGATCCGAAATTGAATAAAGAATTGATTGATTGCTACTACGATTTTAAAAAAGTACAAGGGTACAGTGAGTACGAAATCGTTCAAAAACGTGAAGCTCTCGAAAATGTACTGATCCCCTATACTATGAATGAAAATATTCAAATGGCTAAAACCAACGGATTTAGAACCTGTGAAGTACTGTTCCGATGGGCCAATTTTGCAACTTTTATTGCAATAAAATGATTTAGCGAACACTACCGCGCTGAGGATTTGTCGAGGAACGCAACGTGCTGTAATCGATAATATTTTTATCACATTTTTTATGATAATAACCCTGTGTATCATAAAACTCTTCACACTCACTATAATAGCGGCCGCTGATTCCCCGGTCGTTAAAACATCCGGTAAAGATTAATAATAAAATCAAAAAATAGTATTTCTTCATAGAAGCGATTGTATCTTATCTGGGTTTAAAGCTGTCCGTACTTTTGCAAAAATCACGTAAAAAGCATTCGGTTTCACATTTTGGATTTTTGGCGGTACAAATATAGCGTCCGAATAATACCAAGCCTTGATGGAGTTGATGCAAATTTGTTTTGAACTTTTTCACCAGGGTCTCTTCGGTCGAAGTGGCACTCACATCATCACTTAGCCCTAATCGGTGACTTACGCGAAAAACATGGGTGTCAACAGCCATCAAATTGGCTTGGGTATACTCAATTAAAATGACATGGGCCGTTTTTTGACCAACTCCGGCAAGGGTGACCAACTCTTTTTCATCCAGCGGTATTTCTCCGCCGTATACTTCAATAACCCTATTGGCCATAGCGATTAGATTGATCGCTTTGTTATTAAAAAACGAACAGGTTTGAATCAGGCGTTTAACCTCTTCGAGATCGGCTTTGGCTAGATCGTAGGGTGTTGGGTAGGCTTTGAATAAAGCCGGAGTAATTACGTTAACGCGTTTATCGGTACATTGGGCTGAAAGTGCGACCGCAATGAGGAGTTCATACGCGTTGGTATAATTTAATTCGGTAACGGCGTCGGAATATCGTTCCAAAAGAGAGTTTTTAATCGATTCAATCTCTTTTTTTGTTGCTTTTTTCATAAAAATTATCCAATTATTAATGTTGTATTGTATCATGAATGGAAAAAAAAGATGAGCGCACGTATTTTGTGTTACAATAGTCGATTTTCAAACGGAAGCTAGTGTCAGAGGAGAAGAATTTGGGACTGTTAAGTATTATTCAAAAGTTTTTTACTAAAAACGATTATCAGTTTTCTCATGAAAATGATCAGACTGTCAATAAAGCCCTTTTTTATAAAGTGCTGGATACTGATCCCTCAGCATTGCTTTTTTTCACAAAAGAGGGGGGATGGATCGGTGCAAATAAAACATTTTTCGATTTGGTCCCCATCAAAAATATAGAACAGCTTCGAAACAATTATGAGAGCATTCGGGAACTTTTTCATCATGAAGATGAAGAGGTTTTTACGGAATACGACAAAAGCTGGCTTGATTATATCCGCACGCACTGCCCTAAAGGGTACGGTCTGGAAATCGCCGATGCATCAGGGAAAATTCATACGATGTCGGCAACGGCTACCTTGATTCAAGAGGGGGGGATGGATGTCTATCTCCTCCGTTTGGAAGATCAAAGCAATATGGTCGATTTAAAATCCGAAGTGGTTAAAGTCGAACAGTTAAAAAGCAAATTTCTTGCCAATATCGGTCATGAATTTCGTACACCCATGAACGGAATCCTCGGCTTTGTGGATCTTCTCTCAAAAACTTCGCCTAATGATACACAGCTGGAATATATCCGTTCGATACAGGGATCAGCCCGAAATCTGATGTCGAATATTGAAAATCTGCTTGATTTGGCACAAATGCAAAACGGTCGATTAAGTGTCAGCAAAAGTGAATTTAATATCGTGCTGGAAATGGAAGAACTGGCGAGGGGTGCAGTCTCCATGGGGTATGATAAAGGGGTCGGAATTTTATTTTTTATTGACCCGAAACTTCCTACCTTTGTGACCGGAGATGCCCGTAAGATCAAACAAGTGATTACCAACCTCTTTAATAACGCTTTAAAATTTACTCAGCCGGGTGGACGGATTACAATTGAAGTAAAATTGCTAAAACGCAATACGACGGGGAGCTGTAATATCGGTTTAACGGTAAAAGATACGGGTAAAGGGATCAGTAAATCTGAACTTAGCTACATTACCAGACCGTTTGTTTCAGGCGACCATGCCGACAACCGTCTGGGCGTAGGGCTAAGTCTTTCCCATGGATTGGTCTCGTTGATGGGGGGAGAACTGAAAATTACCAGTGATGAGGGTAAAGGTTCTTCCTTCAGTTTTGCATTAACGCTGGATAGCTCTTCGGATCATGCGATGGAAATGATTAACGGGCATCATGCAAAAGTAGTTTTGATTGATGAAAAACGGCTTGATGATGCTAACCATCTAACCAACTATTTACGCAGTTTCGGATTAAGTGTGACCAAAACCCAAATGTTGGACGAAACTCTTTTCAATGATACCGAAGTTGTCTATTTTATCGCTTCACAAGACAAAACCGATTGGACAATGACGTTATCGAGAATGAAACGTTCTTGCAAGAGTGTTATTCTGCTGGAGCAAAACGAGCGGATTCAAGCTAAAATGCTCCATCTTGTTGATACATCCCTCTCGAAACCTTTATTGCCGACCTCTTTGTTAGACCATTTGACTCAAATATTTGAAATCTCTAAACCTGAGCCCGTTTCCGTTCCGAAAATTCAGCGCGGTATTAATGCCTTGGTCGTCGAAGATAATTTAATCAATCAACGTTTGATCCGATTATTGCTAAAAGAGTACGGCATTTCGGTTAAAGCGGTTTCCAACGGAGATGAGGCGGTTGAGATGTGCCGAAACAATACCTTTGACATTGTTTTTATGGATATCGATATGCCGATAAAAGACGGTATTTTGGCGACTCAGGAAATCAAAGCGGAAGAGGGGCCGATGCGTGTCGGACGTATGCCGATTATAGCATTGACCGCATTAGCTATGGAAGGGGATCGCGAATATATTTTGGGAAGAGGATTGGATGATTATCTTTCCAAACCCCTTACGCGTGAAAAACTTGAGTATGTTCTTCACAAATATCTACATATGAAGGGGTAAAAATGGTCTATTTCCCAAATTTTGAAACGGATCACGGTTCTTTGATCGGTCTTCTTACTTCATGTGCCAGTTTACATTATGACCCGATGGTTTATACCGATTTATCGGGTACGTTGATTGGAAGTAACGAAATACTGATGGAGATGTTGAGGGTTGAAACATTAGGGGAAATTACTTCATTAAAAGGGTGGTTCTATCCAAAGGGCGTTGAACTCTCCTATCTGCTTTCAAAATCGGGCGATTATCAGGGGACAATCGTTTTTGGTGAGGTTGAGTGTGATGTATCGGTAAAATCAGAGGTTATAATGCTCGACAATTACTCGCTTGTCGGAATCGTTTTTCGCGATGATTCGATTATTGAGAAAGCCAAAGCGGCCGAACGCTATTTTGACCATTTTAAAAAGAAATTCTTAACCAATATCTCCCATGAATTTCGTACACCGATGAATGCAGTTATCGGTTTTAGCGATCTACTCAAAAATTCTCCACTAAGTTCATGGCAAAAAGAATACGTTCAAATGACAAGCCGCAGCGCACAGTCTATGATGCGGAATATTGAAAATTTGCTTGAGATGATGCAAGTTGAAAGCGGCAGTGTTTATGTCACCCCTGAGCTATTCAATCCTTTGGAAGTGTATGAATCGTTTTCAATGCAATTTTGTGATTTAGCTCGTGCCAAAGAGATTCAGCTTATGTTCCTGATAGATCCGCATCTGCCAAAAACGATGTTGGGTGATCAGGATAAAATACTCTCCGTACTACGGAATTTGATTCAAAATGCGATTAAATTTACTGATGAGAGAGGGCGTGTACTGGTAGAGATCCTTGTCGTCGAAGAGGAAGGAAATTTTGTTGAGGTAGAATATGCAGTAAGTGATACCGGAATAGGGATCGAAAATGAAAAAGTGAAAACCCTTTTGCGCCCTTTTGCCTCAGCCTGGGAAAATCAGCGGAAAGGGAAAGACGGATTAGGTATCGGTTTGAGTTTAAGTCATAAATACGTCAACATGATGGAATCGCATTTAATGTTGGCTTCACAAAACGGAAAAGGTTCCCGTTTCTCTTTCCGCGTAAACCACCAAATTAATGAAGAGGGGTCTTTCGATTTTGTTGAAGGGACTCGTGCCGCCATTTACACACAAGAATCACATTTATCGGCCCAGGGGGCATTGCTCTATAAATATTTGGAACTTTTCCATGTAAAAACCAAAAAAATTCACGATCTCGTCAATCCGATTTTGCATGAAAGCGATGTCCTCTTTTTGGACGCTTTGCATATTACTACATCACAAATTGAGGCTATCAAATCAACTTACCCAAATTTGCGTGTTGTCCCTATTATGAAGTTCGGATACGGAGAAAAGTCGGATACGGTAGTCGAGAGTGCAGAGTCCTTAGTGACTTTGCCGATTCTTCCTAGCGCATTGCATAAAACTTTAGCCGTTATCTGGAATAAGATGCCAAGAGAGTATATTATCCATAGTCCGGAAGCCCAGAATATTCCATTGCAGGAAAATATTAAAATTTTGGTGGCAGAAGACAATCTCATCAATCTCAAGCTTCTCGAAACGATTTTACTGCAAGAACATTTTCGTGTGGTCGCCGTTGATAATGGGCAAAAAGCGGTTGACGCCTATTTAAAAGAGCATTTTGACTTAGTATTGATGGATATTGATATGCCGATTATGGATGGATTGACTGCCAACCGTTTGATCAAAGAGATCGATAAACGAGATTCCAGAGGATACGTTCCGGTAATCGCCTTAACGGCTCATGCACTTATCGGCGACCGAGAGCGGATTGTAGCAGCCGGATTGGATGCCCACTTGGCAAAACCGATCGATAAATTTTTCCTCTTACAGACAATTGACCGATATTTAAAAATTGCACAGCAAAAGCATCAGGAATCTACCGTTTAATTTTGGTTATTTATTGCGTACTATACTCACAAATGTATTATAATGCCGAAATCAAAAACCCCCATAGCGGGGAGAAAAAACAAGGATAGTAATGAAGCGATATTATGCCGCTTGGATTTTGGGTTTATTGTTGAGTGCACAGAACGCATCAGCAGCTGTTCTCGTAACCGTTAACGGAGATGAAATCACCTCTGATGAGGTTAATAAAGTGTTAATGGAAGGGACGCAGGGACGTTTTGATTCTTTGCCAGCAGACAAACAAAATGAATTGCGTCAACGTATTATTGAAGGGATGATTGCGCAAGAACTGGTGTACGATGATGCGCAAAAAACAGGAGTGCTTGAATCGAAAGAGTATAAGCAGGAACTTGATGCATTAATCAGTCGATTGAAAATTCAATTAGCTGCCAAAGTATGGGAACAAGAGCAATTCGAAGCCATTAAAATTGATGCGAAAGACGTTAAAGATTATTATGATAAAAACCCGGATGAGTTTATGGATAAGGAAAAAATCCGTGCACGCCATATTCTCGTAAAAACAGAAGCCGAAGCGCTTGCGGTTATTAAAAGCTTAAAAGGATTAAGCGGAGATAAACTCAAAAATGAATTCATTGCACAGGCAAAATCGAAGTCAACGGGACCAAGTGCGCCTAAAGGCGGAGATTTGGGTTATTTTCCAAGAGGACAGATGGTCCCTTCCTTTAATGATGCCGCTTTCGCTATGAAAGAGGGGACGATTTCGTCCACACCGGTACAGAGTCAATTCGGGTATCATGTTATCTATATCGAAGATAAAAAATCGGCAAAAAAACTTGGTTTTGATGAGGTAAAAAACTTTATCGAAGAACGTCTTAAAATGGATAAATTCAAAGCGACCATGGAGAAAAAAATGGCTACGCTTCGCGAAAAAGCAAAAATTACTTATTCAAAATAACGCTTTATTCCTCTTTTTCCCGTTTTAGCGGGAAAAATCATCTACTGAGTGACGGAAATTCATCCCGATCTGTTTTTTTTAGCCTCTTCTTCTAAAACGTGCCGTATTAATAGGTGTCTCACGTGAAGCACAGCTTATCTGATACGCAACCATCGCGTTAAAGGGATCTAAAAAAGCTTCCAACGCTTCCGGCATAATTTTTTCTAGATGGTGTTTATTAAGAAGCTCCAATAACGTAAGGGTTGATTCGATTGTAGAAAGGCAAAATTCCTCAGGTTGTTCTTTGATCTTAAACTGGGATGTTTTAGTATGGGTGAAACTGACTTTGGGAAGCAATTGTAGATTCCGGCTTAAACGTAGCATTTTCAGTGAACAGGGCCAGGTAGAGTCCAGGATAAAAATGATCAATTGCTTATCTTGAAGATGAATCGTTTCCGTATTTAAATTGATAGACTCTTTTCCGGGATAGAGTAGATAACACCGATTATTGGGGTCATTGATCAATGCATTGACTGCTTTATGTTCGCTAAAATCGACATGAATATAAAGTTCGGAATTCGGAAGTGAGAGATGGGTTAGATGCCCTGTGCCGTTTTTTGTTTTTTTAAACTCTTTGGGATGCATTAAGAGTATAAATTTGGTTTGTGTTTGTAAAGGATTGATAGAAGGGCACATGCATGAACTGGCGGGGCGGTAACAGCGATAGCACTTTGATCGCGGGTGAATAAACGTATTCCTCATTCTTGTTGTTTATACTTTCTCGCTTTTTATGCGAGAAAATATCGACTAATTTCTATCAATGGCATTTAAATCGTTAAAAGCAATTTTTACCCGATTTACCAATGTTTTTTGCCCGTCACGGAGCCATTTTCTCGGGTCATAATATTTTTTATTCGGTTTGTCTTCACCTTCTGGATTCCCGATTTGACCTTGGAGATAGTCTTTGTATTTTTCGTAGTAATCTTTTACCCCTTCCCACGTTGCCCATTGGGTATCCGTATCGATATTCATTTTAATGACACCGTAACCGATAGCTTCACGAATCTCTTCGAGAGTTGAACCTGATCCTCCGTGGAAAACAAAGTTGACCGGTTTGGATGAAACAGTATGGAATTTTTCCTGAATAAATTTTTGTGAATTGTCGAGGATGATTGGGGTAAGGACGACATTCCCCGGTTTATAGACTCCATGAACATTTCCAAATGAAGCGGCAATGGTAAAACGGTTGCTGATTGCGGATAGTTTTTCATAAGCATAAGCAACTTCTTCCGGCTGGGTGTAAAGAAGCGCATTGTCAATATTTGAATTATCGACACCGTCTTCTTCTCCGCCGGTAACGCCGAGTTCGATTTCAAGTGTCATACCGATTTTATCCATACGTTTAAGATAATTGACACAGGTCTCGACGTTTTCTTCAAGAGACTCTTCTGAAAGATCCAGCATGTGGGAACTAAAAAGAGGTTTGCCGAATTGTTCAAAATGTTTTTCTCCTGCATCCAGAAGGGCATCGATCCATGGAAGGAGGGAACGTGCCGCGTGGTCGGTGTGTAAAATCACGGGGATTCCATAGGCTTCGGCCATCAAATGAACATGCTGTGCACCGCTGATGGCACCGGCAATAGCCGCTTTTTCATTTTCGTTGCTTAGCCCTTTGCCGGCATAATAGCTGGCTCCACCGTTAGAAAATTGGATAATCACGGGTGAGTTAACGACTTTAGCCGCTTCGAGAACCGCATTGATCGAATCCGTTCCGACAACATTAACCGCTGGAAGGGCAAATCCCTCTTCTTTTGCGATCTCAAATAACTTTTGAACATCATCACCAAAGAGTACTCCCGGTTTCATCACTTCTAAAATACGTTTGGACATAATTTTACCCCACAGTTAAAATAGACGATATTATATCCTTAGAGCAATAATGTTAGAATTAAAAAAAGAGGGGTTTAGATCGGTGCGCATACTTTTTCTGACTTTGATTCAATCTGGGATACTTTTTGCGGAAACCTCACCTATATTGTTTGATACACTTGCCGATCCCCTTCAAAAAAGTACCGAATCGATTAAAAAATTGAGTCAATCCTCGGTTATGGAGCCCAATAAAAAAATATTAAAAAGCTTTGTTAACGAAGTCGAATCAACCCTCAGTGTCGGTAAAGAGCTCACAGGTAATACAATTGATCGTGAATTACTGGCTTTATATTTAAAAGAGTTGCGCGAACTGTCGCAGCAAAAAGAATCAATCGATTCCCTTTATCGGAAATCGTTAACAACGGCAATGGTGCACTCTGATAAAAAAAGTTTTGAAATTTTGGTCAGCGCGCCTTTGGAACCGTTGCATCATCCAAGAATCCGTTCGGATGCAATTGCCTTTTATCAAAAAAATTATCCGCAAAATTCGATTCAAAATATGGAAGCATTGTGTGACGAAGAATCATTGGAAGATAAAAGTATCCAAATGGCAATCGAGCAAGAACAAGCTTATGAAGAACATTTGAGAATTTTAAAACGCTCTGAAGTGAAAGGGATTAGACGGGATATAAAGATCGGTTCTCGTAACAGTGTCATAGTTGTAAAAGAGAAAATGGCCGACGGTACGATTGTTTTTGAAGCCGAAAATATCAATCCATATTTAGTCACGTTAGCACTCGATTTTGATAAACTGGATAATGTCAAATCGGATCATCCTCTCCCTTTATACGTTGAATTATCGGGAAAAATGAAAAAAGAGATTTTAAGATTAATCCCGATCAACGCTAATGTCCAGACGAACGAAATTTCATCCTACGGGTGGGTCAAAGGATCCGCTTTTGCACAACATGACGATACCTACCTCTATCGTCTACCATTTGCTCTAGGGGTCAATGTGGATGTCTCGCAGGGGTATAACGGAGGACTGTCACATAAAGGATTGTCAGCATATGCCATTGATTTTTCCGCTCCGATCGGGACTCCCGTCTATGCAGCGCGTGAGGGGGAAGTCGTCGGTATGGATGTGACACATACTGAAGGGGGGCCGAGTCCGGAGTACCGCCCGTATATGAATTACATCAATATCCGCCATAGTGATGGAACATTGGGAAATTATTTCCATCTGAAACAGGGGGGATCGGTTGTTAAAATCGGACAGCAGATTAAACGGGGTGATTTAATCGGTTATTCCGGCAGCACGGGATACTGTACTGCGCCTCATCTTCATTTCAGTGTCAGTAAAGTTGATCCGATATCGATGCGGCGTCCGATGAATGTGCCGATAAAAATACAAACCGCACAGGGAATTGTTTTTTCACCGCAAAAAGGTGATCGATATACGGTACAATAATTTCTTGAAATTGAAGTATGAGGTTTTCTAATGTTTAATACCGTCAAATCAAAAATTATTTTTTCTACATTGCTCTTTAGCTTTATGGGACTGGGAGCTATTTATTGGTATTTGACAACAACATTCCATGATTTTTCCAACGATACGGCCAAAAGGTCTTTGACGATGTTGAGTCAATCTATTTTTCAAACGTTAAGCGGGAGCATGTTGGCCGGTGATCCTGCGGTGGTTGCCGAAGCGATTGAAAATGCACAGAAAATTGAGGGGATTTCGGCATTAAAAGTTGAAAAGTCGCAAGCCGTTATCGACTTGCTTTCACCAGAGAGCAAATTTACGAATGAGCCGGTAATACGCGCTATATTTCAAAATAAAGAGCCCAAAGTTATTGAAAATAACAACGGTGTACACAGTATCCGGCTTTTGCAGCCTTTAATCGCTCAAGATCGATGTTTGGCGTGCCATACTAATGTCCAAAGCGGAGATGTATTGGGCGTTATGGATCTGGTAGTTTCTTTAGAAAAAAACGATGTTGAAATCAGCAAGACCGAAACGATTTTGTTAATTGCATTGAGTTTTGTTGTTATCGTCTTTGTATCGGTATTAAACCTTTTCTTTGGAAAAGAGGTTCTCACACCGTTGGAAGGGCTTCGTAACCGAATAGCGGCTTTGGTCAACGGGGATAAAGATTTGACCAAACGGCTGGAAGTGACGAAACAAGATGAATTTTCAGATGCTGCAACAGCCGTTAATAATTTTGTGGCTATGGTTCAAGAGACAGTCAATGAGGTCAAAGATCTCGGAAAGCAAAATGCCACTATTGCAACGACCATTACCGGTGCGACGCATGTGATCTCAAAAGGGGTAGAACAAGAACGACTGATTGTTGAGGCAACTACCCAAAAGAGCCACTCTATTAAAGAGATCCTTTCTGCGGCTATAACCGTATCGGAACAGACCCAGCGTAATATCACGAATGCAAACGGTGAATTGCTGACGGCTAAAGACGCGCTCTACCGTCTTGTTAATGAAGTGGACGGATATATTGAAACCGAACAGGAAATGTCTTCGCAACTTCTCTTATTACGTCAAGATGCCGATCAGGTTAAAAGTGTATTAGGGGTCATTAAAGATATTGCCGATCAGACAAATCTTTTAGCTTTGAATGCGGCAATTGAAGCGGCACGCGCTGGCGAACACGGTAGAGGTTTTGCCGTTGTTGCCGATGAAGTGCGTAAATTGGCTGAACGTACCCAAAAAAGCTTGACGGAAATTGAAATTAGCGTCGGAACTATCGTTCAGGCCATTAATGATGTCAGTGACAAAATGGGTGAAAATGCAACAAGTATGAATGAACTAACCGATATTTCTCATGAAGTAGAGGAAAAAATATCGGCAACCTCGTCAGAGATGGAACGTTCTGTAAGCGTTGCGGAACGTTCGTACACTGATTCTGTCGAAGTAGTCGGTCATATTGAATGGATCATTGAAAAAATTTCACAGATCAATCATGTTTCTGAAGCAAACCGGCAGAGTGTTGAGAAAATCGAAAGTGATTCGAAGCAATTGTTATCCGTAGCGCAATCCCTTTCAGATCGAATCAATGAGTTTAAGAGCTAAAAATTCCAAGCCAATGTGCGTTTTTTGATGTTGATAAAACACGATGAACAGTATGTTTTGGGATAAAAAGGTAGTCTCCGGAGGTGAGGGTAGTTTCTCTGGAGTCAATTTCGAGTTTAGCTTCTCCGGATAAGAGTAAGACCCATTCGTCTTCTTCTTGATTGTAAACCTCTCCGGGCACTTTTAACCACGAACGGATAGCTTCGATTCTGAAAGAATTGTTGTGGAAAAGGGTGGAAAATATTTCTCTGTTTTCAGCAGGTTTTTCATCGTTATAAAGATTGTTTACACTAATCAAGAAGCACTCCTAAGTAAATGCATGATATCATTACATTATTATAAACGAAGAGTAGAGATTTTATGAAAAATATTGTTTTGATTGGCTTTATGGGAGTCGGTAAAGGTTCCGTTGCACGTGAAATTATCAAACAATCGGATTTGGTTGCATTAGATACGGATGATATTATTGAGAGTATGGAAAACCGTCGCATAAAAAAAATCTTCGCTGAAGAGGGCGAAGAGTATTTTCGTGCATTAGAGCGTAAAGTTGCACTTTGGTTACAGAAAGAGGTTAAAGGGACGTTAATATCCACCGGAGGCGGTTTTTTTAAAGTTCCCAACTTATCCAAAATTGGGACGGTTGTTTACCTGTCTGCACCGTTTGAGACCATTTATAACCGTATTCTCGCCCATCCTGATGCCGAAAAGAAACTCCGTAAGCGCCCGTTATTTCAAGATATCGAAAAAGCGCGTCATCTTTATGAAGAGCGTTCCGTCCATTATAAGAAAGCTGCGGATATCGTCATTGACGTAAGCAACAAAGATATGGCAGAAATTGCCAAAGAGATTATAAAAAAGGTAAAAATAAAATGAATAAAATCATCATTTTAGGCTTCTTGCTAACGTTCTCTTTGTTCGGAACCGATATTAAATGGGAAAAAGATCTCTCTACAGCGGTTGAAAAAGGGATCAAAGAACAAAAACCTTTGATGGTTTTGGTGACAAAAAACGGATGTAGATGGTGTGATGTTCTAAAACAAAACACCCTCAAGAATGCCAAAGTTGTTTCGATCCTTAATCATGATTTCATTGCTTACGAAGGGGTTGTTGATGAGGGGAGTGTTCCACGATCGCTTATGACACAGGGAACACCGGCTACTTGGTTTATTAAAGGAAAATCTCCGATGTTTGAGCCGATTATGGGAGCGGTAGAGAGTAATGACTTTTTAAAAGCACTTGAAATCGTTAAACAAGAATACAAAAAAAGTACAACGCAAAAATAAAAGGAAAGATTATGACCCTCATCCACACCAGTGACAGTAATTTCAATACCGTTTTCAGTGAACTTTTAGGACGCGGGAAAATGGATATGGAGCATGTTTCTTCTATTGTCAAAACGTTGATTGATGAAATCCGGATTGAAAATGATGCAGCATTGATACGTCATATCTCCAAATTCGATCGTTGGGCACCTAAAGGCGGGTCCGATTTGCGAATCGATGCATCGGATATGAAACGGGCCTATGAAGCGCTCGAACCTACCCTTAAAGCTTCATTGCATTTGGCGTATGACCGTATCCGAATCTATCATGAAAAACAGCTTCCGAAAAGTTGGTTTGACACGGAGAAAAACGGGACTATTTTGGGTCAGAAGGTGACTCCTGTAGATCGTGCCGGCCTTTATATACCGGGGGGGAAAGCAGCATACCCAAGCTCACTGTTGATGAATGTTATTCCGGCACAGGTCGCCGGGGTAGAACATATCGTCGTTACGACACCGACGCCGGATAATGAACCGAATGAACTTTTGTTAGCGGCATGTCATTTGTGCGGTGTAACCGAAGTCTTTAAAGTCGGAGGTGCAAGTGCAATTGCCGCCATGGCCTATGGAACAGAGACGATTCCGAAAGTAGACGTAATCACGGGTCCAGGGAATATTTTTGTGGCTACGGCTAAAAAAATGGTTTTTGGCGAAGTAAATATCGACATGATTGCAGGACCGAGCGAAATAGGTGTATTAGCCGACGATTCCGCCAACCCGGTACATATTGCAATTGATTTGCTTTCGCAGGCGGAACACGATGAGATGGCAAGCTCAATTTTGATTACCCCATCACAAGCGTTTGCTGATGCCTGTGCCGTTGAGATTGAAGTCTGGTTGAAAAAACTTCCGCGTGAAGAGATCGCCCGAAAATCCATAGAAGAGCGTGCCGCCATAATTGTTACGGAGACAATGGAAGAGGCGGTAAATTTGATGAATGAAATTGCTCCAGAGCATCTTGAAGTGGCTACAGATAACCCATTTGCGCTTCTTCCGTCTATCAAGCATGCAGGTGCAATCTTTTTGGGACATTTCACCCCGGAAGCAATCGGTGATTATGTTGCCGGACCGAATCATACCCTTCCGACCGGAGGGACCGCCAAATTTTATTCACCGTTAGGGGTTGAAAATTTTATGAAAAAATCTTCTATTATCTCCTTTTCTCGTCAGGCCATAAATGAGATCGGTGAAGCTTGTGCCCTCATCGCACACACTGAGGGTCTTGGGGCGCATGAAGCCTCTGTTCGCTGCCGATTAGACTCCTAAATCTTCTCCTTATATAAACTCTCTAATGATGAGAGTTTATTTTTACAAACGGTAACATATCAAAAAGTTATAGCAAAATTGATAATTCATTTAGTTATTGTTTATCCTATTTTAGCTATTATCGATCCAGCAGAAATGCCGTTAAATGCCTGTAATCACGGCATCAAATAAAGATTATTCATGTTACTTATGACATGAATGGCAGTCACGTGAATCAGGAATAAGGAGAATATATGCAATTGGGTTTCTTGGTAGACCTGCACCTATGTATGGGTTGTAAGGGCTGTGAGATTGCGTGTAAAGTGGAGAACGAAGTTCCTCTCTCTACATGGCGTCTACGTGTAAAATATGTTGATGTGGGGACATTTCCAGAGACGAAGCGGACTTTTACTCCACTTCGTTGTAACCATTGCGCAAACGCTCCGTGTGAGCGCATTTGTCCTGTCAGTGCACTTCACTATTTAGAAAATGGTATTGTGAATATTGATAAAGAGCGTTGTATCGGATGTGCCGGATGTGTCATGGCCTGTCCGTACGGTGCAATCTATATCGATCCGCAAACACAGACAGCGGACAAATGTACCTATTGTGCTCACCGTATCGCCAGTGCAATGATGCCGTCATGTGTTGTTGCCTGCCCGGTAGAAGCGAATATTTTTGGTGATTTGGATGATCCGACCTCTAACATCAGCAAATACATTCAACAACATCAAGGTAATGTCCAAGTACGTAAACCGGAAAAAGGGACTGATCCACACCATTTCTATGTAGGCGGCGGCAATGTTACATTGAATCCACTGGCATCTGAACGTATTGAAGGTCATAACCTCTTTAACAATATTACTCATCTTCCAGTAGGAGGGCACCACTAATGGTACACGAAACACTTGCGGCAACCCATGCGGTTGTAACACTTGACGTTGCTCTTCCGGGAATCGTTTGGGGTTGGATTATTACGATGAATATGTGGGCAAAAAGCGTAGGGACCGGGATTATTTTTCTAGCGTTTTTCTTGCTTAAAAAATACCCTGAACAAACTGGATTTATCCGTTTTCCTGTTGTAGCGGTATCCATTGTCTTTATCCATATTTTCTTATTTTTTACGGTCATCGATTTGCATCAGATGTTCCGATTTTGGCATATCTTTTTCTACCCGCATCTTACATCGGCTATTACGGTCGGAGCATGGATGGCGACTGGGTTCGTAGGGTTGCTTTTCGCAATGGCGTATGCAATTTATATGAAAAAAGATGAAGCAATGTACGATAAATTTTTGGGATGGACAACGTTGTTGGCCATTCCGGTGACATTGTATACGGCTGGATTGATGGCAGAATCAACTGCACGTGAATTATGGCAAATGCCGACTGAATCAGCTCAAATGATTTTGGCAGCGCTTCTTGCCGGTTCTGCCACCATGCTTCTTCTTGGTGGGAACCAATTTTCGGATCCGATTAAAAAAGATCTTGGAATTATTTTAGGGTTGAGTGCGTTTGCGGCATTTATTATTTATATGTCTGAATATATCTTCGGTGCTATGAAAGCTGAAGAGGTAGGTGCAACTTTAGCCTTTATTAAAGGCGGCGAATATACGGCTATGTTCTGGATCGGTCAAATTATGGCATTTTTGGCTCCAATGGCATTGATTTGTTTGAGTTTGAAAAATAAATCATACTATTTGTTGAAAATCGCTGCTGTATCGGCGTTAGTCGGTTTGTGGGTAAGTAAGCATGTTTGGCTTGTTATTCCACAATTGTTAAATATGAGCTAAGAGGTAATTATAATGTATTTAGAAAGCAGAAGAACATTTTTAAAAGGAACCGCGCTGACTGTAGCCGGTGCCGCTATTGCAAAAGGGGTATTCTCTACGGATGCTGTTGCAGAATCGGTAAAGAAAAGTAAATTTACGAATACGCCTGACAGCCTCTCATTTTATCCTCCTTTGGATCAATGGGAAGGGTTTCAAGAACTTGACGGTACCGATTGGAAACGGGGAGGTATCAACCGTCACGGTGTCCAAAGCGAAGAAAATCCAGACGGAATTCAAGTCAATGATTACATGATTGTTCCGACAGCATGTTCAAACTGTGAAGCATCATGCGGATTGACAGCATGGATTGATAAAAAAACATTTACCGTACGAAAGTATATGGGTAATCCATTGCATGTGGGATCGCGTGGTCGTAACTGTTCAAAAGGGTATGCGACACAATCACAAATGTATGATCCGGATCGTATTCCGTTCCCATTGAAACGTGCTCCGGGTTCAAAACGGGGTGAAGGTAAATGGATCCGAACAACGTGGGATGAAGCGATGAGCACCATCGGTAAAAAGATGGGTGACACAATCCGTAAAGGGGATGAACTTTCCCGTAAATCGGTTATGTACCATATCGGACGCCCGAATGAGAATGGATTCGTTCCGCAAGTATGGGAAACTTTGGGTCTGGATTCATATAATTCACATACAAACATCTGTTCATCCAATGGTCGTACACCGACAATTTGGACAGCGAATGACGACCGTACCAGCCCGGACTGGGGTAATGCAAAATTAGTTTTCCTAAACTCGTCTCATGCTGCGGATGCAGGGCACTATTTTCAACAAGCAGCGGGGTATATTGCTGATGCACGTAAAAAAGGTGCAAAAATGGTTGTTATGGACCCGCGTATGTCCAATTCAGCTGGTATGGCTGATTTGTGGATCGCTGCATGGCCGGGAACTGAAACAGCAATTTACTTGTACTTAGCTAACCGAATTTTGAATGAAAACATGACAGACAAAAAATTTGTCAGAAAATGGTTCAATTGGGAAACCCTGATGGGGGATAGCGAATATTTGAATTTCATGGTTGAGAGAGGGTATATTTCTAAACTTCCTGAAGGACGTGATTTCGAGAGTTATCTAGAAGTCCTTAAAGAGATATATGCCCCTTACACTCTTGAGTATGTTGTCAAAGAAACACACGTACCGGCGTATAAACTCGAAAAACTTTACGAAATGTTTATTTGGGCTGGTGATGCAATTTCAACTTATGTATGGCGTGCAACAGCTGCGGGGAACCGTGGTGGATGGATGTCTGGACGTGCTGCTTATTTTGCAATTGCTCTTCGTGGTGCAATTGGGACGGAAGGGGGTACATTCTTTCATCACTGGCATGTTATTTCTGTTGGTGGTAAAGGCGGAAGTTCTACTGTCGGTCAAGGCGTTGCCGGTGCAGATGTACCGAAAGTCAAAGTCTGGAACGAACTTACATGGCCACCAGAATGGCCATTGTCAACGTATGAGCTCTCTTATTTGCTCCCTCACTTGCTAAGTGATAAAGAATGGCAGAAAAAATGGAATGATCGCGGTTTAAATGTTCCAAGTAAACTTGCGTTGTACATGCCGCGTATGTATAACCCGGTGTGGATCAATCCGGACGGATTCCGATGGCTGGAAGTACTTAAAAATGAAGAGATTATGGAGCTTACCGTTAACCTATCTCCGGTATGGTCAGAAACAAACTGGTACATGGACTATGTATTGCCTACCGGTCTTGCTGGTGAGCGTCATGACCAACACTCTGAAGCGACTATTCCGGCACGCTGGACAAGTTTCCGTCAACCGGTTTTACGCGTAGCCCTTGAAAAATCGGGATGGAAACCTAAAAATCCAAATCGTGCAACATTGGAAGCACATATTAAAGCCGGCTTAGGTGAAGTTTGGGAAGAGAACGAATTTATGTTCGATCTTGTTGTTAACTACGTTGACCCTGATGGAAGCTTGAACGTTAAAAAAATGTGGGAGTCCAAACGTCATCCGGGTAAACCGGTAACGATTGCGGAGTGGTATGATGCCGCATTCGGGGATAACTTGCCGAAACTTAAAGAGACAGCAACGAATGATCCGCGTTATGCTAATGAAGAATTCCCAGTCTATGCCTATTTGCGCGATCATGGTACATGGTTGGAAGAAGATAAAATCTACCATGCAATGGAACGAGAACTCAAATTTGAAGACGGTGAAGTTATTTCTCACGGACATAAATTTGCTGCAAGCAGTATGAGTGTCGGTGCTGGTGGTGTTATCTCAGCTAAAGACCATGAAGGCAAAGAGAAAAAAATCGGTGTTGAAATTGACGGTAAAAAGATGGAAGGTTTTGCTACGCTCAGTAAGAAACTTGAATTCTTTACTCAATGGGCTGTGGATTGGAAATGGAAAGAATATGCAATTCCATTTTACCCTCGTAATGATGAAGAAAAAGTTCAAATGCCACATATCGTATCGCATGTTAACCATATGTATATGAAGGCAGAAAACGAGTTTGCTCTGAATACAGTATTCCGTTTGCCGTACAACATTCACACCCGTTCGGCAAACTCGAAACATTTGATGGAGATCAGTCAAAACCATGATCCGATCTGGATTAGTACTGTGGATGCCAAAAAACTTGGATTCAAACGTGGTGATGCGATTCGTGTCCGTATTACAGACTCAGTTTCTGGACTTGAAAGCGGTTATTTCGTAGCGATGGCTGTACCGACTGAAGGTGTTCTTCCAGGTACATTAGCCTGTTCGCACCACGGTGGACGCTGGAAACTGACGAATGCGGTCACTATTCCAAATGGTGTATCTGATGGTAAAGTAGCATCTAGCAATGCGAAACCGGATTTAACCTCTAAAGAGTTCCTGGGAGAATCTCCGGCAAATGCGGGACGTGCAGGCGGAGAAATTAAAATTGACGATTACAGCGGAACCACCGGAATCAATAGTTTCGGTGTGCCTGTAGCAGAAATTCAAATGGATGGCAAAGAAGGAAAACTCAAATATGTTGAGGGAATTAAACCGTTCCATGCAGAACGTTTTGCTGAATACAATCGTGACAGTGGTAACATCTGGTGGGATGGTTTGAGCGGTTCATGGCAAAATGCTGTAGCTGCAGCTCACCCTGACCCAGTATCCGGAATGCACTGCTGGCACCAAAAAGTTATCCTTGAACCGGCAAAAGCCGGTGATAAGATCGGTGACATTTTTGTAAACTATGATAATAACCTCAAAGTTTACCAAGCATGGCGTGATAATTTAAGCCGTGGATTGGATTCAAATTCAACTATTCGACGTCCTCGTCATATCAAACGACCATGGGTCTCTCTTGACCCTGCGGCGTATGATGTAAGTATCAAGTCTTAAGACTTGATACCCTCTTTATAATATACTCTCCTTATGCGCTTTTCAGCCGCATAAGCTACAATCATGCTACTTTATTAAAGGTCATTACGAATGGATGAAATTATCGCGCGCAGTAATTTATATGCGTTATTATCACGAATATTACTTCAAGAGTTGGATGTTGAGCGTTTAGAAATAGTTCGTAACGACACAATTATTTTAGAATTTATGCCGCATTGGCGTGATTGGGAATTACGTGAAAAGACTGAAGCAAAACAGCTTTTGGAAGAATATTTAAATCCGGATTTTACGAATCTTTCTCTCCTTCATTTAGTCCCCTATGAGACTTTTTATACACGTAGCGACCAGATGATTGAAACCGGAGGGGCTAATCCGGTTACTGATATTTACAGTGCGTATGACTTCTTGGTTGATTACACCGTGGCGCGTGTTGTCTCTTCAGACCATATCGGAATAGAAATGGAATTTATGCACCATTTGTGTGAGGCTCAACTCAAAGCGATGGAGGAAAAAGACCATGAAGCTGTTAATGAATTAATTTCGGTACAGCATAATTTTTTAAATACCCATTTGTTACGATGGGCCCCGATGTATTTGATCAATATGAAATATGAAGCACGTACTCCATTATATTATGATACCGCGGAGATGGCACTGGAATTTATCCTCTCTGATAACGAAACATTGAGTGCTTTGGTTCAAGCGTGAGTCTATTAGTACTGTCCCCTGCAAAATGTGTACGTGCATTAAGCATCAATTCAGTATGCCATGATTGCAGTGAAATTTGTCCTACAACAGCGATTACGTTAAACGGCAGATTACCTTCCATTAATCAGTCGCTCTGTGTCGGATGTGGAGGATGCCTAGCGGTTTGTCCAAGTGAAGCATTGTCACTCGATGATTTTAATCCAACAGAATTTTTCTTTTCATTCGCATCGGAAGAGGGGAATTTGATTTCGTGTCAAAAAAATATCCCCTGTATTTCAGCACTCTCTTCTGAACAACTTTTATCGCTATGTGGGCTTAAAAAAGGGCTGACACTAGATATCGGTCATTGTTCAAACTGTGAAATAGGGGAGAAGGTCCTTAAAGTGATTCAGGAAAGATATGATCACACGAATTACCTTCTTGAGGCGATAGAATCACCGTATCAAGTTGAATTAAGTGAAGTCGCTTATAACATTTCTGCTCCTGAAAATGAAAAAGGGAGAAGAGACTTTTTTAAAACATTTCATCTGAGCAGGATAGGAAAAATTCGAGGGGACTTCGAAAAAGAGGTTCAAAAATCAACGGATATGTTTGTTGAAACACTGATTGATAGTTCTCATACCAAAGAGATCAGGACAAAAAAAATTACCGATCGCCGTAAACTTTTTTTTACCTCATTAAAACGTTTGGAAAAACCATCACGGTATCATATTGTAGATAGTGGAAAAATTGATTTTACCTCTCAAAAGATAATGGATGAGGGCAAATGTACCGCTTGTGAAATGTGTTATCGGGTATGTCCAACAGGTGCATTAACTTCCGATTTGCGTAATTCAAAAATAGATTTTGATCCATTCTTGTGCGTAAAATGCCATTTGTGTCATGATGTGTGCGAGAGTGATGCTATAACCTTGTCTTCTTCGTATAATCTAAAAGAGTGGTATGAACCAAAAGTACAAAATCTTATTACGTTTTCGGTGCGACGCTGCGATGAATGTGATGGACTTTTCAGTTCTGTAGCGGGGGAACGTATATGTCGTCGATGTCGATTGGAAGATGAAGAAGCTCGTGAGCTATGGGGGATAATGTAAATGATGAATAATGATAACTCCATTACCGTTGAAACTAAACTGTATGGATATATTGCTGAGGAAGCACATAGCAGCCGATTTTCAGTAACACTGAACAAGCTGTATAAAGGGAATGAAATTAATGCGATGATTATTCCGATGAATATCCGTCCCGATGATGTTGCTTTTACAATTTCACAAATGCGTACATCAAAATTGAACGGTGCCGTACTTTCAAGCGAATATCAAGAAGAAGCATTGTTGTTGGTAGATCATGCCTCTATGGAAGCAAGTGAGAGCGGCTATTGTGATTTTATTACCATTGAAAACGGAAAATTATTCGGAGATTTGATCATGCCTAGGGCACTTACGGAATATGCGGATAGAGGTGATTTTCAAGACGATATAGCCTTACGTTCAATGTGTCAGTACATTTATGATTTAACCACAGGAGAAAGAGAATGAATACCCATGATTTAAGTGATTTGAAAGCCGAATTTGACAAATTTATACGCGGAGACTGTGATAGCGGCGAGTGTGATCAGACGCAACAAGATGCCACGCCCGATGATGAACCGGTCCCCGCATTTGTAGATGAATTAGCAGATAAACTTTTGGCCCCTTTCCATAGCGGTGCTTACTTTTCACGTTTAGATATTAAACGGGTTGCCGAAGCTATTGATGAATCGATACCTATTAAAGAACGAAAAAGGATGATTAAGGCACTTTTCCGCCATACGACTTCAAAAGAGTATTTACGAAAAGCTTTTAATGAATTCAATCGCCATTTTGGTGGACGTATTTTAATCTATCAGGAACTTTCAGAAACATTTCCGGCTTCAAAACCTTTTTTTGATGAAAATATAGCAAAAATTAAAAAGACGCAGAAAATGTTGGATCAGATAGTTGAAGATTTCGAAGAGATTGAGCCTACAGATGACCCAATGATGATTTAGGGGCTAGATAACCCCTAGCTTCACAATGATTTGCCATACAATCGCGGCGGAAATCCCCGCTGCAAATCCCGCAATTACATCATCCCCCATAACACCAAGACCCCCTTTTGTCTCACGATCAATACGGCCGATTATAGAAGGTTTTTTAATGTCATAAAGCCTAAAAAAGAGAAAGCTGAGGATAATTTGTAGTGCAATGCCGTTTTGCCATTGGAATAAATCTGCCCAATCTAATCCAACTCCCGGGGCAATAGAGAGAGCAAACCACATACCTGCAAGTTCGTCGATGACAATTCGGCTGTCATCATGATTGTGTGAAGTTTCTTCATACCGGTTAATACTTTTTATGGCGATGAGTGTAATAAGGAGGGCCGATAAAAAAAGGGTTTGAGACCCGAAATAAACCAGTATGGCAATTCCAAGAGGAAGCGACACCAGAGTCCCCGCTGTCCCCGGTGCTTTTGGAGATAACCCGCTATAACCGACGGTGAGAAAAAACCATTGTAAATTCATCTGTTAACCTTTAGGTGAGGGAAGTTGTTTGGTATAAACGCATCAATTCAACGTAAAAATCTTTTTCACTATGCTCTTCAAGAAGACCGTTGACCGGCATAATGTCATAATAGAGTTTGGCTAGATTTTTAAACCGATTCGGATAAAGAGAGGCAACGATCATAGCCGATATCTCTTTTCGGACTAAAACGGCAGGAGGAAGCAACCCTTGCTGCATCAATTCTAAGATAGATTCAGCATGGTAAGAAATGTGGTGATGGTGACCATGCGGACAGGTTTGGACACTGACTAGAGTTTTACATTGATTACAGTAGACGTATTCACTGGCGACACCGACTTCAATATTGATTCCGACTAAACGGTCAACAATGGATTTATTAGCATTGTGATGGTCATAATACATACCGATTCCGGCATGATTTTGACCAATCATCAGGCGATCACATCCATAGTTTTTTGCCACAATAGCATCAAGGATGACTTCATTGCATCCGGCAAAAATATAACTGCTTTCCAACGGAACGATAATTACTCGATTTCGCGGGAGATAGTTTTGGACAAAAAACTCCAACGTTTGATAGCGGAGATCGTATTTTAAATCGGTATTGTTGTAAGGTTTGAGCAAAAAGATGACGATTAGGTCAGTCCGCTCCAGACTTTGACGAATAAGGCGCTCATGTGCACGATGCAAAGGGTTGGCGGCCATGAACAGGGCGGTAGTATGTTTTGCCCCTATTTGTTCTTTGGCTTCGGCAATCTTTTTTTGAATTGATTGTGCCGAAGAATAATCAATCGTATAGTCACCGCAGATTGCGTATTTTCCTAGTCGTTTGTGGGTAGCACTGACACCAGGATGGGATACGTCCTCGGTTCCGTAAATTTGACGAAGCCGTTCTTGCGGATCAATAGAATAAACTTCATCGACGTTCAGCTCTCCGATAATTGCATTGTCACAGATAAGGTCGAGGATCTCTCCTTTCTGGGTGGTTGTTAATATCGTTTCATTAACTTTACCGCTTGGGGAGAGTATTAGGGGAAAGGGAAATGTTTTCCCCATAAACATTCCGCTGCTAAGGACCTCTTTGCTCTGTTCTGCATTCATCAGCTCCGTAACCGGGCTTAACATCCCAGATTTTAGCAAGATTAAGGCTGAAACAGCCTCCTGGTCAATGTAAAGGGCTCTATTTTTTCTTGACGATGCCATATTTTTTTCTCTTTTCCCATAAACTTTTGCGTGAAATACCGAGTTTTTTTGAGAGTTCCGTATCCGGAAAACGATTTTGAAAATGGATCATAATGTATTTGACATACTCTTCAATCGGTAGGATTTCCCCCTGATCAAAGAGATGGTTTTCACTTTCAATTTCTATCAATTTAAAGGGAGGCGTATCGATTGGGTCTGTCCCGGATACAATACAGGTTTTGGAAGCGATAAGTTCGTAAAAAGTTTTATGGTCACTTTTTTTAAGATTTTGAAAATCGGTAATATAGATGATTGAATCATCGTTGAGAGCAGCTATATCGCTAAAAGCTTTTGCGGATGTGAGTGAGATAAATTGTAACGGCTTGTCATGATGCGCGGCATAGCGAAATGCAAATGCGTCGGCATATTTTTGATATCCGCTGCAAATAAAAAGGGGAAGCTCGATTTTACTCAAATCTTCATTGACGTTGATCGAATTAAAGGTATGGGCAAGATAACGCTCATACGTCTGATTTTGGCGGCGCAGTTTTTCATGATTCTGAAAATGTTGTATTTTCCGTATTAGCTCTTCGATCATAAATGGCTTAAGTATATAATCTTTTGCTCCGGCCGCAAGCGGTTTGGAGACCGTATCGTTACTGATATAGCTGACCATTAAGATGACAACGGCATTTTTATAGGCATCAATTACGGGATAAATATCTTGTCCGCTAATATTGGTTGAGAGGAGAATGACATCATAGGGAATACCACGAAGCCCCTCTTTCGTTGAACTGGAGATGTCACAGTTATGGCTAAGATCGCTTAGTTTAGATGCGATACTTTGCGCCAAATAGATCTCGTTTTCAATAATGAGTATATTCATCCGTTTTTCCAATCAAAATAGTGTACTGAGGCGGTCGCAATGACACCAACCCCTTCTTTTCGCCCTATAAAGCCTAAATGCTCCGTCGTCGTGGCTTTGACATTGACACGTGAAGCGGGAATATTGAGTAGTGTGGCGAGGGTATGACGCATGGCATTTTTATAGGGAAAAATTTTCGGTGTTTGGGCAATAATAGTGATATCGGCATGCATGACAACAAATCCAAAATGATGGAGTTTCTCGATGCACCGTGCCAGAAGTTTTTTTGAATCAATATTTTTATAATTTTCATCCGTATCCGGGAAAAGCATACCGATATCTCCTAAACATGCTGCACCAAGGAGTGCATCAATGAGGGCATGGATAGCAACATCCCCGTCACTGTGCGCCTTGAACCCAAATGAACTCTCAATTTCAACCCCTGCAAGAAACATCGGTTTGCCTTCTTCAAAGGGGTGGACGTCAAAACCGTTTCCGGTAAAAATTGCCGACGAGGGAGGGGCAAGACACTCCAGGGACATGGTGTCGGTTGTATGGGTTATTTTCGCGGCGCGGGGATCACCAACAACAAAATATCGGGTTCCGCCATGTGCAACGACGGCACTGCTATCATCGGTATATTCATTTTCGGTTTCGAGAGCTTGACGCAAAATATCCGTTTTTGAGAGCTGCGGTGTTTGGATACGCTTGACGCGTTCGCGTTCAATAGTCGCATCACCGTAGACAATCGTATCATGCAGATCAAGAGCCGGAACAATCGTATCGGCGTATTCTTTATGGTCTATCAGACGTGTAATCAGATCGGGACTGATGCATGCGCGTGCGATATCGCTTACCATAACGTACGGTGTCGTAACCTCTGCAAGGGCATTTTTAAGGGATTGCTGACGCGTTTTTCCACCTGCTACAACGGTAAAGTTACATAAGGGTTCAATGAACGGTATTTCGTCAGCGTGGGCACACAGTATAATGGTAACATCAGGGAGAGACTCTTTGATACGGTTTGTAACATAAAGCCATAAAGGATCATGGCCAATACGAAGCCATTGTTTTTTTACAGGGATTTTAAAACGGGTTGAATTACCTGCGGCAAGTAAAACAAGGGTCAAATCAGACAAAATGTATCCTATTTTGAAAACTGTTACGAAATTATACATTTAAAAAGCTTTTTTTTATCTTGTTTGCGATAAATTATAAGAGTATATCAAGTGGACTGATGAAGTCTTTTCCTAAATCCTCTTGAAATTTTTCATTTACATTAAAACAGATACGACCCTTTTAGGGGGTCTTATTTATAAGTCCAATAAAGCTTTTGCAAACTATCAAGGAGAAAGTCATGAGAACCGCATGGGTCGCCAACAGACAAAACGACACCGTTCGCACTCAGATGTATTATGCCAAGCAAGGTATTATTACTGAAGAGATGGCATATGTCGCCAAAGTAGAAGAACTCGATCCTGAGTTGGTTCGTTCAGAGGTGGCACGAGGGCGTTTAATCATCCCAGCCAACATTAACCATACAAATTTGGAGCCGATGGCAATCGGAATTGCGGCACGCTGTAAAATCAACGCCAATATCGGTTCCTCTGCAATTGCTTCAGATGTGCAAGGGGAGATTGAAAAAATTCAAGTTTCTCAGCATTATAAGGCCGATACCGCAATGGACCTCTCGACGGGAGGCGATTTGGATGAGATCCGTCGAGCGGTTATTGCCAATTCTAAAATACCGATCGGAACGGTACCCATCTATCAAATCTTGCATGATGTCAATAACAAAATTGAAGATTTAAGTATCGAAGTTATGCTCGAGGTGTTGGAACGTCAGGCTCAGCAAGGGGTAAGTTATTTTACTATTCATGCAGGCTTTTTGCTCGAGACAATGCCCAAAGTTGCCAAGCGTAAAATGGGAATCGTCAGTCGAGGCGGATCGCTCATGGCAGCATGGATGATGCATTACCATCGTGAGAACCCGTTTTATACGGCTTTTGATGATATTTTGGACATTTGTGCCCGTTATGACGTATCGCTTTCCTTAGGAGATTCACTTCGCCCCGGCTGTTTGGCGGATGCTTCGGATGAAGCGCAACTCGGTGAGCTTAAAGTATTGGGCGAATTGACGCTTCGTGCGTGGGAAAAAAATGTACAGGTTATGATCGAAGGTCCTGGACATGTTCCGTTGAATCAAATCGAACGTAATATGAAGATCCAGCGTGAGTATTGTCATGAAGCACCGTTTTATATCTTAGGACCTTTGGTGACCGATATAGCAGCGGGATATGATCATATCAGTTCGGCAATTGGTGCGGCTGTCGGCGGATGGCATGGGGCGTCAATGCTCTGCTACGTTACACCGAAAGAGCATTTGGGCCTTCCGAATGCCGAAGATGTACGTGCCGGTATTATTGCTTATAAAATTGCGGCCCACGCGGCAGACATTGCCCGTGGACGCAAAGGTGCACGTGATATTGATGATGCGATGAGCGATGCACGGTATGCGTTTGATTGGAACCGTCAGTTTGAACTGGCTCTTGACCCGGAACGGGCGCGCGAATATCATGATGAAACCCTTCCGCAAGATGTTTTCAAAGAGGCAGAGTTCTGTTCAATGTGCGGACCAAAATTTTGCAGTTATAAAATCACCCAGCAAATCATGGATAATCCTGAATCAATTGCATGGATTACGGACGAAGCAAAAACACAGAATGTTAGTTAAGGGCACAACAGGGGTTTTGCTCCTGTAGCCGAGCCGGAATTTAAAGCCCGGTAAGACGGGCAAACGTTTGCCTCTAAGGGGGCAGAGAAAATCTAATAGGAGATTAATTAAAATGACAGAAGAAATTGTTAAATCAGCATTATCGAAAGTAACGTATCCCGGGTTTACAAAAGACATCGTAACATTCGGATTCGTAAAAGAGATTAAAATTGACGGTACTCGTGTGAATGTAATCGTCGATATCACGTCAAGTGCCCCGGAAGTGGCGCATCAAATTACCCTTGAAGCCACGGATGAATTAAAACGTGCAGGTGCGAGCGATGTAATTATCAATATTCAAGCGCCTAAAATGCCGCGGGAAAGTTCATCAAAAGGGAAAAATATTGCCCCTCAGGTGAAAAACTTCATTATGGTCAGTTCAGGTAAAGGGGGAGTCGGTAAATCGACGACATCCGTTAACTTGGCGGTAGCATTGGCAATGCAAGGGAAAAAAGTGGGTCTGTTAGATGCCGATATCTATGGACCGAATATCCCGCGTATGCTTGGTGTGGAGGGTATTAAGCCTGAAGTCGTCGGAAATAAAGTTCTTCCGATCAAAGCATATGGAATTGAAATGATGTCGATGGGTTCATTGATGGAAGAGGGTCAATCGCTTATTTGGCGCGGAGCAATGATCATGAAAGCGATTGAGCAGTTCTTGCGCGATATTATGTGGTCAGATTTGGATTGTTTGGTTATCGATATGCCTCCGGGTACGGGTGATGCTCAGCTTACATTGGCTCAAAGCGTTCCGGTGACGGTAGGTGTTACGGTAACAACCCCTCAAATGGTTTCACTGGACGATTCACGCAGAAGTCTCGATATGTTCAAAAAACTTCACATTCCAATCGCGGGTGTGGTTGAAAATATGAGCGGATTTATTGCGCCGGATACCGGAGTCGAGTATGACATTTTCGGCAAAGGGACATCCAAAGCGATGGCGGATCAATTCGATACCTGTATCCTGGCCGAGATTCCGATCGAGCCGGCAATCCGTACCGGCGGAGATGAAGGTAAACCGGTCACCTATTATGCTCCGACTTCAGAAACAGCCAAACGGTACATGAAAGCGGCAGAAGAACTCTGGGCGACAATTGAAAAAATCAATGAAGAGGGTGGGGTAGATAATCAAGCGATTCAACCCAATACCCCTCCCGGTGTCTCAGCATGTTCGACTGCAGCTGCACCAAAAGCTGAGACTTCCAGCGGCGGTAGTTGCGGAACAGGTTGCGGTTGTCATTAATCTACTATCTTTTCCCCCCTGTTTAGGGGGAAGGCCCCTCCACTCTGAACTCTAATCTTTTTTTCTGTATAATCAATCTATTTACTTAATCATAAATGAAACTGGATAGAGATGTATAACGAGAAGAACTTTTTTACCCTTACAACGCGTATTATTGCCACAACTGTTTTTTTTATTATTGTATTAATGGGTACTTTTCGTTATTTAGGGATCCATGCTGCCGAAAGCAGAGCGCAATTAAGCGGAGTGATAGTTCGTGAAGCCTTAACATCGCATATGATAGCCGGAAGCTCGGAGTATCAAGAGCAATTGCTGAAGCAAATTGAAAAGGTGGATGGGGTTAAAGCGACATGGGTAGTACGTTCTGACAGCCTCGTACGGCAATACGGGCGCGGTACGCATCCTCAAGAGCCGAGGGATGATCTTGATCGCAACGTATTACGAGATGGAAATGAGAGAGAAACTATTTCAGGTGCCTTATTTACGGATACACTTTACCGTTTGACTATCCCTTATGTGGCAACCGACAAAGGAAAGATTGATTGTTTGAGCTGTCATGATGCAAAAGCAGGTGATGTTCTGGGAGTAGTTTCTATTGAAATAGAGATCAATGATATTAAGACACTGGGATTAATCGCTTCTGTATTGATAACCATTTTGTTCATAGCGGCAATTTTTTACCTTCTTAAATCGGTTCGACGTTATGTATCGTCATACCAAGATACCCTAGAAGGTGTATCCGTGGCGATGGAGAAAGCGGAAGAGGGAGATTATAGCCATCGAGTTAAGCCTTCTGAAGGGAATAATGGTTATTCGGCCTTAATGTGGACCAACAGTGTAATGGAAAAATTCGACGCTACCCTTAAGGATAGCACGCATAAGTTGACAAAATTGGTTCAAATCGATAAACCTAACAGCGATGCGCTTTATACCCTCCAAAAAGGGATAAATCAACTGTACGAAGTGGAAAATTTTCGAAATGCAATAGAGAAAGATCAAACTACCGATGAGGTATACGGACGCATAGCAGCATTATTAAGAAATCGCTGGGGAGTGGGTGATTTTAATATTTTTGAAATAAATCCATTGAACAAGAAGACATCTATGATCCATTCGGAGAAAGTTTTGTTGTGCGATGCAGCCAGCGGGTGTCGGGCTGATCGTGCAAACCGAAAGATAGATTCTACAGAATACGAGGGCAGCTGTCCGAAAATGATTGATCCTAATGCCCATTATCTTTGTCATAACTATCCTATTACGGACGATTTGGATATTGTTATCTCCTTGGTCTGCTATGATGAGCGTGAATTAACTAAAATGCGTTCAATATTCGGTGAACTCGGGAATTATATTAATGCTGCACGAGTACAAATAATCAATAAAAAATTGCAAGATACTGTCCGTATTGATTCTCTTACACAGTTGTACAACCGTGTTTATCTTGAAGAATTATGCCAAATTATGAATGATCAGTCTCGTCGAAAAGTTATCCCTTGCGGTGTTCTAATGATCGATATGGACCAGTTTGATGCTATTAATCAAGCCTATGACAAAGAGGTAGGTGATGAAGTCATTAAAGCTATGGCACGTAATATTCAAGAGTGCCTTCAGCCGGGAGATATTTTAATTCGTTATGGAATCGATACTTTTGCAGTTGTCCTCTATGATTATGATGCTGCGCAAACGGTTGAGATGGCGGAGATGATTCGCCTGAGTTTTAAAAAGAAAATACGGATTAACACGTATGCTATTTTAAAAACGGTAAGCATCGGTATATCCTTTTTTCCTCAACAAACAGATGACATGATCGAAGCAATTGAATGGTCTAAACGTGCATTACTTGAGGCAAAACATAAAACCGGAAATTGTTCTTTGGTCTTTGATAAAGGGACAATGCCTATCTAATAAAGCTTGGAATTTGAAGGATCCGCTAGGAACGCGTGAAAGAAATTTCGGTCTTCTTGGATAAGAATACCGAAAAACTTAAAATTGATCTCCGCTATGCATACTTGATTCAAACTCGATAACGCGGTTTCTACCGCTGTGCTTACCTTCATAGAGAGCGAGGTCGGCATATTTAATGACTTTCCAGATAGAGTCGGCCTGAGAAGGAAAGTGTGCTACTCCGATACTGAGTGTTTTTACAACGGTATCATTGCCGAATTGAAACTTTTTCTCGCTGAATCGCATACGAATTTTCTCAGCAACCTGTGTTGCCCCCTCCGGAGTAGTATTATAAAGAAGAACAAGGAATTCTTCTCCGCCGTAACGGATGGCTAAATCTGCTTTTCGAATGTTTTCTTGAAGTAAATCTGCTAAATGCTTGATTACTTTATCCCCTGAATCATGACCGTAAGTATCGTTAACCATTTTAAAATAGTCGATATCAATCATTAAGATGGCATAGGAAATGTTGGAGCGTAACGCTTGCTCTGAACTTTTATCGATAAACTCTTCTAAAAAACGACGGTTGTAAAGCCGTGTAGCACCGTCACGCAAAGAAGAATCACGGAGTTTATCCATAAGCGTCCGACTTTCAATAACTGCTTTGGCCGCTTCAAAATAATTCTTGATACTTGGCAAGAAAAGGTTCATTGCTTCAATGGTTTTTTTATCTTTTGCCGAATAGGAGAGGACTAGCGATAAATCATCGTTGATATTGAATGGAATACAAGAATATTCTTTGTCTTCCGCACAATTGGAACAAAGATTTGGGAAATCGGTTGAATAGACATCACTTGCCGTACGATAAGCACGACATTCCATTGAATTTTGGTCGGCTATCGGGAGGCAAAAACTTTTATGGTCAGTAATATAAATCAATTTGCGTTCTTTGGTATTTTTGTCTACCTCATAGAGCGCAAAATGGGAAAAATCAAATTTTTCTTTTAAAATATAGATAAATCGGCCGTATATTGTCTCTTTGTCCCCATCCAGTTCAATGGTTTTTTTGAATTTATAGACATCGGATAATTCTTGAATAATGATCGTTGCAGAGCTAAGCGGGTCACTGCATGAGATGTTTGAACGGGACGCAAAGGTATTTAAATTTTGTTTTATCCCGCCGAACGTCTCTTCCATCTTTTGAAACAGCGTATTCATTTGCTCTGCCACTTCACTCCCGGCATCTTTTAATGAGGTGGTGAATCTAAAAGAAAAATCCCCGGTTCGGGCACGTTTAATACCATGCTGAAGATTTTCAAAAAGTTTCATATAGGGTTTAAAATAATGGTTGGTAACCCACAGTGCAATAATAATAAAAATAACGTTTATGGCGAAGATTTTGGCGATGGTCATAGCCCCGGTTTGACGAATATCATTGATATTAAATTCCATACTGATCGCCCCCAATACGTCACCTTCCTTGGCATTGTGGCATGAAAGACAATTCGGGTTTCCGTACGCGGTAGCGATGTAAGGTATCGTAACCCTTAAAACGGCATTTTTGGCATCTTCTCTAATTTCTCGGACAATAACTCCCTCTTTAAGCACTTTTCTGTCAATGGCATCTCTTGGACGCTCATTGTCGAGCCCTTCTCCGTGCTGTTCAACAACTTTGTTAGAACGGACAATCCAGAGTGATTGAACGTCTTTAATGTTGGCAATATTGGAGAGAAAAAATTCCCGTTTATCCATAATGCCGTTAACCATGTGAGCCGTTAATCCATCACGTACGATTTCAGCCGTCATTTTGGATTTTTCGATAGCGTTGTTGTACCCATATTCACGGAAATTGAGGGCAACGTTGGTTATGGTTGCAACGGCAAGTCCCATAAGCATCAATGTAACGATAAATAAAATTTTTCGATTCGTATTCAAGATAAGAGTCCTAGTTGAAAGTAAAATGAGTATTTAGTGACGATAGCAAAATAACTTTTAAATATAGATGAAAAATCACAAAAAGCATTAAGGTTTATTCAACCGTCACACTTTTGGCAAGATTTCTCGGCATATCGACGTCGTTTCCTAAACGGATGGCAATTTCCATGGATAAAAGTTGAAGGACAACCATCATCTCAAAAAATTCGAGCATATAATCATCAAGCTGCTTTGTGCGAATATGATCGTCGGCTTTGTCAAAATCAAGTGGGCTTATCGAACAGATGGTGGAATCACGGGCGCTAAGCTCTTCGACATTGCTTTTGGTTTTATCATACAGCTTATGTTGCGGAAGCAGGGCGATTGTAAAAAGCTCCGGATCGGCAAGCGCGATCGGGCCGTGTTTCATTTCACCGCTTGGATAGCCTTCTGCGTGGAGGTAGCTGATCTCTTTAAGCTTGAGTGCACCCTCCAGTGCGAGTGGGAAAAAGACATCTCGTCCGATAAAAAAGAAACCGTGCCCGTGGAGGTAACGTTTTGAAAGTCGACGGAGCTGTTCATGCATATTGGAATCAACTGTAACGGTGGAAGGGAGAGTGCGGAGTAATCCGATTTGACGTCGTATTTCGGTTGCTTCCAAGGTTTTACGGATTTCACCGAGATAAAGGCTTAGCATCCAGAGTACACATACTTGGGTAGCGAATGCTTTGGTAGACGCGACCCCTTTTTCGATTCCCGCACGGGTGAGAATAGAGGCATCAGCAAGACGTACCATAGAGGAGTTGTCGACATTACAAATAACCATGGTTTTAAGACCGTGACGTTTTGCCATTTTGAGGCTTTCGAGCGTATCGGCAGTTTCACCGCTTTGACTGATGACGATAAAGAGGGTATCGGATGTCAAATAAGGTTCACGGTAACGAAATTCGCTGGCGATTTCAACAGAAGTCCGAATAGCAGCGTGTCGCTGAAATAAATAACTTGCCGTTAAGGCAGCATGATAACTGGTTCCGCAGGCACACAGTTTGATTTCATTGATCCCTTCGAATAAACCGCTTTCTAACTCTTCAAAATGGATTTGTTCATCACGCAAACGCCCCATCAGGGTATCGGCTAAAACATGACTTTGTTCATAAATCTCTTTTTCCATGAAGAATCGGAATCCCTCTTTTTGAGCCGAAAGCTTATTTCCCGAAAGCGGAGTAAATCGTAGTGTAACATCGTGGCTTTCTCCATTGTAAAGGTGGATTACTTCACCCGATGCATATCCGTACTGTCCGTCTTCCAGATAAATTACTTCAGTACACTTTCCGATTAATGCAGCATCCGATGAACCGAAAAAAGTTTCATTGTCACTGTTTTTTCCGATAATCATCGGAGAACCGTTTTTAGCAAAGAAGATTGTATCGCTTGCGGATCCCGTAATAAGTAAAATTGCATAAGCCCCTTCCAGCTTCGCCAACGTTTGTTTAAAGGCATCAAATGGGGTTGGTGTATTTTTAAGATAATGCTCAAATAAATGGACGATGACTTCCGTATCCGTTTGGCTTACGAAATTTGCCCCTTCATGGATAAGCATCGCTTTAAGTTCTTGATAATTTTCAATAATGCCGTTATGGACTACGTAAGAGTTTGCTCCCATGTGGGGATGAGCATTCAGCTCGGTCGGTTTTCCGTGTGTCGCCCAGCGTGTATGCCCGATTCCGATGGCAAAGCCGCTGCTTTCATAATCGTGCGCTTTCTCTTCAAGATGGATAAGTTTGCCGACCGCTTTAAAAAGAGAAAAAGATCCCTCTTGCAGTACGGCAATACCGGCGGAATCATAACCGCGGTATTCAAGTTCACGAAGTCCGTCAATTAATATTTTTTTAACCGGTTTTACTCCGATATACCCGACAATACCGCACATTCGTTATTCTCCTAATAATTTATTAATAATTTCGCGTGCATTATCGCACATTCTGTTTTGTTTTTCGATTAAGAAATGGTCCCGTGCCATATTTTTATTGGTATGAATTTTTGCGGTTGCGATGTTAATATTGGCCTCGTCAAAACATTGAACGAAATAGGCTAAAAGTCCACGCTGATTGGTTGTATTCAGATTAAGCTGTGCATAGTGAATCGAGTGGTCGCAATCAAGGGTAATTTCATGAGGTTTGATAACCGGTTTAGCTAAAGAGAGCTTTTTGGACATGTCAAATGCCTCTTCGACTATGATTTCGATTTGTTCCATGGTCCCTTCCAGCGGACGTTGCAAAAATTCAATTTTAAAATACTTGATTCCGTCAAAGAGGGTAAAAATATCCATTGACGCGACATCCAAATAGCTGAGTTTGCCTAAAAGATACCCTAAATTTAAAGGGATCCGACGAAAAATATGGATAATCAATCCACCGTCGATATTCAACTGGTAGGTGAACGTCTGACAACCGAAGGCTTCTTTGGATATATTGATAATTTCGCTGGGGGTGTGTTTGAAAAAGAAGAGATTCGATTCGATGGAAAGCACCTTCTTTTGTTCGATTTTGCTTAAATTTGAAAATTCAGGATCCTGTACCAGTTTTTTCTCTTTATTCTGTCGTTTGATAGCATCGGTAATACGATCGTTCTGGGACGCAATTTCGAGAGATGCTTCGTAAAGTTCATGAAGCAGATTGGCACCGAAACTGGTATAGGTCCCCGGACCGACTCCATTGATATCGGCATAAGTCAGGATGTAAAGGAGTGTCAAGTTTTCATGACTTTTTATTTTTGACATAAATTGATACAGGGTTTTCTCATTGTAAAGATTCTCACGATAAGCTACATTGCTCATCAAAACATGATGGCGGACCAACAGTGCCCCCCGTTCAAATTGTCCGGTGGTGAGTTTAAGATTTTTGAGAAAAGGGACAATCAGTTTTACACCCACTTCACTATGATCTTGTTTACGTCCTTTTCCGGTGTCATGGAGAAGAATGACCGCTTTCAAAAGGAGTTTGTCCGACGGACTCAACTGTGTATAAATCGCTTCGACATAGGGATCGTTTATTTTTTCAAGGGCTTCGATACATTTGATCGAATGCAAATCGACAGGATAATGGTGATAGCCGTCAAATTGTGGCAGATGAAGAACTTTTTTGAATGCTCCGATCAATTGGTGTAAAATCCCTGCATCGTAGAATAGTTTCAGAATAACATAAAAATGTCGGCGTTCAAACAGCCTGCGAAGGAGGGTGTAGGTTTTGGTTCTCAGAGGATGTTTGATTAAGGTATAGGTAAAATGAAAGAGAACACTCGAATCAAATGTCCACTCTCTGTCTTCTAGATTTGAGATCATTTCCAACAATATATCGATAGAGGGTGTAGGTTGATTGTAAGAGGCGTATAAAACGCCCTCAACGGCATAAAAACCTTTTTGAACTCTGCCGCTTTTGAGTTTTTGGCTCTGTTTCGGGTCAAATAGATAGATACGGGACATTTTTTTGACATAGATTTGGGTAAAGTTGTTAATTCTCCATTGAGCTTCCAGTAACCGGCTAACCAATCGGCGTTCGTCACTAAACCCTAACATTTGTGCAATACGTGGCATAAAATCAAGTACAAGCTGGTCTTGCTGCTTATTGGATAAAAGATGGAGTGCACTTCGAACACGGAATAACAGCTCAAGTGCAATTCGGTATTCTCGATATTGCTCTTCAGTAAACAGTTTTCCGGTAAGCTCTTTAAGGGTAGTGACACCGTAAAGTGTTTTGGCTATCCAAAAAAGAAGTTGAGAATCACGTAACCCGCCAACCCCTTCTTTAATATTCGGTTGCATGGAAAAAGGGAATTTTTTACGGCGGAGATCAGCTTCTTCTATCTTTGCAAGGATAAACGCTTTCGGATTGTCGTGACGAATAGCCGTAAGTTTGTTTTGTACCGTACTCCATGTAAAGGGAGAACCGATGATGAGCCGTGATTCCATCATCGCTGTTTTAATGGTAATGTCTTCACGGGAAGCTTTCATCAAATCGTTAACTTCGTGTACACGATGCCCGAGTTTGAGTCCGGCATCCCAAGCCAAATACAAAAATTTTTCAATAATTTTGGAGGTATTATACCCCTCATTTTCCTCATAGACGATCATGAGATCAATATCACTATGGACACAAAGCTGTTCTCTGCCGTAACTGCCAAGCGCAATAAAGACAACGGGTATGGAACCGCGCATAGGAAGATAATTCCCAAATAATCGGCGTAAAATGGTTTTGTACATTAACGAAATGATAGAATCAAGTGTCTTTGTATGGATTACGAGAAAGTCTTTTCCTTGATTGCGTTCAAAAATTTCCGGAAGCGAATTTTTGTAGTCCGAAATATAGGTTTTGAAAAGTTTGGAGATTTCAAAATCACTTGCGCGACGCTCTATTAAATCTTCTATTTGTTCAGTTATACTCATTGGATTATCTTTTTGGGATATTGTAGCACCATTTTTTCTACAAAAAGGGTTGACGAAGGGTCAAAAATGAGGCATCAAAACAATCTTTGCTGCCGAGGGATAATTTTTTTCTTTTTTTATAGATGGTGAGCGCTCAAAATATTTTTTCGAATTCTGATATCTTCTCGACGTTTAATTCCCCTGTAACTTCAAGTAATCCGATGTAATTATTGACAACTTGATATCCTGCATCGGTCAGTTGGCGTCGAATCTCATAGATTTTCGCTTTGGCCTCAAGAAGATCAACCAAACTTTTCAAGCCGGCTTGATGCCCTTTTTCCACTGATTCTAAATATAGTTGTGCTGATTTTTCAGATTCTTTGAGGAGATTAAGGCGTTCAATCGTCAACTCTTTTCCGGCCCAAAGTTCCTCAAAATGAAAACGTGTTTCCTGACGATAGTAATCAAGATCTCGTTGCGCTGATTCAACCAATAATTTTCCTTCCCGGATACGCGATTGTGTCATCCCTCCTAGATAAATCGGCAAGGTTACTTGCGCAATGGCCTGATTGTCATATTTATGTGCTATGGTATCTTGTGTATACGTCTCTTTTCGTGTTAAGCTAAGATCAACCTTTGGATAATGTTCATATTCACGTATAGCAACCTGATGGCGTGCTGATTCTTCCGTTGCCAGGGCAGATTTTAGGGCAGGGTTATTATCAATTTTGCTTTCCCATTCTTCACGCGAAACACTCAATTTATTGGTGTCGATAGCGGTAAAATCAAAAGGCATAACATCAGTGAAACTTTCACCGGTTAAATGCTCCAGTTTTAGTTTGGCTACGAAATATAATTTCTTTTCATTAAGCCATTGGGCTGTTGCATTGTCACGATGTACTTTTGCTTCGAGTAAATCGATTCGATTGCTTAACCCCATTTTCAGCATCTCTTCGAGTTGTTTAAACTTGCTTTCATAGTATTGTTTTTGTGATTCTATCAGTTCAATATTTCGTTGAATATAGAGAAAGTTAAAATATGCTTTGGCTAAATCAAGCCCTAATTGTTGGGCTTGCGCTTCATATTGGTATTCACTGATTTTTTGGCGTATTTTTGCATCATCGATCTCTCTGAACAGTTCAGGATGGTATAAAGGTTGTACTGCAGAGATCGCGTAATTCGTGTAAGTCTCTTTAGTCGGGAGTGTAGATGTGGTATATTCGTATTCATATCGGCCCCATGCAGCTGACCCCTCTACCCGAGGGTAAAGCTTTGACTTGCTTTGCATGATAGATTCGCTTCCCGCTTCGGTTTTTAGTAATGATGCTCTCAGATGAGGTTCGTTCTTCAGTGCGAGTTCGTAGGCTGTACTCAATTTTAAAGGTTCCGCCTGTAATACAAATAATGTCGATATGAGGAGTGAAACTGAACCGTATATGAATTTATTGTTCATTAAAGCCCTTTACAAACATGTTCCGAAGGGGCTTGATCAGGTAATCGGCCAAAGTTCGGCTCCCCACTACGATCATGGCATCGGCAGGCATTCCGGCTTGAAGGGTCAGATGATTTTTTATCAGTTCACTTTCCCCATCGGAAGTAACTTGTATCTTAACCGGATAAAAGAGCGCCTGTGCTTTTTCATCCAAAATAGCATCGGGAGCTACAAAGATTACTTTTCCTTTGATGATATTGAGGGATTTGATATGTGCAAAGTTAGGAAACCGGATTTCGGTCTCTAATCCTATGTGTATATTGTTAACTTCATTCGCTGAGACCTTCCCCTCAATAATCAGCGGTTCCCCTTTTGGTACGATCTCTAAAATAGGCTGACCGGGAGGGATGACTCCTCCAAGCGTGTGTATTTTAAGGTTGGCGACAATACCGGCTGACGGGGCAACAATGGAAGTTTTTTCAAGGGTGTCTTGAAGCGCAGAAATGCGTGAACGCAAGTCAGAGAGTTCCGATTGAGTATCGCTTAATTCGGTTACTACTTTAGTGTAAAAAGTTTGCTTTTGGGCAATAATTTCAGCATTCATTTCAGCAATTTGCCCTTTTGCCTGCGCGATATCCGCTCTGGCATTGGCTATATCGCCATCGATACGCATTTTTTCACGTTTAATATCCCGTAGTTTCATTTTGTCGATGAGCTGTTGTTGATAGAGTATTTCCCACTCTTTTATCTCTTCATTGTACGATGCAGAGAGGGAACTTTTTGCACTAATAATGGCTTCTAACCCTTGAATTTTACTTTGTAATTGCTCGATGCGTTGCTGCAAAACCATTTTTTGGTCATTCAGTTCTTGGCGTCTGGCCGTAAATTCCCGATGCTGTCCCTCTTTGATTGCCGTCAGGTTAAAATGAGTGTCGTTGTCTGAGAGTTCCGGACTGAAATGAATGACAGCAAGGGCGTCACGTTCGGCTATCAATCGTGATTCAACTGCCAAAGATTGATAGAATTTTCCTTTAGCAATTTCAAGTTGTGCGGTGATTTGTGTCGAATCAAGTTCAATAAGTGGTTGATGATAGGAAACACTGTCTCCATCCTTAACGTTTATCGCTTTAATGATTCCCCCTTCGAGGTGTTGGACTATTCGGTTATTCGATGCAACGATCACTTTGCCCGGAGCTGATACCGCACTGCTTAGGGGAGCTAAAGAACCCCAAATTCCAAAAATACCTATGAAGAGTACTAAAACAATCCATCCTAATCTGCGATAATGGCGATCATCGGTTTGCGGAGTCGGAAAATCATCTGCCGCCATGAGTTGTGTCTCTTGAATATTCATCCTTGTACTCCTTGTTGCACCGTGCTTGCCGGTTTGGGTGCCAAAGCAGCCAAAACGTCATCTCGTGAACCGAAGAGTTGCAGTTGTCCTTCACGCATAAAAGCAATTTTATCGGTAATGCCTAATATAGCGGGGCGATGGGTAATCAAGACAACGGTCGTTCCCCTTTTTTTAAGTTCTGCAATCGCTTGTACAAGAGCCCGTTCTCCCGCATCATCCAAATTTGAATTCGGTTCGTCTAAAACAACAAGAGCAGGGTATTCATAAATGGCACGTGCCAAGCCTATTCGCTGACGTTGTCCTCCCGAAAGTGCTATTCCACCCGGTCCTATCGGGGTATCATATCCCTGGGGAAGCTGCAAGATCATTTCATGAACTCCTGAGACCAGAGCTGCTTCAACGACTTTTTCCGGTTTCGGATCTTCATAACGGGCGATATTTTCTGTGATGGTACCGTCAAAAAGTTCGATATCTTGGGGTAAATAGCCGATATGTTTACCCAGTATCGCCCGATCGTAATGATTGATTTCGGCTCCATCGATTCGGACTTTTCCGGAATGGAGCGGCCAGACGCCTAAAATTGCACGTGCAAGGGATGATTTCCCAGCTGCACTCGGACCGATAATCCCTACGATTTCTCCTGCTTTTATGGAAAGACTGACCCCCTTTACCGCCGGTATTTTTGCTTCCGGAGGTACGACGGTTATCGTTTCGAGATCGATGAACCCTTTAGGGATAGGAAGCGGGGTTGGTTTCTCTTTTTCCGGAAAATCGGTAAGCATTTTTCCTAAACGGTGGTACGCCATTCGTGCCCCGCTAAATTGTTTCCATGTATTGGTCATTAAATCTACCGGAGCTAAAGCCCGTCCCAATATAATGGACCCCGCAATCATCATACCGGGTGTAACTTCACCAATAATTGCTAAATAACCGCCTAGTCCTAAAATAAGAGATTGCATGAGCATACGTATCGTTTTGGAGAGATTGGACCATAAACCTGCTTCATCACTTGCATTGGACTGCTCGGTTAAAAAAGAAGAATAGCGTTTTTGCCATCGTCTACGGACATTTTCATGCATCCCCATAGCTTCTATAATTTCAGAGTTGCGTAAGCTCGTCTGAATATACGTTTGTGATTGTTGATAAAATTTATTGGATGATTCAAGGGCATTCTTCGTCCGCTTCTCATTGATTAACGTCAGGGTGAATGCTACCAATGCTGCAAAAATGGCAAACCATCCCAGCCAAAAATGAAACATAAACATAATGCCGATATAAATAGGGATCCAAGGGGTATCAAAAAAAGCGAATAGAGGTGTTCCGGTAAGGAACTGACGTATAAGTGTCAAATCGGACAATGGTTGGGCTGTTGATTTTCCCGGTTGACGATTGGCCAAAGCGAACATCGCATTAAAGAGACGGGTGTTGAGTTTAGCATCAATGCTGTTGCCGACTCGGATTAAAATGCGTGAGCGCACAAATTCCAATATTCCCATTATGGCAAACATCACAATCACAATAAGAGTGAGCATTATGAGTGTCTCTTCGCTTCGGCTGGATAAAACACGATCATAAAGTTGCAACATATAAAGCGGGGGAACTAACATAAGCAAATTAATAAAAAGACTGACAAAAGCGGCAAAATAGAAAGCTTTTTTGGATTCGTGTATGACAGAGAGTAATTCGTTTTTTTCAAGGGATTTGGACATTAACAAAGTATCCTTTATAAATTATTGGGCAAATTGTAGCACAAAGAGGTAAGTAGCAGTTGACGGATAGAATATTTGAACCTTATAGTAGGTTGTAAAATGGTACCGACATAAATTTGGGAATTTTTCTTTCGCTATAATACGCGAAAACAATAATATAGAGATTAAAATGATGGATTTACTGATAAACAAAATAAAACAAAATGTGCGGCTTAGTTTTGACGAAGCGGTTGCTCTATATGATTTAGACCTTTTTACCTTAGGTGAACTGGCTGACGAAAGAAGACAAGCATTACACGGAAAACAAACTTATTTTAATATCAATCGTCATATTAACCCGACCAATATTTGTAAAGATGTTTGTAAATTTTGTGCCTACAGTGCCAGTCGAAAAAATCCAAATCCCTACACGATGAGCCACGAAGAAATTTTAGCGATTACGGATGATATCGCGTCTCGGGGAATTTCAGAAGTTCACATCGTCTCTGCACATAATCCCGATACGGGCTTGGAATGGTATTTGGAAGTTTTTCGTAAAATCAAAGCACGTCATCCGCAACTTCATATCAAAGCTCTTACCGCCGCAGAAGTCCATTTCCTAGCGGAAGAATACGGTAAAAGCTACGATGAGATTTTAGATTTAATGGTTGCTAACGGAGTCGATTCGATGCCGGGCGGCGGGGCCGAAATTTTTGATGAGCACGTACGTGATTATATTTGCAAAGGGAAAGTGAATTCGCAACAATGGCTTGAAATTCACCGTAAATGGCACGAACGGGGGATGAAATCCAACGTCACGATGCTTTTCGGTCATGTTGAGGAACGATCTCACCGGATTGATCATATGATGCGCATCCGTGATTTGCAAGATATGACAGGTGGATTTAATTGTTTTATCCCGCTGGTTTATCAAAGTGAAAATAATTTTTTGAATGTGAAAGAGTTTATAACTGCGCATGAAATTTTAAAAACAATGGCTATTAGCCGGATTGTATTGGACAATGTCCCTAATTTGAAAGCCTATTGGGTCACCTCTACCGTTAATTTGGCTTTGGTAGCGCAGGAGTTTGGTGCCAATGATTTGGACGGAACTATTGAAAAAGAGTCGATTAACTCCGCAGCAGGTGCAAAAAGTGCCCATGGCGTTAATTTACATGAGTTTGTAGCTTTAATAAAAAATAGTGGTTTTACTGCTGTTGAACGTGATAGCTTGTATAATACACTCAAAGTATGGTGAAGGAAACCGAATGATATTAATGATTGATAACTATGATAGTTTTACCTATAACATCGTTCAGTATTGTTTGGAACTTGGCGCTGATCTCAAAATCATTCGTAACGATGAATTAAGTGTTGAAGAGATTGAAGCCCTTAAACCAGAAAAAATCATTATCTCTCCGGGACCCGCAACTCCGGATGATGCCGGGGTAACGCTAGAGGCAATCCGATATTTTTCGGATAAGCTTCCCATCCTTGGAATTTGTTTAGGGCATCAAAGTATTGCTCAGGTTTTTGGCGGCAATGTTGTACGGGCAAAACGGATGATGCACGGCAAAACCTCCAAAATGGTAAGAGTCGGAGAAACTCCTATTTTCCATAAGCTGCCTGAAATTTTTACTGCTACTCGGTACCATTCTTTGATTGTTGAACAAGACAATCTTCCGGATTCGATTATTCCGACTGCGTATAGTGAAGATGATCATGAAATCATGGCACTGCAAATTAAAGATAAGCCGATTTATGGAGTTCAATTCCATCCAGAGTCGATAATGAGTGAATTCGGACATGAGATAATTAATAATTTTCTGAAACTATGAAAGAAAAAGCCTTATTTTGTGTACTGCTCGGGATAAATTTTTTAATTCTGACTTTACAGATTGGCGGGCTCTCTATCGGCTATCACGAAGCGCAAATTCTATACGGTGATTTTTCTCTCCTTAAAACCATAATTACTACTTCTTTGTCTCTTTTTGGTCATAATGACTACGCACTTAGAATACCGATGGTCGTATTACATATTATTTCTGTCATATTGTTGTATGCAATGTCAAAATTTTATGTTTCAAGAGAATCGGATCGATTATGGATTGTTTTGATATATATACTCCTCCCCGGTGTCACGAGTGCCGCTTTGGTTATAGATAATGCGGGGTTGGTGATTGTATCGCTCTTTTTGTTTGGTTATCTTTTTTTACAATACGAACGTTATTCTTTAGCCGCTTTACCTTTATTGATTGTCGTCGATCCTGCATTTGCATATCTTTTTTTTGCAATAGCCCTTTATGGAATTTATCGTAAAGAGTATCTTTACATAGGTGTCGGAAGTTTCTTATTGATAATTTCGGTAAGTTTATACGGCGTACATGTCGGAGGGTTGCCGGAAAGCCGTTTTTTGGATGCCCTGGGCGTTTATACCGCTATTTTTTCACCAGTCGTCTTTTTGTATCTCTTTTATGTCCTTTATCGTCGCATGATCGCCAAAGAGTGGGATTTAATTTGGATGATTGCCATAAGTGCCTTTATCATTTCTCTCCTGTTATCGTTTCGTCAAAGGGTTGAAGTGCAAACATTTGCCCCATTTTTACTTTTGGCGCTGCCCCTTGCGGCACAAACGTTTTTACACACCTATCGTATTCGTTTACGCGAATTCCGCGGACGGTATCGAATCCTTTTTTACAGTGCATTTATCCTATTGATTGCCAATGTATTAGCGGTATTTTTTAATCAACATTTTTACCGTTTTATGACTAATCCGACACATCACTTTTCCTATCCTATGCATATTGCAAAAGAATTGGCTGGAGTATTGCATCGTAACAATGTAGGCTGTATTGATGCAGGGGATGAAAAGTTGCAGTTACGACTTCGTTTTTACGGTATAACACAGTGTGAAAGTTATCGTTTGGATCAAAGTGCCACTCAAGAAAGTAAAAAAGTTACAATTAGTTACATAAATGCTCCAGTGTATGAAACATATGTTACAAAAGTAAACAAATAACAATCTTCTTTTATTTAATGCCGCTTAGATAGGGTTCAATCTACTCATAAATGATATAATTTCTACCAATAATATTTTCAGAAGGGGTTGCAATGGCTCAAAAAGCGATTCGTGAATTTGATGCGAAGTCAATTTTGGCAAAGCACTGGAATAAATACTTTCCAAACTTTACATATGCATATGAAACCGTCATGGTCAAAAACGGACCAGAACTTAGAGAAGCTGCGATTGAGCATGCGTGGTTAAACGAGAAAAAACTGGTTGCTAAGCCGGATATGCTTTTTGGTAAACGTGGTAAAAACGGACTTGTACTCTTCAAGGACCAAAAACCAGGTGATGTAACACTTGTAAAAGCTGCTGACTGGATTGACAGCAAAGCAAAAGAGAAACAAGAAGTTTACTTTTCTTTTGATGGTGACACACCATCGGGTAACCCATCGGTTGACTATTTGACTCACTTTATTGTTGAGCCATTCACTCCTCATGAACAAGCTGAAGAATATTATATCTCTGCTACCGTAGTCGGTGATGACGATGTCCTATATATGTCGGCTGAAGGTGGGATGGAAGTTGAAGAAGGATGGGAAGAAAAAGTAACTGAAGTTTCTTTTAAAATCACTGAGAGTGAAGAAGAAATTGCAGCAAAAATCAAAGCAAATATCCCTGCAGATGTTGCGGACAAAGATAAAGCTGCATTTGCCGAATTTGCAATCGGTTTCTTCAGAGCATACCGTGAACTAAACTTCGCTTACCTTGAAATCAATCCATTCGTTATGCAAGGGAACAAAATCGAACTTCTTGATATGGTTGCAAAACTTGATGATACGGCAGGATTCTTGATGGCGAATGCATGGGGCGATGTTGAGTACCCTACAGCATTCGGTATGGAAGAGAAATCTCCGGAAGTTCTTGCAATCGAAGATGCGGACTCTAAAACGGGTGCATCACTGAAACTGACACTTCTTAAACCGGATGCACGCATCTGGACGATGGTTGCCGGTGGCGGTGCTTCAGTTGTTTACGCTGACACGATCGCTGACCTTGCAGGTATCGATGATTTGGCAAACTACGGTGAGTATTCTGGTGGACCGACAACCGGCGAAACCAAGTTTTATGCTGAAACGATCCTTGATTTGATGACACGTAAAAAAGATGTACAAGGACGTGACAAAATCCTTATTATTGGCGGAGCGATCGCGAATTTTACCGACGTTGCCAAAACATTTACGGGTATCATTCAAGCATTCGAAGAGTACCAAGATAAAATGAAAGCAGTTGGAATGAAAATCTACGTTCGCCGTGGTGGTCCAAACTATGAAAAAGGTCTTAAAGACATTAAAGAAGCGGCAGACAGAATGGGTATTTGGATCGATGTTTATGGTCCTGAAACACACGTAACTGACATCGTTCGTATGGCAGTTGAGGCGTAAGGAGAGAAGATGGCACAACTATTTACTAAAGACACACAGGCTATTTTTTGGAATAACAACGCAAGCGCTATTCAGCGTATGCTTGACTATGATTACACAATCAAACGTGCTAAGCCATCGGTAGCAGGTATTGTTGCACCGACAAGCAGCAACAAATTTGAAAAATTCTTCTGGGGTCCAGATGAAGTGATGATCCCGCTTTATAAAAATACTGCAGAAGCTAAAGCGGCTCAGCCGCAAGCAGACGTTCTTTTGAACTTTGCATCTTTCCGTACTGCGTATGATGTGACTATGGAAGCATTGAATATGGGCGGTTTCAAATCAATTATGATTACAGCAGAAGGGATTCCTGAGCGTCTTGCACGAACTATGAACCAAGCTGCTCGTGATAAAGGGGTAATCGTAATCGGACCTGCTACCGTTGGTGGTATCTCTCCGGGAGCATTCAAAATTGCAAACGTCGGTGGAACCATCGAAAACATCGTAAACTCTAAATTACACCGCGCAGGTTCTTGTGGCCTTGTAACCCGTTCGGGTGGTTTGTTCAACGAGCTTTCTAATATTATTGCCATCAATGCAGATGGTATTGCTGAGGGTGTTGCGATCGGCGGTGACCGTTTCGTAGGTTCAGTATTTATCGATAATCTTCTTCGTATGCAAGATAACCCGGAAGTAAAATATATGATTTTACTCGGGGAAGTTGGTGGTACAGAAGAGTATAAAGTAATCGAAGCCGTTAAATCTGGACGTATTACTAAGCCAATCATTGCATGGTGTATCGGTACAATTGCTAAATATTACGATTCAGGTGTTCAATTCGGTCACGCAGGTGCATCGGCTAATGCTGCCGCTGAAACTGCTGAAGCAAAAAACAAAGCAATGGCGGATGCTGGTATCTATGTCCCTGCGACATTCAATGACCTTCCGGCAAAAATCGCTGAAGTATACGGTAAGTTGAAAGCGGACGGTGTTATCAAAAATATCCCTGAGCCGGATATGAACGTTGTTCCAAAAGTACGTCGCAAAAAAGAGTTCATCTGTACTATTTCTGATGATCGCGGAGATGAAGCAACTTATGCCGGTTTCCCTATCTCATCAGTTGCATTGCCAAGTACTGGAAAAGGTATCGGTGACGTTATCTCACTTCTATGGTTCAAAAAACAGTATCCAAAATGGGCTACAGATTTCATCGAAACGGTAATCAAAACCGTTGCAGACCATGGTCCGGCTGTTTCGGGTGCGCACAACGCAAAAGTAACGGCGCGTGCCGGTAAATCGGTTGTTGAATCATTGGTAACGGGACTACTCACTATCGGACCACGTTTCGGTGGTGCGATTGATGGTGCTGCAGAACATTTCAAATATGCAGATGATAACAACTTGACACCTGCAGAGTTCCTAAACCATATGAAAAAATTAGGTATTCCGATTCCAGGTATCGGTCACCGTATCAAATCTCTTAAAAACCCTGACCTTCGTGTTAAAGGGTTGATGGACTATGCAAAAGAGTACTTCCCTGCAACTCCGCTTCTTGACTATGCAAGAACGGTTGAAGCGCTTACAACGTCTAAAAAAGAGAATTTGATTCTTAACGTTGACGGTACTATCGGTATTTTGATGGTAGATATGTGGCGTGCTCTTGGCTACTCTGAAGAAGAGATCAATGAGTTCATCGCATCCGGTACTTTGAATGCGTTCTTCATCGCTGGTCGTACAATCGGTTTCATCGGTCACGTACTTGATGAAAAACGCCTTGACATGCCGATGTATCGCCATCCGATGGATGACATCCTTTACGATGTCCAAATGGCAGACGAAATTTAATTTTTCTTTTTCCCCGTGATTTACACGGGGATTGATTCCTACCCGTCGTTTTTCCTCTTTTTCTTCATACTTTCGTTATAATCATTTACTTGTCACATTTCTTTAAGGTAGTGAATATGAAGCGTGCAGCTTTTACAATGCTCGAATTTATTTTTGTCATCGTTGTAATCGGTGTTCTGGCTGTATTGTCCATGCCGAGTTTTACTTCAAACCAATTACAACAAGCGGCAGAGCAAGTAGCCGGCCATATTCGGTATACTCAACATCTGGCTATTGTTGATGATCGCTTCGATGCCAATCAACAATTATGGTATCGTGAAATGTGGATGTTTTACATTCGTTCAGTGCATGATGTCAATAATAATGGTCAAAAAGAATGGTTTTATGAAGTTTTTTCTGATAAATCGGATGATGGTGATTCGACGATTGATGAAGAGGCGACTGATCCGATGACTGGTGAGACACTTGGAAACGGAAGTTTCAACAATACGGTTGATGATAATAAGATTATTAACTTGACTCGAAAATACGGTATTAAAAATGTAACGGTTTCAGGCGGAGCGAATGCTGTGAATTCTACACAAAAAAGAGTCGTATTTGACTCGTTTGGAAGACCCTACCGTAATACATCTTTAAATGATCCAGCCACTGAAGATTGGCGTAATTACAGACTAACATCAGATATGAATATTACCTTGACGGGGGAAAATGATAAGACAGCTGTTATTACGATACGACCTGAAACAGGATTTGTCTCAATCCAATACCCATAGAAAAAGCAATTTTTCTCAGGTTTTTTCAAATTCTTTGAGAATGCTCTTGACATTTGTTTGATATTCCCCTATAATTCCCGTCCACAAACGATGAGGCGCTTCGAAAGAAGGGTTAAGTTTGAGTTTGCGATCATTGAAAACTAAGTAGGTTAAACGGTTCGAGAGGTACTCGAAGACGTTGACCTTTAATGTCAACACAATACAACAACCGTCTATTTACTTTGATTGTTTTTAAGAA